>JAQGMR010000067.1 GCA_028292265.1 Herminiimonas sp.
TGGTTCCCTTGATTGCATTATGGGTGCTGCTGCCGTTGATGATCCTGACCGCGCTGATATTTGTCGGCGCCTTGGCGATGCCGGTCATCGCGCGGCATGTTGGGCAGCGCCACTATCCGGACCTGGAGCAGCGCAAGGGTGGTTCGCTTTGGGGCAGTCTATGGATTTCCCTGTTTTCATTCCTCATTTTTATCGTCCTCTGGATCGTGACGCTGCCGCTCCATTTGGTTCCGCCGCTCGGCTTGCTGGTGCAGCCTTTGCTGTGGGGCTGGCTCACATATCGCGTCATGGCCTACGATGCGCTGGCTGACTTTGCCAGCGACAGCGAGCGCGCGGACATCATGCGGCGGCATCGCTGGCCGCTGCTGATGATCGGCACGTTCGGCGGCGTCATGGGCGCGGCGCCCACCTTGCTGTGGCTGGGCGGCGCCTTGTCCTTGTTTCTTTTGCCCTTGCTGGCCTCGATCTCGATCTGGCTGTACGTACTGGTCTTCGTGTTTACCGGGCTATGGTTCGAGCACTATTGTCTCGAGGCATTGGCTGCTTATCGGGCTGCGTTGTCCCCCCGTGCGCGACCGGATTTGCCGCCGGCTTCTGAGGCATAATCGGACATCGATTTCTCGAGACTTCCATGGCTATCGGACTCATCATCATCGGCGACGAAATCCTGTCGGGCAAGCGCACCGACAAACACCTCGCGCGCTCGATTGAGCAACTGGCCTCGCGCGGCCTGCAACTGGGCTGGGCGGAATATATTGGGGACGACCCCGCGCGCATTACCGCCACGTTAAGACGAACCCTGGACAGCGACGATATCGTTTTTTCCTTCGGGGGTATCGGTGCAACGCCCGACGATCACACGCGGCAGTGCGCTGCAGCGGCGCTTGGTGTGCCGCTTCAACTGCACCCCGAAGCAAGGCAAAAGATAGAAGAGCGCATTCGCGACATGGCAGGCGAAGCCGGCCGCAGTCTGCAAATGGATGCGCCGGAAAACCAGCATCGCCTCAAGATGGGAGAATTTCCGGCAACCGCCGCAATCATCCCGAATCCCTACAACAAGATCCCAGGTTTCTCCATACAAAATCGCGGGCTGGGCGCGCACTACTTTGTGCCGGGATTCCCTGTGATGGCGGCCCCGATGGTCGAGTGGGTGCTCGATACGGTGTACCCGCATCTGTTCCACCAGGTAGCGCGCAGCGAGAAGGCTGTCTTCGTCTATGAATCCATGGAGTCCACGCTGACACCACTGATGGAAACGGTCGAGGCGGCATTTCCCCTGGTGCGCGTGTTCAGCCTGCCAAGCGTTGGCGATGCCAATACGCGCCGGCATATCGAACTCGGCGTGAAAGGCGACCCGGTCCAGGTCGAGGCGGCGTATGCGGCGCTGACTGCGGGACTAGACAAATTCGGCGTTGAATACCGGCCGGTTTAAGCGATTTTTTCGGAAGACGTCGCGCCGCCAGCGCGGACTTCGTCCAGCAAGCCCTGGCGCCGAATAAACGCCACAACCTGCGCGACGCCCTCGCCGGTCTTCAGGTTCGTCATGAGGAAAGGGCGTTCGCCGCGCATTCTTTTTGCGTCGTTCGCCATGACTTCGAGGCTGGCGCCCACGTGCGGGGCGAGGTCGATCTTGTTGATGATAAGAAGGTCAGAGCGCGTGATGCCGGGGCCGCCCTTACGCGGGATTTTTTCCCCTCCCGCTACATCGATAACGTAGATCGTCAGGTCGGACAATTCCGGACTGAAGGTCGCCGCGAGATTGTCGCCGCCAGACTCCAGCAAGATCAGGTCAAGGTCGGGAAAGTCCGCGCTCATCCGCGCAATCGCTTCCAGGTTGATTGACGCGTCTTCCCGAATGGCTGTGTGCGGGCAGCCGCCGGTTTCCACTCCCATCAACCGCTCGGCTGGCAGGGCATTCGCCCGCAACAGGATTTCCATGTCTTCACGGGTGTAGATGTCGTTAGTGATGACCGCCATGTCGTACTGGTCACGCATGCTTTTGCACAGCATTTCACACAGCGCGGTCTTGCCGGATCCGACCGGGCCGCCGATGCCGACGCGCAGGGGATTGGAAGCGGAGTTCGAAGTTGTCATGGGGTTTCTTCCGGTGTCGTGCACATTTACGGTGGAAATCAGGATCGATACAGCCGGCTGTATTGCACCTCATGCCGCATCGAATTCAGGGATAGGGCAGGTGCCCAGTTGGACAGTTCATCATCTTGCAATTCTTGCGCGTCGCGGGCCACTGATTCAATCGCATCAGCCAGCGACAGCAAAAGCCGCTGGCCCGCGACTTGGCCGAGCGGCACTGATTTTACGCATACCAGCACCTGATTCTCGACCCAGGAAAACAGCATGCCTTGCACAGCCTCGGCATGCGGCACGCCGAGCGCCACAGCCCCGTAGGCCAGGGCGGTCGGCAGCGGCAAATCGCGCATGTTGGCCACCGTCGCGGACAAGCTTTCATCCGCTACCTCCAGATCGGCCAGCAGGCGAGCCAGCGAATATCCCATCTGTATTGTTTCGGCACGAAATTCCGCAGTGTCGCGCGCTGCCAGGAAGCACTCAGTCCAATGCTCTATCGCCACGCGGTCGCGTCCGGAAAATGCCTGGAGCAGCCGAACGAAGATCGGGGCTTCAAAGCGGCCAACCACAAGGCGGAGCGCATCCTCGATCCATATCCTTGCGCTGGCCGCATCGTGTACCAAACCGCCTTCGATGGCGCCTTCCAGGCCCTGGGAATAGCTGTACGCGCCGATCGGCAGCGAGGGGCTTGAAAGCTGCAGCAGATGGAGCAACGCGCGGCTGTTCATTTCGGCTTGGGGTCCCGGTCCGACGGGCGATGAATCTTTTGGCGCAATGGTACCGGCGCCAGCAGCGACTGCAACCACGCGCGCGGCTGCGCGGCCTCGCTTGAAGCATGGCCATGGCTGTGACCGTGGGCGTGGCCGTGTCCATGCGCATGGCCACCGCCCGCATCGCCGTAGGCGCCGGACTCCGGCTCGAACGGCGCATCTTCATTTGTCACAGTCGCGCCAACCCCTTCGAGCATTTCCTTCAATACGCTGTCATGCCTGATGCGCATAAAGGGCCGTTCAACAGTGCCGGCAACTTGGACCTGGGTGTGGCGATTGCCGAGGTGGAAAGCGCAGCGCAGCAAGGTGCCGGCGTCCTGGCATTCGACGCGGCAGGTGGCTTCTGGCGCCGCGCGTACACGTACCACGCGGCCGTCGTCGCCGCGCAGCAAGTCACCGTCCCGCAGCACCGAGCCGCGCTGCATGAAGACGGCCGCTTCCTCGCCGGAATTCAGCGTAGCGCGCAGCCGGCTTTTTTCGCGCAGTTCACAGGGCAGGGTCAGTTCGCCGTCGACCACCACGTCGGTAGCGGCGCGACGTTCAAGACGGGTGTGCAAGGTCAGCATGATGGCGCCCTCAAAACAGAAAATAGCGTTGCGCCAGTGGCAGGCTGGTGGCGGGCTCGCAGGTCAATAGCTCCCCGTCGGCGCGCACTTCATAGGTTTCCGGGTCCACTTCCATGCGCGGGGTGGCGCCGTTGTGGATCATGTCGCGCTTGCGCAGATTACGCATGTTGCGCACCGGCGTGACGATCTTGCGCAGGCCAAGCTGCTCGCCAATGCCGGCGTCGAAGGCAGCCTGCGAGACGAAGGTGAGAGAGGTCCTCAAAGCCAGTCCGTAGCCGCCAAACATCATGCGGTAATGCACTGGCTGCGGCGTCGGTATGGAGGCATTCGGATCGCCCATCGGCGCGGCGGCAATCATGCCGCTCTTGATAATCATGGAGGGCTTGACGCCGAAGAAGGCCGGCTTCCACAGCACCAGGTCGGCCAGCTTGCCGACTTCGATTGAGCCCACGAGGTGGGAAATGCCATGCGTGATCGCCGGGTTGATCGTGTACTTGGCGATGTAGCGTTTGGCGCGGAAGTTGTCGGCGGCGCCATCACTGCCCAGCGCGCCGCGCTGCTCCTTCATTTTGTGTGCCGTCTGCCAGGTCCGCATGATCACTTCGCCGACGCGGCCCATGGCCTGCGAGTCCGACGACATCATCGAAATGGCGCCGAGGTCATGCAGTATGTCTTCAGCGGCGATGGTTTCGCGCCGTATGCGCGATTCGGCAAAGGCAACGTCCTCGGCGATCGCCGGATCGAGATGGTGGCAGACCATCAGCATGTCGAGATGCTCGTCCAGCGTGTTGACGGTGTAGGGCCGGGTTGGGTTGGTGGAAGACGGCAGCACGTTCTCATTGCCGACCGCCGCAATAATGTCGGGCGCATGGCCGCCACCCGCGCCTTCGGTGTGGAAGGTGTGGATGGTGCGATCCTTGAAGGCGGCCAGCGTTTGTTCCAGGAAGCCAGCTTCATTCAGCGTATCGGTGTGGATAGCGACCTGCACGTCCATCCTGTCCGCGACCGAGAGGCAGTTGTCGATGGCAGCCGGTGTTGTGCCCCAGTCTTCATGCAGCTTCAGGCCAATGGCGCCGGCCCGCACCTGCTCTTCCAGCGGCAGCGGCAGGCTGGCATTGCCCTTGCCCAGGAAGCCGATATTCATCGGGAACGCTTCCGCGGCCGACAGCATGGAATGGATGTGCCACGGCCCCGGGGTGCAGGTTGTGGCCGCGGTGCCGACCGCCGGGCCAGTGCCACCGCCGAGCATGGTTGTTACGCCCGACATGAGCGCTTCCTCAATCTGCTGCGGGCATATGAAATGGATGTGGCTGTCGATGCCGCCAGCGGTCACGATCATGCCTTCGCCGGCAATGATTTCGGTGGCGGCGCCAATCGCCATCGTCACGCCCGGCTGGATGTCGGGATTGCCGGCCTTGCCGATGGCGGCAATGCGTCCGGATTTCAAACCGATGTCGGCCTTGACGATGCCCCAGTGGTCGAGGATGACCGCGTTGGTGATCACCGTGTCCATGACGTCGCGATGGGTCAGTTGCGATTGCCCCATGCCGTCACGGATCACCTTGCCGCCGCCAAATTTTACTTCCTCGCCGTAGATGGCGTAGTCCTTCTCGATCTCGATGAACAGCGCGGTGTCGGCCAGGCGAATGCGGTCGCCGGTGGTGGGCCCAAACATTTCCGCATAGGCGCGGCGGGTCATGTTTTTCATTCGAGCGGTCCCATCACTTTTGCGTTGAACCCATACACGCTGCGCTTGCCAGCGAGGGCGACCAACTCCACGGTGCGGCGCTGACCGGGTTCGAACCGAACCGCGGTGCCCGCCGCCACGTTAAGCCGCATGCCATAGGCCTTGTCGCGCTCGAACTGCAGCGCTGCGTTGGTTTCAAAGAAATGAAAGTGCGAGCCAATCTGTATCGGCCGGTCGCCGCTGTTTGCCACAACCAGACTGACCACGGCCCGACCGGCATTGATGACGATGTCGCCGGAGGCGACCTGTATTTCACCGGGAATCATGAAGCCTCCTTATGGAATGGGGTTATGAACGGTGACCAGCTTGGAGCCGTCCGGGAAAGTGGCCTCGACCTGAATGTCGGGGATCATTTCCGCGACGCCTTCCATCACGTCGGCGCGCGTCAGTATCTTTGTGCCCTCGGACATGAGTTCGGCGACGGACTTGCCGTCACGTGCGCCTTCCATGATTGCAGCGCTGATCAGGGCCACAGATTCTGGATAATTCAGCTTCAGTCCACGTCCGCGGCGGCGTTCCGCCAGCAAGGCTGCCGTAAAGAGCAGCAGCTTGTCTTTCTCACGCGGTGTCAGTTCCATGTCTTCCCCATGTGCCTATGTGCCTTTGTCGCCGTTGCTCGGGCGTTGTTAATCGTTATTCTGGTCGGTCGTTCAAGTATTCCAGATGCGCGGTGGGGTGGCGTCGTGCCCCATGATCTGAGGCCGCACTGTCTGCCAGGCGCGCGTCATGATGCGGCGTGCCGTTTCGCTTGAGTTGCCAAGGTAGCGCACAACCAGCACATGCTTCATCAGCGTCACGCCGAAGGCATCTTGGCCGTTTGTCTTGTTCGCGTCGTCCGTATTGTTTCCGTTGTCGACCTTGTCCGCCGCCAGCAGCGCCTCGCCGGCTTCCCGCAGCAGCGCTGGCAGTGTCGGCGGTATGACGTCGGCCACTGCCACCAGCGTCGCGCAAACGCTGCGCCCCGCCAATACGAGTGGGCTGCGCATGTCGCGCCCGCCGCCGGCGATCCGGCCCTGCTCGAACCACACCAGTCGGCCGTCGCGGCGAATGCGGCTCTTCTGGCTGACGGCGCCGCGCTCAAAGCGTTCCCCCGAGTGCGTGCGTCCAAAACAGAATACGTCAAACGCCAGGTAACGCGCGGTGGGATGCAAGTCAACTTCGGTGTGAAGTCGGACCTCGGCCTCGTTGAAGAAAATGGTTTCTTGCGGAAGCCACTCCAGGCATGCGCCCGGGCCGACGCGGATAGTGGTGTCCTGGCTAGCCACCTTGCCGTTGGCGCGATACCACTTGGCCGCGCCGGGTGTTGTGACCAGTGCATGCGCGTCTTCACCCAGACCGATATCGAGATGCAGCGCGTCGCCACCCGCAACGCCGCCCGGCGGATGCACCACGATGGCATGGCAGATTGCCGAGTCTTCAGGGTAGAGCGACTTCTGCACGCGCAGCGGTCCAACATGACTTCGATCGGTCAGCCTGGTCGTGTCCCCGTCACGGGTGAAGCCGAGCCGCAATCGCGCTTGCCATCCGCTCGCAGGCGGGGCTACGGGAACGGACGCCGAAGCTCCCGATGCCCTCTCATGCGTTGCAATTTTCATGCGGCCACTATACCGCGAGGTGTCGCTTCACGTCCGGAGTGTCCATCTGCGCCTGCGTCCCGGTGGCCACCACTTCACCACGCGACAGCACGACGAAATTATCGGCAAGGGCGTGGGCGAAATCGAAATACTGTTCGCACAGCAAAATGCCCATGTTGCCGCGCTCGCGCAGCAGGCGAATCACCCGCTCGATATCCTTGATGATGGACGGCTGGATGCCTTCGGTCGGTTCGTCAAAAATGATCAGTTCCGGGTCCGCCAGCAGGGCGCGTGCTATCGCCAACTGCTGCTGCTGGCCGCCCGAGAGGTCGCCGCCACGGCGGTGCAGCATGGTTTTAAGGACCGGAAACAGGTCATAAACCTCTTCCTTGATACGGCGTGCCTTGCTGCCTGAGCGCACGGCCATGCCCATCAACAGGTTTTCCTCAACCGACAGGCGCGCAAAAATTTCGCGGCCTTGCGGCACATAGGCGATGCCAAGCCGTGCGCGTTCGTGCGGCTTGAGTCGCGTGATATCCCGGCCCTGAAAATTCACCGCACCGCTGGACAGCGGCAGCACGCCCATCAGGCACTTCAGCAACGTGGTCTTGCCAACGCCGTTGCGGCCCAGCAGGGCAAGACACTGCCCGCGTTCAATGGAGATCGAAACACCGCGCAGCGCGTGCGACGAGCCGTAATACTGATTGACCTGCGTTGCCTGGAGCATGCGCGCTACCTGCCTAGATAAACTTCGATGACGCGTTCGTCCGATTGCACCTGGTGCATCGGTCCTTCGGCCAGCACGGAACCTTCGTGCAATACCGTAACCTTTCCGTCGCGCGCGATTTCCGTGACGAAGGCCATGTCGTGCTCCACCACCACGATTGAATGCTTGCCGCGCAATTCATTGAGCAGTTCTGCCGTGCGAGCAGTCTCTGCGTCCGACATGCCGGCGACAGGTTCATCGAGCAGCAGCAGTTGCGGCTCCTGCATCAGCAACATGCCAATTTCCAGCCATTGCTTCTGTCCGTGAGAGAGCAGCCCGGCCAGCCTGTGGGCTTCGTCAGACAGGCGGATCTGCGCCAGCACTTCGCCAATGCGGTCGCGCTGCGCGCCGTTCAGTCGAAAGAAAAGCGTTGGCCGCACCCGCTTGTCCATCTTCATGGCCAGTTCCAAATTTTCGAAAACGGTGTGCTGCTCGAACACCGTCGGGCGCTGGAACTTGCGGCCAATGCCCGCATGGGCCGTTTCATATTCGGTCATGCGCGTAACGTCGTAGGTTTGCCCGAAGAACACCGTGCCGGCCGAAGGGCGGGTCTTGCCGGTAATGACGTCCATCATGGTTGTCTTGCCGGCGCCGTTGGGGCCGAT
>JAQGMR010000022.1 GCA_028292265.1 Herminiimonas sp.
CAAAAGCCCATCATCCCCATCGCCATCTGCACCATTTCATCGGCATGCGGGTGGTACATGAACGTGCCAGGGCGCTTTGCCATGAACTCATAGACGAAGGTCTTGCCGGGCGGGATGCCGGGTTGGGTAAGACCCGTGACGCCGTCCATCCCATTAGGGAGCCGCTGACCATGCCAGTGAATGCTGGTGTGCTCCGGCAGCTTGTTGGTGACGAAGATACGAACGCGGTCGCCTTCAACCACCTCAATGGTCGGCCCCGGTGACTGCCCGTTGTAGCCCCACAGGTTGGCCTTCATGCCGGGTGCGAGCTCGCGCACTACTGGTTCGGCAACCAGATGGAACTCCTTGACCCCATTGTTCATGCGCCAGGGAAGTGACCAGCCGTTGAGCGTTACGACCGGGTTGTATGGACGACCACTAGGCGGCGATAAAGGCGCCTGGGTCGCGGCGCTGCTGGCCATGACAGCTTCGGGTAGCGACGCCGCGCCGACGCGGCTGACTACGCCGGCACCAACGAGTGCCGCTGCGCCCGTAAAAAAATCTCTGCGTGAAACCATAAGAATCCCTTTAGTGAGCTTGAGCGGAGGCGCCAGCCGTTGCCCCACCGCGCATCGGTGAGAACGAACCGCCGCCGCTGCCGTTAATGGCGGCCTGCAGTTCCGTCTCGGCAATCCAGAAATCGCGCTGAGCGTCGATGGCGGCGCTGACGGCCGTAACCTGGTCGCGCGAGTCAGACAGGAGCTCGAAGACGCTTGCGAGCATGCCGTTGTAGCGCAAGAGGACCTCATCCGAAATCCGTTTGCGCAGTGGCACGACCTCATCGCGGTAGTGCCTGGCTATGTCATAAGTGGTGCGGTAGGCAGAGTAGGCTTCCCGCACCTCGGAGCGAGCGCGAACGGCCGTGTCTGCGGTGCGAAAGACCGATTGCATGTAGGTCGCTTCCGCCCTGGCTGTGCGCGCGCCACCCCAGTCGAAAATCGGCAGCTCCAGCGATATCTGGTAGCCGTTCTCGCGAGGCTTGCCCGACTGACTCTTGTTGATGTAGCCAGCGTCGAACACGTTGATGAAGCCGGTCGCCTTCGACAGGCCCAGCGCGCTTGCGGTCGCTTCCGTGTTGCGCTTGGCCATCTGTACATCGAGCCGTTGGGACATGGCTTGTGTCTCGATATTGGCCACCTCATTCGGTGCCTTCGGCAAGTCCGGCAGCCGCTCAGGTAACTTGAAGGCGGTGCCGGTGCCCCATAGGCCCATGAGACGCGTCAGTTGCTCACGGCTCGCCGTGGCGTTGTGCCGTGAGCGCGCGAGCTGCGTGGTGGCGTCGGAATAAAACCCCTGTTGCCTTGCCTGGTCGAGTTTGCTCCAGTTGCCGACTTTGGCCAGCCGTTGCGCAAGGTCCGAACCGGCTTCGGACGCGACAACGACCTGTTCTGCGTACCCGACGGCTTGCTGGGCAGCGACCGCACTGAAGTAGGCTGTTCGCGTGTCGCTGGCGAGCATGACAGCTTGGGAGGCGGCCTGCAGCTTGGCCTGTTCGAAGCGCCGTTGCTCGAGTCCGCTTCGCAACGGGATGGTCAACAGACCGACGAAGTCGAACATGATGCTGCGGTCGATTTCAGTGTCCTCTCCGCCGCGCAGCTTGCTAAACGAAAAGCCAGGATTACGCACTCGTCCGGCTTGCACGAGGTCGGCTTCTGCCACGCGGAGTTCGGCGAGTGACGCTTGCAATCCTCCATTGTTAGCGAGGGCTACCTGGACGGCGGTATCTGGCGTCAGTGGCTTGGCGAGCAATTGCGCCAACGAAGCTTGCATGGCAGAGGCGTTCTCGGGCTTGTCCCGTTGGACAGATTGCCCCGTGCGCTCTTTCGTCAGGGTGGAAACCGCGTCAAGTCCGCCGTCGCTTGAAAACGTTGCGCATCCGGAGAGGACAACCGCTGACAACGCTATGGCGAGCAATTTGAAACGCGATGCTTTTGGTTGAAATTGCATCGTCATTTCGCTCCCATGTTGTGGCCGCTGTGCCCCGCATGAGGGGCTGCTTTGGGGACATCTGCCTGAGGCTGGCGCTGAACCTCTTGCGCGGACGCCTTTGCATGGCCCGCATGACCCGTATCGGTTTGCACATCTTCATTCGCGGCGCGCCAAAGCTTGTCTGGCGTTGCCTCTGCGCTAGCGGCCGCCTGGTAGTTTTTGAAGGCCGACACATAGGTCGAGGCCGGGACGGAAGCGCTCCCGTCGGACGGATCAGGCTGCTGTTGTTCTGGTTGTTGCGCGGTGGCGGCGAGCGGCAGCAATGCCAACGCGGCCACCGAAACCCAATTTGAAAATGACATGACTTCCTCGAAATCGGTAAAACAGGCGTGCACAGGCACGCACCGGATGTCAGGGCTCTAACGGGGCGGACGAAGGACGTCCGCCGCAGGAAAGCCTGTAGCGATTAAGCGAGAAAGCGTTTGGGAGGACGTTCGAGGCCGGCCGGAACGAATCCGGTGGCTAAAGCGGGAGGAGTAACTACAGCAGGAAGGGTGTTGCTCAAAGAAGGGGGCACTGCTAGCGCCGACGGTGGGGCGACCGCACCAACGCAACAGGTGGCACAGGCACCGCAGAGAGAGTGCTTGTGCCCTGAGTCACCTACTTTCCCAAGTGTCGACGCGTGAGCCGAAGAGCCGGACGAATCGGCGGTCTGCTCGTGATGGTGCTGAGCGCCAGCGACGCCATCATGGTGATGTTCAGCGGTCACCGCTTTCAATGCAACCGAACCGTGATGCTGACTTCCGCAAGACGCCTCAATAGCCGAGGCGAACCCCTGTACGGGTAGCACAGCTATCAAAAGCCAAAGAAAAAATGTCTTAAGGAATCGATTCATTTCGAGGGTGAGTATACCACTTCGGCCGTGCCGCCCTTTGTGTAGCGGCGCCTCCAAAACCAACATGCCAATCAACTCGTTGGGCCCTTGCACGGTAAGGCAACGGTTCCGGAACTAGTTGGCCGAGAGGGACGCCGTGGATCGGTGCCAGGCAAGGTTTCAAGCTGGTCAGAACTTTTATTCGTTGGCTATATGAATTTGACGCAAGCCAAGTAATCACACGGTTTCAAGCGCGCTTTGGTTACTTTCGTCGGTACCACCTTTTTGGACGAGTATCCTCACCAGATCGACGTGCCGCTCCAGCCGTTGGCTTTTCCTTACCGGAGGCGCATCATGAATACACCGCTATCTGCGCCGGACCAGATCATGCAGGTCGGCTTCGGCTTCTGGGGATCGAAGGCGCTGCTTAGCGCCATCGAACTTGGCGTTTTCACCGAACTTGCAAAGGGACCGCTCGATGCTCCCATGCTGGGAGAGCGGCTACACCTCTATCCTCGTCCGGTGCATCAGTCACGGGGTACCCGAGACTTTCTGGATGCGCTGGTCGCGCTAAACATGCTGGAGCGCAGCCAAGATGGCCTCTACAGGAACACAGACGCGACCAATACATATCTCGATCGCGCGAAGCCAGCCTACGTGGGCGGCATCCTCGAGATGGCCAATGCCCGGCTTTATGGGTTCTGGGGTTCACTGACGGAGGCGTTGCGCACGGATCAACCGCAGAATGAAATCAAAAGCGGCCAGAATCTGTTCGACGCGCTGTACGCCGATCCCGCCCGGCTGGAAGGTTTTCTAAAGGCCATGACCGGCATTAGCATGGGTGCTGCGGTGGCAATCGCCCAGAAATTCCCGTGGAGCCAATACCACACCGTCATTGACGTTGGAACAGCGCAGGGCGCATTGCCGGTCCAGCTGGCACTGGCGCATTCGCACCTTAGCGGTGGCGGCTTTGACTTGCCGCCGGTAGGCCCGATCTTCCGCAAATACGTCGGCAAGCATGGCCTCGCAGAACGCCTTCAATTTTATGAAGGAAGCTTTTTCACTGATCCAGTGCCGAGCGCCGATGTGCTTGTGATGGGACATATCCTGCACGACTGGGACCTCGAAACCAAGCGCATGCTCATCGGTAAAGCGCACAAGGCTTTACCCGAAGGCGGGGCGCTCATTGTTTATGAGGCGCTGATTGACGATGAACGCAAGGCCAATGCATTTGGGCTGCTGATGAGCCTTAATATGCTGATAGAAACGCAAAGTGGCTTTGACTACACCGGCCTGGATTGCATCGGATGGATGCGCGACGCCGGCTTTCGCGAGACACGCGTGGAACATCTGGTCGGGCCGGATGCAATGGTCATCGGGTTCAAATAACTCCAGGGAATGTTCGGTGCGGCGTAACGAAGTCTTCCAATAGAGAAGGTTGTTTAATTCTTGTGTGGAGATGACGCGGCAAAGTTGAGAGGCGACGGTCTGCTTGTCGTTAGGAATTTTTCGCTTCGTCAGGCGCCAATCAACAAGCGTAAAACGCAACCAGGAGGCCGCGCCCGGCCACCACTGCGACCGCATGTTTGGGTCCACAGTGCACGTCTTTGAGTCGGCGCGTCCGCGCTTTATACGAAAGCCAGCCCAAGCCTGAGCAGGCACCAGCCATAACGCTTGAGGTCAACAGCATTAAAGCGCCAGATTAAGAATCCGAAAAGGCGGAGATAGCCTCGCCTTCATCCCGCTGACCAGCCACGAAGTACACCAAGCAAGCAGCTCGGTTATGTCGCCGCCGCTAGTGGCCCGGTTCACGGCTTGAGCTAGTGCCAGGCTTCGGGTTCATGCTTGATTCGTTAGCAACCCTAGCGGAAGAGCGGTTGTGTACTTGATCTGTTCCATTGCGAACATCGAGGACACATCCGCCAACTCGGCCCCTTCTATCAACGCTTTATAAACGCGGTCGTACCCTTGAATATTCGGCACGACTACCTTCAAAAAGTAGTCGGTGTTTCCCGTTACCCGATAAAACTCGACGACTTCGGGCATTGAAGTCACCAGGCGGTAAAAGGATTCGAACCAATCCATTCGATGCTGGCTAGTGCGCACCAGGATAAATACCGTCACCTGGAGATCGAGGCGGCCCTGATCCAGGAGCGCTACCCGCTTGCGGATGACCCCGCTCTCCTGCAGGCGCTGAACTCGACGCCAGCATGGAGAGGACGTCAAGCCGACTCGTTCACCGAGGTCTGCCACCGAGATGTCGCCTTCCTCTTGCAATACTGTCAAAATTTTTCGGTCGTAAAGGTCGAGTTTTTCGGTCATGGCGGTCTGAAGAGAGAATTTTGCTCGCTCGAGTGAAATTGAACCGAATTGTGCCTCATTCTTAGAGATATGAGGCATAAGAGGGCAGAAATTTTGGGCGAAGGGATCGTAAAATTCCACTCCATCCGATGAAGATTCTAATGGCTGCCGAATGAACTGTCCTCCTTCGAGGGAAACCCCCTCTGATCTCCACACGAAACTCGCCCACCTCGGGCGTGCCCCGTCTGAACACAAGGGCATGGTCAATGTCCCGGTGTACCGCGGCTCGACGATCGTTGCTGACTCGCTGGAGGAATGGGATTCGCGTAAAACCGCGGACAATCCCATGGCTAGCTATGGCCGCTTTGGTTCCCCTCTCACCAGGTCCCTGGAACACGCCATTTGTGATCTGGAAGGAGGATACCGCTCGATCCTGTTTCCTTCGGGGCTCTCGGCGTGCACCCATTCACTCATGGGTCTGCTCAAGGCCGGTGATCATCTTCTCATCAGCGACAGCGTGTACGGTCCCACACGTACCTTTGCGGAACGCGTTTTGAAGCGGATGCAAATCGACGTTGAATACTTTCATCCCACGCGCCTCGATGACCTGGCCACGAGGATTCGCCCGACGACGCGTGTCGTCTATGTTGAGTCGCCGGGTTCCATGACTTTCGAAGTACAGGACGTCCCTGCCATCGCGCAGCTAGCCCATGCCGTGGATGCATTCGTAGTCATGGACAACACGTGGGCAACCCCGCTTTTTTTCCGGCCATTTAAACACGGGGCTGACGTGTCAGTACAAGCGGCCACGAAGTACATCGTGGGCCACTCGGACGCACTGCTCGGCATCGCAACTGCAAACGAGCGCGCCTGGCCAGCACTACAATCAAGTGCGCATGACTTCGGTGAAACCGCGGGGCCTGACGACATTTTTCTGGCGCTGAGGGGACTACGTACGCTGGCCATGCGTTTGCAGCGGCACTGGGATAATGGCGTCCAGCTTGCGCAAAGCTTACAAGGACATCCTTCGGTGCTGCGCGTTCTTCACCCTGCACTCCCGGATGACGCTGGGCATGCTATCTGGAAGCGCGATTTCCGGGGTGCCAGCGGACTGTTCGGAGTAGTGCTCCGGCCGATGACACGGGAACAGCTTTCGGTGCTATTCCGGCGGCTCAAGCTGTTCGGCATCGGACTATCTTGGGGCGGATACGAGAGCCTCGCCTTGTTGGCCGACCCGCGTCCGGCACGCGCCACCGGTCTTCCGTTCGAAGAGGGTATGCTCTTGCGTTTGCATGCCGGACTCGAGAGCCCCGAAGACCTCATTGCCGACTTGCACCAAGCACTTGAAGCCGCTCGATTCGTTGGTCGAGCCAAGGCAGTGAGCACCGCAACGACCTAGTTTGGAGTGAAAAAATGACATTCGATTTGCGGCTTGATCACCTCGGACTGGCGACGACAAATCTGGAAAGCGCCCGGCGGGCTTACGAACGACTCGGCTTCACGTTGTCGACCAGGAGCATGCACGCTGGCTCAACAGAGGCCGGTGGGTCGGTCGTGCCCTGGGGATCGGGAAATCATTGTGCGATGTTTGAGAACGGCTACTTCGAATTGCTTGGCCTTGTGGACGCCAACCTGCCCAGCAACGTCAAGCAGATGGTGGCGCGTTACGAGGGGCTGCACATTGTTGCTTTGGAGTGCGCCTCCGCGGACGAGACCTATAAACTTGCGCTGTCAGCGGGCGTTGCGGCCAAAGAGCCCATAACGTTAGAGCGGGACGCATCCTTTGGCATTGACGACAGCACCACGCGGCGCGCCGCCTTTCGTAATGTGTACCTGGACCCCGTGGAGTATCCGGAGGGGCGCTTCATACTCATCGAGCATCGTACGCCGGACGTGCTGTGGCAGCGGCACCTGCTCGAGCATGCGAACGGCGCGGTAGGCCTTGAAGCGGTCTATCTCGTGTCGGCCAACGTGACGGACACGGTCCGCCGCTTCACTGCCCTTTTCGGGCAGCCGCGGCAGGTCGGTGACGCACAACAATTCGTGCTTCCACGCGGTTCATTGTGGGTCGCATCCGAGAAGACTATGCGGGCGGCTGCTCCGGTGTACGAGAGCGCCCCTGTCCACTCTGTAGCGGCGGCTTCGATCCGCGTGAAATCGCTGCCGATCCTCGAGCGGCTTTTAAACGAAAATAGCGTTCGGTTTTCACGTGGCACTACATTTTGTGGCACGAAGCCCTGCGTGTGGGTCGGTTCGGCAGAGGCCGAGCACGCCGTGCTCCAGTTCATCGATTCCTGATCATCAACCGAGAGAAAAAATGAAAGCAGCAGTCATATACGAACATGGTGGCCCCGGCTCCGTTCAGTACGAGTCGAACTTCACCGATCCCAAGGCCGCGCCCGGCGAAGTGGTCGTAAAGGTGGGCGCCGCCTCGCTAAACTACCACGACGTGTTTACGCGCAGCGGCATGCCGGGCATTACCGTGCCCATGCCAATGATCATGGGGCTGGATTTCGCCGGTGAAATCGTTGAGGTCGGCCCGGACGTGATCGGCGGTTGGAAGGTTGGCGATCGCGTCATGATCGATCCTTCGGACCGCAAAAACTTTGGCGGAGTGATCGGCGAGGCGCGGCATGGCGGTCTGGCGGAGTTCTGCGCTGTCCCGGATCACCACCTGGTTCGCCTGCCAGACGACGTCAGCTTTGACGCCGCTGCTTGCCTGCCCGTGGCGTACGGCACGGCTTTGCGCATGATGGTCACGATCGGCAAGGTGAGCAAGGGGGAGCGTGTTCTCGTGCTAGGCGCTTCGGGCGGCGTTGGCACCTGCTGCGTGCAGCTCGCAAAGCTGGCGGGCGCAGAGGTCATCTCTGCCGCGTCCAGCGCGGACAAGCTACAGAAATTGCAAGAGCTGGGCTCTGATCACGTTATCGACTACAAGCAGGAGGACTTCATGAAGGCGGTATTCGCGAAGTTCGGTAAGCCCCACCGGCGCTTGTATGAAAAGGGTGTCGACGTCGTCGTCAACTTTACGGGCGGCGATACTTGGGTGAAGTCCTTGCGCACGCTGCACCGGGGCGGCCGGGTGCTAACATGCGGCGCCACCGCGGGGTACGACCCTAAGGAAGACCTCCGATTCATCTGGAGTTATGAGCTGCAGATTCTCGGCTCCAATGGCTGGGCACGTGAGGATCTCATCAGTCTTTTGGATATGGTTCGTAGCAATAAACTAAAGCCGGTCATCGATTCAACATACGATCTCGCACATGTTAACGAAGCGCTGGCCAAGCTGGAAGAGCGTCAGGTCTTCGGCAAGGTACTGGTGAAGTCATGAGCGAGAACCAGGCAAAGCGGTTGAGCCGTGACCAGATGCAGGCAATCTTCGACAATTCCCCTTTCATGGGGCGGATGAAGCTCGATGTGCTTGCAATGGATTATGAGGCCGAGCAGATCACCATCCGTATGCCGCTAACGCCCGAGTGGGAACGTCGCGCGGGAACCGGACAGTTCCATGGCGGTGGCATCGCGGCACTTATCGACGTTGTCGGGGATTTTGCGGTTGGCATGCTGCTCGGCGGTGGCGTCCCTACAATGAATCTCCGCATCGATTACCTGCGACCGGCCATGGGTCCGCACCTGGACGCCACCGCGGTGGTGCGCAAGACAGGCAGGACTTCGGCCGTCGTCGATATCGACGTATTTTCGGCGGAGGGAAAGCTGGTTGCAATAGGACGCGGAACCTATGTGCCCGTGACCGGCTGAACGCGGAGTTCGATTTGCGTGGATCGGCGCGCCAGCACAGCCAAGTCTTTTAAATAAACATCGCTTACATGGGACAAATGCATGCGTAGCAACGTATTTTCGGAATCCTACACGGAAGCTCGGGATAAATTCATGCAGGCGGCCGGCCGCGCGGGCGCGGCGATGACGAGTTACCCTCACGAACATCAAACAGGACCACAGGGAGAGCCGCTCTATCTCGACGTCGCACATCTGGGTCCCAGGAACGCCAGGCGCCTGCTGGTCGTGGGGTGCGGCACACACGGCATTGAGGGTTACTCCGGTTCGGCCGCGCAAACCCACTGGATGAGCATGCATGTCAAGGACTCACTTCCCGAGGACGTGGGGGTGATCTTTTTCCACGCTCACAATCCGTGGGGCTTTGCGCACGCCTTGCGATTCACGGAAGAGAACGTCGACTTGAATCGTAACTTCGTTGATTTCGACATGCCGCTGCCTGCCAACGCGGCGTACCAGCATGTGCACCATGTTCTGGACCAGCCGGAATGGAACGACGCTACGGTCGAGTCAATATTCGAAGCATTGACAGGGCTGCGCGGTTCGCTCGGTGAGCAAGGCTTTTCGGACGCTTTCAACGGCGGTCAGTATTCACACGGTGACGGAATATTCTATGGCGGCATTCGGCCTCAATGGTCAAACGTCGTGTTTCGCCGCGCCGTGCAGGACCACCTGTCGGGCGCTGAGTCAGCCGCGCTAGTGGACCTGCACACCGGCATTGGTCCGCCTCGTGGGCATGTCTTCCTTTGCTTTCATCCGGCGGGCGGCGAGGCCTATGAGCGTGCGCGCCGTTGGTGGGGCGAGCGCGCGGTCAACAGGGAGGGTGTGACGCACAAGGCAGTGGCGAACTACAAGGGCCTCCTGGTCGACGCGTTTGTGGAGATGCTTCCGGCACTACGGACCACTGCCGTCGTGGTCGAGTTCGGCACACATCCAAGAGAGCGGATGCAGCGCGCCTCTATGGCAGCGCGGTGGCTCTGGTCGCATAGAGAAGCTGGCGCTCAGCTTCGACAACATATTATGGGAGAGATTCGGGAGGCCTTCTATCCCTCGGATCCGAGCTGGCGCGACGGCGTGCTTGCGCAATCACGCCAGATTATCGACAGTGGCGTCGCCGGACTGGCCGCGGATGTTAGCGCCCCGATGCGACCCGAATGAACTGAAGAGGACATTGCATGGCAACGTGGACCAACCTTGGGAAACTTACCCCGACAAACGTGTCGCCTGACAAGGTTGCACTCATCGACTGTCTCGACATAGAGCAGCCGAACATCTATACCCAGGGCCAGATAGATTCATTAGCGGACGCCTGCGCGCGCGGGCTGCTGCAAAGAGGCTTAGGTCGTGGCGACGCTGTCGCTCTTTTGAGCGCCAATCGCGCCGAATTCCTGGTCGCTTATCTTGGCGCGATGCGCGCTGGCTTGGTGGCTGTGCCGGTGAATCACAAACTTGCTCCCGAGACGATCGAATTCATACTCAGTGACTGTGGTGCGAAGTTCGCGTTTGTTGACGCGCAGCGTGCGTCACTCGTTCCCGGCGGACTTGCCTCTGTTGAGATGGACGGACCGTCCTGGAACGAGTTCCTGGCTCCTGGGAAATTCGACTCCGTGGTGCCCGCGCCCGACGAATGCGCCATGATCCTGTACACATCAGGGTCGACCGGACGGCCGAAGGGAGTGCAGCTTTCACACGCGGGACAGTTGTGGGCTCTGGAAGCACGATACCGTGCCCGGCCATCCTTTGACGATGAGCGCATTATCGTTGCGGCGCCGCTCTTTCACATGAACGCGCTTGCATCCTGCAAGTTCGCTCTTTCCGCTGGCGCCAGCCTGGTGTTGTTGCCGCAATTTGAAGCGAAGACCTTCCTTCGGGCGATAGGCAAATTCAAGGTCACCTGGATCACGTCTGTGCCGACGATGATGGCGATGGTGTTGCGCGAAGCGGATGAACTGTCCAAGACAGACACCTTTGGAGTGCACTATGTGCGCATGGCGTCGGCGCCCGCAACCTCTCATCTGTACGAGGCCGTGCAGGCGGCATTCCCAAATGCCGCACTCGCTGGTGGTTACGGAACCACCGAGGCAGGCCCGATCGTATTCGGCCCAACCGGCGGGCGACAGTTGCCACTAGATGGCGGGCTCGGCTGGCCCCTCGCCGATGTCGAGGCGCGTTTGCTGGACGCCGATGGCCGCGAAGTGGACGAGGGCGAGCTCTGGTTACGCACCCCGGCAAACATGCTGGGTTACTTGAACATGCCTGACAAAACACGCGAGGTACTTACACCGGATGGCTGGTACCGTACCGGCGACGTCTTCCGCAGGGATGCCCAAGGCTGCTACTACTTCGTAGGACGCGCGGACGACATGTTCAACTGCGGCGGAGAGAATATGTATCCGGGTGAGGTGGAACACATTATCGAGCGGATGCCGGAAGTCATGCAGGCTTGCGTCGTCCCCGTGGCGGACGAGCTTAAGGGGCAAAAGCCGGTGGCGTTCCTCGTTTTGCGCGCGGGTGCTCGGCTTACCGAGGCGCAGGTGAAGGACTTCGTTCTTGCGAATGCACCCGCCTATCAGCACCCTCGCCGCGTGTTCTTCTGCGATGCTCTGCCCCTTGCTGCAACAAACAAGATCGATCGTCGCGCACTCCAACGCCGCGCCGAAGAATCGATGCAGTCCGTGTCGATTTCCTGAACTTACTGAAAGAACTAATTATGCAAACCACTCTCTCGCGTCGAGCAGTGCTTCTCGCGCTCTCAACCATTGCAATGATCAGTGCTGTGCCTTCCTTTGCCCAAGACGCTGACTATCCCACCAAGCCGGTCACCTTAATCGTTTCTTTCCCTCCTGGCGGCTCGTCGGACTTCTTTACTCGCCTTTTGGCAAACGAACTTTCACGAGCTTGGGGCAAACCGGTGGTGGTTGAGAACAAGCCGGGAGCGGGCGGCAACATCGGAGCAGCAACAGCGGCACGTGCAAGGCCAGACGGCTACACCTTGTACATGAGCTCTATCAACACGCATGCAATAAATGCTTCGTTGTACAAGAACCTCGGCTTCGATCCAATCAAGGATTTTGCGCCGATCTCCAAGATCGCCACAGTACCAAACGTACTCCTCGTAAATCAGTCTGTGCCGGCCACGACCGTGAAGGAACTGCTGGTATGGCTTAGAGCAGATCCCAAGCGCGCTTTCTACGCAAGTGCAGGATCCGGGACGGGGCCGCACCTTTCTGCCGAGCTGTTCAAATCTTTGACCGGAACTCAGATTTCACACGTCCCTTATAAGGGAAGCGCACCTGCTCTTACGGACGTAGTGTCCGGGCAGATACCAATGGCTATTGAAAACCTTCCCGCCGCTATTGGACTGATCAAGGGCGGCAAGCTCCGTCCACTCGCCGTCACAACTGCCAAGCGTTCTGATGATCTGCCGGATGTTCCCACGATGATGGAAGCCGGGGTTCCAGGTTACGAGGTCACCTCCTGGTGGGCACTATTCGCACCCGCGGGCGTGTCCGAACCGATAATCCGAAAAATCAATGCTGATGTTGTGAAAGCGCTCAACTCTCCTTCCATGAAAGCGAGCATTGAGAAGCAGGGCGGTACGGCCGCCCCGTCGAGTCCGGAAGAACTGGCGGCGTTCGTGAAATCGGAAACTGCGCGCTGGGGCAAGCTGATTCACGAAAAGGGAATTTCGATCGAGTAAAAAGGGGCAAAGCGGAATCTTATGGCCGGCGCTTGCCAATGAAGCAAGGGCCGGGCCGTGTTACCAAGTCGACGAGCGCCATGGCTATACGTATTTAGCCGGTGTAGGCGCGTCGATCGTCGGCATGACTGCGAAGGCTGGTGGCCCACGTGCAACGACTATGGCGCGGGTCCCGTGGCCTTGCTACTCTTGGGGGATGCGCCGTGCCAGTGCTACTCCACCGTCACAGACTTCGCCAGATTCCTCGGCTTGTCGACATCCGTGCCGCGCGCCAGCGCCGTGTGATACGCCAGCAATTGAAGCGGCACGACGTGGAGGATGGGCGACAGCAGACCGTAGTGCTCCGGCAGCCGGATAACATGCACGCCCTCGCTGGGTGAAATGCGCGAATCGGCATCTGCAAAAACATAAAGCTGGCCACCGCGGGCACGCACTTCTTGCATGTTCGATTTCAGCTTTTCAATCAACGTGTCGTTGGGGGCGACCGTCACCACCGGCATCTCTTCCGTTACCAGGGCGAGCGGCCCGTGTTTCAGTTCGCCGGCAGGGTAGGCCTCGGCATGGATGTACGAAATCTCCTTGAGCTTCAAGGCGCCTTCCAGAGCGATCGGGTAGTGCAAGCCCCGGCCCAAAAACAGTGCGTGCTCCTTGCGCGCAAAGGCGTCGGCCCACGCGATGATGTGGGGTTCCTGCGCCAGCACGCTTTGCAACGCGGCCGGCAAGTGGCGCAGGTTCTTGAGGTGGTCTCGCTCCTGGTCGTCGGAGAGGCGGCCACGCAATTTGGCGAGCGTGAGCGTCAGCAGGAAGAGGGCGGTCAACTGGGTCGTGAATGCTTTTGTCGACGCTACGCCTATTTCCGCGCCGGCCCGGGTGAGGTAGGAGAGCTCAGTTTCGCGCACCATGGCGGATGTGCCGGAATTGCAAATCGCGAGCGTATGGCGGTGGCCAAGTTCTTTGGCGTACTTCAGCGCGGCCAGTGTGTCGGCAGTCTCGCCCGACTGGGAAATCACGACGACCAAGGTGCTCGGGTTCACAGCGGGAACGCGATAGCGATATTCGCTGGCGATCTCAACGCTGGTCGGCAAGCCGGCCACTGCTTCGAGCCAGTAGCGCGCCGTCATGCCCGAGTAGTAACTGGTGCCGCAGGCGAGGATTAAGACGGAATCAATGTCGTTGAAGACCTTCGCGGCGTCCTTGCCGAATAGTTCGGGGACGAAGCCGTGTACGCCTTCGAGCGTGTCGGAAATTGCGCGCGGCTGCTCGAAGATTTCCTTCTGCATGTAATGCCGGTAGGGGCCGAGATCGATCGCGCCGGAGTAGGCATGCACGGTCTGCACAGCGCGTTCAACCGGCTGGTCGTGGCTATCGTAGATCTGGACTGCGTTCAGCTGCACGTCCACCACATCGCCGTCTTCGAGATAGATGATCTGGTCAGTCGTGCCGGCGAGAGCCATTGCGTCGGAGGCGACGAAGTTTTCTCCCTCGCCAAGGCCAACGATGAGCGGGCAACCAAGCCGGGCGCCAACGACGCGGTGCGGTTCGTCCTTGTGGAAGATGGCGATAGCGAAGGCGCCATGCAGACGCTTGACTGTCTTTTGCACGGTACGCAGCAGGTCGCCGTCGTAAAGGTGGTTGACGAGGTGGGCGACTGCTTCGGTGTCGGTCTGCGATTCGAAAACATAGCCGAGTTCTTTCAGCTCGCGCCGGATTTCCTCATAGTTTTCGATGATGCCGTTATGGACGAGGCCGACGCAGTGGTCGCCACTCTTGTTCATTGAAAAATGCGGATGCGCGTTATTGGTGGCAGGGGCGCCATGCGTGGCCCAGCGGGTGTGGGCGATGCCGGTGTTGCCCGCAAAGCCGGACTCACTCACTTGCGCTTGCAGTTCTGCTACCCGAGCAACGCTACGAGCGCGTTTCAGTCCGTTGGCATTGACGGCAACGCCGCAAGAGTCGTAGCCCCGATACTCAAGCCGACGCAAACCTTCCAGCAGGATGGGAACGATGTCCCTTTGCGCCACGGCGCCAACGATTCCACACATGATTTCAGTCCTGTTTCTTTTGTTTGACGGGGCGGCGCCATCCGGGGATGGTGACCTGTTTTGGGCGCGAGATGGTCAGTTGGCCGTCCGGCGCATCGGAAGTAAGCGTGGTACCGGCGCCCAGCGTGGCACCCTTGCCGACGCGTACCGGCGCCACCAGTTGGGTGTCGCTGCCGATGAAGGCATCATCTTCGATCACGGTCCGGTGCTTGTTGACGCCATCGTAGTTGCAGCAGATGGTACCGGCGCCAATATTGACCCGCGACCCGACCGTGGCGTCGCCGATGTAGGCAAGATGATTCGCCTTGCTGTGGGCGGCAATTTTTGCATTCTTTACTTCGACGAAATTGCCGATATGGACGTCTTCGGCAAGGTCGGCGCCTGGCCGCAGCCTTGCGTAAGGTCCGATTTGCGATTCGGGGCCGACAATAGCGTCGTCAATGTGGCAGAACGGCTTGATGACTGCGCCACGCCCGATGCGGCTGTTCCGAATAATGCAGTTGGCGCCGACGCTGACACCGTCGGCCAGTTCCACATTGCCCTCGAAAATGGCATTGATGTCGATGCTGACGTCGCGTCCGCAGACCAGGGTGCCGCGGACGTCGATGCGCGCCGGGTCAGACAGGGTTACGCCTTGCTCCATCAGCCTGCGCGCGACGTTGGATTGATGGATGCGCTCCAGTTGCGCCAGTTGCACCTTGCTATTGACGCCAAGGGTTTCCCACACCGCGTCAGGCTGTGCCGAGACAACATCGACGCCCTCCGCGACGGCGCGGGCAACGATATCGGTCAGGTAATACTCGCCCTGGGCATTGTCGTTGGAAAGCCCGGCCAGCCAGCGCTTCAGTGGCGCGGTCGGCGCGACCATGATGCCTGTGTTCACTTCAACAATGGCGCGCTCTGCTTCGGTGGCATCCTTCTGCTCGACGATGCGTTGAATATTTCCGCCGCTGCCGAAGTTCTCGCGTACGATGCGCCCGTAGCCCGTTGGGTCTTCGAGGTTGACAGTCAGGATCGACAACTTATCGCTGCCCGCAATGTCCAACAAACGCTGGAGCGACTGCTGCGCAATGAGGGGTACGTCGCCATAAAGGATCAAGGTTGGCGCATCGTCATTCAGGAATGGCGCGGCCTGCGAAACGGCATGACCGGTTCCCAGTTGGGGTTCCTGGCGAGCGAAGTGCAGGTCCTCGGCCTTGAGCGTTTCCGGAAGCAACTCGCCGCCGTGGCCATAAATGATGCACAGGGTCGATGGCGCGAGGGCACGTGCCGTGTCAATCACATGGCCAACAAGCGGCTTGCCAGCGAGCGGGTGCAATACCTTCGGAAGTTCAGACTGCATGCGCTTGCCCATACCGGCAGCGAGAATCACAACGTTCATAGGCAAAATAGTGAAATGAAGCAAAATTTTAGCATGGGGTTTTCGGCAATTCGGGTCTGCAAGGCATGGCGTCGCGGTTTTTTCTCATTCCTGCTTCCCGCTCTGGTTGTCTTCGCATTAGGTGGCTGCAGCGCGGCACGGTTGGGCTATAGCAACGGCGAAACCATATCCTATTTCTGGCTCAATAACTATGTTGATTTCCGGGCTGATCAGAAAACCGGTGTCAGGGAAGATATCGATGCGGTGTTTGCCTGGCACCGCCAAACCCAGTTGCCCTATTACGTGGGAATCCTGACGCAGGCACAGAAGCGGGTAAACGCCCCGGTGACCGAGGCGGATCTGAAGGCGGATTATGAGGAGTTGAAGTCGCACCTTGCCAAGCTGACGACGCATGCGCTGCCGCAGGTTGCCGACCTCGCGCTTTCACTGCGCCCTGAGCAGATAGCCAACATAGAACGAAAATTCGTCTCGAATAACGAAACCTATCGTAAGGAGTTCCTCCAGGGCGACGTTGAGGAGCGTCAGCAGAAACGGTTCAAGCGAGCCCTGAAGCAGGCGGAGTACTGGCTCGGAAATTTGAGTAACGAGCAGGAGCGACGCCTGCGGGCCGTATCGAACGCGCGACCGATCGAGACTGAGGTGTTGATGGCGGATCGGGTGAAATGGCAAACCACGTTCGTTGCACTACTGCGCAAGATCGTGGCGGAGAAGCCAAGTCGGGCAGCGACCATCGCGCTGTTGCAGGAGTTTGCCAACGGCGCGTTCTCGCATTTCGGTCAGCCGGATATAAAGAAGGTTTTTGACGCCCGCACTGCTGCGACGGTCCATATGGTGGCAGACACGCTAAACCATGCGACGCCCGAGCAGAGAGCGCATTTCGTGAAAACGACGCAAAATTGGATCGACGATTTCAACGCCTTGTCCGGACGCCGTAACGGCTCGATCCCCGCCGCCCAGGCATCGCCACCCGGTTGACAGCGGGGCAAGACTGTTAGAGCTTGCCGGGGAGTCCCATCTTTAGAATGCGGCGCGCCAGGCGTCGGCGCCGGACCGCAACGGGCCGGCGTTGTCGTGCCCTGACTAAACACCACTTCGTGACAAGGGCGGCCTGCTCCGCCTTTTAATTCAGGCTGCGGAAGAGTTGGATGATTTCGGACGCAGCCGGGGTAGCGCAAGGTTCTTCATCAAAGGCGGTGTCGCCACCAGCGACTGGCTGGCCGGTGGTCTGTAGCGAGGTAAAGTCGAATAAGGAACGATCCATCAAGTGGGACGGCACGACCGTCGACAGCGCGGAAAAGACGTTGTCGACGCGTCCCGGGGACTTGCGGTCCCATTCGCGCAGCATGCCCTTTATCTGCTTGCGCTGCAGGTTTTCCTGGCTGCCGCACAGGTCGCAGGGAATGATCGGAAAATCACGCGCTTCGGCATAGCGCGTCGTGTCTTCTTCCTTCACATAGGCGAGCGGGCGAATCACGATGTGGCGA
Source organism: Herminiimonas sp. (assembly GCA_028292265.1). Lineage (GTDB taxonomy): Bacteria > Pseudomonadota > Gammaproteobacteria > Burkholderiales > Burkholderiaceae_D > JAQGMR01. Next base: position 17,546 of record JAQGMR010000022.1, read on the forward strand.
CCGTCGTCCGACTGCAGTTTGGGCGGCATGCTCTTCAGTTTGCCGCCGAAAAACATATTGAGGAAGAAGGTCTCCATGATGTCGTCGCGATGGTGACCGAGCGCGATCTTGGTAGCGCCCAGTTCATCCGCGACCCGATACAGAATTCCGCGCCGCAGGCGTGAACACAGCGAGCAAGTGGTCTTGCCTTCCGGGATGACGCGCTTGACGATGCTGTAGGTGTCCTGGTTTTCTATATGAAACGGCACCCCGAGCTTCGACAAATATTCCGGTAGTACATGCTCCGGAAAGTTCGGCTGCTTCTGGTCAAGATTGACCGCCACCAGATCAAAGTTGATGGGAGCGCGTTGGCGCAACGTCATGAGTATGTCAAGCAGGGCATAGCTGTCCTTGCCGCCGGACACGCACACCATGACCTTGTCCCCTTCCTCGATCATGTTGAAGTCGCCAATGGCCTGGCCCGCGAGGCGGCAAAGGCGCTTGTGCAGCTTGTTGTTTTCGAAAGCGCCCCTCTCAGCCTGGCGTCGCGTGCCCCCTGGTCCCGGTGCGACGCCTTGATCGAGCAGGGCGGGGCCCGCGCCGCTGGCGCTGGCGTCGTCGATCGCATGCTTGATCATTGGGCCTCCTTAACATGGAATACTTCCACGCCGACCGATTCGCAATCGGGGTACACGTCCGGCTTCTCGGTGGAGACACGCACCGCGCGCACTTTGGGGTGGCTCAGCATGGCGCGCGCCACGTCGTCGCACAGCGTTTCCTGAAGATGGATGTGGCCCTGCGCCATCCGCTTTGCGATCGTCTCGCGCATGAAGTCGTAGTCGACGACTTCTTCAAGGTGGTCTGCGTGCGGCGTCGAAAGCTGCAGAGGAATAAACAAGTCGACATTGATGAGGACCCTTTGCTCGCCTTTCTTTTCGAATGCGTGCACGCCAATGTTGATCTGCACTTCGTAATTGCGCAGGAAAAGCCTCCGGCAGTCAGCCAGATGGGGGTAAGAGAGGGATGGCAGCATGGAGGAATTGGAGGAATGATCGTGGTGAATGCCCTGGCTGCAGGCGAAAAGAATCAGGAAGTGAGGAACATGACGTCACGCGCCAGTGGAATGAGATGCTGTCCGCCGTCCACGACGAGGGTGGTCCCCGTGATGGCAGGTGCTTCGGCAAGAAAGCACACTGCCGCCGCAATGTCTTGCGGGGTGCTCGATCTCCCTAGCGGCGTGACGGCATGCGCCTTGTCGAAACCTTGCGGGCTTTGCTCGCCAGAGACCAGCGTAATACCCGGCGCCACGCCAACGACGCGCACACGCGGCGCAAGCGCCTGCGCGAGAAGCGTTGTAGCGCTGTGAAAAGCGGCCTTTGACAGCGTATAGGAAAGGAAATCGGGGTTCGGATTAAACAGCTTCTGGTCGAGGATGTTAATGGCAACTGAACGCTCCGCTTCGGGCGTGGCATCGTACAGGGCCTGCGAAAGGATGAGGGGGGCAAGCAGGTTGATGTGCATGTGCGCATCGAACCGGGACTGCGACAGGGACTTCGCCTCGTCATGCTCGAAAAGCGAGGCATTGTTGACGAGGCACGAGACCGGCCCCAGGAGGGCAGCGGCGCGCGGCAGCAATTGACGAACAGCCGCTTCGTCCTCTAGATTGCAGTCAATTGCCGTCGCGCGACGTCCGATTATTTCAATCTGCCGAACGGTTTCGAGAGCCTCTTCGCGGGAGCGCCGATAGTGGACAACCACATCCCATCCACGCCGGGCGAGCGCGATCGATATCTCGCGGCCGATGCGTCGGGCGCCGCCTGTGACGAGAGCAACTCTGGCTAATGATTGACTCATGAGATTTATCGCCTTTGACGACGATTGGCGTGTTGATGTTCTGTCAGTTTTTATAGGAAGCGGAATTCACTACAATACCGGCTATGCAATCGCACCTTCCGGAACCTTCCGCCGACGCGCTGGCCGCCTCACGCGCACTCCAGACCCTGATCGCCAACGACATCCGGCACAACTCCGGCTGGATACCGTTCTCGCGCTACATGGAATTGGCACTTTATGCGCCAGATGTCGGCTACTACAGCGGCGGCGCCACGAAATTTGGTAAAGACGGCGATTTTACAACCGCGCCAGAAATGACGCCGCTTTTCGGCGCAACTGTGGCCCAGGCGGTGGCGGACCTGATGCGCCAAAGCGCACCGCAAATTATTGAATTTGGCGCGGGCACCGGCCGGCTGGCTCTGGATGTTTTGACTGAACTGACTTCAATGGGAGTGCGGGTACACCGGTATTCCATTGTTGAATTGTCCGGCGAACTGCGCGCACGACAAAAGAGAGCATTGCGGGCGTTTCCGCAGGTGACATGGCTGGACCAGTTTCCGGCTGCGTTCTCTGGCGTCGTACTGGGGAATGAAGTGCTGGACGCCATGCCGCCCCATTTGGTGGTCAAGACGGCGCATGGCTGGCGAGAGCGCGGCTTGGGCCTGACCGACAAGAAGTTCGTGTACCGGGACCGGCCGGTGAATCCGGCGTTAATCAAACAGATACCCGATGCGGAGGCGTTGCCGGACGGCTATCTGACCGAGGTGCACCCGGTGGCGATCGGCTTCATGCGCTCGCTTGCGGACATGCTGTCGGCCGGATATGACCAGATCGGCCTCGGCGGCGCTGCGCTGCTCTTCGACTACGGATTCCCGGCTGCGGAGTATTACCTTCCCGACCGGGCGCGGGGCACACTCATGTGTCACTATCGGCATCGCGCCCATGACGACCCGATGTTCCTGCCAGGGCTCCAGGATATTACCGCGCACGTTGATTTCAGTGCCATGGCGCGCGCTGCAGTGGAAGGCGGGCTCGACGTGTTGACCTATACCAGCCAGGCGGCATTCCTGATTGATGCAGGTATCGGCGATCTGTTGCTGCGCACGCCGCCGACCGACAAGTCGCGCTACCTTCCGCAAGCCAACGCAGTGCAGAAGTTGACGTCACCAGCCGAAATGGGTGAACTGTTCAAGGTTCTTGTGGTGGGCAAGCACATGAGCTTGCCCGACCGCTATGCCAAAAGCGACAGGAGTCACCGGCTGTAGGACAGTGGATTTTGCCACTTGAGTCGGATTGCCCGACAAGGAAAGCTCGAACCCGGCGCACGCCGGTGCAGTCAAGGGAGAGGGAAAGTGATGCTTGGGCACGGTGAGATGGCGGGGTGGGCAGCGAGACAGACCTCAAGTCCGTCCGGGGCGCCACGATGATCCGCTGGGTATTGACGATTTTCGTCGCCCTGATCGTACTATCCGCCTTCTTGCCATGGCTGGAAAAGCTCGGCCTGGGGCGTTTGCCCGGCGATATCCGGTTCAGCCTGTTCGGTCGCAACATATTTCTGCCATTCGCATCGACAGTACTTTTGACGGTCGTGATATTCCTCGCCGCGAAATTACTGCGGTAGCCGGGGGACCAGTCGGTGGTTCCGGGATGGGCAAGTTTGTTGCGCATTGCGGCGGCGGTGCTTCTGCCGCGTGGAGTCCTGACGTGACCGGAGGCATTGCATGATTCGCTGGGTTGCCGTGATTTTCGTTGGTTTATTCATTCTGGCTGTGCTGTTTCCTGGCCTGTCGCGGCTGGGTCTTGGTCGATTGCCAGGCGATATCCGCTTTAGCGCAATTGGCTTGCAGTGGTGCCTTCCCTTCGGATCGACCGTGCTGTGGTCCGCCGTTGCCTTCCTTATTGCCGAAATCGTCCGCCTGACGTGCCTCTTCTGCTGAGGCGCACCAGATGCGCCGCAGCGCTCGCTGCTGTTTCGCGGCAAGGCCTCCGGGGCAGCGTGCCGGTATACTCGGCAACTGATTTCCCGTGCGGACCCCCTTGATGCCTTCCACTCTGGAACAACTGCGCGAGCGCCATGGCAGCCGCTACAAGTGGCTCGTGCTGCTCACCGTGATGATTGGGTCGATGGCGTCGATTCTGTCTTCCACCATCGTCAATGTCGCCATACCCGACCTGAGTCGGCACTTCGTGCTCGGCCAGGAGCGCGCGCAGTGGGTGTCGGCGGCGTTCATGCTTGCGATGACGTTGTCGATGCTTACAACGCCGTGGCTGCTGTTGCGCTTTGGGCTCCGCCGCACTTATACCGGCGCGATCTTGACGCTGCTCGCTGGCGGCGTCATTGGCGGCTTCAGCGTCAATTACTCGATGCTGATATCGATGCGCGTGGCGGAAGGGCTGGCGTCTGGCATTCTGCAACCGATTCCGGCGATTTTCGTGCTGCGCGCCTTTCAGCAGCACGAGCAAGGCAAGGCCATGGGCATCTTCGGGTTCGGTGTGGTTTTCGCCCCCGCTATCGGCCCCTCGGTTGGCGGATTCCTGGTGGAGCAATTCGGATGGCGCTCGATTTTTTTCGTGGTGGTGCCGTTCTGCCTGATCGTACTGCTGATGGTGCGTCGCTTTCTTGCCCTCAATACCGCCGACAGCACTGAAGACAATCCGCTGGACTGGAAAGGCCTGTTGCTGGTTGCTGTCGGCGTGATCGGCACGTTGAATGGTCTGGTCCACCTGCATGACGACCGCTTGCTGGCCGCAGCGCTGATCGCTGTAGGAATCGCATGCATGATTTGGTTCGTGCTTTATGAGTTGAAATCGCCGCAGCCCTTGATGAACATGGCGCTGTTCCGCTACCGTCAATTTTCAATGGGAGCGCTGGTGGCGTTCATCTACGGAATGGGTTTGTTCGGGTCGACGTATCTCCTGCCGGTATTCATGCAAATGGGCTTGAACTATGCGCCTTCGCAGGCGGGATTGGTGCTGCTGCCGGCGGGCGTGGCGCTCGCCCTGACAATTCCGATTGCAGGCCGCCTGGCGGATCGGGTCGCGCCGTATGTGCTGGTTTCGCTTGGGCTTGCGCTGCTTGCGTTGTCGTTTGGCTTGATGGGCAGCGATGCCGGCGGCAGCAGCTACCTGGCCCTGATGGCGTGGGCAATCATCGGGCGGATTGGCTTGGGCTTTGTGTTGCCTTCGCTGAGCCTGGGTTCGATGCGCGGGGTTGACGCGGCATTCATTGCGCAGGGCGCGAGCACCATCAATTTCATGCGTCAGCTTGGCGGCGCTATCGGCGTCAGCCTGGCCGGCATCCTGCTTGAGTGGCGCCTGTCCGCGCATCATGTGGCGCTATCGACAGGAGCGGCGCAGGGATCTGGCGGGCAAGTTCAGGCCTTCGACGAAACCTTCCTGGTAGTGTCAGGCGTGTGCGCGATTGCAGTCGTCGCGGCCTGGCGGATGCGTCCGCGCGCAGTACCTGCCACCTAGTATCGCGGAAGTGCTTGCAGCGCCATGGTGACGTGGTCGACGGTTGGAGTGCTTCCCGTCTGCCTTGCGCAATCGCGACGTGACCACGCTGACTCGATTGCATCTGGCCTGTCCCTTCTATTGCGGGAACTGTCCGGCGTCCCTCGTAATGGAAGCGGGCGAGCGGATTGTTATTTATTCGAAGACAGCCACCACAGCACATTCACATCGGATCCTGGCACGGTGTCGCTCTTGAGCAGATCCAGATTTCCAATGCCATCAACATAGGTCTGCGGAATGCCGCCAGAGAAGTTGCCATTGAACGCGCCCACCGTTCGGGCCTGGAATGAAGCGGTTTGCGCCGGTACCTTGTTGCGGTAGGCAAGATAGCGCTGATACGCGTCCGCTGGATTGTTCAACCCGTGGGCCGACATGATCACGCCACGCCAGTTGTAAAGCATGCGCGCCCTGCCCGCGCATTTGGCTGCCCCGACATCCTTTGTCGTGTCCCGGTTCTTGTCAGGATTGATGTCGTTCGCACATAGTGCAAGCGGATTTCCGGGCTGGTACTTTGGCCCCCCTGCATCAGGGCCATCACCCGTGATATTGCCCAGCTGATCGGTCATCGTGTCTATCATTTTAAGCAGTCTGGCGCCGTGCGCCTTCGCCCAGTCTCTTGATAGCACCGCGTCAGAGATCGGGCTTAAAGGCAGAATCTGGATGCCCACCACCTTGTGCTCCAGAGCCGAGAAAAATGTATTGATTTCCGGCTTGTTCGTTCTCAGGATACCCATCGCGATTTCTTTGGCCGGCGCCAGGGTTCTCGAACTCGTTCTGCCATCGGGGTTTAGCACTGCGTTCACTCCAAGCTCTACGCCGGGAAAGACGCTGTTGGATTCTGTAATCTGGTACCAGGCCTGGGCGCTGCGGATTTCTCCTGCAGTCATGATCGCGCCGACTGCCTGCAGGGCCGGATTCTTTGTCACGACGCCCCACAGCGTAATGGCGTAATCGGCATTGATGGCTTCACTGGAAGACTCGGTATTAGGGCCGTTTGCGTCTGGCCCCGAATCTGCGGCATTGCGCATGAGGTACCAGTCATACATCCGCATCACTGGATAAGACTTGTCCTGCAAGCTGGCGTTGGCGATATCCCGAACCAGCGTGTTGACCTTCTCCGAGTTGGTCGTGAGCCATGCCTCGTCATAACGGGCGATGACGGCAGCCGCGTAGATGTAATAACCGTAGTGGAACATGTGGTCAATGTAGGATGCGTTGAAATAGTCCTCACCTACATTCTTCAAGCCGCGGTTGGTCACCGTTCCGCTATTGGTCGTGTCGTACAGGAAGTAATCGAACGTCAGCGCATTCGGATCTGTCCCATCCAGGCGTTTTATTCCGTCCTTCGTATTGAACCAGGGCTCGATAAGGTGCTTTGAAAATTCCAACGCCTGTTTGCGCAAATCTGGCTCGCCAAGCTCATCTGCAATGAGCGCCATGCGTGCAAATCGGAACAGGAATCCGCCACAAACGTACGAGTCGTACGCGCAGTGCGGAAGAAACTCCTGCCCTGTTGCGAGGTCTTCGATCAATACTTTCTTGATGGCGGCTTTGTCTTCGGGACGTATGCGGCCCTTGCCAAACCAGATGGTATTGGCGTCCGAGTCGGCGCCCCCACGCATGATTGCAGGGAGTGTTAGTTGTTGTTGCCACAGCGAGCCAACGACCGCCTGCATTGGTCCGAACGCGGAGGGGTACGTCAGCGCGGGCCGAGCCTGGCTCGCCACTAATGCCGGCAAATGTGTCTTCTCCAGAGCGAGCATCAGCAACTCGTTGTTGCCGGTCGCGCTCATGGGCTGAGTCGTCCAGCGGTAACTGACAGCGGCCTTGTCGTCCGCGGGATTGTCTTTTCGAAGCAGGACTTCCGCAGCGACAGGGAATGTGTTTGAGTGCAGCGCCAGTAATTTTTCGCGCGCCGCAAAACTGACTGTAGTGGCGCTGTCGCGTGCAAGGTTGTTTTCCCCCTGGGCGGCGACGGTATCGACATAGGCTGCGCGCACCGTTCCGGAAAATATGCCGGCCGCGACATCGGAGGCCACATAGGTGAAGGTGGCGGGGTCCCAATCAAGCCGCACGGTGCTGGAGAAAAAAAGCAGCATTTCCTTGTGGACGAGAGATGCCGGCAGATAGCCCTGATCGTCACGCGTCAGCACAATGCGAAACGCCTTGCCGGTCAGGCTCGGCGTGTTAGCCACCGTCGGTCCGTCGTTGTAGGCAGAGAAGCGTTGAAGTGCGGTGCCGCTGATCGCTGCGGGGTCCGCGCTGTCTGCCACCGCCGTGATCAGGACTTGTTGCGGCGTGGTCGGCTTGTCCGTGTTGGTGACCATGATCTGCGGCCGCATGTTTTTGTACTTGACCGTCATGAAGGGGGAACCGACTGCGACGATCAATTGCATCTCGCTGGCGCTGGCCCCGGTTTTGTCGATCCAGCTCGTGATCGTGGTCAGTTCATCGAACCGGTCAATGCGCCGCGTCAGCACGGGCGGGGCGTTGATGCCAGTCTTCTGATAGCTCATGCGCAGCGAGGTTTCCGGCGACTGCCCGATGTGATATCGAACATAGTCGACATCGTAAGGATTGGATACGTTCTGCTCAGCCACACCGGTGAACAGGAAACGTTTCGAGGGAAAGGTGATGTCGATACGATTGTCTGCGTCGCTTACCTTGAGCCCGTAAGGCAAAGGGAAAACCATGCGCGCGTTTTCTGGGGACGGTGATATTGCCCCCGATCTTTTGCCATCCGCCCCGCCGTCGTTTGCGTAAAACAAGGCCTTGTACCATTTCCCGGTGGGGAATGGAATATTCGCCAGTCCGTCCACGACGGGTCCTTCCGGAAATTTGACAACGCCGTTTGCTTTCGCGTTGCCGAGTACCTTGGCCGGGTCGAGCAGTGAAATCGGATTGATTGTCGGGTCTGACGGGTTGGGATCGTCGGGGTGAGCGGTGGCACTGCCATCAGCCAGCGCGACAGTGCGAAGCCATGCCAGGCCGCGGCCCCCAATTGCAGGTCGGAGGCTGCCATTGGCATCGACCTGAAATCCGGCAAAGATGACCTTGGCCCGGCCGGCGGCTTGGGTCAGGACCGGCGTGGACGCCATGCCTCCGCCAATCTCCGTTTCCGATGCCAGCTCGGGCGCCGGCTTCAAATCGGTAAGACTTTGGTCGGACGAGCTGCTGGCATTGTTGAAATAGCAGCCGGCGCAAAGCGTTGTGCAGGCCAGCGACAACAGGATCGAACGCGAGATTGAGTTCATTCGGCGACTTCCGCTTGTGGCGACTGTTCACTGAGTGACAATTCGTTCGAAAATGTTCCGTCCCGGGCGGTCGGCCGTGCGTTTTACGACGGTTTCTGTGCGGCGGGTTGCATGGCCCGCACTGGGCTGCGGTGGCCGACTTCGGGAGAAGCGCTAGTCCCAGCCGCTCGCCTTATCGGCGGACATGATGCTGGCATCGCGCGCGAACATCTGTTCAAGCTCTTCACGCGCCTGTTTTGTCATGGACATCAGGCGTTTCTGGTCCTTGTAGTACGGATAGACCGCCAGAAGGGACTGGATATTGTGGCGCCGGAATTTGACGGCCGCTTGTCGCGCCTGGTATGCGCCGAATCCAAGCTGTTCAAGCGTATTGCGCCCCATGCGCAGCGACGCCTCGAAGGTTTCCCGCTCGATCATGGTGACGCCGAGGTCGCGCAGCCGATAGTAATGCGAGACGTTCCGGGCCCGCGCCAGCACTGGCAAATCTGGAAACTCGCGACGTACCGCTTCCACCAGTTGCAGGCTTTCTTCAACATCGTCGATCGCCACCACCAGGGCGCGCGCCCGCGCCGCGCCGGCGGCATGCATCAAGTCAATGCGCGTGGCGTCGCCATAGAAAACCTTGAAGCCGAAGCGCCGCAGAAGGTCGATCTGGTCTGGATCATGGTCGAGGACGGTCAGGGGCACGCGGCTGGCGTTGAGAAGGCGGCCGACGATCTGCCCGAACCGGCCGAAGCCGGCAATGATTACGTGCCGGTCTTCTGCTTCGATCGTGTCATCCGGCTGCTGCCGGGCCGCCTGGTACCGCGGGGCGATCAGCCTGTCGTGCAGCAGCAAGAGTAACGGCGTGCAGACCATGGATAGCGCAACGACCACGACGAGAAGCGATCCGATTTGCGGCGTAAATATATGCGCTGTTGCGGCTGCGCCGAACACCACGAACGCAAATTCGCCGCCCTGCGCCAGCAGGAAGGCAAAGAAGACCCGCTGCCGCGCCGGGATGTCGAAGACTTTGGCGAGACCATAGAGCACTCCCATCTTCAGGCCCAGAAACAGGGCGACTAGTCCAAGGACGAGGAGCGGCTGCGCCATGAAGACCGAAAAATCAACCGACATGCCAACCGCAATGAAGAACAGCCCGAGCAGCAGACCCTTGAAGGGCTCGAGATCCGTTTCAAGCGCGTGCCGATATTCCGACTCCGCCAGCAGCACACCGGCCAGGAACGTGCCAAGCGCCATCGACATGCCCACCAATTGCATTAGCAGCCCGATGCCGATGACTAGCAAGAGTGCGAAGGCCGTGAAGATTTCGCGCAGCTCCGTTTTTGCAATGATTCGCAGCACTGGCCGGATCAGGTAGCGACCGCCGACAATCAGCACCGCAATCACAGCAATGACACGCGCCGCACCGAGCCAGCCGTTGCCGGTGCTGGAGTCGGTCACGCCGAGCAGCGGAATGATGGCGATCATGGGAATGGCGGCGATATCCTGAAACAGCAGGATTGCGAATCCGGCCGTTCCGGACGGTGTCGCCATGAGGTTGCGTTCGTCAAGCGTGGCCAGTGCAATGGCAGTGGAGGACAGAGACAGGCCGAGCGCCGCAACCAGCGCTGTCTTCCAGTCTGCGCCCAGCAGCAGGCCGGCGCAGCACAGTACCCCGGCGACGAGGGCGACCTGAGCGCCGCCCCAGCCAAAGATAGGGCGGCGCATGGACCAAAGCCGCTTTGGATCGAGCTCCAGCCCGATCAGGAACAGGAGCAATACAACCCCGAACTCGGAGAAATGCAGAATGTCCTGGACTTCATTGATGAGCCCCAGTCCGAATGGGCCAATCGCGATGCCGGCCAGCAGATAGCCGAGAACGGCGCCAAGTCCGAGGCGGCGGGCAAGCGGAACGGCCACGACCGCGGCGACCAGGTAGATTAACGCGTTGACGAGGAGTGACTTTTCCATTCGGGTATTTGGTGGTCCATCGTCGGGGAGGACGGGCAGGTGGCTATTTCGGCCGCGCCCAGGCGGGATAGGCTGCAAGGTGCTGCCGATAGGTTTCTACGTGCACGCTAACCGCGTCCAGACCTGCTTGGCGGGCACCGTGGAAGACCAGAGGCGTGTTCCAGCGCATTCCGCAAAGTTCTGCTGTTTGCTGGAACGGGGGCAGGAACGCTGAAAAAGAGTCGTCAGGGGACCCGTCAGGGTGGTACGAATCCTGTGGCCCCCCGGAAGTAATCGCAAGGAGGTGGTCCTTGCCGTGCAGCGCAGTGCCGCCTTCGCCGAAGGCCCATCCGTGCTCCAGAACCACGTCTACCCACTCCTTCATCAGTGCAGGCATGCCAAACCACTGGACCGGATGCTGGAACACGACCAGATCGGCACCGGCAATCAGCGCCTGCTCTCGCGGAACGTCGATATCGAAGTCGGGATAGGTTTCGTAGAGGTCATGAACTGTCACGTTCGGCATGCCGCGAGCGGCGTCCACCATGCGGCTATTGACCCGCGACAGGTGGGCGGCAGGGTGTGCGTACAGTACGAGAATGTTTGGCAGTGTCACTATGGCACGCATTATGTTCCAGATTGCCGGCGCACCGCGGGCGGTAGCCGGCCCGAGTGGCAGCCTGTTCACGCCGGTCTCGACGGGCCGACAGTGGGCCGTATTCTACGATGGACAACGGCGCTCGCGTGCGGCCACGACCGGGCGGGCAATTCGTTGGACTTCGGACAAGCAGTTATGCAGGCCCAAGACTCACTTTTCGTTTGACAAGGATCATTGCCTCCCCTATAGTTTGGGGTTCCCTGCGGAGGGGTGGCCGAGTGGTTAATGGCAGCAGACTGTAAATCTGCCCTCTTACGAGTACGCTGGTTCGAATCCAGCCCCCTCCACCAAGGAGAGGCCGCGGAGAACAGGCAGTCAATAAGCTTCAGTTACTCAAGGTTGGGGATGGGGCGGCAGGGCGTTCTGGATGCAGGTGGTGTGCAGCGGCGGTTGGACTTGAGTCGATTGTAGATCGGTAGTATCGGTAGTGCTAGTGCAATGGCAGTACAAGTGAGGGCAGTGAGTTGGTGGCGAAGTGGTCGCCCTTGCGGGTGTAGCTCAATGGTAGAGCTGAAGCCTTCCAAGCTTATGACGAGGGTTCGATTCCCTTCACCCGCTCCAGTTTCGTTGGACGTGCGCAGATTCGGCATCGGACAGCAATGCCCTTTTAGCTCAGTGGTAGAGCACTCCCTTGGTAAGGGAGAGGCCACGTGTTCAATCCACGTAAAGGGCACCAGTGATTTTGGCGGCAGGTCGAGCGCCAGGCAGTAATCGAAATTGAAACAGCAAGACAGCGTCGGGCGTGCGCCTGAATTCTCTACATCGTTAGGAGTCCAAGATGGCAAAAGGCAAATTTGAGCGGAACAAACCGCACGTGAACGTGGGCACGATTGGCCACGTTGACCATGGCAAGACGACGCTGACGGCGGCGATTGCGACGGTGCTGTCGAAGAAGTTTGGCGGTG
>JAQGMR010000028.1 GCA_028292265.1 Herminiimonas sp.
TGCCCAGCTTGGCCGACAGGTGCTGGCCAACCAGGCGCGCGAGTGCATCGGTATTGCCGCCTGGCGGGAAAGGTACTACCAAGGTGATGGGCCGTTCGGGCCATGCCGCCATTGCTCCTATCGACATACCCAGCATTACTGCGCCCAATGCTAGTCGTGCTGTGCGCTTCGTTATCTTGTTCATTTTGCCTGTCTCCTGAGGTCGTATGACGTTCGCATACTTCACAATGCGGATCGCGCGGCGCTGCCGCCCTTTGCCCTTAGCGCCGTCGTCCAAGTTCCGTCCGCCAGCAAGGTTCGCTACCTACAATTATTTGAATGGCTCGCGCACATAACCGTCGCGGCTCTGCGGAAGCTTCTGGCCGAGAAGTTTGCCGGCGATCTGGGTGCGCAGCACCTGGCCGGTGCCCCCGGAAATCGTAAACATGCGGGCATCCCTCGCCATGCGCTCCAAGGGGCGGTCCCGTCCGTAGCCCGCCGCCCCATGAAGCTGCAGCGCATCGTTGGTAACCTTGATGGCGACATCCGAGGCCAACACCTTTGCCTGCGCCGCAGCCTGCATGTCGGGAAAATCGGTTCCGCTATGTGCGGCGCGATGGATCAGCGCCCGCGCTGCTTCGAGCTGTATCGACATGTCGGCGATCATCCACTGAATGCCCTGGAATTCGCCGATCGGCCGGCCGAACTGCTGCCGTTCCAAAACATAATTGACCGCCAGTTCATACGCTCCCTGCGCAATGCCGAGCGCGACAGTGGCCGCGCCGACGCGCTGGGCGTTGTACGCGTTCATCAAACCAGCAAACCCGCGATCCGCGCCGCCCGGCGGCGCCACCATCATGGAAGCCGGCACCGCCACGTCGTTGAGGGTGATATAGCCTTCCGGAACGCCGCGTATGCCCATCGCGTACAGCCGACGTATCTCCATACCGGGCACATCAGGTCCGACCACGATGAATCCGGCGATGCCACGGTCAATGCCGTCGTCCATTACCCGCGCGAAGATGAAGTGCAGGCGTGAGACCCCGCCGCCTGTAATCCAGTGTTTGCAGCCGTTGATGTAATAGGTATCGCTGCGGCGCACTGCAGTGGTCTGCATATCGGTCGCGGCGCTGCCCGCTTCCGGCTCGGTGATACAGATCGCTGGCTTGTCGCCATTGAGGACGAGCGAGGCGGCGAGCCGCTTCTGTTGCTCGGATCCGTATTTCATGATAGCCCCGATGGCGCCCATGTTTGATTCCACCGCAATTCGCCCGGACGCGGCGCATACCTTGGAAAATTCTTCGATAAACAGCACGGCGTCGAAATAGCTAGCTCCCTTGCCGCCATACTCCTTGGGTATGGTCATCCCCATAAAACCGTTGGCCTTGAGCGCGTCCACTGTATGCCAAGGGTAGGTTTCGTTGCGGTCGACCTCGGCTGCACGCGGCAGCATGACTTCTATGGCCAACTCGCGCGCCTTGCGTTGCAACGCGATTTGATCCGGAGTTAAATTGAACATAACAATGCCCCTATGGATTAAATGGTGGGTATTTTGCTGTGCTGCGCTGCCAGCTCGCGCAGTACCTCGGTGGTATGTTGGCCCAAGGTCGGCGGTGGCCTGCGGTAGGTAGGCGCGGTGCGGCTCATATGAATAGGATTGCCGATGACCGACACCTTGCCGGCGGCGAGGCCGGGCGCCGGAATATCCACTAACATGCCGCGGTGAAGTACCTGTGGATCGGCGAACACCTCGGGGATGGTGTTAATGGGGCCGCCTGGAATCCTTTCCTTTTGCAGCTGCTCTAGCCAGAATGCGCGCGACTCACGCGCGGTGACTGCCTTGAGCTCGGGAATCAGGGCGCGCCGATTTTCGACGCGCGCGCGATTGGTTGTATAACGCGGATCGTCGGCGAGATTCGGTACGCGAGCAAGCGCGCAGAACCGCTTAAACTGATCGTCGTTGCCGATGGCGAGGATGAAGAAGCCGTCAAGCGCTGGAAACACTTCATACGGAACAATGTTGGGATGGCCATTGCCCAGGCGCGCCGGCGGCTGCCCCGAAGTCAGATAATGCACGCCCGCATTGGCCAGCCAGGCCACTTGCGTGTCGAGTAGGGCCACATCAACTAGTTGCCCTTCGGCGCTGCGGTCGCGGTGACGTAGCGCCGCAAGGATGCCTACGGCGGCATACATTCCGGTCATCAGATCGGTGATGCCGACCGCTACTTTCTGCGGTTCGCCTACCGGATCTCCATTTAGGCTCATGATGCCGCCCATGCCTTGGGCTAGGAAATCGTAGCCGGGACGCTCTGCATACGGACCGTCCTGCCCAAACCCGGTGATCGAGCAATAGACCAGGCCCGGATAACGCTCCTTCAATTGTTCATAGGCGAGCCCGTGTCTAGCGAGGTCACCGACCTTGAAGTTTTCTACCAGGACGTCGCTGCAGGCAAGCAGCTGATGAATGATTTCCCTTCCCGCCGCGGTGCTCAGGTCAGCTGCGATCGACCGCTTGTTGCGATTGGCGCAGGCATAGTAGGCACTCTCAGCCAGCTCGCGGCCCTCTTGATCGCAGAGATAAGGGGGCCCCCATTTGCGGGTATCGTCCCCGGCATCCGGCTTCTCCACCTTAATGACGTCCGCTCCAAGATCGGCGAGCAGCTGGGTGCAGCTCGGGCCGGCGAGAATGCGCGAAAGATCGAGGATTCGCACGCCTGCCAAGCTACCTGGCGCGAAAACAGTTCCATTTTGCAATGCTTCCTCCTTCGATCGTAGGGCCTTCGTCAGAATGAATACTCACGGCTCAAAACAAAGTATAGGAACCTTGTCCTAGAATATAAACATAAACGTTTTTTCGCTGAGCATCGTAAATTGCGACGGTCATGATTTTTCTTAAAGGGCGGCCAATGGAAGCGGTGGATGAGGACAGAAGAGAATGGCAATGCCAGTCTCACTTCCCTCTGCGATACATTCCCGACTTATGTGACCGCCGTCCTATAATGTATGCAGCGTGAAGGCGACGACACGTTTAGAAAAACACACGAATCAGGATGCGAATGGACAAAACCCTTTTAAAAGGATTGGCGGTATTGGAGGCCGTCGTGGAACTCGATGGACCAGGTCACACAATCGAGGAACTAGCCGTGCAGCTCAACTTGACCAGGAGCAATGTGCATCGCACCTTGCAGACGCTTGCCTATGCCGGCTATCTAATCAAGGACGAAGCGACGGGCAGGTACCGGAGCACGATGCGGCTTTTCGAACTGGGGGCAAAACAGCTGGCGCAGTTCGACGTGCGCCGCTTTGCCGCGCCCTTCATGCGTAACCTGGCCGAAGCTAGCGGGGAGACGGTGCACCTATCAGTGCTCGAAGGCATGGATGTGGTGTACATCGACAAGATCGACAGTCCGCAGCCGGTCCGTTCCTATACTTTCATAGGGGGCCGCGCGCCGGCCTATGCTGTAGCTACCGGCAAGGCGATGCTTGCCTACCAGCCGGATGGATATATAGAACGCCATACCAAAACCTTGACGCGGCATTCGCGGTCCACGATCGTGTCGATGCCGGTGCTCAAGAAACAGCTGGCCAAGACCGTACGCGTAGGCTATGCGGTGAACCGCGGAGAATGGCGGGATACCGTCGGTGGTTTGGCAGCCGCGGTCTTCAACGGGCTGGATCAGGTGGTCGCCGCGCTCGGCATTTCAGGTCCTATGGAACGGTTAAGCGTTGCACGCATGAACGAGCTGGCGCCTGCCGTCATGCTTAATGCCATGCAGATGTCGCGCGCGATGGGCTACCGCGGCGGCCATTTCGGCAAGTTGGCGTAACACCGCGACCCTAACGCGGCAGTGCGGCAGCGGTGGCGTCGTCTCAGGGCAGTGCGCGATATTGACGGATGCGCTCTTTCAGTCCAGGCCGGCTGGCGGAAGTGACCAACTCAGCCAGATCATCAGCCCGCGTATCGGGAGCTGTAACGCGTAGCAGTGACTCTTCGGCGGCAACGGAGAGGCCCCCGGACTTTTTCGCTAGGGATGCGATAACGCCATCCCACTGCTCCGGTTGCGCCAGCTCGTTGAGAAATCCCATTGTCAATGCTTCGCCGGCATCGAAGTTTACCGACTGCATAAGTATGCGGCGCGTCGCATCCGTGCCGATGCGCTGCGCTAAGCGCCGCGTTCCAAGGACCAGCCCGAAGCGCAGTCCGGGCATGCGAAAACTGCTCTCCGCGGCCGCGATCCGATGACTGCATGAGCAGATAAGATCAGCCCCAGCCCCGAAATTTCTCCCGTGCGCCAGCGCGACCGTATAGTACGGGGCGTAATACACCGCCTGCAGTAGTTGCTCAATACGGATTAAGCGAAGCACCAGGTCCCCTTCGCTGGCCTCTTCATAACCGCTAAAATCGAAACCTGCGCTAAAGTTCTTCCCGCTTCCCTTCAATACCAGAAGGCGCGTCCCGTTGCCAGCGGCATGTTCGACCACCTGCAGCAAGGCGTCGACGAGTTCGCCATTAAGCGCGTTCATTTTTTCCGGCCGGTTCAGGGTGACAACCGTGGCGTGTCCCTCTTGCTGACAGAGGATGCTGCCGGACGCCGCGCCGTTCTGGGGATGGAGGGAGACCGCATCCATGTCATTTTCCCCGCTTGTCCACGTCGGCGTGCGTAGATGCCAGCAGGCTGAACACCTCCTCACTGTGCTCACCGAGGGCTGGCGGATTACGATAGATTGGAAGGCCTTTTCCGGACAAGCGAAGCGCCGACGCGAAAGTGCGGGTGGTTGTCCCACCCGGCAAGCTGATGGTCCGAACCCAGTTCATTGCCTCGACCTGCGGATCAGCCAGTACCTCGGAATAGGTGTTGATCGGCGTGCACGGTATGCCGGCTCCGGCGAAACGTCCTATGAGTTCATTGCAGGAAAAATGCCCGAACTCAGTTTCTAAAATTTCCTTAAGTTCATGCTGGTTGGCGGCACGGAGGGAGGTCGATGTAAATCGGGCGTCTTCCAGTAGATCGGGACGATCGATCTGTGCGCAGGTGAGGCGCCACAAGTTGTCGTTGCCGGCCGCCATGGCGAAATAACCGTCTTTCGCCTTGAAAGCTTGGTAAGGAGCATTGCGCGGATGTGCGGACCCAAGCTTCGCCGGATCGGTATGATTGCCGAAATATTCGCTGGTCTGCAGCGCAGCGACGCCAAGACTGGCGCCGAGCATAGAAACGTCGATATGTTCACCCGGCGCGCCGCGGCGAACGTTATTGAGAAGGGATGCGATCGCGAATGCGCCGTACAGGCCAGCCGAGAAATCCGAAATAGGAACACCGCATTTGACTGGAGGGCCGCCCGGTTCGCCGGTTACGCTCATGATGCCGCTCATTGCTTGCATCGTCAGATCGAACCCACCCTCCTGAGATCGCGGCCCAGATTGGCCATAGGCTGAAATCGAGCAATAGATGAGGCTGGGTTTGCGTTCCCGTAGCGACGCATAGTCCAGGCCGAGGCGGGCCATGACGCCCGGGCGGTTGTTCTCTATCACGACGTCCGCCGAAAGGATCAGGGCGAGCGCTTTTGCGACATCTTCCGAATTTTTTAGATCGAGCGTCACTGAACGCTTGTTGCGGTTGAGTGATGCGAAGTTCTCGCTGTAGCCGCCATTCAGCGGAGGCCACTGCCGCAAGCTGTCGCCGCCCTTCGGATGCTCGACTTTGATTACATCGGCGCCCATATCGGCAAGCAGCATGCTGCAAAACGGCCCGGCGGCAACCTGGCAAAACTCAATAACCTTTACATCTTGAAGTGGAAGCATAAATAACCTTTTGCACAAAGTAATCGAAACCCGTGTGTCGGATATGAAACGGCGCCGCGCATCATGAAGACGCGGCGCAACCACATCCTCGCGTCTGCCCGACGTTCTCCTGCCGATAACCACAATATGATTAAAGTATGCCTCGCAAGAAGAAAGATGTAAACCGATTATGGGAAGGACATCCTAAAATATAGGAATTGTTATAAGCGTTGAAGGCTGCCTGTCAAAAAGGGCTATGGGAAGCAACAGTGCTCGGAAGCGCACAGGCCGCGGCCTGGCCCCATCTGCTTGCGCTCAAAAGTCGCGTTATCAGCGACAACCACCAGGTTGAGGCGAGTCCGTGATGTCAGGTCTATTTATGGAAAGGTGGCGAGGGGTGCTGTTGGTTTTGAAGCTGCTCGTTAGGTTCGGCGTCTGCTATAAACAAACAGTAACGACGGCTCTTCGACCTGTCCTAACCAGTCGCGCATCATCCACATGGCTGGCACTAGCCGTGCTCTCTGTTTCTACGCGAACCTCGAGACCACGGTCGTCGTTCCGCAGTAGCGCATCCCATTTGTCGCACTTTTTATCCATGTGTTTTTCGTAGGAGAGCGCCTCGAAATTCTATGGGAATTGGATGCAGCCGGCGGCTGATGGTATTGTGTCCTTGTCAGCAACCGGAGAGAAACCATGAAGCGCATCTATGCGGTGATTTTTTTCGCGATACTCGGGGCTTCGCTAAACGTGGGAGCCCAGTCCTATCCGACGCGCCCTTTATCTTTAGTTGTGCCTTTTTCTCCAGGCGGCCCTACCGATACCATTGCGCGAATTATGGCCGAGCGCATGGGACGGTCGCTAGGGCAGACCATCGTGGTGGAAAACACAACCGGCGCTGGCGGCAGTATCGCCGTAGGCAAGGTGGCCCGTGCAGCACCAGACGGCTATACCCTGAGCATCGGGCATATCGGCACGCACGTCTTCAACGGCGCGATCTATCCTCTGCAATATGATCTGCTCAAGGACCTCCAGCCCGTGGCGCTGATCGCCACACAGCCAACATTTTTGATTGCCAACAAAGCGGTTCCAGCGAAGACAATGAAAGAGCTCATTGCGTGGATGACGCTAAACAAGGACAAAGTGTCGATTGGCACCGGCGGCGCCGGCACCCCCGCGCACATCAGCGCCATTTATTTCGAGCAGCTAACCCATACTCAGGCACAAATCATTCATTACCGCGGTGCGGCGCCCGCGACGCAGGACCTCCTTGCCGGCCATATCGACCTCTATTTCGACCAGGCGGCGACTGCCGTGCAAAACATCAAGGCGAATCGGGTGCAGGCCTTTGCCGTTACCGCCAAGACGAGGTCGGCCGCTGCGCCACAAATTCCGACCATGGACGAGGCCGGAGTTCCTGGGCTATATATGGCGGCATGGCACGGGCTTTGGGTGCGTGCGGGCACGCCAAAGCCGATTGTGGACCGGTTGAACGCGGCCGCGATCGAGGCGCTGGCCGACCCCGCAATACGCCAACGGCTTGAGGCTATGGGTCAGGAGATCCCCTCCCCTGACCAGCAAAGCCCCCAAGCGCTCGGAACCTATCAGGCAGCGGAGATGGAGAAATGGTGGCCGGTGATCAAGGCCGCCGGCGTCAAGGTCGAATAAAATTCACGCGGTCACCCGCATCGGCTTCGCTGTCTTTAGGGGCGCGCCGCTAACCATCGTGAGCACCGTACCGGTTTGCCTTTACGGGCTCGCCGATTAAGCCGAAAGCTATTGTGGGGGGCCACTTTGCTACCGGCCGACGAACCGAGTAAGAATATTGCGGGTAATCTGCTGCACGGCTGGATTGAGGCGCTCCGGGTTCCAGCCATAATTGTCGACGCCGAAGTTCCAGTTCATGGACCCGGTCGCGAATACGCCAGCACCGCTCGGTGCAGTGTAATAGGTCATGCTGGAATGTCGTATTTCACTGGTCGCGCACGTGGCGTCCAAGCATTGCCGATAGGCTGAGCGAGCGAGTTCGACGATTCCGGCCGGTGAGGACTTGTCCAATATATCAACCTCGTAGCCGAGCATTCCCTTCAACGTCGAACCAGGGCTTAGCTTCGTCTCGGCGCACACCCAATCCAGGCAATTCGATATGATCATGTCGGAATCGACCTGATCGGAATCGACGTCGAACATGACGCCGATGAGCGTGGCTTCTGGCCGGTTTATAGGTGGAGTGACCGGTTCGCGCCAGCGGTAGGTCGCGAGTGTGGGATTCGTCTTGTAGAGCGGATCCAGCTGCACATTCTGTTTATAACCAACGATGGTGCGGTCTGGATCTTTTGTCAAAGGGCTCGTCTCAAGACGTATCTGCCAATACGCAGCGTTCGCACCGAAAAAAGCCAGATTGACACCTTTGTCGCGCGCCGCCTCGACGCCGTCACGCATTGATTTTGTCCAGTATTCGTCATGGCCAACCGACAGGAAGGCACGGTGGTTCAAGAGTTGGGCCGGCGCGTCGTGGGTATCGATGTCTGTCGAATAACTCGTGTCATATCCCTCTCGCTCAATGAATCTCAACATGTTGATTTCCCAGCGGAGAAACAGGCCCGAGCCATCGTCACTATAAGGCCGGTTCAACGATACTTTGGAGGCCTGCGGTCCAACACTGTTGAATCCATACAGGCTGTAGCCGCCCCAACTGTTGTACGCCCCGTACGTGGTCACGGCGGTTTGGAACAGAATGTCAGAGTGGCGCGCATCGTCACGTACGACAAAGACGATATAGCTCTGTTTGCCGCTCGACCCCGTCAACTTCGCGAGGTAAACCCCGCTGGCCCAGTCGATCGGATCCACCTGGTTCAAAGGAACTGACAGCACGTAAGGGTCGGTCCAATTGCATTCGACCATGCGGGTATCTGGATCCGAAACAGGTGTCGGCTGCCGCTCTCCAATACGCTGAATCGGTCCCGCGACAAGACGCGCACCAGCGCCGCCATACCACCCTATCCGGTAGATATTGATCGTGTATTGTGGATCGACCGTGTTCACGAACAGCTGAATGGCGCCTCCCCGGTTCACACTGGTGGCGGAAGCGTAGCCCTCAATCTCATGCTGAAACGCGGTCAACGAATAGGGGATTTGCCATTGATCCGTGACGCCTTGCTGCGCCGTCTTGGCGTTCTCGCGCTGGATCGTATTGAAAACGGTTGGCGGCAGCGGTACTACGGGCAGCGGTACCACGGGCGGCGGGATGGCAGGAGTGGCCGGATTCGCCGGAGTCGCCGGAATGGCGACGGGCACAATGGTCGTCATTTCGGCAGGGGCAGTCGGAGGCAGAGGCTCGTCTAGCTGCCTGGTGATTGAAGGTGTCCCTTGACTGGTAGCGAGTGCAATTACGAGTGCCTCAGGATTTGCCGACGAGCCCGGACTCACCGCACTTCCGCCCCCACCCCCGCACGCAGCCAACGTGCACAAAAAGCAGATGCTGAACGTCGCGCAAACTGAACGACCTGATGGACGCTTCATGACACTTCCTTTGAAGAAGTTGCCGGGCTGTTACGTCCAATCCTGATATGTTTGCTTTAATCTACGTTGACGACTGTCATCATTGGCTAGTGGCACTGCAACTGGCTTTGCGCTCACTCAACATCCTGTGCAGCTGCTTCACGAACCCCCCGTGCTGTTGACGAAAGAGTGACAGGCCAGTCGCTCAAATTATGCGGTTCGGCTCGCTCCGAACAGGTAGTTGAATACGCAGAGTTAGTCGCAGTCCACGCATTCCTGAAACGGTTCCGACATGCTCAATATAAGTATTGTCACCCGTCAATCGACGTTCCGGTTGCGCGTAGTAAATTGTCTCGAGGGGAAATGATCTCGGTCCCCAAAAGGAGCAGCCGTGCTGAACATTCTCGTCGTCGGAAAAAGCCGGTACGTCGTCGTCGCCGTCTTGCAATCGATCCGGAGCTTCGGCCCTGCGCACACCGTCGTGATTGGAGACAATGAAACACGCGCTTTGCAATGGTCCACGGTGTGTGACATGCAGCACACAATCGACTTTGATGGACCCTGCGATGCGAGTTTCGTCCACACGGTTAATCGTTTCGCCAGCGACTTTGCCGACGCGGTGCTGTTGCCTGCAGATTGCGATGGTGTTCGTATCACTAACCGGGTACGCAACCGGCTGAATATCACCATTGCGCCAATTCCGACGGCGAGTTCGCTCAAGATGTTCGACGACAAATGGTTGTTCTACCAGTTCTGCACTGGACACGGGTTTCGCGTTCCAACCACGCGCTTTATCGGGTGCAAGAACCGGCAGGACTACGACGCCATCGCGGCGGAATTTTCGGTTCCATTCGTAGTCAAGCCGACGAATAGGGCCGGGTCAATCGGGGTTCAAATCATTACGGACCGGGATGACTTTGCGGGGAAGATCCTCTTGAATGAGGCCTACGACTTTGATTCCCTGATTGTTCAGCGTTACATCGATGGCACGGACATTGATCTAAGCCTCCTGTCACTGGACGGCACTGTGTCAGCCTTCGCGGTGCAGCGCGTGGTCGGATCAAGGGTTGAATTTATACCGAACACCTACCTGGAAACGGTTGCTGCGGAAATCTGCAGCCGAAGCGGCTACAACGGCGTCATGCATATTGACGCGCGCATGGACAGAGAAACCGGCCTGGTCTATCTCATCGAGGCCAACCCACGCTTCTGGGCCTCGCTCGCCGCAGCGACATTATGCGGTCTTAACTTTGTAGCAGAAAGTGTGGCGCCAACACGGCTGACCAAAAGCCATGCTGCTTTAAAACTCACGTCAGGCGACGCATCATGCCGACACCCCGCGCTGCAACCCGCTTGTTGGAAAACGATGACGACGGACTCTGGCTATCGCGGCCGTCTGCTTCGTGCAAAGGCTTTCGACCCGTATTCCCTTGGTCAGCTCGCGCTGGAGCTGTCAGAAAGCTCAATGCGCTATGCGCGCAACAAGACTTTTGCGCTCGCCAAATCGCGTGCTTACCAAAAGGCTTGAATGGTGCGCCACGGCGGCGCCTGCCTCAAGTCGCTTCCTGCCTGACTAGCACATCGGTTTGACAGAAGCGACTAGACGAACCTTTCGCGGTGGGCCGCGCAGCGGACCGTCCGCTGCAGCCGATTGTTAGCCGCGCATCCGCTTGTAGTGCATGGCGACCGCGCCGTTGCTGAGCGGCTTCGCCGATACCAGATCAAGCATTCGCGTGTTGGGCAGCCCGCTCTGGTACAGGGTCGGGCCGTGGCCGGCGATCCTGGGGTGAACGAGGAACATGTACTCGTCGATCAGTTCCAGCCGATCGAGCTCGGTCGCGAGCTTGCCGCTACCGAGGAGCACGCCGGCCGGGGTCGCGTCCTTGAGCTTTTGCACGCCCGAACGCAAGTCGCCGGCGATGTGGTGGGTATTGGTCCATGGGAAGCCCGTTCGCGTTGACGACACGACGTATTTCGGCTTGGTCTCCAACTTGATCGCCCATTCACGCACCATCGGCGGCACCTCCACATCGCCGCGGGCGACCGCCGGCCAGTAGCTCTCCATCATCTCGTAAGTGGTGCGGCCCCAGAGCATCGCCCTACCCTCGTCCATGAGGCGGGTGAAGAAGGCGTGCGTCTCGTCGTCGGCGATTCCCTCCTGATGGTCGACGCAGCCGTCGAGGGTGACGTTGAGGCTGAAGGTTAGAAGTCCCATGCGAGTCTCCTCCGAGTTGGGCGTTCCGATGGAATATCGCTTGTCGACAAATACTTCGCAGCGGCTAACGTAGATTAACCGGCGCGCTTTTGCGCGTCCGTTTGCGATAAGTTGTTATGCATGGGCGGCAAGACCGATTCCTCCCTGCGGTTCATTTGTTTTTACAACGCGAGCGCCAGATCCGTACGGCGATGCCAAGATGTCTGCTTTCAGCCGGGTGCAGCCCTCTGGCCTTACGTCCGCTTTTAGTCGACTCTGGCCAATGGGAAAAAGTGCCGTTGCAGCGCTGACCTCCTGCTTTTTAGCCGACTGCCACCAATGCCAAAGGACCGGGTCCGACCCATATACAATGGGATGGACCCCACCTCACCAAATCGGCATCAGAGTGCCAAACTGGAAGTTCGAGCAACCAGTTCAATGATGAGAGGGGTCCACCATGAAGCTTATTCGAGTCGGGGTTGATTTGGCAAAGTCCGTTTTCCAGGTCCACGGAGTGGATCGCAGGGAGAAGCCTGTCTGGCGCCGCAAATTGAACCGCACCGAGTGGCTCAAGGCGGTGCAGGAGACGGTTCCGCTGGAAGCCGAAATCGGTATGGAGGCGTGTGGTGGTGCGCACCATTGGGCCCGCCAGCTGCAAGCGAACGGCTACCGCGTGAAATTGATTGCCCCGCAGTTCGTCAAGCCCTACGTGAAGAGCAACAAGAACGACGCCAACGATGCCGAGGCAATCTGCGAAGCAATGAGCCGTCCCGGCATGCGATTCGTCGCTGTGAAGACGGTCGATCAGCAGGACATTCAGGCATCTCACCGGGTTCGCACCGGGC
>JAQGMR010000075.1 GCA_028292265.1 Herminiimonas sp.
GACACCTTGGCCCCAAAGGCAAAAACGGCTGGGTGGCGAATAACAGCCCGCGCCGCGGCACCACACCGATGATTCGTCGCAAAAAGGGCGGGCGACTGGAGCCGGTCGGCTGGACCGAGGCGATGGAATTCTTTATCGCCAACTTCAAGGCAGCGCTCCAGCAAGGACATGAAAACCTGGCTTGCTACAACTCTGGGCAGTTGACCGTGGAAGAGTTCTACACGCTGGGCAAGTTGTGGCGCGGCGGTCTGCAGTCCTCCAGCATTGACGGCAACACGCGGCTATGTACCGCAACCTCCGCGACGGGCCTCATGTCCAACTTCGGTGCTGACGGGCCGGTGGCGTCCTACGTCGATATCGATCAGGCCGACCTCTTGTGCTTGTACGGCCACAACGTCGCCGAAGTGCAGACAGTGTTATGGGAGCGCATGCTTGCAGCGAAGCAGAAGAACGGCGCTCGCATCATCGTTGCCGATCCGCGCAAGACGCCCACGGTAATGCAGGGCGCGGACCTGCATCTGCAGTTGAAAGCGGGCACCAATGTCGCCCTGATGAACGGAATCATTCACCTGCTGATCGCGAACGACTGGGTCAAGCGCGATTTCATTAATGCCCACACCGTCGGCTTCGACGAGCTTTATGCGGTGACCCGCGACTACCCGCCACAACGCGTCGCCGAAATTTGCGACATCCCTCAAGATGATCTGGAGACTGCCGCCCAGTGGATCGGCACCACGCCGCGCATGGTCTCCACGGTGCTTCAAGGGTTCTACCAGAGCGTTGAGGCGACCGCGTCGTCATCGCTGGTCAATACGGTGCACCTCTTGATGGGCGCCATCGGCAAGCCGGGTGCCGGACCATTGCTGATGGCGGGGCAACCCTCCGCCATGTCTAACCGCGAAGTCGGTGCCGGTGGTTCCTTTCCGGCGTACCGCAACCCGCACAACGAGAAGCACATGCGCGACCTGTGCGAGCTATGGAACATCGACTTCGCGGCGTTCCATCCCGAAGTGCCGAAAGATATTTTGCTCATGATGGAAGCCGGCGAGCGCGGCGAAATCGAGTTCATGTGGGTGATTGGAACCAACCCGCTGGTGAGTCTTCCCGATCAGAACCGTACCCGCCGCATCCTGGAAAAAATGTTCGTGGTGGTACAGGATCCCTTCGTTGATGCAGAGTCCGTTGACATTGCCGACATCTATCTGCCCGCAGCGATGTGGGGCGAGAAAACCGGTTGCGTCACGAACGCGGACCGCAGCGTGAACCTGCTGCTTAAAGCGGTCGAGCCGCCCGGAGAGGCACGCACGGATTTCGATATTTTTATGGACGTTGCCACGCGCCTTGGCTACCAAGACAAGGATGGCGCACCGCTTCTCTCCTTCAAAGACCCCAAGGATGCATTCGAAGAATGGAAAAAAGTATCGAAGGGAAGGCCCTGCGATTATTCCGGCATGACGTACGACCTCATCCTGAAAAAAGGCGCGGTCCGTTGGCCGTGTAACGAGGCCCATCCTGAAGGCACGGAACGCCTGTACGAGGACCTGCATTTCTGGACTGGCATCGATGATTGCGAGACCTACGGCGCAAATTTCATAACCGGTAACAAGCACACCCGGTCCGAGTACGAACATATTGACCCGAAGGGCAAGGCGTTCCTCAAGCCAGCGCAATATCGGCGCCAACCCAATCCCACGACCGCGGATTTTCCATACCTGCTAATCACCGGTCGCGTGGTGTACCACTTCCACACCCGTACGAAGACCGGCCGATCGGAGGCCCTGAACAGCCGCGTGCCACACGCCTATGTCGAGATCCATAGCGACGACGCTGGAACGCTTGATATCCGCACGGGAGACAGGGTTGAAATCACGTCGCCACATGGCCGCTGGGAGGGCCCGGCCATGGTCGTTAATACGGTGCGACCTGGCGAAGTGTTTGTGCCATTCCACTTCGGGCGAGGATCTCAGTCAGCGAACCAGCATACCTGGTATGCGCGCGACCCGGTCAGCTTCCAGCCGCAGCTGAAGTCGTCGCCCGTGATGCTGCGCCGGCTGAGTTTTGGAGAGCCCGAACCGTGGTTATTGGAGCGACTGGCTGAACTGGATGGCACGCAAGTTACGCCTTACGCAGCGCGAAGCATTGGGGGCAGCAAGCAGCTGGCTGCAACTGAACTGCAAGACCAGCAACGAGCCGCGGTCCTGTCTGGCGGGTGACCGGGAGTGCGTGTGGCGCGTCATGAGGTTCTTGCGCTGCGCCGCATAAGTGGTGGCACTGACGGCATGTCCGGGACTGTTGGGGTTTTGTGGCTGGGCCGGCGGTTGCGATGGGACCGGGATCCATGGCCCCCATTCGAGTTCTAGAAAGGCCATGTCTGCCGTCGGTCCGGGACATCCGGAACGACGACATGGACGGCGGTTACTTCACCCAACGGAATTTGAGGTCAAGGGCCGATTTTTAAGCCCATCACTTCGTTCATATGCATCAGCGCTTCTGCATTACCCATAGCATCGTCAACCGGATGATGGGAGTGCCTGGTTTTGCGAAGATGCTTGAAGTCTTCATTGGTGTCCTTCACCAGACCCTTGTACAGCGAACTCAGATTGGACGAACTGTGGCCAAATGGGTTAGCCCCTGTGAAGTGATGGAAGTACCAGTTCACAAATTGCCAGTCGAAGCCGTTGTTATCAGCAATGAACACTGGTTGATCACTAATGCGCTGCTGGAGCCAATCCCTGAATAGCACCATGACGGCGGCTGGGTCGTCGAACTCCATTGCCTGCCTGCGACTGAAGCCGCTAACCTTAAGGACATCGGGAATCCACTTCTGGGAGATCGGTTTCAACCGTCCATAAAAGTTTTGTCTTAAGCCCGGCTCGATGATGACAGCGCCAAACGAAATCATCGAGTAGTCCCCCGGAATCGGCCCATCCGATTCAATATCCACCATAACGTAGGTCATTGATATTTCCTCCTGAAGTTTTTTCTGAATAGCGGTTTGTAGTGCGCATAACCGCTGCCAAATTGCCGCTCCTGAAGGCCAAATTTGCTACAGCGTTTTTGGCGATACAGGGGCGTAAAGCATCTGCTTGTGAAGCGGTCATCCGGTTGCCAGACATTAATCGCGACTTGCCGATAAGCGCTTAAATACTTGCTGTTTTTCGAACAGCGATCATGCGCTCAAGCCCATCCTTCTGAGCCACGCAATGAGTACCCAATGACTCTGAAAGTATCCCGTTTTGAACAGATATTTTGTGGCGGGAGGCGATCACGACGCGTGTATGAATCGGCTGTCAGCGGGCGTAATTTATGCCGCCGTCAAAGCGCGTTGTCCGGCGACGGTAGCTACCTGCAAACGCCGATTGAAGCGAAGTCAGATGGTGGTGCGGCCACGACGGCGGATTGTCGTGCGGCCACACAAATGAAGGCTTGGTACACGATCGATTTGCCGCGGCGCTGTGGCCAATTTCGCTTGCGTTTGTTTTGCCGCGTGCTCCACGCACCGATGTTGGCGGCATACAGGTGGAGTGGCCGAAGAGCGGTAAGAAAGTGTGCTTTCCCGTGAAGAAAATCCCACAATCCATCTTCGGTTTGGAACAGTGGACCTTGGAAACGTGATCCGGGATTATGCTTCTAGGGTAGATTGCATTTCGCGAATTTGCTGCACTTGAAAACTGCCTTAACTTCTTGTTTAGACTGAGACATGAGCGAACATCTGATTGAAGCCAGCAAATTCCTGAGCTATGTACTTCGACATGAGCCCGAGGCCATCGGCATAACGCTTGACCGCGAAGGATGGGCCGATATTGAATTACTTATTGCAGCCGCATCAACCGCCGGAAAATGGCTTGACCGTGAGCTGATTGCAACCGTGGTGGTCACGAGCGACAAGAAGCGATTTGCCTTTTCTGATGACGGCCTGCGGATTCGGGCGGTTCAAGGGCATTCGACAGCCTCCGTCGATATTGATTTCGTTGCGCAGGTGCCTCCGGAGTTTCTCTATCACGGCACGGCGACGCGCTTCCTTGAATCCATTCAAAGCAGTGGGCTGGTGCCTGGGTCACGGAAGTATGTGCATCTATCGGAGAATGAAGAGACCGCACTCAGCGTGGGGAGTCGCTATGGAAAGCCGGTTGCGCTGAAGGTTTCGGCAGGGGTCATGCAGGAGCGAGGGTTCAAGTTTTACAGGGCTGAGAATGGGGTTTGGCTTACCTTGAATGTGCCTGCGGGTTTTGTTGTGGACTAGCGGGTGTAAAGTCACCGCTGGATGCTGCGGAGCGGAGCGTTTTAAGGTGACGGTCTGCTGTCCTTAATGCGTGCGCAATACAGACGTAAACCGTACTGCCGCTTCTGAGTTGCGGCCACTTCATGGCACCTGCAACATTCAAGGCTCTGTTGGATCCGCAGTGCATTTGTAGCCCAAGCAGCCGCCACCATCGTTACGCTCACTTTATTGGCGTCTGCCGAGATTTTCCGATGATGACGACGACAACCGCGCAAATCAAAATGCAGACCCCGGAACCCGACAGATATCGTATACCGCACCGCCAGATCCGCGCTGTCTATGACGAAACAACTATCCGCGTCTATCAAGCCTTCCCGAACGACATTGCCGACTCGGCATTGGCAAATGGAACATTCGTTTCGCCCTCGTTCAAGTTGAATCGCATGACTTGGATAAAGCCATCCTTCCTGTGGGTGATGTATCGCGCTGGATGGGGTCTGAAAGATGCGGCACAGACGCGCATCGTTGCGATCGATATCACCAGGGAAGGATTCGAATGGGCTCTGGCACATAGCTGCTTGAGCCATGCCGATCAATCCGTAAGCAGGGACCGCTCGGAGCGAAATAAATATTCATCGCCAGTACGGATTCAGTGGGATCCCGAGCGAGATGTACATTCCAAACCGCTTGATTACCGATCCATTCAGATAGGTTTAAGCAAAGAAGCGGTCGACTTGTATGCAAGCCAATGGATACGATGCATCACGGATGTATCTGGCCTTGCGCTGGAAGCATATAAACTGGTGCAAGACAAAAGGTTAGACGAAGCGGTATCCGTGCTGCCCCAAGAAAGACTCTATTTGCTGAATGCGTCGCTCGCAGATCGAGTGGGGTCTACACCGTAGGACAACCAACGTTTGACCAGCACGGTTGTTCAGGAAGGCATTTGTAGTTCACGGATGCTTCAATAAATGAGCGTGCGCATCCACGAGTTCGGCAGTCGTGGTTCGCCTATCGGGGACGATACGCAATTTCCTGCCGCAGCGAAGATTTCCTAGTTTCGTGCAGGCTTTGTTTTAATGCGCGACGTACATCGATACAACCTTCCTCAAGGCCGGGCTCGCATGCCGATATCTCAGGTACTCAAGTAGGCTGAGGCGGAAGTACACGTCGCAGTCTTAGAGGTTCGCGAACCGTTTCAATAAAGCCCCGGGCCGTATCTCGGAGGCCTTCGCCAGCATGGGGACTATCCGCAATTTCCTGGAACGCCGCGATAATTTCCTCTTTGGTGCAGATCTCGTTTTCATACATCGCGTACATCGACTCAAGGGCTTTTCTAAGGTCGGGCCAATCGTTACCACGCCAAAAAGGTGAAGTGCACAGATCTACAAAAGCGCGCAAAGCACTCTTGTCTAGGTGGCAGTACCCGATCGTGTCCGCAATATCTTCCGCAAGCAAAGAGAAACGCGGGTCCTGCATAATTTCGCAAAAAAGATTCGTGACGGTGTTCGTATTCGGGCTACTTCGGAATGATTTTTGAAAAATGCATTCTAATAGGTAATAGACCTTCCCGGCATCCATTCCCGCATAAGCCGCCCTCAGATGCCGCTCGACCCAAATAGGGCAAATCTCGTGACCCCTCAGTGCGACGACGAATTCCGCATGCGAAATATTTCCATCGGTTACCCGATCTAATAGGTCGTCCAAATCGGCCGAAGGCCGCGAAGGAGGGAAGCGCTCTTGCGCCCTTTTCGGTGTAAAAAAGCTCAGTAGATTCATGGCATCCTTCCGAGAAGCGCGTGCTTGCGACAACAAGGACCCTCCTGGGAGTCAATTATTTCAATTTGGGACGGTCCTCGCGTAAAACATCTATCGTTCAGCCCCGTTGCCAATCATATGCCAGCCAGACTGGATGTCGTTCAAGACTTTGGGAACTGCGTAACTCCCTCCCCAATAGCCAAGGCCGCTACCAATCACCCCGCCAATTACGCCACCAAACGCCGCACCTATCGGCCCGAATGCCGTTCCGAATCCGGCGCCAAGAGACCCCAGTGCCTGTCCACCAACATAGGCAGCGCTCCAGCCTCCAGCAATTCGTGTACCTTCGTTCACGGTATTGCTGTAATCGCCTATGGATTGACTAACGCCGTATTGTGTGACCAGACTTTTTCCGTCCACGTATGCACCCGTCGCCATCATGATCCCGCCAATACCACGCCCAAAAAGACTGACGCTGTTTGCGACTCTCACCGCCTCGTTGTAACTGGAACTTCTTAAAAATGAGTCCCCTTGACCCGAGACCCCTGGCACCACTTCAATGTTCGTAGAATCTACCACGGACCAGTTCACGATATTAGATTTGATCTCGCCGGTAACGTTTCGACCAACACCAAGATTGATTACTGGCTTTCCTTCAGACGCCAACTCAATTGCTATGCCGGATTTGCCACTACCACGCCGATATGCGCCCGTTACTTTTTCCAGTTTCAGTGTGAACTCGTCAGCCAAGTCGATAGTCCCTTCTTGAGCAACGGGATTTTCCGGATAGCGTTTCTGGGCACCCGAGTCTGCAGAGTAGGCGGCTCCGCGAATACTTTCCATGCCTTCCGTGGAGAGCACATATTTCACCTTGACGCTTAAGTCCAAGTTTCCGTTCCCGGTACCAGCCTCCAAGCCACGTATGTAATCTAATTCTGGTGACATGTATCCGGTCCTACCAAATGTCTCGAAGCCACCTGAATTCGCCTGTGCTGCTTTGAACTGAGCAACCGACATACCGCGATACATCACTTCGGTGCCGTAAGGGTCAAAACTCTGTGCCGGGGCGAATAGTGGCTGACTTTGTTCTTCACTAAATCTAACCGGCATGCCGTCGACCGAAGTGTCATACAAACCCAGCTTTCCTGCATTCGCAATCGTTGGTGCGAGACTCTGCCCGTTCTCCACGCCTCTCGCAATCATCAGTGCATTCGCGCCCTCTGCGAGAGCTCGTGTAGTAGCTAACAATGCGTCAGCTGAGATTCGTTTCGTTTCAATGTCATTGACGCCGCTCGATAGACTTAAGCGGTCACCTACATTGATGTTTTGTCCGCCATAAGTTTCGGAGTAGAGATCGGCAATCGTTCTACCGTTGGTTTGCATTCCCGTGATGTCGCTCCAACCTCCGCGCGAACTCGCCAATGCATCAGCAACCTTGGCGTCCATGTTCATCGCCTCGATCTCCGATCGCCGGAACATGGTAAGCGAGCTTACCTGTTGATCACTTCCAGGCTCGCTTTGCGTTGTGGATTGCGCACCGGCGTTGCCAAGCCTCGACGTCGGATAAAACCGCTCCGCATCCCCTGGCCGCAATTGCAACCCGGTTCCTGCCGCCGCATTGCCACTCGATGCCCCACTCAATGCCAGGGTGATCGCCGCATCACGCGCGTCCTCACGCTGCTGCAATTCCCACTCGCTCCCGCTCGGCCCGTTGGCGTAGTCCGCCAGGCTGTTTCCTAATGCGTTGCCAAACGCATCCGCCGCCACCTGCGTCACGTTGATGCGCCCTCCCCTTGCCACCGCCGTGGCGACC
Organism: Herminiimonas sp.; assembly: GCA_028292265.1. GTDB lineage: Bacteria > Pseudomonadota > Gammaproteobacteria > Burkholderiales > Burkholderiaceae_D > JAQGMR01. Next base: position 7,794 of record JAQGMR010000075.1, read on the forward strand.
CCGGCTGCGAATCCCTTTAGTCCTGCCGTCACAACTTGTTCGCCGATCCCGGCATTATTAAACTCGGATGTACGCAGACCGTTGAGAGTGATTCCCAGGGCTTCGCTCATCCCAAACCCGACGCCCGCTCCCACACCGGCGGCGGCGACTCCCACCCAACTAAACTCCTTCTGCAATCCGGTTGCCACGCCGATGCCCTGCGATACAGCGTTGCCGATCATGCCGCGTGCCACCGTATTGCCGAATGTGGTGGAGGCACCTTCCAGGGGTGCAAATGTTTCCAGCCCCCCTGCGACGGCGCCCCCGACCGCGGCTAGCGCCACCGACGACCAGCTGAAATCCTGCTGCACGCCGATAGCCATGCCAACGAGCTGGCTAGCGACGGAGCCGGCCACCGCGCCGACAGCGCCGCCCAGGATCGAGCCTAACGCCGGGGTTGCCGCGCCTGCGGTCAGCACCGTCACCACCACCGCCACCACGATCACGAGGATCATCCCGAATCCGCCGCAATCATCCCCGCCACTTGGCGCTGGCAGATTGGGCGTCGTATCGCCCATCACCTTGCCGGGCTCGTACGGCTTGAATGCCCTGGCGTCGTTGTGAATGGTGCCGACCCGGTTGGGCAGTTGCAGAGTCTGGCCGACGCGCAGATCGCTGTTGCCTTGTATGCCGTTGGCGTCGGCGATCAGGTACCAGAGCTGTGAATCGCCGTAGGCGCTCTGTGCGATGCCTTGCAGGGTGTCGCCGGCCTGCACGGTGACGCTGCCGGCTTCGGCGGTGGGGTAATTCGCGTCAACGGCTCGGTAGCCGATGTTGAAGTTCTGGTAGTCGATGTAGCGCTGGTTGCCGTCCTTGTCGACGGGTTGCAGCGGGTCGAGGCCAGTGCCGAGCTGCCCAATGACTTGGCCGCCGACCACGATCTGGCGCTGGACGTGGCCTTGCTGGGTCTTTTGCAGGACGATGCCGGCGGCGTCACTGATGAAGCTGCGGTCGTTCTCGGACTTGGTTGAATCCGCTATGCCGACCAGCGTACCGTTGACGTCGTAGCTGTTGGTCGTTACGCCCGGTGCGCCGGCATTGTCGGTACGTGTGCCGGTGATGGTGCCTTCCTTGTAGCCGTCCTGGCGCAGCTGGCTGTAGCGGTAGCTGGCGGTGTAGCCGTTGTCGCCATGGATGACGTCGGTGTAGGCGACGACGTTGCCGGCGCCGTCGTACTGGTAGTCGATGTCGTACTTGGCTTCGCCGTCGGATTTGCTGACTTGCTGGTGCAGCAGGCTGCCATTCAAATCGTAGCGGTTGATGCGGGTTTCGCTGCCATTGCCAACCGGGCCGTCGTTGAGCTGCTCGACATAGCCTTGCGAGAGCGTGGCGGCCGGGCCGGTCTGCACGACGCGGTCGGCGCCGTCGTAGTAACGGGTGTCGATCATGACGCCGTCACGCTGCACTTCCACCATGCGGTTGTTGACGTCGTAGCGATAGGCTTCGGAAGTAACGCCGACGGCTTTGCCGTACGTGATGGGGTTGGTGACGGTGACCTGGTTGCCGGATTCATCTGTCCCGGAGACCGTCTCCCCACCGGCTTGGGTAACGTGGTTGCCGACGAACGTATCGCTGATGCGGTTGCCGTTCTTGTCATAGGCAACGATGTGGCCTTGGCCGTTCTGCAGGTTGCCGAGGTCGCCGGCGTTGCTGTTGAGTGCTCCGTCGACCAGGATCTGCCGGTTCATGGCGTCATAGGCGTACCAGAGTTCCTGGGTGCGGGCACCCTGCGCGGGGGGCGACGGGAAGAACTGCTGGACGACCGTTCCAAAGAAACCGCCTACATCTGCCAGCGACGGTTGTGCGTCGGGTTGGTACTCGATGTGCTCATGGACACGGTTGTCCATGCGGTCGTAGTCGAAGTGAATTTGCACGCCGCCCTGTGCACTGACATTGACCAGGCGGTTGAGAGCGTCGAAGCCGAGCGCATTGTCTTGCACGGCGACGCCATTCTGGACGGTGGTTTCATGCACGCGGTTACCGGCGGCGTCCCAGGCATAGGCGCTTTGCTCGTTGATGCCCCAATCGTCGATCTCGATCAGCTGGCCAGCGTCATCATGGTAGTAACCGATGTTCTGGCCGCGGGTGCTGTTGACGTTGACCAGTTGGCCCGCGACGTCATAGATCTGTTGCGTGTCCGCGCCGCCGAGATCGGTGCGGTGGAGCAGGTGACCGAAGTGGTCGTAGAGCGCGGTGGTGGCGAAGCCGTTGGCATCGACCTCGGCAGTCTTGCGCCCTTCGGCGTTGAAGACGGCGCGCGTGGTTTGGCCGAGGGGTTGCGTGACGCTGGTGACGTTGCCGGCGAGGTCTACACCGTAGCTGGTGGTCTCGCTGTTGCCGTTGGTGACGGCGAGCGTGTGGCCAAGCTGGTCGTAGCGCACGGTTTGGGTCAGCGCGCGCGTGCCCTGATACTGAACGAGGTTGCTGCCGTCAACCGCGTAGACCGCGACGGTGCCTCGCGTGATTTGGGTTAGTCGGTTGTCGGCGTCGTAGCTATAGTCCACGGCGTTGCCCATGGCATCGACCATGCGAACCTGATTGCCGAAGGCGTCGTAGTGGTGGTAGACCATGCCGCCATCGGCGTGGTGTTCTTCGACGAGGTTGCCGGCGGCGTCATAGACCTGGCCGTTGAGGTTGCCGTTGGCGTCGCGCACGGCAACGGTGTGGCCAAGGCGGTCGTAGTACAACTGGGTGGTTGGGCCGGCCGCGCTCGGGTTGCCAATGGCGTCCGGTTTCGATTCGGAAACCATCTGGTTGGTGGCGTTGTAGCGATAGGTGGTGAGCCAGTAAGGAGACCGCGGATCGGAGATGCTGAGTACGTTGCCCCAGCGATCGAAGGTGCGGGTCACGACCGGGCGCATGCCATTGCGTTCTGCTGCCACCTGGAGCACCTGCCGGCCGAGCAAATCGGTGGCAGTGTCGGTACGGCGTACGTCAGTGAGGTTGGCAACCTGTTCGGCGCTGCCATAGGAGCTTAGCCTGCGGTCGGCGCTGCGCACATCGGCGCTGACGCGGCCGTGCAGGTCGTAGAGTTCAACCTTGGTCACGCCATCGCCGGCATTGGTGCGCCAGACGCGGCCGGCGTTGTCGTACTCGAAGGTGGTCTGGTCGCCGCCATTAAGGTTCTGGCGGGTTACTTCGCCGAACCCGTTGTAGCCGGTGGCAGTGTCGTTTAGGCCAGCGATGTCCTGGGCGATGGTGACGACGGAGGAGCCCGTGCCGGCGCTGCCGTCAGCAGCCCATTTCAAGGCCCACTGCCCGCTGGTGTCTTGCTGATAAACGCTACATGAATTCAGGTGATCAAAGCCAAGCGGCCCGCCTTGTTCATCGCCCCAGCTCATGGTTACGCCGCCACTCACCTGGGCGGCCGTGTAAACCACGCTGCGGCTGGAGGCGGCGGAGGCGTCGTAGCTGGTGGTGGTGTACGGCGCGCCGGTTTCATCAAATTGCACGGTCGAGATCAGTCCGCCAGACTTGGAGGCATAGCCAATATCGACCCGCACTCCGCCCCCGCGAGGGTCGATGAGTGTGGACCAGGCCAGTGTGACGCTGTTCGTACCAATCACCGAAACACCGAGGGTGGCGCCGCTTTCATCGACGGTCGTGAGGGTTTGCTGCGAGGAGCTGCCGACCACCTTCAAGCCACTTTGCAACACAGTGTTGGAAGCAGGGTCGACCATGTGCACCTGGCGGCCGAGCCGGTCGTACGCCAACGCCTTGAAGACAGAATGTGCGATGCCGTCGTTGCCTGTCATGACTTGCCATTGTTTGGCGATGTGGCCGCCGGCGTCATAGGAGGTAAAGCGGGTATTGCCGAGCGCGTCGGTGACCTGGCTTGCGTGGCCATGGCTGTCGTACAGCGTGCGGACGATGTGGTCTGCGGCGTTGGGCGCGGCTGTGTAGCCGGTTGCCGTGGCACTGCTTGCGCCGGCAGCTCGATCAATCTGGGCCAATACATTGCCGTACGCGTCGCGCAGGAATTCCGTGAGTGGCGTGATGAACTGGGTGCTGCCGGCCACGTCGGCATATTGCGCGGGCGCCGCGACTGCCGACACGCGCCCCAAAGCATCGAAATAGGAGAAGGTGGTGTTGCCCGCGGCGTCGGTGGTGCGTGTCAGGTTGCCAACGGCGTCGTAGCCATGGGCTGTCGTCAAATCCGCGCGCGTACTGGTCCCGTCCGGCGCGTCGCTGACTTCGACACTGAGCCGCGTTTCGCTTACTGCACGATTGTTGAGGTCGTATGTTGTGCGGGTGATGCGGTCATCAGAGCTTGTTGATGTGGTGCCCGGACCGTTCCAGTTGGCGGCCGCCTGCGCGTACTCGGCGCGCTGCACGACGTTGCCTTCGGCGTCGAACTGGTTGTCGGTGACATAACCGAGTGCGTCGACGCTGGCAACCTGGTTGCCACACGCGTCATACCAGAAGCGGGTAACGGCCCAGGTTTCGGTGAGGGGATTCACGAGTTCGGCGCGACGCACGAGCTGGCCGAATGCATCATAGTCATTACGTGTGGTGTTCCCGGCGACGAAGGCCTGGCTGCCTGAGGACGCGCTGCCATCGACGCTGTAGACCTGCGGGAGAACGACCTCCACCGCCCGGCCAAGCTGGTCGTAGGTGGTGGTGATCAGGCGGTCTGCGCTGTGGTCCACGCCGGGAGCGTTGATCGCGGCTTCGACTCGGGCCGCGTCCGGAGCAGTGGCGCCGGTCGAAGTCAGGCCGGTCTGAGCGGCGTAGCGCAGTAGTTCGGTCGTCTCGCCGAAGATGTTGCGATGGTAGCCAGTTACGTAGCCTTCCGCATCGATTTCATAGCGCACCCGACCCGCGGCGTCGTAGGCCTTGCTGCTTACATTTCCAGAGACATCGCGATTGAGGACGGCGTTGTCTAGCGCGTCATAGGTAACTTCGCTACTGAGCGAAACATTTTGCGATTCCGTGCGGGCCGCCAGGCCGTTCATGCCGTTGTGCAGCAGTTCGTCGGCGGCCGCGTTGTAGACGTTCACCACCGGATAAATCGTTTTTACCTGACGGCCGCGCGCATCATAGACATAGCGTGTCGTACGTTCTTCCGGCCGGCCTGCGGCTTCCGTGCGGGCGGTCAGATTGCCGAACGCGTCGTATTGCATGCGCGTAATGGGCGACGTCTTGACCGTTGACGACAGGTTCAAGGTGCCGTCGGCTGCGGCAACCAGGGTGCTCAGGTCCACTGCCGGCGCGATCTCGGTAGTGACATTGCCGGCCGCGTCGTATTCGTAGCGCCAGATCGCGCCCTTTTTGTTGGTGAAAGTGAGCTTGTTGCCGAGAGCGTCCCAGACATTGGTTTCGCTCTTGCCCATTGCATCCAGGTTCAGCAATAGCCGGCCTTGGCTGTCGTAGACGAAGGTGTTCGTCTGATCCAGGCTGGTGTCGCCCTGCAGTGCCGACGCCACAGCGGCCAGCGTGGCGGCGACGCCAGCCGGCAGTGCCCTTGCATAGCGGGTGCTCCGAGTGACGTGGCCCAGGCCGTCATAGCGCAATCCGGTGACGTAGCCCTGCGCATCAATCGTGTAGACCTGCCGGTTGGCGCTGTCATACACCGTGCGCGTGATGCGGTCGTGCGCAGGATCGGCTCGGGCGGCTGCGCCGTCCGCGCCGGGTGCGACGGCTGTCGCGTAGTCAATGCGCTGGATCAGGTTGCCGTTGGAATCGTAGACCTGCTGCGTGACAGCGCCCGCGGGATCGGTCCGAAACACGAGTCGGTTTGCCGCGTCGTACTGCATCTGCACAATGCGGTCGCCGGTACCGCTCTGGACGGACTCCGCACGCCCGCCGGGCGGGACGATAGCGGCATAGACGATCTGCCGAACCAAATTGCCGTTGCTGTCGTAACCAGATCGCGTGACCGCGCCTAGGCCGTCGACGCTCCAGACCACACGATTGGCAGCGTCGTAGCTGCGTCGGACATGCACGTCCCGAGCGCCATCGGCGATACGTGCTACAGCGCTTTCCAGATCGCCTGCCGTCGCCGGCGTGTCGGACGAAATCGTCGTGGCATAGGCGATGCGTTCGACCACATTGCCGTTGGCGTCGTAGTGCTGCTGCACTACAGCGCCGGACCCATCGATAGTGTAGAGCGCGCGGTTCAGGGCATCGTAGACCGAGCGCTGATGCAGGTCATGGTCGGCGTCCGGCTTGGGCGCGGCGGTGCGCGAAGCGGCCGGGTCAACCCGGGTCGCGTAGGCGATGCGCTCGACCACATTGCCGTTGGCGTCGTAGGCCATGCGCGTCACGGCGCCCGCCCCGTCCACCGACATGGTCAACCGCCCGTCCTTGTCGAAGACGCGATTTTCGACGGTGTCGCGGCCCGCTGTGGCGGTAAGGCGCGCCCGAACTTGCGCGAGAGTGGGCGCGGCCGCAAGCCCGGTCATGCTGATGGCGGTGGCATAGCGGGTGACACCGGTGACACGGTCTTCTGCGTCGTAGCGGTTCTCGGTGACGTCGCCCTGGGCGTCGATCGTGTAGACAAGCCGGTTATTGGCGTCGTAGACCTGCCGGGTCGTGAAGCCGCCCGCGTCCTTGATACTGACCAGATTGCTGTTCTGGTCATAGGTGTAGCGACGGGTAAGGTTCGGGCCGGATGGGCTCAGATGCTCTTCGATGCGCCGCCCGAGGTTGTCGTAGACATACTGCACCACGGTGCCGCCCGGACTGGTGACGGTGAGCGTATTACCGCGCGCATCATGCGTCGTGCGTGTGGTGAGGTTCAGGCCGGACGGGTCCACCGTCTGGCTCAGTACCTGGCCCTTGAGATCGAATTCAGTTTGGGTGACGATGCCGTTAGCGTCGGTGCTGGCGATCTGCTGGCCTCGGGCGTCGTAGCGGTAGCTGCTGATGAGGTTCAGGCCCGACGGGTCGAGCTGCCGGCTGAGAACACGATTGGCGGCGTCATAGTGATAATCGACCCGGTTGCCGTTGGCGTCGATCGTTTGAATCTTGCGGTTGGCGTGGTCGTAACTCGCGCGGGTATGGGTTTCAGATTCACCTTGCCGCATTGTGGTTTGCAGCAGGTTGCCATTGCGGTCATAGCCGTACTGTGTGGTGACACCGCGGCCATCGGTGATGCTTTTCACCTGGCCGTCATAGTTGTACGTGGTGACGACGACGATGCCTTCCGCGGTCGTCATGGTAAGACTGTGCGCCACGCTGTCATAGCGGTAGCTGGTGGTGTTGCCGGTGGCGTCGGTGCTGGTCAGCACGCGGCCGATTGCGTCGTAGCTCGTACGGCGCACCCCGTTCAGCGGGCCGGTGCTGGTAATGACACGGCCGAGCCTGTCGTAGCTGATGGCGTGTACATTGCCGTTGCCGTCTACCGTGCGAACGGCGCGGCCGAAGGCATCGTAGTCCGTGGTGGCAGTGATGGCCTGCGCGCCTTTTGGATCGGAGGTGCTGCCGGTTTGCAAGCCGCGCCGATCATAGCGGAATGTTTCGGTCAGACCATGCGCGGCATCGATCGGGCTGGACCGCGCCACGACTTCGCCGAAGGCGTCATAGGTGTAGCTCGTGACGTTACCGAGTTCATCAGTGCGGCTGCTGACCGTGCCGCTGCCGCTGTAGGCGATTGCGGTCTGGCTGTCGAGCCTGGCGTTTCGCGCCGAGCGGACCAGTGCAATAAAGCTCGCGTCGGCCAGACCACCGGCAAGTCCTGCGGTGGGGATGCGGGTGCCGTAGAGTACGGTGCCGGTAAGCTGGTTCAGTGCGTTGTAGCGGTGTTCCTCGACTTCTCCCAAGGCGTTGACCGTGAAGATGAGCCGACTGTCAGCGTCGTAGTAGAACAGCGTGCGGTTACCATTGGCGTCGGTCGCGCCGGTGCGGCGCCCGCCGACGTCATAGGTATATTTGGTGCCGTAGCTTTGCCAGATGGCGTCGATCTGCTGCGCGCTCTGGTCGCCGGTCAACAGCGCGCTGCCTTCCGCGGACAGTTCGCCGGTGAGCCTGCCCTGCGCGTCGTAGCGCGCGCTCAGTGTGCGACTGTCGAAGGTGTTGCCGGCATTCGTGGTGCTGAGGAGATTGCCGGTACTGTCATAGGTCGTGCTGGTCCGAGTTCCGTCGGCAGCGGTGACGAAGATCAGCCGGCCGGCGGCGTCGTAGTCATAGATGCTGGCCTGGCCAAGCCGATCGACGCTGAGAAGCTTGTTGCCAACGCCATCCCATTCACTGCTCTCAACGTTGCCCATCGCATCGACGCTACGCAGCAGGCGGCCCTGCGCATCGCGCGTGAATTCGGTGATCTGGTCGCGTTGCGGATCCGGTTGCAGCGCGGCGGCGATGGCGCGCAGATTCAGGGGCGTACCAGCCGCCAGTGCCGTGGCATACCGGGTGCTTCCTGTGAGGTTGCCGACGCCATCGACCATGAACTGCGTGACAAAGGCTTCCGCATCAACCCGATATACGACGCGGCCGCCGGCGTCGAAGATGGATGCCTGCACGCGATCCTGTTTGGCATCGACCTGCAGGCGCGCCAGCACATCGGCCACGGTGGCGGATGTGGACAGCCCGGCGGTACTGATGGCCCTGGCAAAGCTGGTGGTGACTACCGCATTGCCGGCGCCGTCGTAACGCGTACCGACGACATCGCCCTGCGCATCGATGGTATAGACCTGTCGGTTGGCGCTGTCGTAGACCATGCGGGTGATGCGATCGTGCGCTTGGTCGGCGATGACGGTCGTGCCGTCCGCGCCGGGTGTGACGGTGGTTGCGTAGTCAATGCGTTCAACCAGGTTGCCGTTGGCATCGTAGACCTGCTGCGTGACGGCGCCGGTTGGATCCGTGCGAAACACCAGTCGGTCTGCGTCGTCGTAGCGCATCTGCACGATACGGTCGCCCGGCCCGCCGGTGACTGACGCCGGCTCGGCATCGGGCGCAATGGTGGCCGCATAGTCGATCTGCCGAACCAGGTTGCCCTTGCTGTCGTAAATAAACCGGGTGACGGCGCCGATACCGTCGACGCTCCAGGTAAGCCGATTGGCAGTGTCGTAACTGCGTCGGACATGTGCATCGCGCGTGCCGTCGGCAATGCGCGCTACGGCGGCCGCCAGGTCGCTCAATGTGGCCGGCGTGGCCGACGTGTCGGGCGACACGGTGTTCGCATAGGCGATGCGTTCTACCACATTGCCGTTGGCGTCGTAGTGCTGCTCCACCACAGCGCCGGACCCATCGATGCTGTAGAGCGCGCGGTTCAGGGCATCATAGACAACGCGCTGATGCTGGTCATGGGCCGGATCCGCCAGCGGCGCAAGCGTGAGCGTGCCGTTCCAGGTGCTCGGATCGATTCGATTGGCATAGGCAAGTCGCTCGATGACATTGCCGTTGGCATCGTAAGCGTAGCGTGTGAAAGCGCCGGTGCCGTCCATGCTGAAGCTGAGCCGTCCGTCCTTGTCGTAGGCGCGGTTTTCCACAGCATCGCGTTCGGGCGTCGGCGCAAGGCGTTCCCGTACCTGGGCAAGCGTCGGGGCGGCGGCCAGTCCGGCCATGGCGATGGCGGTGGCATAACGGGTAATGCCCGCAAGGCGCCCGGCTGCATCGTAGCGGTTCTCCCTTACATCGCCCTGCGCATCAACGGTATAGACCAAGCGATCATCGGCGTCGTAAACATATCGCGTGAGATTGCCGTTGCCGTCCTCGCTCCCGACTGGATTGCCGTTGGCGTCGTAGCTTGTGCGGCGCGTGAGGTTGTGGCCAGCCGGGTCCAGGTGCTCTTCGGTGCGGCGACCCAGATCGTCATAAACGTACTGCACCGTTGTGCCACCCGCGCCAACGACAGTTAGCGTGTTGCCACGCGCATCGTGGGTAGTGCGCGTGGTGAGGTTCAGGCCGGACGGGTCAACGGTCTGGCTCAATACCTGTCCCTTGAGATCAAATTCCGTTTGGGTGACGACGCCGTTGGCGTCGGTGCTGGCGATCTGCTGCCCCTTGGCGTCGTAGCGGTAGCTATTGACCAGGTTCAGGCCCGACGGGTCAAACTGGCGGGACAGCACGCGGTTTGCGGCGTCGTAGTGGTAATCGACCCGGTTACCGTTGGCGTCAATCGTTTGAATCTTGCGGTCGGCGTGATCGTAACTTGCACTGGTCCGGGTTTCGGTGTGGCCCGGCCGCGTTTCTGTTTGCAGCAGGTTGCCATTGCGGTCATAGCTGTACTGCGTAGTGGCGCCACGGCCATCGGTAATGCTTTGCACCTGACCTTCACCGTTGTGCGTGGTGACAACGACAATGCCTTCGGCGGTCGTCATGGTCACGCTGCGGCCCGCGCTGTCATAGCGGTAGGTGGTGGAGTTGCCAGTGGCGTCGGTGCTGGTCAGCACTCGGCCGATAGCGTCGTAGCTGGTACGGCGCACCCCGTTCAGCGGGTCGGTGCTGATGATGACGCGGCCAAGCTTGTCGTAGCTGGTGCCGTGGACATTGCCGTTGCCATCCACCTTGCGGATGGCACGGCCGAAAGCGTCGTAGTCGGTGGTGGTGGCGACGGTGATGCCGTTGGCGTCATCGTCAGCGACAGCGCCTGTCTGCAGCCCACGTCTGTCGTAGCGGAACGTTTCAGTTAGCGCCTGGCCGGCGTCAGTCGGCCGCACGCGCGACACCACTTCGCCAAAGGCGTCGTAGTCATAGAAGGTGATGTTGCCCAGTTCATCGGTACTGAGCTGGACCATCCCATTGCGGTTGTAGGCAATTGTGGTTTGACTGTCCAGCCCGGCATTGCGGGCAGCGCCGATCAGCGCGCTAAAGCTGCCGTCGACCAGTCCGCCGGCCCGTCCCGTGGTGGCAATGCGGGTACCGTAGCGCACCGAGCCGGTGAGCTGGTTCAGGGCGTTGTAGCGGTGCTCCTCAACTTCCCCCAGCGCATTGACCGTAAAGACCAGCCGGCTGTCGGCATCGTAGTAGAACAGCGTACGGTTGCCGACAGCGTCGGTGGTGCTGGTGCGACGCGTGGCAGCGTCGTACGTGTACCGCGTTCCATAGCTTTGCCAGATGGCGTCGATCTCTTGCTGAGTCTGATCGCCGGTCAACAGCGCGCTGCCTTCGGCCGAGAGTTCCGCCGTCAGCCTGCCTTGGGCGTCGTAGCGGGCGCTGACCGTTTGGCGTTCGCCGCTTTCGGCCGCGTGGCTCGTGCTGAGCAAGTTGCCGACATTGTCGTAGGCATAGGCGGTTTGCGCGCCTTCGCCGTCGGTCGAGTGAATCAGCCGCTCGAGCGCATCGTAGACAAAGCGCGTCGATCGGTCTTCACGGGTCGATGTGGGGCGCAGCGTGGCAAGCGTCTCCGCGGCCAACTCCTTCACCGGCGTGGCATAACGCACAAGCAGCGTCAGGTTGCCGCTGCGGTCGTAGACCCGCTCAGTGAGATAGCCTTCGCCGTCGACGCGTGCGATCTCCTGTCCACGGGCGTTGTACAGGACTCGGGTGTGGATATCGTCTTTGGACGCAACGGGCACCAGGCTTTCGAGCATGCCGGTGGCGCGTGCTTCAACCGGTGTGGGATTGGCCCAGTCGATTCTCTCGGCCAGCTGGCTGGCCGCGTTGTATCGGTATTCAACCAGGTTGCCCTCACCATCAAGGCTTCCACGCAAGAGCCCGTCCCGGTCGTAGAAGCTGCGGGTAACTCGGTCATCAGCGGAAGCCATCAGATCGATGACGGAGGCCTGGGCCGCATCCCTTAGCCCGGAAGTGTCGATCGGTTGGGCATACTGAACTGACGACACCAACTGGGAGCGGCTGTCGTAGACGTTGTCGACGACGAGGCCCGCCTTGTCTATGGTTCTCACTAAATTGCCGGCTGTGTCATTCACGTTCCAGCTGCCGCGGTCCTGCGCGGACTGCGCCGGTCGCAGGGTCGCCAGAGCAACCTCCGCTGGCTTGCCGTACGCATCCACCAGCAAGCCAGTATTGACGGACGCTGCGTACGCGATCGTGTGAACCAATCGGTCATTTCTGTCATAGCGATACTCGACCAGGCCACCGTCGCCGTCGATGTCGGCAGTCTTCCGTCCCTTCTCGTCGTAGAGAACGAAGTGGCGAATACCGGTCGGGTCTTGGGTCATGCGCAGGCGACCGTCAGCATCGTAGAGATAGCGCGTGTCGCCTAGCCGCAAGGCCGCATCAGTGCTGGACACGCTGATCAGCCGGCCCGCCCGGTCGTAATGGGTAGTGTTGACCAGCCCATTGGCCAGGCGCACCAACGTCGCGTTGTTCTGGTCGTCGTACCAGCTCATGGTGAGATGGCCGAGCGCATCGCTCGTCGACAGCAGGCGCCCCAGGCCATCGTAGGTGTATTGCGTTTGCTCTTTGCCCGGCCCTATGGCGGACAGCAGCCGACCAGACTGGTCGACAACCTGGCGGACTACCGCCTCGCTGCCGTCCGCAATGCCGTTGCCAGCAGCGTCCAGCCGCTCCCATGTCGTGGTGGACGCCAACTGACCCCGAAAATCGTAAGCACTGTCCGCGCGGACGCATTGGGACCCGTCAATTCCGGTCAGCCATGCTTCCATGACGCTTTCGCCGGGCGACGTCCCCATCGCCAAGGCCGCAGGCAGGTAGAACGCCCCGCTGTACTGGAGACTGGCGACACGTTCGCCGAAACCGTTATAGCGGAACTCACTTACGCGACCTTCCGGGCTGATGACGAAGCGCAGTCGATCTTGACCGTCATAGACGTAGCGCGTGGTCGATTCCTGGTTGGGCGAATTTGGCTGGTCTGGCTGAGCGTGGCCTGGATGAGCCAACTGGCCGGGTGGGCCTGATTGTCCGAGGCCGGTACTGGCAGAATCCGGCGCCCTGTAGACCGTTTCTGTCAGCAGGTCGTTGGACCGCAGGTCGTAGGTGCGCACTAGTGTATTGCCCATGCTGTCGCGCTGTACGGTCTGGTTGCCGTTGGCGTCGTACTGCAAGTCAAGGGCTTGGCCTTCCGGATCCACGACGCGCGTGACATTGCCGGCAGCATCGTAGGTATAGGTGCAGATTTGCGCCACGCCGTTGACGGCCGGCGTCGTCACGGCGGTCAACTGGCCCTTGGCGTCGTATTCGTACACAGTCACCAAACCAAGCGGATCGGTCACGGTACTGCGGCGGCCAGCCAGGTCGTAGCTAAAGGAGGTGGTGTTACCCATGCCGTCGGTAACGCTCTCCACGCGGTACTCGGCTCCCAACCTCACGTAGCTGAACGACTGTGTAGTGCCGTCGGACCGGGTCACCATGGAGACTGCACCGGAGGCTGTCTCGTAGGCATAGCTCGTGCGGAAGGTGCGAAGGTCAGTGGTGCTGTTGTCGGTCGGCGTCAGATCCACGGTCACGGTTTCCAACCGGTGTAGCGCGTCGTAGGTGTAGCGCGTGCGGGTCATCGTTTGCGGACCGCTGTCCGTCTGGACCACCGTGCGGACCTGGGTGAGGAGTCGGTCCGCGTAATCCAGGTAAGTCGTTTCGCCGCTGGCATCGGCCACTGACATCAGCACGCCGCTGATGGCGTAGGTATAGGTGGTCTTGTTGCCGCTTCGATCCGTGATGCTTAACAGCTGTCCCTGTCCGTTGCCGTCATAGCGGTCACGAACGCCGGTTCCGCCATCGGTCCAGAGAAGCGAGCCATCAGTGCTGTCAACGGCAATGGTGTCGAAGGAGCCCGCACCCTCGGTCGAGACATACAGTCCACGCGCGGGATCAAAGTCATATCTCGACTCGCCCGCGTCGCCATCGACGCGAACGATTGTGCTACCGGGCTCATTGAGCTGGCCCGTGGAGTGGACGGACTTGTAGAAACCGGGTGTCCACCGGTCTCGGTTGTCGTCGGTTCCCTGGCCTTGGCTGTTGTAGGTGCGAAGCGCGTCAACACTGGGCCCGTGCGCCACCAGGTGGTCATCCAGATCTTGCAACACGAGGTTGCCGGTCGCCACGTTGACGTACGCTCGCTCGCCATTGCGCCCCTGCGTGGCGGTGCCGGTCGCTAACCGCCCGGCAAGCGTCGCAAACGACGTCGTGTCGAGTCCCAATCCACTTCCGCTGACAATCGCCACCATAGTTCGCCGCCCTGTCTGATTGTTGTTTGCAAGACGCCGGCAGCCGCACAACTGAACATGGCTTCCCAAAAATTCGTCTTTGCAATTCATCCAAAGCTGCGCGAAAAAGTTTAGCGATTTGCGATATTTATTTTTCAATCCGGTCCGGCAAAAATATATTTCGTGATTCGCTAAACTTTTCTGAAAAAGTTTGGAAACACTGTGAAGACCATTGCGAAGTCACAGCGCAAAGACACACCGCTTATCGATAAGCGAACAGATGGACCGCGACGGAGAAGGGACACGAGAAACGCGAAACGAGATAGGAGAAACCGGCACAGGCATGCGGACCAAGGACCACATCGCGGCGCGGCGTTCTGAACCGCCATGCACTCAGCGCTTATCAGGTGCGCCGCGTTCATCGTGCTGCAAGCGACGATGCTTTCTTTGTCGTGGCGACCTAGCGTGGCGCCTTTAGCAATCTTCAAAACGAGAACTGGCAAATGCAAACAAAACAGCAATTTCTACCGTTCGCACTTAGGCACGGCCTGCTATGCGACATGCGCACCGATCAGTTTCCTTCGACGCTCTACGCATGGTCCGATAGCGTTCTGGAATTGGCGCACGGCGATTCGCATTTTGGATTCGTCTTTTCCGGCGAAGCGCAGGTCCGCTGCAATTCCGGCTCCTTCGCGATCAGGGCCGGCATGTACTTCGCGGCACCCGGCTGCGGCACGGTTTCTGGAGAGGGCCAAGGCATTGTCGTTTCACGCCATGGGACGACCGGCGTGTTTCAGCTTGGCGGCCCGGTTGAAAGCGCTGGCCGACTGAACTACATCGATGGCTGCACCGATTCGCTGCTGATCGCGCCAGTTTTGCGCGGCGATGCCTGCCTCAACCTGCTGTGCTTCCATGACGACGTCGACCAGACCGCCCATACGCACCCTTCGATGCGGATCGGGGTCGTGCTTGATGGAAGCGGGCTGTGCTACACGGAAACGGGCATCGTCGCCCTCGCACCGGGCATGGCGTTCGTCATTCCGGCCGGCAGATTGCATGCCTTCGCTACGCGCGGCGAGCGAATGCGCGTCATCGCATTTCACCCCGACAGCGACTTTGGCCCGACGCATCGGGACCATCCAATGATCAACCGGACGATGGTCGATGGGATTTCTGCAGCAGAGTTGTCGTACCTGCAAACGACATGAGGGCCTTCTGATGCGATGGTTCGAAATCAACCTGCAAAACTTTGCGGTCAACGTTCACGGTTTTGAGCAAAAGCGGCTCGGACACCGCACGCTTTACCACTCACCGGGGGCTGGCTGGGTGGAGGACATCGCCGACATACGTGAGCTTGAATATGGGCAGGTGATCCTGGTCGATCCAGTCGCCCGGACGGTTGCTTTTGGCCGCGACTATCTGGGCCATTACCCGTTGACCTGCGCGCGCCTTCCTGATCGCCTCCTGATCTCAGACAGCTACGTCGCGGTCCACAACGCAGTGCTTGCGCATGGCGGCGCGCTCAGCATTTCGGAAGAGTCGATCGCACTGTATTTCACGATGGGCTTCGTACCCCATGGCCTATCGCTGTTCAAACAGATCACCAATTGCCGCGCCACCGGCTGCTACCTCTGGCAGGCGGCGAAACTCACCTGCGTCGACCTGTTCAAACCGGTCTCAATACGGTCTTGCGAGTCGGTACAAGCCATCGGCGAGGCAATCGAGCAAGAAGTCGCCCGCTGTGCCGCCCAGAGCGACAAGATTGATGTCTGGTGCTCTGGGGGGCTCGATTCCTCCATCATGGCAATGCGATTTAATGCCAAGGGGCGCCGCGCCGAATTGCTCACGCTCTCGTACGGCGAAGCGATCCATAAAGCGCACGGCGACGGCGAACGTCATTTCGTGCGCGCCGTCGGCAAGGCCGCCAACGCGCCGATTCGCGACGTGGATCTGGCGCCCCAACGCTTTGAGCAACTCCATGATTTGTTCACAGCGCACCACAACGGCCCGGTGATCGACTTGCCGCTTCCGCCCAAATATGCGCTGGCAGCGGCAACGCGCGACATGGCCATCACTGGCGAAGCCGGAGACACGTTCTTCGGCGGGACGAAGAACGCCATGATGACCTGGGCACATCACCGACAACCGCACGAACCACTCGGGCGCTTGTACGCCCTGGCGCATGGTCGTTTCTTTGGCGCGCTTGGGCAAATCTTTCGGCGCGGTGCAGAGATGAGCTCGTATGCCGAAGCTCACTGTGAACAACTGGTGCAATCCTATCCAGGCGATCTTCAACGCAAGCTTTTCTACCTCAACACGCATGAGAAGTTGAGCAGCATGATCTTTGCGCAAAGCTACTTCCCGAGCCAGGTGTTCGGAAAACGCGTACGGCATCCTCTTGCGGCGCTCTCGGTATATCAAGCCGCATTCAGCGTTCCGGACCACAGAAAATTCTCCTATCCCTTCTCCAAGATTGCGCTCACCGAGTTATACGGCGACCAGCTGCCGCTCCTCATTACCCGAAGGAAGAAATCAGGTACCCAGCTTCCGCTGCGCCTGTACCTGGAATCGCTCGACCGGTCGAAGCTCGATTTCGAGCGCCTGCACGACACCGGCATCTTTAATGCGCAGCTCATCGAACGGCTCTCAGACCCGCGGACCTGCGCCGAACTGCCAACTTCGCTTCTGTACGCCTTCGTCACGCTGAATCTTTGGCTTAAAAAAAAGGAGAAGTGCCATGCTGAACCTGTATCCGCTTAACGCCGTCATTACCAGTGATACTGCGTTGTCCGATTTGTACGATAACCACCCAGCGAGCGTCAACCTTATCTCGGCCTGCCTGACGCCGCAGGAACTCGATGGCCTGCTTAACCAGGGCGCGATTTTTCAGTCGGTGGTGTTTGTTAACAATGAGGGCCAGCAGTTGCTGGGCAGGCTCACCCCAATACATGAACAGGACGACGATGTTCGGTTCCCTGTTGTGCATGCGATCAGTCTTGACCGTATTGGCAACGAGAGTATTCCGATTATTCACTCAACATTGGGAAAGCGACGCGCGCGGGGCTTCTTTGCGATGGGCGGTTGACGCATCATGGCTGCTTCGAAAGGCGATCTACTGGAGCACTTCAAGCACCTTCAGAAGTCTGTCGACCGCTCGGGTGGTGAAGCGATACTCAGCATCGCCAGCTTTTCGGTGCTGATTCGCCGTGGCGGCGAGGACAAGGTGTTGACCCCGCAATTTCTCGCGGTCACGGCCGGCGTCAGGCAATACACGCAGACGTTCGGCATGAATGCGAGGCAGTTTATCGGCTGGCTGCCCTACTACAACAAGCGTTGGGAAATCGCGTCGAGCAAGCTCGCGTTCAAGGCTTATGCGCGGGCGCATGACATTCGAACACCAGACTACTCAGTCGATCCGAATGTCGACATGCGGGATGTCATTGTAAAGCGCAGCGTCTCCTCATTTGGCACCTGGATCCGCGGCCCCTTCAAAAGCAGTGGGGACACTGCACTCGATCTCGCTAACGGTGAATATTTCGAAAGCCTGATACGAGGAAAGATCATCAAGGCGTGGTTTTGGAACGCGATACCGGTTTGCCTCGAGCAGGACACCATGCCAACCCTGATTGGTGACGGCATCTCCACTCTCGCAGGGCTGGTCCTCAGGCGACTGCGAGGCCAGAAGCGGCCCTTGTCAGACCGCTCACGCCAAAGCCGGCTGGAAAAAACTGCAATCGACAAGGTGAGCCAAATGGCTGCCTACCAGGGCCTCTCTGCCGACACCGTGTTGCCATACCGGCAGCCGCTACTGGCGGACTTCCGCTATGCGAGCGAACTGGCGTTGCCGTCCTATCGGCAGGTCGTGAATCTACGTGCCCGCATGCCAGCCGAACTCGAGCCGCAACTCACTGCGATCGGCACAGCGCTCTGGGAAGGCATTCCCGCTGGAGCACGCCAGGACACCCTGTTTACCGTTGACGCGATTCTCGACGCGGACAACCGCCTGTGGGTACTGGAAATGAATTCGAATCCCTTTGTGCATCCCCTGGTTTATACACTGGTCATCGATTCCATGTTCCCCGCGGCAGAGCCCATCCCTGTCGTCGCGGTGATGCATTGAATTCCTCGGCGACTTTAATTTTCCAAGTAAGAAAATGACGCTCTCCGAACCGGACTTCGAATACAGCGAACGCAACCACTACCGCTGGGGCTGGGGTGAATCCGCGGACTGGTTCAACAAGCCCTGCAGCGGTCAACGGTTCAAGGTGTCATTCGGCCGGCCCAGTCGTGCGCCGAAAAGCTTTCGCGAAGAATGCATTTACGCCGCCGGCAAGATCGCGGCGCAGGCACGTGGGCGCATTTTTGTCGGCCTGTCCGGCGGTAGCGACAGCCAGGCGGTGTGCCTCGCGTTGCGGGAATGCGGTGTCGATTTCACTCCCTGCATCGTGATGATGAAAAACGGCATGAACCTGCACGATGTAAGCGGAGCGTTCCAGTTCTGCTACCGCTTCAACCTGTCGCCGCGGATCTTCATTCTGGACCTTGAAGAGTTCTATTCCGGTGCCGCGGTCCAGTACGCGAGGCGATATAGCTTTTCGAATGCTCGCACCATGATTCAGCTCTGGCTGCAGCAGCAGGTCGGTCTGGAGAACACCTTCATTATGGGTGGCGGCGATCCGCAGTTCACCCGTTACCGGTCGGCTGAAAAAGAGGTCGGCCCGCTGTCGTGGGAGTTCAAGCCGACTCCAATCCTGCAATACCTGGTACAAAACCGGCTTGCTGGAACTACGAAATTTTTCATGTACAGCCCTGAACTGATTGCATCGATCGTAATGCATCCGTTCGTGCGCGCGTTCTCCGAGTCCCAGGACGCAATCTTCGCTCCCGCTTTTTTGAAGCCGAAGCACCACTGGAAAATCTACAACTACACGATCAAGCCAATGATCTACAAGGAAAACTGGCCAGAGCTAATTTGCCGACCGAAGTTTACCGGCTTCGAAGTCGCCGAAGCCCGGGCGCATACCAGCGCCCTGGCCGAAGCCGCGGTCGCGGATGCCCGCGCATTCAATGCCGGCAAAGGCATAAAGATACCGCTGACAGAACTGCAGGCTTACTTCTCCACGCAGAGCATCGCACCCGCGACGGTTTGGTACAGCGCGCCTCCTCTGCCTGCCGCAGAGGGCCCGGCGTCCGCGGTGGTTGATGATTCGGGCGGCTCGTACTTGGCCGGCGGAGTCAGCGGTGGCGCCAGAGTCGACATTGGCGAGGGCGTAGCGGCCGCCTTCATCCACGCCACCACACTGTCGAATTAAACCCATCCTTCTTGCAGCCCTGGGAACCACATGAAACCTGAAGACATTAAAACCGCTCTGGATGCGCAAGGCTATGTCGGTCCCCTGCCGGCTCTGGATGAATCGGACAATGGGCGCTATCTCCAGTGCCTGATGGATGCCGAGGCCGAACACAATCTGATGCAAAGCGACTACCGCTGCAAGACCAATGTGCTGTTCCCCTGGATGGATGAGCTGACGCGCAATGCGCAAATCGGCGATGCGGTGGAAGCAGTACTCGGCCCCGACTTCCATTGCTGGGACACGCTGTTCTGGATCAAATATCCTGAAACGGAAAAGCGGGTGAGCTGGCACCAGGACGCGACCTATTGGAACTTCGCGCCGAAGCACCTGGCGGTCACGGTTTGGCTATGCTTCAGCGGCGCCACGGAGGAGATGGGCTGTATCCGGTATGTCAACGGCTCGCATCGAAATGGCCAGCACCGCCATGACGATATCCGGACTCGCGACAACCTGCTGATGCGGGGGCAGACAATCGCCCATGGCAATCCGCTCCGCAACAGCGTGCCGGTCGAGGTGCCTCCGGGACATTTCCTGATGCACCACCCGCATATGATCCACGGTTCGCAGGCCAACCGCAGCAAGCGGACCAGAATTGCGTGCGGCATGATTTTCGTCTCAACGCAGGCAAAACCCATTGCGATCCATGCCCCAGAATCCACCGTCATGATCCGTGGCACAGACCGCTACGGCCATATGCTGCATGACCCGCGGCCCACTGGGGACTTCGAAACCGATCGCCGTGCCTGGCGACTGGCATACGACCGGCAACATGAAAACTATTACAAGATGCAGGTGGAGGCCTGATGCGACTTCTTGGTCTGACACTTGGAGATTGGCGCAGGCACTCGACCGCCAGCAGCGGCCTGCTCGACACTGTCGGTGAGGCCGGCGGCATAGTCCTGTTAAGCGCACGCACGTGTGGGCTCAAGGGGCTCGTGCCGGGTGGCCGTCATTCGTGGCTGAGCGTTTGCCACAATGGCCGCTGGAGCACAGTTGAAATCTCAGACGCCGAGACCCTCTCCTATCAGCATGCCGTTGCAGGCGGCCCTGCACGCTGGAGGCACTTCGGCGCGCCTGGAACGCCGAGTCGATGCCCCGCGCCCTTCATTAGCGACCGAACACCGGATGGCCTCTGGTTCGGACAGATTCCGCGACTGGAGTGGCATTGCGCAGATCCGCAACGGGGCACAGCGTTCTACCAGCATCTGGACGCGCTTTGCAAGACGTATCGGTTCAGGAACGTGTTCAGTCTCGCGGACAACAATTGTTCGAAGTTCGTCAGCTACCTGCTATGGCAAGCCGGCGTTGTCGACCGCGTCACCGCACAACCGGGCAAGTCCGCACTTCTTGGATTTCGCCAGGCGCCGTACTGGGAATCTCTCTATCCGGCGCAATCCGGATCGACTTCCTGTGCGGTCGGCGCTACCCTGTAAAAGGACTTTATGACATCTACGACAATGGTCGACTCCCTACCCCAAGACGTGCTCTTCGAAATGGCGGTGAAATCGCTGCGCCGGGGTGAATCGGCCGCCGCGGTAGCGAGCCTCGAAATAGCCGCATCGCGCAGCGACGCCAGTAGCCGGGCATGCTATCTGCTGGGCGCGCAGTATGCGCAGATGGGACGCTTCGAAGACGCGGCCCACCAGTTCGAACGCGCCGTGAGCCTGAATCCTGCACTCTCGGTTGCCCGCTTCCAGCATGGACTGCTGGTCTTGACCATGGGCGATGGGCCTGAGTCTGCGAAAATCCTTTCGCCGCTATTAGAGCTTGACGAAACCGATCCGTTCGCGCACTTCGCTGCCGGCCTGATCCATCTCGTTCACAATGAGTTTGCCAATGCGCTGGCTTGTCTGGAACGCGGTATCACGCTCAACGCCTCCAATCCGCCGCTTAATGCAGACATGCGTAAACTCATGGAGCGTATCCACGCCACCATCGCGGCAGCCGCAGTTGATCAAGGTGCAACGCGCGACGGTACGCCGCATGTTTTGCTGTCAGCCTATACCGGTAACGGGCCGTAACTGGTCGACTTGCAAGCAAACCTTCCATGACGTCGTCAACACTGTCGGTCGGGCATTTGGTCTCAGTGATTCAGGACCGGCTTGCTGCGCGCGCGTCGACAAGTTCGGCGGCACCGACACGTACGCGAGCAAGCCGCCCAGCTAAAGCGCCTGCCGAGCTCGATCTGGAATCGCTGATTGGCCTGCGGATCAGGAGTATTGCTTCGGACGATCCTTGGCGCGGACGGAAGGCATTCCGGATATTCCTTGAGTCCACGCTCTTGGCGCGTCTGGGGAAGGAGCTAATGCACGACCCGAAGTTTTACGAGCTGGTGGAGAACGTGCAGAGCGACATGGAGAAAGATGAAAACATCGACGCATTGGTCAAGGCTGCCATGGCTCATTTGCTGTCAGACGAAGTTAAGCAGCGAGGTTAAGATGCGAGGCCAAGCGTGGTTTGGGTGAGCACACGAGAAATCCCGCTCGGTACAGAGGCGCATCCCGGTCGCCGCAACGTGCAACCCAGGCCAGACACGACGCAGCACCGGCCTTGCCCAGTTAAACGCGCCTTAGGCTTTCAACTCCTTGCTGAATAAACTCTCGCCGCCCGCGCCGATGTACTCGATACGCGCTTTGCCGGCCACCGGATCAACGTTCCACAACCCAAAATTGAACCCATCGC
The DNA here is from genome assembly GCA_028292265.1 of Herminiimonas sp. GTDB lineage: Bacteria > Pseudomonadota > Gammaproteobacteria > Burkholderiales > Burkholderiaceae_D > JAQGMR01. The sequence continues at coordinate 29,878 of JAQGMR010000075.1, forward strand.
CGTAGTGAAAGCTGCCGGCTTTTTCGTACCGGTCGCGCGCAGCAGGAGACACCTGGTAATAGGTGAAGGTCGCAATAGGCCCTGCCATGAATTCCGCCAGCCCGGTTTTGGCATTGGTCCAGTCGCGCGCCACATGGTAGTCACCGGTCAGGAATATGACGCCGCCAATTTTTTCTGTCTTGATAAATGTGACCAACTCGTCTCTTTCGCGCAGGTACTGACCCCACGAATCCGGGCCGGCGCCATGGAACGGTATGGAAGTCATGACAAACTTGAACGGTGCCGTGGACGCCTTGATGCCATCCTTGAACCAGTTCTTCTGGGCGGCTCCCAACATGGTTTTTTCAGGGCCATCGTCGGCCGTTTGCAGGCTACGATAGCGGCGCGTATCGAGCATAAAGAAATCGACACCGCTCCATGTAAATTGCCGGTACAGCGCATTACCGTCAACCGACCGGCACGGCCAATACTCGCGATAGGCCTGCAAACCCTCTTCCATGTGCGGATGTCCGGCGTGGCAATTGTTTTCGACTTCATGGTCGTCCCACACGGCATAGGTCACGTGTTGCGCCATGAAATTCTGCAGGTGCTGGTCGCGGCGGTTAGCCGCGTGCTTGGCGCGGTAGAGCGACAGGGATGGATTGAATCCCTTCTTCGGATGATCGGCATAAATGGTGTCGCCGAGGTGCAAGAAAAAATCTGGCCGCTTGCCTGCGATGACGTCGAATAGTTTGAACGGCCGGTAGCTTTCTTCCATATCGGCGCTGAAGGCGAACGTGAAAGGCGCGGGCGTCGCAGGTGCGGTCTTGAAAGTGCCGGACTCGCCTATGGGCTTGCCGGACTCCACATCAACGATCCGGTAGTTCCAGCCTTTTCCCGGCTCAAGGCCGGTCAGTGAAACGGTTGCGCAATAATCCGCCGACTTGATCAGTTCTGCCGTTGGGCCAGCGCCAAAGCGGTCCGGCGCGGCGCTTTCGGCCACTTCCACGCGCACCTTAATGCTCTCTTTGCCGCCGACCCAGATCAGCACGGAATTTTGCGTGGCATCGAACGCCGCGGGTGAAAACGCCAGAGATGGCGTGGCGTGCGCGGTACTTCCATTTGACAACGCGAGCGGCGCGACCGTCGTGGCTGCTATCTTGCGCAGGAATTGGCGGCGCTCCGGTGCATCTGGATAGCGTGCATCGACATCAAATTCGTCGTTTCTTTTCATGATTTCCCCGTTTGAAAGTCGATGATGCGGCGGTCGTTTGACGGAAACGGATCGGCCCGTTAGCGGGGCGCGTTCCATCGACGTGCAGGGAGTTTAGAGTTCGGGGATTAAAGGAAAAAGAAGTGTTTAGAAATTTCGTGGACTACGAGGAAAATATTTAGAGAGATGTTCGCCCGTGCAGCGACTGCGTTTGCAGTGGACAGGAATTCACTGTGGGAGATGCGAGCTGCACCACGCTAACGATCAATGTGTAAGCCAATGTTGGATGAGAGTGCAAGCCAGGCGAAAGGTGTGTGCGCCGGTGGAAAGCTTGCAAGAAGTACGGCATCAGTGATGCAACGTACTACACCTGGAAGGCGAAATTCGGCGGCATGACATTGTCGGACGCCCAAAGACTGAAGGCGTCCGGCCAAGCGCGTACCGCGTGGAATTACTGCAACCGGGGATAGCCCTTCTCGATCCACGACGTAGCGCTCGTCACACTCAGCTTGAAGGAAGCGGCAACGCGCACCTGCGCCAACTGCTCTCCTTGCTCGTCATGTGCCGTCAACAGCGCATAGGGATCGTCCTCGTCTGGCACGATGTCCAGCGTTACGTTCACCGATCCAAAGTCGCCGGTAACACGGAGGCTTTTGTGCAGCATCGCGTGTAGTTGCTGCTCGTGGCGCCGCAGGACTTCGGAGGCGGTCTTCACGAGCGTATAAAAGGCCGGCGAATCAAGCGGCTTCGGATTCTTCTTGTCGCGACCCATAGTCCACGGACCGACCAGCGCCGGCTCGGCTTCGCCGTCCTTGATCATCTCGACCGCCCAGCCTTCGTCGTCATCGTTCTTGATCACGCGCGCGGTCCACCCATCGTCGCGCCAGAGGCGTGGTTCCTGGATAAGGGAGGGGGTTTGGTCGTCAGTGTCGTCTGGATGCATTGTTTGGTTTGCGGTTGAGGCAGATTGGAGTGGACGTTGCACCGGTTTACGCGAGAAGCGTCTCGCTACGGTGAAAGGTCTGTTTTGAATAGCACTACTGCGTTCGCGTTGGCAAACGCTGCGGGCTTCTTGATTTCAACCTCGCAAGGCTACGCTGAATACGGGTTAAGAGTCATCGCGCTGCGCGAGATGTTTGGGAATTTTGCATGCGTCTGTTTCAACATCCCAAGCCTGAGCAGCGATGCGCCACATGCCATTCTCGCGGACCAGAACAGTTGCGTTTACCTCGCGATTGGTGGTTGATTCGTTTTCTTGCAACTCACATGCAGCGAAGGCGACTGCCACATTGCCGAAGACACGCACCTCACATCCCAGAGGCGTGACGTTGAACGTCCCGAGCTTGCCATCGGCTTGCAATCGCTTCATGCGTTCGATGAAGTGGTCCAAAGTTTGCGCCCTGACTGGACGTGCTGCAGGAAAAAGCGCTGCGCTTTGCAGGAACGTGCCGGCAAACGCATCCCAGTTCGGATCCTTGTCGGGGCCCCATGAAAGACTCAGCTCCTTGCTCATCAGTTCCTTGATGGCGGAAACATCAGCATCTTGGCTGTTTGGGGGTGAGTCCATGGTTGCCTCCGTTCTTGAACCGAAGTTGATTTATTCCGTCCAGCGCTTAGCGCCTTTTGGCGCCGAGCTTATGCGACTAGTGTGCATCATGGCCGCTCGGGTTCGCCGGTGTCGTACCAGGGATTCGTTGCACGAACGAGCCATCGCTAGATGCCCATTCGTCTCAAGTTCCCGCCCTTGGTGATATCAAAAATGAACGGCTTGGGCGTCTCTTTTATCGCTTTCAGTATGCGCGGATACGCAGTCAAGAATACCCTCGCCTTTTCCGCAGTCGGGGCAGCAGCGCCCCAAAGGTAAAAGCAACCGATGTTGAAATGCAACGCCCTCGAACTGAAGCGCCTTTTCGACATCGGCCACTTTCAGGCTGAAATCGTCAGCAATTTCATCGATGCTTTCGCCGGCTTCTAGACGTCCACGTATGATCCACGTCGGGATGCCGTTAACAGCGGGGGCGCCAAACGAGACTTGGGGATCGATGCGAACCGGCGAATCGAGACCGCCTACGTGCCATCGAAGGGCAAGACCGTTGCTGTATTCGAATTGTTTAAGCCGCTCGTCCACAATTGTGCGCCAACCTAACTGCCCTTGTTTCGAGACGACGATCAACTTGTCCGGCGACTGACCAGGGTCAAAGTCGGACAAGTTCATAAGCAGGTCCTTACCGTGGCTCTTGAATTTGAATTCTGCAAATGGGTATTCAGAATTCAATCTCTGGCCAACATAGTCCTTCGCATCTCTAATTGCCTTCAGAGATACACCTGCCTGACGCATGGCCGCCACTACGGCGACTTCGATCAGCTGCAAGTAGGAAAGGGCTTGGCGTTGTTCGCGCGCGCCCAACATCGAGTGTTGATACGCCTGCTTTTTTTGCTAATTGAGAATTGTCTGGGGTGTAATCCCCGCGTATCGCGCCGCATCCTTTACCTCGTACGCAGGCAAAAGCAGGCGACGGCGCCACGGTTCTTTATTCGTCTGAGAATCTAGGGTGCCCATGTCATGCTTCGATTTGCAGCAGCGTTGGAGGTTTCAGAGTCACAACATTATAGGAGGAGCCGACACGCAGTGCTTGCCGGTGCCATACACCGACTTCTGACAAATGCGAGCGATATGGGTTGCCAATCCCGCGTACTGTGCATCCATACAGTACTCTGAAATTACGACCGGTGCAACATGTCGCAAACCATTTGCCTAAACGACGGAGGAAGCGCGCTTTCATCGGTCGCTAGGCAAAAAGCCGGCCATCCATAGCTGCCCGAAGACCATGCGCGTCTCGCAACAATGGTGAACTTGTCACGCGACTACGTGATTCCATCGTAACGACTCTACGGTGTACATCCGCGCTTCAACAAGGAGTCTCATTTCGGCCCGTAAGAAGGCGATCAAGGCGGAAATATTGTAGTGGTACGCCGGAGTAGGCGATGGAAGGTGCCAGCGTGCTGCGGGCCATCGAGTGGAGCACGACTACAGTGGAATAACACAAAGGCCGCGACGAAGGCGGCCTAAGTATTTAATTCTTGGTGCTGATGAGACGAATCGAACGTCCGACCTACTGATTACGAAGCGCGCATTCGTTTTTTAAACCGGAATGAAACCAACCGCTTACGACGCTTGCCAAGGCGTAAACCGATCTAGATACCCCCTTAAACGCTCTTGCCGTCCGCTCTTTTTGGCACAAATTTGACACAACATGGAACCCGTATGTCCGAGGAGAAGGAATGTCCACGGCGTTCTAAACGATAGGCACCTCTTTACTTGAATACACCATAACTTTCTGGGCCACGAATTTTACCAATTCAATATCCTCGCCGAGCTTTTCGGCCTCCTTCGAATAAGGAAGAAGCAACTCAATTTCCCCTTCATGGTCATCACTCTTTGTATGGACGATCTTGCACCGGATACTATAAATTCGCTCAGCGGCCTGAATGTACAATTCGGTCGTTTTGTTCGCGGTGTTTAGCAGATTCGCGGTAATCCCCTTGGCCTTCGAGTTGAAAAACGCGGCGCGCTGAGGGCTCTGATTTACGAAATCGTGGATATCATCATTTTCGATACACTCCCTGAGCGTAGCCTTGAGTTGTTCTCTTTCCGATCCTGAACCCGGGCCTTTCGTTTTTATAGTTGATACGACGCGGGAAATGTCCGATTCGCTATCGACACGAAATGCAGGGTTTTTTATCTGAGCACGTATTCGCCTACTTATGTCCGCATTAAAAAATACAGGATAGTAGTATTCCAATACTTGGTAATATGCCAAAAACTGAAGTAGTGGCATATTCGTAGCCGATCGTGCATACCAATATAGATCCATTGGCGCCTTATCGTACACATGGCGGGGAAAATGAATCTCTAGATCGTTTGCGTGCGGACGATCCCGTCTTTCTCTCGAAGGATTTCGAATTAACGACAGATATGTGCCCTTCTGAAGGTCTATCGAGAAGAAGAGGGAGTTTGCAATCTGCTGGAGCAGATCCACGGCTTCATCATGCTGTTTTACTTTGGCGTTAGTTATCTCGATGCTCAGCCCTAACGAGCTTGTCGCCGGAACTAATATCCGCGCTTCTTGGCTGGCGTTTCTTATGTTGATTGTAAGTACGTTGTCGCCTTCCCCGGACGTCAACGTCAGCGTGGAAGACTGGATA
>JAQGMR010000023.1 GCA_028292265.1 Herminiimonas sp.
CTCGATCGCACCCTGATCAGGCTCTTTCGCGAGAAAGGCATGGTTCAGGACGTCCGCCATCGACGGCCGTTTTGCCGGGTCGGGATTGAGTACCCAGCCAATGAACTCCCGTGCTTCTCGCGGAAGGCTGGGCTTATCAGGCAGGCCGCGCCAGAATTCTTTTTGCAAGTACCTGGTCCCGTACAGCTTCAAAGCCTCTTTAAGGCCACTTTCCGACTCTGGGAACGCCGAGCGCCCGTCAGGAGAAAACATCCGGTACACCATCAAGCCGAACGCCCATACGTCGTCCTTCTGCGGAGAGAAGCTTGCCCCGTCCGGATTTTGCGTCGTGGCCCTCGCCGTTAGCCGTTCGGGCGATTTTCGATGTGAACTGGTGACCACGTCTTCCCGCGCATACATGAATGCACCCGTATGCGCGGCGCCAAAATTTGTGAGCTTCACGACGACGTCGTCGCCTTCAAGCGCCAGCACCACGTCTTCGGGACGCAAATCCCCGTGCGCCATTTTCAACTGATGCAGTTCGTTCAGGGCATTCGCGACTCCCTTGCACATCGTGCGCGCGCCCTCCGCGCGGCGGACGTCGCCCCGCAACTGGGAATTGATGAACTGCCCCAGGTTCCCATACGCCGGCCGCTCCATGGCGAGACGCACCTTGCCATTCGTAGAAGGCGTAATCAACACGTCGGGCGCAAGGCCTGGCGCCCTTTGATTGATCTCCATGTGTCGCAGTACTTCCCGGGTGGCATGGTGAGGGTCGACCGGTGCAGCCCCCGGGCGTGAATCAGGACCGGCGTCGATCTCCTTAACCAGCATGGTCTCTTTGCCGTTCCGGTACAGGCTGGTACCCGGCGCGCCATCCGCCGCGCTTGGCTCCACGTCCCGAGTCCAGGTTTTCCGCTCGCCGTCCGCAGCATATTCAATGAGGGAGTCGCCATCGAAGTAGGCTTCGTACCCCTTCTGCGCATGCGAAAGCACCGCAGCTGAAAACCTGTCCAGCCGCTGCAACAGGTCGGGAAGCGGGATCTTCAGCTGCGCGCGTTCCGAATCCTTCGCCTTCTCGCTCTGGCTTGCGACGGCATCCATCAGCGCCTTCGACAGCTCGAGCCGGTATTGCGCGCCCTGAGTTGCAAACAGCGCGCTCAGGGTTGCAAATGGCGCGGTCCGGTCGATGTTTTCCTTCAATTGGTCGTTGATCACGCCTGCAAGCTTTTGCGCTGCTTCATCGAGCTTGTCTTCATCAAGCTCCCCCGTACCCAACCGTTTCACCGCATCGGCAAAGGCTGGCTCTTGCCAGAGCGTGGGCGTATGCAGTATTCCAGGCCGCAGGTTCATCAAGTCAGGGTGGGTGCTGGCGAAGGCCTTTGCCTCGAAATATAACGCCCGCATGTTGGGCCCGAGCGCATGGGGTGTTTCGGCTGCGTATTTCAAAACCTGACGAGCAAACTTCGCCACGACTTTTCGCGAAGGCGGGGCCTTGACAGCGATCGGCGACGACGTCGCGTCAATATCGCTTCCGTGCAAGAGATTGTGTCGATGCTGGACATGGTCCCGCATTGCCCTGATGCCTTTTTCTGATAGACCGGTCTGTGCAGCCAATGTGGGAATGGCGCAATTGTCAGCTTCTTCACTGGCCGAACTTTCGGAGTCGTCGCCATCATCGACGGTATCGTGGAGTCTCAGAATCCGCCTGCGATCACCGTCGGTGGCGTCGAATTTTTTTACCAGCGCATCCAGCGCGATTTGCAAGGTTTCGGCCTTGATCTCCTGCCTGGAATGCCGCATTTCCTTCCGGACGTCATTCAGGATCTGTTGCGCATCCGGTTGGTCCTCGAACCGCTGCAGGAGATGCTCGACTGCGGCGGTGGCGGCCTTGCGCTGCGTAATATCCTTCAGGGTTAGCGCTTCCCAGAAGCGCGTGGGAAGGCTCCTGTGGCCCGCGCGGACATAAAAGTACGTCTTCGTTTCGGACTGCTTCACATCTTGTGACAGTCGACCAGAGACCGTGGCGCCGGCCCCTTTTTCAGCGGCCGCCTCCTGCAACTTCTCCGACATTTTCTTTATGGACTTGCCGGTTATGTCTGGTTTCGCTGTAGCGGATGTAGTCGATGTATTCGCGTGGAATACGGAGATGCTTTTGCCCATAGTGGATAGCCGTCAAGGTGGAGTGCTACGACACCAGCCTGGATCGGCCGGACTCAACACATGAGTAACAATGGATCGATATCCGTTCATAAAACGGCGAGTGCTAATCGGTATCCGTCTAAATAGTCTGACTTTCGACTGGACGCCCATGAATCCTCAGCATCCATTGCAGAAGGACGTGGCTTCAGACGCATTGATGCGGAAGGCTTTGCCGAAGCGGAAGCAATCGGAGACGCGGCGGTGGAAACGGAAGGCTGCCCCTGATCGGCTTTCGTTGGACGCATTGGCATGTAAATCTGGCGCGGCGTCCTCCCTCCAGTCTGGAGTTGGAGGGAGACTGATAAAGTCAAGATTCCGATGCTGCGGCTCACAACTCCGCCTTTATTTGCCGAGCGTCTGATTGGTGCGGCGGTGAGCAACTCCATCGAAAAATTTATCGAGGCATTGCGCAAAGACGGGATTGTCACTCCCCGCCCGGGAGAACAGTGTCAGGCATGCCTGAAACTTCACGTCGTCCGGCGAGCCGAGGATAGCGAATGCCGAGTCGCCTTTTACTTTGAGCATCAGGTTGCAGCATTCGACCAATCGGCTGCCCAGCACCGGGTCCGCAAGGTACGCTTTCGCTTCGTCCAGGCTGGAAATCGCGTATCGTTTCGAGTTCTCACTGAGTCCCAGCCCGGCAATTTGGGGGAATATGTACCATATCCAGTGGTTTTGCTTTCGGCCGCTCCTGAGTTCTTTGCGGACGCTGTCGATCACGAGGTCTTGCGCGTCGACGAAGCGCTTCAAGCTGTGAGGATCTTTCGCCGCCTTTGTTGCAGTTGTGGCAGTTGTGGCTGTCGCTGTGGCAGCAGTTGCTCTTGCAGACGTCGCTGCCGCAGCGGTCGAAGACGGCGGCGCTGCCGTAAACACATCGTTCCTGTCCGTCGTAATTCTTCTGAACTGGCGAGGTGGCTTGCCCAAGCCCGGCTCAGGCCGATTAAACCCGTCGTCGTGACGTGCCGCGTGAAGCACCGCTGCAGCGATGTCTCCGCCCGGCGCTCCGCCAATTGCCGGGCTCAGCAGGCGAGTGGTACCACCGTCGAGATCATCCATGCCCTGTGCGATGCGTGTCGTGCCGTATGCGTCGCTTCCCGATGACGCCTTACCAGTGGAGGATTCTTCACCGTCGGTGCTTTCGGCCTCACTCCCTTCTTCACCGGATGGCAGGATGCCTTCAAGCGCGAAGGGACCGGACTTTGCGTGTGGTTCGCCCTGAAGATGCGGGTTAGCCTTATAGAACGCGTTCACTACAGCCAATATCGCTGCGTACGCAGGTGACGTGGAGCGGCTCTGCTCATTTACGAATGGGATAAACCTGATGGCGAACCGGGAGAATGTCGCAAGGGCGGGCGCAGCGGCCGTCTGGCCACTAAACGCTTCGAGGCACTGAATGATTACCTTAACCTCATCGGTGTTGCATCCAAAAAGTCCCGCAAACCGCTTGATCTGGTCATCGGGCCAGTTCATGACCGCTTCCAGATCCTTGCTGGCCTTCACGGTCGGAGCGTGCAGGGTCACACCGATTCCATGACTGCCATAGAGCTGATCGTCAGACCCTTCACTGATCCGAGAGTCGCTGCCGTCCGCACCATCGATGTTATCGGCTGTGTGGTTTGAACGAGGGCTCACATGAGAATCCGGGAAGGAGTCTTCGCTCGATTCATACGATGACGTCCTGACGTTCGTCCGCTTCCTGATGGCCACGCCAACATCTTCCGATTCGTCATTGTCGCGAACATGGGAATCCTCGAAAGACTGGTCGTACGACTTAAACAAGGACTCCGGCGCAGGCGTAGTCGCGTTAGTCGCCACGGCATTATTGGGGTCTGAACTTTTGCGCCGCTGCATAGCGGCGAGGCCGGTTAATGCAGCGGCACGAATAGTGTTTTTCCGATCGAAATAGGGATCTTTTTGCAGATCATCCGCACTTGGCCGGGCTGCGGGATCCCAGCTAAGCAGTCTTCGAATGAGGTCTTGTGCTTCGGCAGGAATCGCCTTTAACTGCGGCGTCTTATAGCGGAAATTATTGTAGGGCTCAAGGTCCGAGGGCAATAGCCCGCGGTCCGTCGGCTCCTCAAAGGGCGCTTTCCCGACATGCATTTTGAACAGCATGACACCAAGCGCCCACATGTCGGCCTTCTGTGTGGCCAAGAGATCGGGAAGCGGATGTGGAGCTTCAAGCTCGCTTGAATATTGCAACCGGACCATTTCAGGCGCTGCATACTCGAACGATGCCGCGTGAGGTTCGAAGATTTTATGCGCTTTCCCTTTTGCGGCCGAATCGAAACCCGTAAGCACGAAGCGGCTTTCCCCGTTTCGAAGCACACTTCCGAAATTGTCCTCGCTTAAACCCTGGTGAATCACGTTTCGCCGATGGACACTGGCGACCGCTTCCACAGCACCGATAAACGCGAGCCTGATTTCATTCCACCGATTCCCGACTCGCTCTCCGGGTGCCGGCGCGTCGCCCGGCACTTCACTCAAAGCGCGAACCGGCATTTCCACGACATGCAGCAGCTCCCCGTTGGGGCCCGGTATGATCGCGAGGCTTTCTATCGCAGCGTTATCGCCTGCAGCGGAAAGCTGGCTATGCATGCGGGCGCCGCTTCGGAACGCGACTAACTGCTTGTCGTAATCGGGGTTTGGCTTTTCGTTAATCGTCTTGGGTATGGTCCGCACGGCGACACGATTTCTATCCTTGTCCTGGAAGATCGTGAATTGCTGCATGTCCCTTAGCTCGGTAACCCTGGTGTACTTCACATTACCGAGTTTGAAGCCCTTCCCATGCACATCGACCCGGCGTATATCGTCTTTGACCCGCTTCTCCCTTGGCGCGCGGTTCCCGGCGTCCATGAGGTCGAGCAGGCGCGACATCTCGTTGCCGTAGTTCAGGTCCAGCCGGTCTGGCAGCTTGCTTAGTACGTCGAGGTAAAGATAGTCGGCGGCTGCGCCGGCACGCCGGCAAAGTTGCAGGAAAGTGATGCTTAGAGGCGCTGCAACCTGCGGCTTGCCGTCGGGATTGACTGGTGTTCCCGTCTGCGCAATGAACTCCCTGAACAAATACTGCTTGAAGGCCTTGGGGTCACTGGTTTCAAACAGGAGTTTGATTTCGGGGTTTTCGTAAATTTCCTTCTGCAATGCGGTCCCAAGCTGGTTCAGCCTGGGCGCAAGCTCTCGCTTGAGCTCGCCTTTAGGTAACGGAAGACCGAAAAGCATCGCGCACTCCCTGAATTCCGCTAACTTCAAGGAATCGGGCGTATGGCGCGCGCCGATAACTTCGTCCATTAGATCCGGGCGAGCTTTCGCGAAAGCCAAAACGATGTCATGCACCTCGGATCTCCAAGTCGGGACCTGCATGGCACGGTCCTGAGGGTTTGGATTGTTCGGTACAAGATTGGGGTCCTTGCGGTATGCGTCCAGCCATATTTTTGCGAACTCAGCCACCCGTTCCAGTTCACTATTTTTCAGGGGGGGCAGTTTGGCGCTTTCGGTTTTCAGGTCCAGCACTTCCAGCCTCTTAGGGTCCAGTGCCACCTTGTTGTGCGACTGCACGGCAAGGCGATTACTCACGTACGCCTGCATTGCCGAAAGTGTCTGGGGATCGAGATCTTGAGCCCGATTTGTCCTGGCGTTGATGCTTCCGAGTTGTGCTTTCAGAGCTCTTGAATCGCTGGGCTTGAGCGCGACGAAGTCCTTGATGCAGGCCTCCGCCGCCAGGTTTCCCGCGGCGAGCCGTCCGACCGCTTTCTGCAATGCGGGCGTTGTCTTCAGGTCCTTCTTGCCCTCCATTTGAGCCCGGATCTGCCTCACGGATTCGGTTGCCCCTGGCTCCGCCTCGAAGCGAGCGAGCAACCGTTCCACTGCCCGCTTGGCATTGCCACGTCGCTCGATATCGTGTCCACGCGCAAAATCCCACAGCTTCTTCACCAGATTGCGTTGCGGGTTGCGGATGTAAAGGTTGATCGCGAATTCCTTGCCATTGGAATCGAGCACTACGCGGCCAGCAACGGTACTGCCTTTATGCGCCGCACTAATCATCTGTTCAAACTGCTGAAGCGTCTTAACCGGGGAATCACGCCTGGAACCGGAAGGTACGTCCGCGTCGCGGCGCAAGACCCGGACAGACGACGGGATAGTGGGATTTGTCATGGCGGGTCCTTATGATGGGTTAGCCCGGGAAGCGGCGTTCCAGCGGCATGCCCATGGAATTGCGTTTTCCGCCCGGCGTCCGTACTGGAGCGAGATGAATCCGATTAGTAACGCAACCGATCAGACTGTTCATTCCAGCCAACTAACAGTATTGCAGTGACATTGCAGTGCGGCACCGGCGCACCCGGACCACCGTTTATAATATGGCGCGATGCCGGCCCGGCCGGACCAGGAAGTGAAACACCACGAGAATCGCGAGACTAGCAACGCGAGACCAGCAACCCGCGCGAATAACGCGAGAACCCCAGGAGATCATCGATGTCGCAGCAAACCCGTCGCAAATTCTTGACCCAGGCCAGCGGTCTGGCACTCGGCGCCGCCGGCGCTTCCCTCACGGGACTCGCTCATGCCCAGTCCGCGGAGTTCGCGCTCAAGTTCGGCAGCAACCTGCCTGCGGTCCATCCGCTGAACGTGCGGGCCAAGGAAGCGGCGGACGCGATCCGCAAGGAGACCAAGGGGCGGGTCGACATTCAGGTGTACCCCAACAATCAGCTTGGCTCCGACACCGACATGCTGTCGCAGGTGCGCTCCGGCGCGATGGACTTCATGACCTTGTCCGGCCTGATCCTGTCGACTTTGGTGCCGGTTGCCTCCATTAACGGCATCGGCTTCGCCTTCAAGGATTACTCGCAAGTCTGGTCCGCGATGGACGGCGAGCTTGGTGCCTTTGTACGCGGCAATATAGCCAAGGCCGGCCTGCACGCCTTCGACAAGATTTGGGACAACGGCTACCGGCAAATCACGAGTTCGACGCGCCCGATCGCGCAACCGTCCGACTTGAAAGGCTTCAAGATCCGCGTGCCGGTCAGCCCGCTGTGGACGTCGATGTTCAAGTCGCTGGACGCTTCGCCAGCCTCGATCAACTTCAGCGAGGTGTATTCGGCGCTGCAGACTAAGATCGTTGAAGGCCAGGAAAACCCCCTCGCGATCATCCAGACCGCCAAGCTGTATGAGGTGCAGAAATACTGCTCCATGACCAACCACATGTGGGACGGCTTCTGGTTCCTCGCCAACAGCAAGAAGTGGGCAGCGATACCCAAGGACCTGCAGGACATCATCACCAAACACATCAACGCCGCCGGCGTGTCGGAGCGCGACGACGTGCGCCGGCTTAACAATTCGGTGGAAGTCGAGCTGAAAGCCAAGGGCATGACCTTCAACCAGGTCAATTCCGATGCCTTCCGCGCGGTCCTGCGCAAGTCGGGCTTCTATGCCGACTGGAAGAAGAAATATGGCGCCGATGCCTGGGCGCTGCTTGAGAAGGTTTCCGGCAAACTGGAGTAACACGTAACACGGCTGCCGTGACGGCCTGCCCTATCAGGCCGGGCCGTCAGGCTGCCGGATCATGCCACGCCGCCAGGCCACGCCGCCAGGCTGACGTAACAGGCAGAGGTAACACCGGGAATCGCCATGCAGACAGCCGCAACCGGCCAGGCCCCCTCGACCGAGGCGGGCGCGGCAAAACGCCATCCCTTCTTTCATCGGATGGAGCGCGTCCTCGCTCTCGTCAGCGAGGTGCCGGCCGCATTGCTCGTGACGCTTGAAATCGTCATCTTGCTGGCCGGTGTCGTCTCACGTTATGTGTTCGATTCGCCTCTCACCTGGTCCGACGAACTGGCCTCCATTCTGTTTCTGTGGCTTGCGATGCTGGGCGCGGTGATTGCCTTGCGGCGCGGCGAACACATGCGGCTGACGACGCTGGTGGATCGGCTACAACCACAGACAAAGCTATGGGTCACGCTCGGCGCTGAACTGGTGGTCGCCACCTTCGTGCTTGAAATCATTTTGCCCGCCATGGAATACACCCGGGGCCAGTGGGACATCTCCACGCCTGCACTGGAAATCCATGATGGCCTGCGCGTCGGCGCCATAGCGGTCGGCGCCTTGCTGATGCTGGCAATTGCCCTGTTGCGGCTGGTGGAAAAGGTGCAGGGCCGGCGACTGGCGGCAGGTATTGCATTGTTCGTCGTGCTGGTGGTGGGGCTATGGCTTGCCAAGCCGATGTTCGTCGGACTCGGCAACGTAAATCTTTTCATTTTCTTCGTCGGCGTGGTGGGCGTGTGCGTCGCCTGCGCGGTGCCGATTGCCTTTGCCTTTGGGGTGGCGACGCTGTCGTACCTGGCGCTCACCACCGGCACGCCGCTCACCATCGTGGTGTCGCGCATGGACGAAGGCATGTCAAGCCTCATCCTGCTGTCGGTGCCGCTGTTCGTGTTCCTCGGCGTGTTGATCGAAATGACCGGCGTGGCCAAGGCCATGGTCGACTTCCTGGCCTCCATGCTGGGCCATGTTCGCGGTGGCCTGGCTTATGTGCTGCTGGGCGCCATGTACCTTGTGTCCGGCATTTCCGGCTCAAAGGCAGCCGACATGGCGGCGGTGGCGCCGGCGCTGTTTCCGGAAATGAAACGGCGCGGCGCGGAAGAAGGCCGACTGATCGCGCTGCTGTCCTCATCGGGTGCGATGTCGGAAACCATTCCGCCAAGCCTGGTGCTGATCACCATCGGCTCCGTCACGGGCGTGTCGATTGCCGCGCTCTTTACCGGCGGCCTGTTGCCAGCGCTGGTCGGCGCGGCCGCGCTGGCGGTTGTGGTGTTCTTCCATAACCGCATGGAAGACGTTTCCCGGGTGCGGCGGTCGAGCCTGCGCGAGATTGGCCGTGCGTTGTTCTTCGCCCTTCCTGCGCTCGCGTTGCCGTTCGTGATCCGCGCGGTTGTGGTGGAAGGCGTGGCGACCGCGACTGAAGTGTCGACGGTCGGCATCGCCTACACGATTCTTGTCGGGCTATTCGTGTACCGTCAGTTCGACTGGAAACGAATCTATCCGATGCTGGTCGAAACCGCATCGCTCTCTGGCGCTATCCTGTTCATCATCGGCTGCGCCACTGCCATGGCATGGGCATTAACGCAATCCGGCTTCTCGCGCCAACTGGCTGCAGCCATGTCCGGCATGCCGGGTGGCAGCATCGGTTTCATGGCGATTTCCGTGGTCGTGTTCGTGGTGCTGGGCAGCGTGCTGGAAGGCATACCGGCCATCGTGCTGTTCGGGCCGTTGCTGTTCCCGGTAGCGCGCGCGGTTGGCATCCATGAAGTGCATTACGCCATGGTGGTCGTGTTCGCGATGGGCCTCGGCCTGTTTGCCCCACCGTTTGGCGTTGGCTTTTATGCGGCCTGCGCTATCGGCCGCGTCAATCCGGACCGGGCGATGCCGCATGTCTGGCCTTACCTCGGCGCGCTGTTTGTGGCGCTGGTTATCATTGCAGCCATACCCTGGCTCTCGATCGGATTCCTGTAGGGCGACAGCGCCCGCAATCCGCTCTTTTAGTGGCACCAACATCGATCAGGAAAGCATGAAGAAAATTGTCATAGTCGGCGGCGGTCATGCCGCGGCACAGTTCTGCACTGGCCTCAAGACGGCACTGCCGGACGCGCAAGTTACCCTGGTGAGTGACGAGACGCACCTGCCGTATCACAGGCCGCCGCTGTCGAAGGCCTTTCTGCATGACCTGGCGCAGCAGCCAGCCATTCTTAAATCCGAATCCTTTTATCGCGATGCCGGCATCACCTTGCGGCTGGGCGAAACGGTGGCATCGATTGATCGCGCGGGCCATGCGGTCCAACTGCAGTCTGGCGAGCGCATCGAGTACACCGACCTGGTGCTAGCCACGGGAACGCGGCCGCGTGCCGTACCGCCCGCGCTCGCCGAGGGTGGCGAGCGGGTCGTGATGCTGCGTACCGTGGATGATGCCCGACAGCTCCGTGAAAAACTGCATGCCGCCACCCGGGTCCTGATAGTCGGCGGTGGATTCATTGGCCTTGAAATCGCAGCGAGCGCGGCGCAACTCGGCAAGCACGTCACCGTTGTTGAGGCGGCGCCCAGCCTGCTGTCGCGCTCCTGTTCGCCCGAAATTGCTGGGGCACTCCATGCTGCACAAACCGCGGCAGGCGTCGACGTGCGGACCGGCGTGGCGATTGACCGAGTGGGCGAGCAAAACGGCGTGTTCGGCGCATGGACCGGCGGCAAGTTCTTGCCGGCCGATGTGATCGTCGTCGGCATTGGCGCGGTGCCCAACCAGGAACTGGCGCAGGCGGCCGGGCTGGAATGCAGCAACGGTATCGTGGTCGACGAATACATGCGCACGACAGACCCGGCGATTCTGGCCATCGGCGACTGCACCTCGTTTCCATCAAGCTGGCTGGGCCGCCATATCCGGCTTGAGTCAGTGCAGAACGCCAACGACCAGGCACGCTGCGCAGTGCAAACTATCGCAGGGAAGTCCGTGCCCTATACCGCCCTGCCGTGGTTCTGGTCAGACCAGGGCGAGATGCGTTTGCAAATCGCCGGCCTGTGGGAGCCACAGAATGAGCGCGTGCTGCGCGGTGATCCGGCCACCGGCAAATTCTCGGTGCTGCATTTCAGCGGCGATGTGCTCACTTCCGTC
Organism: Herminiimonas sp.; assembly: GCA_028292265.1. Classification (GTDB taxonomy): domain Bacteria; phylum Pseudomonadota; class Gammaproteobacteria; order Burkholderiales; family Burkholderiaceae_D; genus JAQGMR01. The sequence goes on from JAQGMR010000023.1 coordinate 10,832, forward strand.
GAGTCGTTAAACGTATCCGGCGATCACCTTGCCGCGCGAAAGTTGGTGGGCGACCGGACCAGGGTATCGCGCGAAAAGGCGAGCGATCCTTCCATCGCATTGAAGGATTGCGCCGCAGCGAATTAAGCGCCACGGCAAGCAAGGAAGCGGGCGTGTTTTTTAGTGCCCTCTTCGCGTTCGCCAGCGCAGCAGGAGTCTGATCGCCTCCATTTCTCCGGCGTAGAACGCCAAAAGGAGCGCGTTCCAGTCGGGCCCGCCTTGAGCGCGGTCCCAACTGGAAGCGAAGGACATGCCGGAACCAGGCAGTCGCACAGCCGGCGAGTTATTCGGAGCCGGACCGCTCCTTCTCCAGCAACTGCGAGCAGTACTGCCGTAATTGATCGCACTGGATCTGGAACAGCGTATCGATGACTTCGTCGCCTTCCAGGTCGCCAATCAGGGTTCGCAACGCTGTCACGAGCGTTTGTGAGCGCAGTTCGCGTTGCATTGCCCGCGCGAAGAGTTTGGGAGCCTTTTGACGGGTGTGGTCGAGCAGGTATTGAACGGTTTGCTTCACGGTAAGCCCGGCCGGCATGATGATAGGTTGGGCTTCAAGAGTAGCCAGCGCGGATTTCCAGATTGTCGCAATCGCCTGCGCCACGGGGGCAAGAAAGCCCGGGCCGATCAGGCTCGACGTCAATGCTTCTGTGTCGACCTGATAATCGAGGGTAGTCTTTGCAAGGCAGTTTGGAATCAGCTGTTCCAGCATCTCGCCTGCCAGCGTGGAAAGCGTCTGCTCCGCAAGGGTAGTGATGGATTCGATCTGCCGGTCTGCGATCAGACTCAATCGTTCAACCCCGGTTGTACTGATGCCGGCGGCCTTGTAGTTATTTGCTGTGGTTCCTTTCTGCACTTGCACACGCAGCCTCGTTATGGCGCTGGCGCAGGAAAGGCGCTTTTGATGCATGGTGAGTGCCTGGCCCTGATTCGCCAGGTGCCGCCATGTGGTGGAAAGCGAACCGAGGCATTTCATTATCGGCGGCACGCACGCCAGCCGAATGCCCTTGCCATGCAGCCAGCGCGTAACATCCTGGCCTGATTCGATTGTGGCAATGAGCTGGTCAATAAAAACGAGTGCCCGATTCAGGGATTGCGGATCGGCCAAACCGAGCGGATTGGCTTGCGGGTCGACGGCATTTTTTTGCTCGGCCTGGAGATCGGCCAGCGTGATGGTGGATGGCACGAGTCCGGTTGCAAGAAAGTCGACGTCCGGCAGCTGCGCGCCGTGTCCCATCAGCGCCTCAATGACCGCGGCATGTTTATTCCGAAGAGCGACATCAATGGCACTGTCGTCATTCGTATTTCTTTTGTCAGCGTTGATGTTTTTTCGCGCGAGAAGCAGCTTGACGACCTCGACGTGCCCTGATTCGGCCGCATAGATCAGTGAAGTAAAGCCAGTGCCCACGCATTCAAGGTTCACCTTCGCCCCGGCGTCAAGCAGGCATGCCACCATATCGGGCTTATTACGTTTCGCGGCCGCATGCAGGGCGCTATTGCCATCGGCGCCGGGCTGGTTCCGCTTGATATCCGGTTGCTTGAGCAGTGCCTGGACGACTGCGACACGCCCGCACCATGCGGCTTCTAATAGGGGGGTGACGCCAAGTTCATTTTTGGAAAGATTGACATCTGCGCCGGCTTTGAGAAGGCGTTCAACGGTGTCGAGCTCCTTGCCACTCACTGCATGAAATAACGCGGTGTTGCCACGGCGGTCTATCGCATTAAGCTTGATATCTGGTCGCTTGAGAAGAACGTTGACGACTGCCAAATGTCCTTCCAATGCGGCGTGCATTAGCGCGGTGTCGCTGCATTCGGGACCGGGAGGGTTGACGTCTGCGCCGGCTTCAAGCAGGCACTCCGCGATCTCGGGCTGGTTATTTCCCGCGGCAATGTGCAACGCGGTGTTGCCGTCCTTGTTGATCGCATCAAGCTTGATACCCGGTCGCTTGAGCAGTGCGTTGACGACTGCAAGCTGCCCATCGTTCGTGGCAATTATTAGTGGTGTGTCGCCATATTCAAGATTGGGCAGGTTGACGTCTGCGCCGGCTTTCAGCAGGCATTCCATGATCTCGGGCTGGTTGCGTTCCAGGGCAACATGCAACGCGGTGCCGCCAATTTTGTTGATGGCATCAACCTTGATACCCGGTCGCTTGAGCAAAGCGTTGACCACTGCAACCTGTCCATAATACGTGGCGACCATTAGAGGTGAGTTGCAATATGTAGGACTGGGCAGGTTGATGTCTGCGCCGGCTTCCAAGAGGCATTCCACGATCTCGGGCTGGTTGTTTTCCGCGGCGAGATGCAACGCAGCGTTGTCCTCATTGTTGGTCGCATCAAGTTTGATACCCGGTCGTCGGAGTAGAGCGTTGACGATGTCGATGTGTCCGGCCTCCGCTGCCATCATAAGTGCCGACATCCCATCCGTTTCGTCGGTCTGGTTTACATCGGCGCCATCTACTGCCAGGATGCGAATAACCGTTGCCAGGTCACCTTGCGCCGCGGCATCGTGCAAGGTAAGGGGTTTTACCGGCGCAGTGGCTTGCGCCGGCAGAGCGCCCGCTTGCATTGCCAGGGGCAGTGGCGCGAAAGCGAACGGCCCAGGAAAAGGCATGGATGAGGAGCTCGCTTCAACGCTCTGGGTTTCGACGCTCTCCGTTAATTCTGAGTCGTCGGATTCGATCTCCTGCGATGAAGTGTCGACGGCGTCTCGTGGCGATGTGGCGGGCGCCCTTGTTGGGCTTGGCGAGCGTGAAGCGTGGTGAAGCGGTCTCATGGATTTTTCCTGGCGATGGCATTGGGGGCGGCCGGCCTTTCCCGAATGGGCTACTTCGGCCATTTCACCTTGGTGGCGAGGGAATGGGGAACGTTGCAAGCTCGCGCGAAGATTTGGAATGTTAGCGCGTGCTGAGAGGGGCGATTAAACGCAAGATAGTTCGATAGCCAACGTTACACTGGCAAATGAAGCAGTGGACCGGCAATGGAGGGCCACACATCGCTCGGCAATGACGTGGGAAGTCATTCAGCGCCAAATACTGTTTTGCTACAAGAAGCAACCGGGTTACCTTAGTCTGTGCTCACCGGTCCTGCCTGGTTCCACTGCTTCAAGGTCGGGCAGGCGCGCCTTCAGTCGACGTTGTCAGGCGGGCTCCCACTACAGAGATTATTGCCGACAGAGCGAGCGCACCTGCGCCGATAACGAACAGCACGGTGAAGGAATGCAGCGCGCCATACAGTGCGGCCATTGCGTAGCCGCCGGCGGCCTGCAGGACGGCATATACGAAAGTTAGCAAGGCCCAGCTGCGCAGATGGCCCGCGGTGCCGACGATCTCTATCAGGCGACCAGACACCACGACAACCAGGCCGGGCGTCAGGGCGCCTACAAAAAAAGACGACGCAAATAGCGCCGGAAGCGACGTCGACATCAAAGGCAGCGCAATTGCGATTGCCTTGAGCGAGAACACGGCGACCAGCGAGCGGCGGAATCCGAAGCGGTCCGCAGCGTAGCCGGTGAAGAGCGGACCGAGCGCCGCGCCAATGCCAAACAGAGCCCAGAATGCACCGGCCAACTCGATCCGTTGTCCGAGCCCATGCACAAGATACTCCACCCAAAACACGGTATGAGGCAGGTAGCCGATCGCATCAAGGGCATAGGCGAGCAGCAGCGCCATAAAAGCGCCGCGGGGTACCGGCCCAATTTTCTCAAGCGGGATTGCGTTTCGGGCAGCGCTCGTTGCGTCTGCGGTCGATGTAGTAGGGCTTGCGCTCTGGCTATCTCCGGCGCCTGGCCGTGTGGCTGCCTGATACGGTAGTGACCCGGACCGGTCCGAAAAGCCAGGCCACGCAACCAGCATGCCCAGCGCGACGAATCCAGCCAGCCCATACCATGCGGCATCAAGGTGGCGAGCACCCAATGCCGGCACGGCGAAGCCGGACAGCACTATGCCAACGCCGATGCCGGAGAACACGATGCCTGCAGTGCGGCCACGGAGGCCCGGTGGAACCCGTGCCATCACATGCGGCACGGATAAAATCATCACAGCGCCACCGGCCGCGCCCGCCAGGAATCGCCACACCCATACCCACGCCCATCCGTTGTACAAGCCGCAGCCAGCAAGGCCGAAAAGCACGACCAACATAGCGCCACGCACCGAGCGCGACACGCCGAAGCGTTTCGACAATGGATGCGCCAATACCGCGCCGACTAAATAACCGATCAGATTTGCCGCCGCAAATTGCGCCGCCGCCGCAGGCGTAGCCCAGTGCGAGTCGATCAGCAGTGGCATCAGCGGCACATACGAAAAACGCCCGATGCCGAGGCCGATCATGGTGCTGCAAAAGCCGGCGAGCGCTATCGGAAGCCAGGCGGAAAGCGGAATTTTTGTCATGTGCCCAATATCTTCATTACATTCCGCCAGTTTCGTATCTGGGAAAACTGCGGTCGGTCCAACATCTCGGTCACGCTGGTGGCGGTGGGCGAGAATGGTTAATCAAAGTTGCCGACTGGCTGGCTCTCGCAAGGTTACCGCGCGCTCCCGGTACAGGCATGCCCAGCATGCATGCTGGCGCAAGCGAGCGCTCCATGCGCCCAATCCACGAGGACCGTACGACTTTCGGTGCAATACGTCCCGCGACAGCAGGCGCCTCGTCAATCATTGCCCCGACAATAGCCTGGAGTGACGGACTGCCACCGCCGGCGCCTACAGCGTCTGCCAGGTCGCGACCATCTTCTTGCGCATCGCCGCGTCGGGCATAACGCCCACGCCGGCCCTGCAATTATCCGTCATGTGCTGCGGTTTGCCGGTGCCAGGTATTGCGCAGGTCACCGCCGGATGGCTGACGACGTATTTCAGCAGGATTTGCGCCCAGCTGGTGCAACCGATTTCGCCGGCCCAATCCGGCAGTGGAACCTTAGACAGCTTGCGCAGCAGGCTGCCGCCGCCAAAGGGCTGGTTTACCAGCACTGCCACGCCGCGCTCGGCTGCCAGCGGCAGCAGCTTGCTCTCGGCTTCGCGGTCGTCCAGCGAGTAATTGAGTTGGACGAAGTCGAGCTTTTCGCTGCGCAGGATGCTTGCCAACTGGTCGAATGCGCTGACCGTGTAGTGGGTGATGCCGAGGTAGCGGATGCGCGCCTCGTCCTTCCAGGCCCGCAGCGTCTTGAGGTGGACGCGCCAGTCCACAAGGTTATGTATCTGCATCAGGTTGATGCGCGGTTGTTGAAGCAGTGCCATGGATTCCCGCATCTGCTTGATGCCGGCTTCGCGGCCGGTAGTCCAGACCTTGGTCGCGACAAAGGCGCGCTCATGCAAGTGCAATGCAGTTAGCAAATCGCCCGCCACCGCTTCCGATCGCCCATACATCGGCGAGCTGTCAATCACCGAGCCACCAGAAGCAAACAGAATGCGCAGCACTTCGGCAAGTGGTTCACGTTCGGCCGGCGCGCTGCCGACGTCGAAGGTCTGCCAGGTGCCGCAACCGATAATGCCGATTTGCTCGCCGCTGGAGGGAATTGCCCGTGTTTGGATCTTGCTGTCCGAAGCGGTGCCGCCGGCAACCGTAGCGGGCCCCGCGGGCGGGTTTAATTGCGCGTTTGATTGCGCGTTTGCGCCGAGCGTGCCGCCAGCAACCGCGGCGATGGCCAGGCGCAGGAAATCCTTGCGACTCATGCCGCCGCCCTCAGTCGAGCCGGATGAATGGGGATGATGAAATGGAATCATGGCGTTCTCCTGTTGGTTGCCGCCACCGCGGTCTTCGGACGCGGTGGCGACACTGCCAGGGCGGTTGGAATCGTGGAAACCGCCCTGGCCTTATTTTCCTGCGCCCGCGCCAGCCATAGAGCGAGCGCGCTCCAGCCCGCGACCAAAGGCAGCGATGCAAGTGTCATCGCGCCGAAGCCTATACCGGCCGCCGCGAGCCCGGCAAAGAGCCAGCCGGTGGCTGCGTCGCCACCCCGGAATATCACTGTTTCGATCACGCTCTTGGCCTTGTACTTGGCCTCGCGGCTTACGACCGTGAACAGCACTTCGCGTCCCGGTCTGGCGATAGCGTAGTCCAACGCGCGTCGGACACTTTGAGCCACCACGAGCACGGCCAGAACGGGCCACAGGGCAATCGCGCCATAGGCCAGCAGGCTGGCGAGCGGCAACAGCAGCAACGCCGCCACCACGCCAAAACGGCGGAGAAAACGACCGGTCACAAACAGCTGCAGCAGCAACGTCATGCCGGATACGGCGAAGTCGGTGACGGCAAACAACTGTGTGCGCGTCGCAGTGTCCTTCAACGTGCCTGCCACCAAACGGCCCTGCTCGAAATACAGGAAGGTGGAGGCAAGGCTGTGCAGCAGCAGATAGGCAACGATTGCCAGCAGATACCGGTCCCGAACAATCAACTGGATGCCCGCAAAGATGCCTCCGGCGATACGTTCCTCGTTACCCGTGTTGTCCCGGATGGTCTTGCCGCGCTCGTCCCCTCCGCCGCGCCCGCCAGGCTCCCCGGCTTGCCACTTGCCATGCCCGTTATCCGGCGCGCTGCGGTCGAGCCCAATAAAACAATGCACCGCCAACTCCAGCAGCACAGCGGAGAGGACGGCTAGCGCAGCAATACCGGCCGTGACGGATAGCAGCGCGGCCAGCGCCGGCCCTACCAGCGCGCCCGCGGTGCCGCCGGCTGCGATGAAGCCAAACAGGCGCCGACCCTGCTCACTGTTGAAATGGTCAGCCAGCACGCTCCAGAAAATACTCACCGCAAACAGGTTGAAGACACTGATCCACACGAAGAAAACGCCGGCCAGCAACACACTTTGCGAGCCAGACGCAAACAGCCACCCGAACCCGAGAATGTTGAGCGCGAAGAAGCGATAGATCAGCGGCACAAATCGGCGCGGCGGCCAGCGGCTTGAGACAAATCCAAAGACTGGCACCAGCGCCAGCATGCTAAAAAAGGTCGCTGTGAACAGCCACTGCAGGTGACCCGCTCCGCCAACCAGACCCATGGCGTCACGCAACGGACGCAGCAGGTAATAACCGGACAGCAGGCAAAAGAACCATGCGAAACCGCATAGCATCGCCTTGATTTCTTCCGGCCTTGCGGCGACCACCCGCCGCAAGGCGCGATCAAGCCATGCGGGCGGAAAGTGCAGTGGCTCTGGCAGGGAGGGAGACATGCGGGTGAGTGGCCGGGAGGTCGGGTTGGCTGCGGAGGACGTCCGATCCAGATTGCCACAAAACGACCCGGCTCGCAGGCTCGGCCGGTCATGATGGTCGCGACAACCCGGATACCGGAAGAGAAGTTGGAAAAACGCTGCGCCGCTTGCAATACTGGGCAACAACGGTGGAGACAGCACGCAGCATCGCGGCAAGGCTGCCCCTGCAACATTCCGCTTACAATTACCTTTGCCTCAAGGCTTTATGATGTCGAGGCGCCAAGGTCGGCCGAAACGAGCGGGCGTGGCAACCCGCGTGCCTTCTTCAGGCGCGCTCAAACCGATACGGAAAACCGAGTCATGCCAGCTTCCAGTTTCGTCTTACGCGTTTGCCGCAGTGCGTCCCTGACGTTGATGGCCGTCGCCTCTCTGCTCGCCGTGCCGACCGCCGATGCGCAGCAAACCGCTGAAGCGAGCAACATGGAACTCGTCGGCGCCAGCGACTTGCAAGGACGCAGCGCTTACCAGCCTGTGATTCAAAACCAGAACGGACGCTGGATCGCGTACATCGGCCACCACGGGGGCACCTCCACCGTGCCGAAGCCGGTCAATCCACTAACAGGTCGCGCAGAATTCAATGGCACATCGATTGTTGATGTTACTGACCCTGCGCATCCCGTGTATCTGCAACACATACCGGGCGAGGAAGGACTGTACGAAGGTGGCGGCGCCCAAATGGCACGCGTCTGTCCTGGCTCGGGCATGTCGAAGGCGAAGCCGGATCACTTTTACCTGTTGCGCACATTCGGCAATGCCGCGCATGAGATATGGGATGTGACCGAAGCCGCCAAACCGGTTCGCGTCGCTGTTATCTCGGGCATCAGCGGTACCCACAAGAACTTCTGGGAGTGCGACACCGGCATCGCCTATCTGGTGTCTGGCGCGCCGGGATGGCGCACCCATCGCATGGCGCAAATTTTTGATTTGAGCGATCCTGCGCATCCGGTGTTCATCCGGAATTTTGGTTTGCCCGGACAGCAGCCTGGTGCGACCGGTTCGGTGCCCGAAGCGATGCATGGTCCGATCTCCACCGGGCCGCGCGGCAACCGCGTGTACTTCGGCTATGGCACCAATCGCAACGGCGTGATGCAGATTGTCGACCGCGAAAAACTGTTGAACGGACCGAAAGAGCCGACCGCGCAGAACCTGCTTTATCCGCAAGTGGGCCGGCTCGATCTGTCGCCGGTAACCGGGGCGCACACCACCTTTCCGATGCTCGGCATGGAGGTTGCGGAGTTCGCGAAAGACGCCAACAGCAAGCGCGACTTCGTGCTGATCGTGAATGAATCGATTGTCGATAATTGCCGCGAAGCGCGGCAAATGGCGTGGATCGCCGACGTGACAGTGGAAGCAAAGCCCCAGATCGTTTCCAACTTCACCGTGCCTGAAGCGAGCGGCAATTTTTGCAGCCGTGGCGGCCGCTTCGGCACGCACTCGTCCAATGAAAGCTTCGCCAGCGTGCATTACAAGCGCACAGTGTTTCTGGCGCATTTCAATGCCGGCGTGCGGGCCGTCGATGTGCGTAACCCGTTTGCGCCGAAGGAGGTGGGCTACTATATTCCAGCCGCAAACAGCCATACCGCCGGTGCATGCGGCAAAGATAGCGGTAGCGGCAAGGATGGCGGCAAACCTTGCAGTCCCGTAATCCAGACCAATAATGTGGAAGTTGACGAACGCGGCCTGGTCTATATCGTTGACCGCGCCGGCACGGGTATGCATATACTTCGGCTCTCCGGCGCCGCGGCCCGTGTTGCAGATGCAAATCCACCGCCAGCCCAAGACCGCAACAGGGGCCTCAATGCGGGCCGCGTTGCAGACCCGGTGCCAGCGCAGTCCATGGCGCGCCCGGCAATCTCCGCCTTAACAGACAAAGCAAAGTAATGACCATCGTTCGAAGCCTGCTGGAAAACGACCTCTACAAGTTCACCATGTGGCAGGCGCTCCTGCACAGCCATCCCGGCGCGCAGACGGAATACACCTTTTTTTGCCGCAACACACCTGCTTATCCGCTGGCCCGGCTCAAAGTAGACGTGGACCGGGAGCTGGACCATTTATGCTCGCTGTCATTCACCGAAGACGAGTTGAGCTACCTGCGCAACCTGCGCTTTATCAAGAGCGACTTCGTGGATTTCCTGACCGTGTTCCGGTTCCAGCGCAAGTTCATCAAGGTGGAAGCAGACGGCGATCAATTGCGAGTGGTGGCAACGGGCCCGCAGGTACACGTGATGGGCTTCGAGATATTCGTTCTTTATATCGTCAATGAGCTTTACTTCCGCGCGTTCGATGTGGAAGCGGCTTTGGAAGAAGGCCGGCGCCGCCTGGCCGACAAGATTGAAACTTTGAATGCGTTCAGTAGCGAACCCGTGCGCAAGCGGCCCTTCACCTTCTTTGATTTTGGTACGCGCCGCCGCTTCTCCGGCGCCTGGCAAGAGGAAGTGGTTGGTACCCTGTCGACGCGCGTGCCGAAGTATTTTCGTGGCACTTCCAACGTGTACCTCGCCAAGAAATTCAACGTGGTGCCGATCGGCACCATGGCCCACGAGTACCTGCAGTCGTATCAGTCGTTCGGCGTGCGACTGCGCGACTTCCAGAAGGCGGCGCTGGAGGGCTGGGTCCAGGAATTTCGCGGCGATCTCGGCACCGCCTTGACTGACGTGGTGGGCATGGATGCTTTCCTTGCCGACTTCGACCTGTATTTCGCGAAGCTGTTCGACGGCTTGCGGCATGACTCTGGCGATCCAATCGTGTGGGGCGAGAAAGCCATCGCGCATTACGCAAAGCTTCGCATTGATGCGGGCACCAAGCGACTGGTTTTTTCAGACGGGCTGGATCTGCCGAAGGCGTTTTCGCTTTATCGCCATTTTGCAGACCGCACCATGACGGCCTTTGGCATCGGCACCAACTTGACCAACGACACCGGGCATCCGCAGCTTAATATCGTGATGAAGCTGACGACCTGCAACGGCCAGAGCGTGGCCAAACTGTCGGACGCCAAGGGCAAGACGCTCTGTCGTGACGAAACCTTCCTGGCCTACCTCAGGCAGGTGTTTAACCACTATCCCGAGTAGTCAGTAGCTGCGCGGCAGGACAACGGCGGCTCCGCTACCCAAGCACCACTACGCGAGCACCACTTCACGCCACGGGCTTGCATCGCGCAGGCTTGTTGCGAGCTGCAGGGGCCTGCTCCAATTCAAACGGCCCGCGTTCTGATTCAAGCTAACTCGCTTTCTGCCTCGGCGTCAGTACCCAGCCACCCCGCCATCCGAGCGCGGATCCGCCGCCCCTTCCAGCGTGCCATCTGGATGCTGCACCAGTGCGCCGGCGTGGCCCATGGTTTCGTCGTAGTCCAGCAGGACGTCGACTTCATGCCCGCGCCGTCGCAATTCCTCGACCACCGCCTGCGGAAAGCGCGACTCCACTTTCAGCGAGTCGGAGCTCTGACCCCAGGTTCGGCCCAGCAACCAGCGCGGCGCATTAACCGCGGTTTGCAGCGGCTGGCCAAATACCACATGACGCGTGAACACGGCGGCCTGGGTTTGCGGCTGGCCATCGCCGCCCATGGTGCCGTACACCATGCGCCGCCCGTCAGACAGCACCGCAGCCGCCGGATTGAGCGTGTGGAACGGCTTCTTGCCTGGCTTGAGCGAGAGCAGTTTGCTTTCATCCAGGCTGAAAGACGCGCCGCGATTCTGCCAGTTGATGCCAGTACGGGGTAGTACGACACCGCTGCCGAACTCGTGATAAATGCTTTGAATGAATGACACGGCCAACCCGTCCTGATCGATGGTACCCATCCAGATCGTGTCGCCCGGCCCCTTCCCTTTTCCCCATGGTGCTGCCTTCTCCGCATCGATATTTTTTGCCATCGCATCGAGTTCGGCCGCACCGAGCAAATCCTGCGCGTCACGTTCCATGTGCGCCGGATCGGTAATGTGCTGGTCCCGCATGCGAAAGGCCTGCTTGGTGGCTTCGACCACGAGGTGGACGTAGTCGGCGCTGTCAGCTTGCACCTTGTTCAACCCTACCCGGTCCAGCAGGCCAAGTATCGCCAGCGAGACTGCGCCCTGGGTAGGCGGCGTCATGTTGTATAGGTCGCCAGTCGAATGCTTCAGGTGCAGCGGCGTCTTGCGTTCGGCGTGGAAGCCGGCGAGGTCCGCATTGGAAACCAGCGAGCCGACTTGCTTCAGGTCGGCGGCGATCTCGCTCGCTAGCGGGCCACGGTAGTAGCTGTCCAGTCCATCGCGCACCATCATTGAAAGCGTGTGGGCCATGCGAGGCTGACGGAACCGCTGGCCGGCCTCCGGCAGCTTGCCGTCGATCAGGAAAGTGTCGCAGAACCCGGGTTGCGCCTCAAGTTCGCCCAGCTTGTTGCGCGTGGCATTCTGCTGGCTGACTGTGATTGCAATGCCGTCTTCCGCATAAGCAATGGCGTCGACAAGCAGGCGCTCAAGCGGCAGGCGGCCGCCCATTTCGCCAGCGATTTCCTGCGCCAGTTGCCAGCCGCCGATCGTGCCCGCCACCGTGTTTGCCGCCAAGGGGCCGCGCATGGGAATTGCCGACAACCCGCGCGACTTGTAGGCCTCGATGCTGGCCGCCAGCGCGGCCGGTCCGCAGGCATCGATTGCGATCGGTGCACCCTTGCCAGCAGGCGGGACAATCAGCCAGAAGGAGTCGCCCCCGATACCATTCATGTGCGGATAGACGACCGCGATAGTCGACGCAGCCGCGATCATTGCCTCGATCGCATTGCCACCTTCCCGCATGACTGCCAGCGCGGACTGCGCGGCAAGGTGATGCGGTGCGACGGCGATGGCACGAGTAGCGCGGGCGGTATTTTGCATGAGTCGAAAACCTTAAAAAAAGAATGGCGGCCGAAGCCGCCATGCTGTTGCATCCAAGCGGCGCTACCTCAACGTGCAGCCTGCCTTGCCAGGAACTTCCGTCGCATCGGCTTCAATGCGACGAACGCCAGCAGCGCGGTGATCAGGTCCATGGCGATAACCAGGTTGAACACCGGAATCCAGCTGCCGGTTGCATCATGCAGCATAGCGGCAAGTGGCCCGCCGAGTACCGATCCGACGCCCTGCGCCATGTACAGGAAGCCGTAGTTCGTCGTGGCGTCCTGGCTGCCGAAAGTGTCCGTGAGGGTCGAGGGGAACAGCGAGAATATCTCGCCCCAGCCAAAGAATACTACACCGGACATCACCACAAACAGCACCGCGTTCTCGCGTGTGGCGAGCCACACGATCATCGCAAGACCCTCCAGGCCAAACGCCACCGTCATGGTGTTTTCCCGACCGATGTGGTCAGAGACCCAGCCAAAGAAGGGGCGGGTCAGGCCATTGGTGAAGCGGTCAATGGTCAGGGCCAGCGGCAGCGCGGCCATGCCCCACACTATCGCGTTGGCAACGCCGAAGTCCTTTGCGAAGCTGCCCATTTGCGAGATGACCATAAGGCCCGAGGTCGACATCATGGTCATCATCAAGAACATTAACCAGAATACCGGCGTCTTGAGCATCTCGCGCGGCGGGACGGCATGCACGGTCGTGGTGTCGACCGGACGGTAGTCTGCCATCCAGCCTGCGGGCGGTCGGCGCAGTCCCTGCGCAGCGATCAGGCCAATGGCACCAAAGACGACACCATAGACTAGCAGCGTGTGCTGATAGCCACTCGCGGCAAGGCTCGATGATATCGGAAAGGTAGTAAGGATAGCGCCAAAGCCGTAACCGGCGGCGACCATGCCCGCTGCAAACCCGCGCCGATCGGGGAACCAGCGGACCATCAGGCCGACCACGCCGATATAGATGATGCCGGTACCGATGCCGCCGAAGAGGCCGTATGAAAGATAGATGCCGATGACGGATTGGGCCTGCGCCGCAAGCACCCATGACAACCCGGTCAGTATCGAGCCAATGGAGATCAGCATGCGCGGGCCGAAGCGGTCAACCAGGTAACCCTGGAACGGCGAGAGGAACGTCTGCAGCACAATCAGGATGGAAAACGTGACCTGCAGCGCGGGCAGCGTCACGCCGAACTGCGACATCATCGGCTTGGTGAAGAGAGTCCAGACGTACTGCGGGCTGGAGATTGCCATCATGCACACCAGGCCATAGACCAGTTGCAGCCAGCGATTGGGCGCGGCCCGGCTTTGAGCCTGGTCGAGCGGTATGGATAGCGTCGGGTTTTCCATTGAACTCCTCAATTGATATCAGCAGGTTTCGGACAGGTGCAGTGAATCGTGATTCAAGGACTGTGTTCGCAAGCTTTATGCCATGAAGCGACAACGGCGACAGGAACGGTTTGCATACTCGAGGCCGCGGCGCCGCGGAAGAGGAACGAATATTGATGGGGCGATCGAACCGCGTCGGTGTGGCGGAGACATGCATCGCATTGGTGCGGCGTGCACCATTACCGCGCTCCCCCAAGGCGCTTGATGCTTTATGCGCTCGCGCCAAGTGGCTGTCAAGCACACGCCATAGTGCAGCGCAGTATGGTTATCTCGTTTTGTTGGCCTGGAGTGGGGAAGAGATCGTGTGCCTGCGCTTTGTTGGTGTGGTGACGCCTGCGTTCTGTGGATGAGGTGACGACTTCGCTTTCTGGATGAAGTGGCGGGCTCGCGCTACATGGACGAAGTCGCCCGCTCCCGCATTAGCGTGGCGGCGTCCGTTATTGCCGCGCCAGCCGGTCCTGCAGCCACTGGGCGGCATGCAGCGCCTGGCGGTCCTTCCCCGCGCGGCCGATTACCTGCAGCCCGACCGGCAGGCCGGTTCTTCCGCTCGAAAAAGGCACATGGATGCAGGGAAGCCCAAGCAGGCTCCACATGCGGCAGAACAGCGGATCGCCAGTGGCATCCAGGCCGGTCGGCGCCTCGCCGATTGCGCTCGGCGCGAGCAACACGTCGCAATCGGCAAACCATGCGTCGCAAGCCCGTCGTGCGGCGTCGGCTCGCGCAAGGTTGGCTTCATGCTGGTGCCGCGTGATGTCCATGCCGGCCTGCAGCATGCTGGCCAGACCGGGACTGAGCAGGGCGGCATGCCGGTCATGCTCCCATGAGAGTGAACGGGCTGCGTCATGCGCCATCACGTCGGTCTGCACCTGCGCCAGTCCGGAATATTGCGCTGCGATATTGACCTCGACACAAGCGGCGCCATGCCGCGAAAGGCCAGTCGCAGCCGCCTCCATTGCCGCTTGCGTATCGACGTCGGCCGCGTCCCATTGCGGCGTGCGGCACAGGCCAAAGCGCGGCGTGCTGTTTTCGTCGATGTCGAGCAGGGCATGGTCGCCGCTTAGAGCTGCCAGTAGCAGCGCGACGTCTTTTACGTAGAGGCTAAAGCCGCCAACCGTGTCGAGGTTTTCAGAGAGCGGCTTCATGCCGGTCACGGGCACCTTGCCAAAGCTGGGTTTGTAGCCGGTGACGCCGCAAAAAGCGGCGGGCCGGATGATGGAGCCGGCGGTTTGGCTACCCAGCGCCAGCGGTACCATGCCATCCGCTACCGCAGCCGCGGATCCGCTCGACGATCCGCCCGGCGTGTGGCCGGCGCGGCGCGGATTGACAGTAGGTCCGGGCTGGTAGGTTGCGAATTCGGTGCTGACAGTCTTGCCAAGCACAATGGCGCCGGCTTCACGGCACAGCGCCACCGCCGCCGCGTCGGCGACAGGCCGGTGGCCAGCGTAGATGGGAGACCCGTAGGTGGTCGGCAGGTCAGCAGTGTCGAACAGGTCTTTGACGCCAAGCGGCAAGCCGTGCAGCAAGCCGCGCACCGGGCCGGCATCGAGTTCCCGGGCCCGGTCGCGCGCCGACTGCGGCGACAACGCAGCCCACGCGTCGATGTCGCGCTCACGCAGATCGATGCGCTCGAGGCAGGCGTTGACCAGGTCAAGTGCGGTGATTTCGCGGCGTGCCAGCGCGCTGGCCAGTTCGAACGCGCCGCGCTGATTAAGTTGTGATGTCATGTTGGCTTCCGGGTGGGACGAGGAGCGGACGGCGCGGGCGACGCGTGCCACGGCGCCGCAGAGCGGACGGCACCGAAGGCTCGCGTTTTTTTATCGTATCTTAAAACCGGACTGCAATGTCGGTGCAGGGAAACGCGTCCACGTCTGTCCCGCTAACGGTTCTGACGGGTGATCGCACCGCCACTGCCGGCGCTCGCTTCGTGGCCACCTGTCAGTTGCCGCAAGACCCCTTCGGCCTCTTCGTCGGTGTCACCGCGCCACGCCACAATCTGATCGGGCCGGATCAGTACGAGCGGCGCCTGATAGAGCGTCCGCAGCGAAGGCAGATTCAGGTCAATACTTTTGAGCGGCATGCCAAGTCGCGCCGCGACATCGCGCAAATGATCGCCCTGCCCTGCTGCTGCACCGAGTCGCAGCAAGGTCCATTCGAAGCCGAACAGGTCAAACAGGGAGCGCCCGTCTGGCAGCCAGAAGTGCGGCGCGCGGCCGCCCGGGCAGGCCGTCGGCACATAAGTATTGGGTACGTCCGGCGGCGCCATGCTGCCGTCACTGACAATGGCCGGCGAGCCATCGTAGCGGCCACCGAAAGTGATGCCAGGGATATCGAACTCGGCCCGGCCGTGGGCTTCAAGGTATTCGCCGGCGATGCGCCTTGCAACCACGCCGAGGTCCGTGTCGCTCTCGATGTTCTCATCCGGCGCGAACAGCCCAAGCGAATCGGCGAAGCGCCGCGCATAGGCTGTATTGCGAAGGGCGAGCGGCCGGCGTTCAACTTCGTAGCTGTCGAGCAGTTCCGGCGCCGCCCACCCGTGAAGCACCGCAGCGAGTTTCCAGCCCAGATTGACGGCGTCTTCCACCGCGGTGTTGTAGCCCAGGCCGCCGGTGGGTGTAAAAAGGTGCGCAGCGTCGCCACCAATAAAAACCCGTCCGCGCTGGAAGTGGTCGGCGACCAGTGAGTGACCCGCGGTCCATGTGCCACGCGATAGGATTTCTACCGGAATCTTCATGCCGCAGGCAGCCTGGAACATGGCGCGAGCATCCTCATCGGAAATGTCGGCGTCGTTCTCACCGGGCCGCAACTGGGTATGAAAGGCGAACTCGCCCTTGCCGTCCACCGCGGCCATGAAGGCGCGCCGGTCGCGGTTGAAACTGACGTGCATCCAGGCTGCCGCGTGAGGCGTGAGCCGATAGAGATCAGGCGCGCGCACATACAGTGCCAGCATGCGGCCGCCCATGAAGTCACGGTCGATGCCGGTTTCGCCGGTATATCGAAAGCCAAGCTGCTGTCGAACGCGGCTGCGGGCACCATCGGCGCCAACCAGCCATGCGGCATGCACGACTTGGCGTTCGCCTGTCGCCACGCATTCCAATTCCGCCTGCACCCGTTCGCCTTCATCACGGAAGTGCAGCAGACGCCAGCCGTAATGCACAGCCACGCCGGGCAGTTTTTGCGCATGCTCGCGCAAGATAACTTCTACATATTTTTGCGAGACCCGATGCGGAAGCTCCGCAGCGCTCCAGGAACCGGACAGCGCGTTGACTTTCTGCACCGCTTCACGGGCCGACGGCAAACGGAAGCGTCCGAGTTCATGCGTGGCAAATCGCGTGAAGTAGGCAATATCCGTCGGGTAGTCGGGCGGCAATCCAAGCTGGCGGATTTCGTGCGCGAAGCCAAGCCGGCGGAAGTGCTCCATGGTTCGCGCCTGGGTCGCATTGGCTTGTGGGTTTTGCGCCGTGCCGGGCTTCTCGTCGACCAGCAGTACAGTGACGTTTCGACGGCCAAGCTCGTTGGCAAGCATGAGGCCGCAAGGGCCGCCCCCTACGATCAGAACTGCTGGATTTGACGGAAGCATTTTGATGTTTGGTGGTGTAGGGAATGCGGTCCGTGCGACCCGGACGTCAGCGCGGTCGCTCCTGATGCCGCACGATGTGGAACAGCGTAGTGCGCAACGTGACGGCCTTCTGGTTTCTGGTGAAGCCGGTGGCACCGGACATGTCGGCGCTTCAGATTGCGACGTCGCTACCCGCAGCATGATAGCGGAAGCTTGGCGTTGCAAGCGCGGGCGACGTCGGTCCGGGGACTGCATGTCGGACTGCATGTCGCCGATGGCGAAGGAAGTTGATTCGTGTTGCATAAAAAACCCGGCGCGCCTTTGGGGCGGTGCCGGGTTTTTCTTTGGCAGGTGCAGCTTATTGGGCGGTCGCGCGTGCTACGTGATGCCTCTTGCCATGGTGCCTTGCGTGGTGCTTCCCATGACGTTTTCCGTGATGCCGGGCATGGTGCCTGTCTCCATCATGACGCGCCGACTGACGGGTTTGGTCGGCAGCAGGCGCGGTCGTTGGGGAATTTCCGCGCAGCTCCGCTGCATGCCGTTCCACTGCGGCGGCACGTGCGGGGTCGGTGCTACTGGTTACGCCGGTCGAATTCTGAGCGAAAGCCGAACCTGCCAAAGCCACAGTCAACGCAGCGAGGAGAAGAGAAATTTTTTTCATGAGAGGTTCCTTGTGAGAGGTGAACAGCCGCTGGCTGGATGAGCTTGAAACGTGCACTGCGTCCCTGCGGTGGACAAGAAATTGCGCCTCTTCTGTAACAATTTTTGTTCTGGTTTTGCGCGAACTCAACGAAGGTCCGTAATGTGTGTGAACTTTGATTTACTGGGTTGTCCGTTCCGGACTGCGCGCGACAGGCAGCTTGTAGCAGGAAACTTTCGCCGAAATTTTCGGAGCGGTCCTGATGTCCGCGGACGTGCACCTCCTGAACGGTCAACCAGGCCAGTCAATTAAGCTGTATATCCATACAGTATTCCATGCTACAGTGTGGATTCGTCAACGCTTTCAGAGAGGGAACCATCATGCGAGACTTGAACATCGCCATCGGCCCGCGCCACGGCATGGCACACACCCCCACCAGCTTTTCCCTTCGCCTTGGCAACCGGGAAATGCATGTGTCCCGCGATTTCCGCAATCGCTATTACAAGGTCAATCCCATTATCGATTGCAGCACAGGCCTGCAACGCGGCCACGTCGAATTACTGGTGCTGCGCAAGTGGCTGGTCATCCTGTCGAAGGCACACTAAGGGCATGGCACCGCGGTGTCAAACCCCCTGGGCTAATCAGTTGCCGCAATATGCCTTCCAGGGCGTCGTCGGCGAGCGCACGCATTTCATCATCGGTCCGGTCCTGTATCGGATGGCGCACGAACACCATGGCCGGATCGAAGCCAAGCGCGGCCGACTGCGCCGCCGCAGCCTGGGTGAACTCTGTCGACGCAATGCCGACCCCGGGAATGCCCCGACCTTCAAGATCTGCGATGTCATGCATACAGCACGACGTACACGAACCTCAGTCGGCCAGTCCTTCGATTACCAGATTGCACTCGGCCACGATCTGCTGTCGCAGCGCAGTTGGCGCAACCCGGGTGTAGGTCGGCTTGCGATAACGCTTGACCGCAATGCCCCTTTCTTGCAGCAGCGCAGCGATCCGGTCCAGGAAGATGTTTCCACGCGCCTTTGAGATGTCGAGCAGGCCAACGACCAGCTTGTCGATACTGGTTGGGCGAGCAAGGCGCTCGCGCGCCGCTGGCGACCTTTCAGCGGTGGGATCGAGCAGGATGCTGTCGAATTGCAGTGAACCACTCATTGGATAATCTCCCTGGTGACGGGGGTTGAACCGACCGGGCCAGATGCGGCCCAGCCGGCGATGACGGCGGAAAAAAGTCCTGCGGTCCCGCCAGCGCGGACGATGAGCAAGCCGCCGGGGCGAAATTTCGGCACGGTCTGCCCGGCGAAACTGGCCGGCAATCCCTCGCTGATGCCACCGGCGCCCACCACCATGTCGTCACCCGGCAAAAGCAGAAGCCGTTCCAGTTCTCCGCGCAAGCGCGCCTTGGACCAACCAGCTTCGATAAAGACCCGGCTATGGTCCGGTGAGACAACCAGCAGCGCATCGCCCGCCATTGCCAGCTTGGGATGGTCGACGACGCGCAAACACAGCGCAAAACTTTTCGCAAGCGACTCCGGCGTGCGTGACTTCTGATCGACGATGCCCTGCACGCCTTCGCCGGCGAAAAGCGTAACGGTGGAACTGCCTTTCGTAAAACCCCTCTCGACGGCCAGTGAATCCCATACGCTGTCTTCGGCTTCGGCAAAACAGAAGCTGTACTTCCCCGGCGTGCCGAGCGTTGCGCGATCGACTTCTCCTGGCCGGCCGCCGCCGACATTGCGAATGACCAGTTGCAGTGCCCGGCCGATGCTCGCGTTGGCGCGATTGCCCTGACCCAGCGCATTGACGCCGGAATTCATGCCGACCGCCCTCGCAATCGGACCATTGACGATGACCACCGGGCCGGCAAACATGGTGGTGCACAAGACGCCGTGCATGCCGAACTCGTCGATCAGCGCCGCTTCCACCGCAGTCAGCACCAGAGGCATGTATTCCGGCTTGCAGCCCGCCATGACGGCGTTGATCGCGACTTTTTCTACAGTACACGGAGCAAGATCAGGCGGGACCATGCCAAGTACTTCTTCCGGCGCGCGCGTGGTGCCGGTTAGCATGCGCAGCACGCGTTCCCTGGTCGGCGGCACGACCGGCAAGCCATCGGTCCAGCCACGCTGAAAGCAAGCTTCAATCGGGTCTTCCTGCTCGCCGAGCGTGACTTCACGCGAGCCGAACCGGGCTGTTCCAAAGCGCACCGCAAGTTGTTCCGGCATGCCCTCGTCCAGTGTCCTGGAAGCGCAACCAGCGCGGATGGCAGGCAAGTCGGCGCCGAGGTCGCTGTCGCCACTGATGCGGCGCCAGTCTTCGCGATGCCAGCCGTAACACCGCTCGACTTCCCGGCCCTGCTCCACGCGGATCAGGGTCGGCACGAATTCAATGTCGAGGCGAAAGGATTTTTCCAGCGTGGCGTCGTGCTCGACGACGGGGAGCCCGACGCCGTAGCTCGGGTCATCCTGCACATAGACCGTGAGTGGATTATGGATGGCGAGTTGACGCAATACCGGCTCCACCAGGAGGCAGGTCGGGCATTCGCGCTTGGCGACGACGATCAGGCCGTCAGGCAGGCGGTTAGGCTGGGCAGAGGCTTGCATGCAGGTTGACGGAGCGCCGGAGTCGTGGCCACGAGAAGCACATCATAGAAGGTTTCCGGACGACGCGCCCAGCCGCAAACTGGTCGGGTCGGCCTCCAGCATCCTCCTGTTTATCGGCTTGAACGGTGTGCTCCAGCCTTCGGCTCATTTACTGTGCACGGTGATATGCTTCAGCAGGACACCGCCTTCCCCGCCTGGACCACCATGAGACCTTCACCTACCGCGGGCATCACGCCTGCCGCCAAGCCATCGGACCCGTCTCCCGAAGACTGGGCCGCAAGGCTTGCTGCCTTCGACCTGCGCTCCCTGCCCGCCGACTTTTATCGCGATCCATTTCCGTGGTATCACGCCTTGCGCAGCCAGGAACCGGTGAAGGCAATGCCAGACGGCTCATGGTTCCTTACACGCTATGCCGATATCCAGGCCGTCTACAAGGATACAAAAACCTTCAGTTCCGACAAGACGGTCGAGTTCAAACCGAAATACGGCGACTCACTCCTGTATGAGCATCACACCACCAGCCTGGTGTTCAACGACCCGCCTTTGCACACGCGCGTGCGGCGCCTTATCGCCGCTGGCTTGACCCCCGCGGCCATGGCACAGACCGAGCCGGCGCTGGTGACGCTGGTCGATTCCCTGCTCGACCGGATGGCTGCGAAGGAACGGGATGGCGAGCCAGTCGACCTCATCGAGGACTTTGCTGCGGCGATTCCCATTGAGATCATTGGCAATCTTCTGGCGGTACCGCGCGATCAGCGTAAGCCCCTTCGCGAATGGTCGCTTGCCATTCTCGGCGCACTGGAGCCGAATATTTCCAAAGACTTCTTCGACTACGCCAACGGCTGCGTGCGCGACTTCCTGGCGTATTTGCGCGTGCTGGTTGACGAGCGGAGGCGCCATCCCGGCGACCCAAAGAACGACATGCTGACCCGCCTGATAGAAGGCGAAGCGGATGGCGACCGCCTGACAGAAAAAGAGCTTCTTCAAAACTGCATCTTCCTCCTCAACGCGGGTCATGAAACCACCACGAATCTGATTGGCAACGCCCTGGTCACGCTGCAAAGGTGGCCTGAAGAGAAGGCGCGCCTGATCGCCGATCCAGGCCTGGTACGGGGCGCGATCGAGGAGGTGCTGCGCTTCGAAAGTTCCAACCAGCTCGGCAACCGCATTACGACCTGCCAGACCAGCATCGCCGACGTGCCGCTGGCCGCAGGCACCCGCGTATCGGTCTGTATCGGCGCGGCCAATCGTGACCCCGATCAATTTCCTGATCCAGACCGCTTCGACATCACACGTTCGCCGAATCGGCACCTCGCTTTCGCATCGGGCATCCACCAATGCGCCGGCATGAATCTGGCGCGTCTTGAAGGACGCGTGGCGCTGGAACGCTTTATCAAGCGCTTTCCCGATTACGCCCTGGCTGGCGACCCGGTGCGCGGCGGACGCGCCCGCTTTCGTGGCTTCCTGTCGATACCGGCGCGGCTTTCGCACTGAGGCAAAAGCCGTGCAACAAAGCTGATGCAGCGGCCGGTTCATCGTATAGTCTTGCAGCAGCATATAACAACAACTTCTCAACACCATCACAGGCAGGAGACAAATAATGCAATCAACGCAATCGATGGGCCCGGGCCGTACGCTTCTTGCCGGCTTCGTCGCAGTAGTCCTGGCGGCCCTGTCGTCTACGGCGCTGGCACAGATCAAGATCGGCGTCACGATATCCACCACCGGCCCGGCGGCGTCGCTCGGCATCCCCGAGAAGAACGCCATTGCGCTGCTTCCACGCGAGATCGCGGGGCAGAAGGTCGACTATGTGGTGCTGGACGATGCATCGGACACGACACAAACCGTGACCAATACACGCAAGCTGATTTCGGAAGAAAAAGTGGATGCCATCATCGGCTCGACCACGACCCCGAATTCCCTGGCCATGTTGAATGTCCTTGGTGAAGGCAAGACGGCCGCGATCAGCCTGGCTTCATCCAACCGCATCATCGAGCCGATGGATGCGAATCGCGCATGGATGTTCAAGACCCCGCAGACAGATACCATGATGGCGATCGCCATCGCCGAAGACATGGTGCGAAAGGGTATCAAGTCAATGGCTTATCTCGGCTTTTCCGACGCGCTTGGGGAAGCTTTCCATGCAGAGGTGGTGAAGTTTGCCGAACTCAAGCACATCAAGGTAGTGGCGTCGGAGCGCTTCTCGCGCAACGACAATAGCGTGACTGGACAGGTATTGAAGATCATGGGCGCCGCACCGGAAGCGGTGGTGATTGGCGCCTCCGGCACGCCCGCTGCGCTGCCAGTCAAGACCCTCGCCGAGCGCGGCTTCAAGGGCCGCATCTATCACAATCATGGCGTGGCCAGCACCGACTTCCTGCGAGTCTGCGGCAAGCAGTGCGACGGCACCTTCCTGCCCACCGGCCCGGTGATGGTTGCGGGCCAACTGCCGGAATCAAATCCAATCCGAAAAGCAGCGCTGGAGTTTTCAAAGAAGTATGAAGCGGCGAACGGTGCCGGGAGTGTGGCCGCATTTGCGTCCTACGCATGGGACGCGGGGCTGCTGCTTCAGCGCGCCGTCCCTGAAGCATTGCAGAAGGCAAAGCCAGGAACGCCGGAATTCCGCGCCGCCCTGCGCGATGCACTGGAAAATGTGAAGAATCTGCCGACCACCAATGGCGTAGTGAACATGACCCGCAATGACCACCTCGGCCTGGATCAGCGGGCGCGTGTGATGGTGCAGATCCGCAACGGCGGTTGGCAATATCAGGCGGAATAGCAGGGGTCACACTAGAACCCGAAGCTGTCTGGAAGGTCGGATTTGAAAGTCGGCGTCGCAACGACAATGACGGGACTTCCAGCACGAAGCGCCCCGCTGCGGTAGGTTTCACCGCAGCGGATCGCCTCAAACGTGGCGAACGCTGGCCCATGGCGACGGCAGAATGGCGCTTTCTGATGCGCCCTCCCCATGAGCCTTCCTATAGCCAATTCGTCTGCTCAGCACCTGCTCAGTGCGCCTTGGCCGAGGCTCGTGAAATTTCCTCGCATATCTCACCAAGAGTGGGATTCGGCGGCAGGCTGAAATTCTCGAACGTGACGCCCAACTCCAGTTCCACATTGAGCAAAACATCGACTAGGTGCAGCGAGTCGATACCGAACTCCGCAAGGCGCGTCGTTTCGGACAAGGCTTGTGGGTCGAGGGAAAACTGTTCGTGCAAAAGGCGCTTTAACGCCAACAGAATCTGGCTATTTTCGTTCATGGAGTTTTTCTCAGTCTTCAAGGTTTGGTTGCCGATGGCAAGCGGGTTTGTCGTCTGGAACGGCATGCCTTGGTGCTGGTTCAGACCTCAAACAGGCAAGCCGCTTCACCCCTCGATATTGCGAAGCAATAAGCCTGTGCGCCGCAACAATTAGCTGGCTTTAATAATTGCATACAGCCGCAATCTATTCCGGCATCAAGGCACTCTTGCAGCGCTTGGCCATGGCGATGCGGTAGCCGAATCGCGCTTGTCACCGACCTCGGCCATGCAGTGGGCATCATGGCGGAGACTCGTGGCAAATGGCACTGATCAACATTCAAAAGACGGATGCGGAAATCGAGAAGGTCGTCAAGGCCCAGGCACGCGTCCGGGCCTGTGCTGGGGCCTTCGCCCTGACCGTCGTGATCCTGTTCGACCTGCACAACAGGGCGTTAAGCGTGCAAGGCGGCGGTTGGGCAGAATTCGTTGGACTGGTCTACGCGGCCTACAATTGCGGGTCCCTCGTTCTAGCCAGTCGATTTTGGCCATTCAGCGCAAGGCAGCTGGTCGTCATAACGGCTGTGCTCGACCCCCTGATGCTCTCTGCCGCTCTTGCGGTGCTTGGTCAGATCGGCCAGTACATCTTTTTTTTCTACCTGTTTACCACCATCGGTTTCGGTTTGCGGTTGGGCACCGCACCAATGTGGCTGTGCCAAGGGTCGGCGATTGTCGGCTTCAGCCTTGTTGCCGCCTTTGCGCCGAACTGGAGCGCACATCTCTTGATGGCGACCGCAGATCTAGTGTTACTGGTCATGGTGCCTGCTTACGCTACGGTACTCGTGAAGTCACTGCACTCGGCGCTTGCGCTGGCAAAACGGGAAAGCCAGGCGAAAAGCCAACTTTTGGCCCATGTGAGCCATGAATTGCGCACGCCGTTGACTGGCATCGTGTCGTCGGCTCAGTTGATCAAGGACGATACCGACAACTTTGGTATTGGGGGCCGTGCCGATACCATTCTGGGGCTCGCCAGTGAGCTGCTGGTTGAGATCAGCGACCTGCTCGACTCGGCAAAATACGAGGCGTCTGCTCTGGTTCTGGAATCTGCTCCGCTTGACTTGCATACGATGATGGAGCAGGTGCATCACGCGCTCGCATCCACTGCAGCCGTGAAACAAATCGATTTCAGGACAAGCGTCGACCCCAGGGTGGTGGACATGGTGTTGGGTGACCAGCACTATCTATTCCGCGTATTGGCGAACATCGGAGCCAACGCTGTAAAGTTTACTGACCACGGCAGCGTCGCCCTGCATATCGGACTGCTGGAGGAACAGCCAGGCGCCTACCATCTTTCATTTCAATGCCGCGATACCGGCATTGGCATCCCGCTGGAGTGGCAGCCGAAAATATTCACGCCATTCGTCCAGGCGCCTGGCGGCAACAAGGGGAGGCCGGCCGGGACTGGCCTGGGCATGAGCATCAGTAGCCAGCTGGTTGGACTGATGGGCGGCACGCTGGCCCTGGAAAGCGAAGTGGGCAAGGGTTCCGAATTTCATTTCACATTGAAGCTGCCACGGGTAGCGAAATCTTCGCAATCCACGGCGGCCGAGTCGTTGCCCAACACGGTGTACGGGAAGCACATTTTTCTCGCGGAAGACAATGTCACCGTTCGTGAATTGCTAAAGGAAATCCTTGAGCGTGACAAGCATGTGGTCGAGGTCGCCTGCTCGGGCAGCGAAGCAATCACGAAGCTCGGCCGCCAGCAGTTTGACCTGCTGCTGCTGGACTACAACCTGGGTGACCTCGAAGGCATCGCCGTTCTTGCCGCGTATCGCCTTGACAGTAGCTGTACCGCGCCGGCCTACATTCTGACAGCGGATGCGACGGAGGAGACGGCACAGAAAGTTCGTGACTCCGGTGCCCTCTGTGTACTGCACAAGCCGATATCCCGGGAAACCCTGCGCAGAGCCATCGCACGGGCGGTAAGTGAGGGGCCGAGAACGAGTGCCTCGCCGACGCGGAGGAGCTCTCTAGGCACTGCAGACGGTGTCAATGGTGGTGCTTGCGATGCCCGCACCGGGAGCGTTCAGAGGGCCGAACTCGCAAATGTTGGTGCTGGTGTTGTCGGTGCTGGTGCTGGTGCTGGTGCCGGCGTTGGCGCTGGTGCTGCCGATGCTGGCGTTCCCGGTCCTGACGCAGCAAGTGCTCGTGCGTCCAGCCCTCCGGCCTGTTACGACTACAGCCGTTTCGATCGTTATTACGAGCCCCATGGTTCTCATGCCTCTCACGACCTTCCCGGGTCGTGCGGCCTTGCACTCCCTTCGAATTCGCGCCGCACCGACATGCTACAAGCGGAGTCTATCGCGCTACTGACTGAAATCAGCTCCGAACCGCGCTTTCTGGTGGATGTCATCACCACGGCAATTGTTGACACGACGCGGCTCTGTCAGCAGCTGTCAGATGCCATGGCGCGACACGACCTTGCCGGGGTGCGTCGCCATGCTGGCACGCTGCGGGGCTTAAGCCTAACCGTCGGCGCGAGCCAATTGACCCGCATGACGGATAGCCTTGTCCACCTCGGTGAGACGGAACTACAAAGCCAATGCGACGCGTTGCAAATTGAAGCTGCTGCCGTTGCGGCGGCCGGCATCGCCGCAATGCGCCAGTTTCTCGCATCGGTCGGCGGTTCCGGACCGTCGTGACCCCTGCATCATGATCAGCAAGTCCATCACCCGAAGCTGCCGTGGAGTTAAGGTCATGGACAATTCTACCCACTCGTCCACGATGCGGTTCATCTCCTCGAGGTCAGAAGGAGCCAGCCGTTGCCGGCTGCGCTGAACCATGTGTCGGGCAGCGCGTTGGCGTGAATGCCGCGCAACAAAGTTGCGGACGGTCGCCTCGCCACTGCCAGAAGGGCAAACTTCATCCACCAGCCCCATCTCAAGCAACTCACGGGCACTATAGAACCGGGAGTCGGTCATCATGCGCTCCGCGCGGTACGGTCCAATGCGGCGTGCCAGCAGACTCATCGCGCCGCCGAACGGGAAAAGCCCGAACGATATCTCCGGAAAACTGAAGGTGCTGTGCTCTTCCGCAATCAGGAAGTCTGCGCTCAGTGCATTTTCGAAGCCTCCCCCCAACGCACGTCCCTGAACCAGCGCGATTGACGTGACAGAGGCATGCCCAAGCACCCAAGCCTCGTGCAAGAGGCTTGCGCAAAGCCGGGAGTAGCTTCGCAGTGCTTCCCCGTCACCGTCCTGTATGCACTGCCGAAAGTACGCCAAATCACCGCCCTGATTGTAGTAGATCGGATCGCTTGAGCGCGTCACGACATAGTGGATCGGCGCGATCTTGCCCTGATGATGCCAATGTCCCGAGCCGGCCTGCACAGCGTCCATCAGGTCGCGCAGTTCCTGCAATAGCGGCAGCGACATGTTGAGCGGCCGGTTCGGGTCGGCCTTTTTCATGGCAATCCAGAGGGTGTTCATGGCGCCGTCAAAGTCGACACCAATGTGGCGATAGGCCGGACGCTCAAGTACAGGAAAGGAAAAGTCGAATGCACCCATGAGAAACTCCCTTATTCGTTTTTATGTAGGGCCCGCGATGCACGCGGGTATCGGACCAGAAACAAAGAAACCGCAAGAGGCGGCCGCCGGGAAATCAGGCGCTGGCAATGACCAGCGCGACGTTGGTGCCACCAAACCCTGCGGAAAATGAAAGCGCATTCTTGATGGAACTGTCCATTCGCGGACGGACCGCGACATGATTCAGGTCGCAGCGCGGATCAATGCTGTCGAGATGCGCGGTCGCCGGAAGGATGGAATTGCGCATCGCGATAATGGTGACGATCAATTCGAGCGCACTTGCCGCCCCCATGAGGTGTCCGTGCAATGATTTGGTCGAACTGACTGGCACTGCGTCGGCCCCGCCGCTAAAGACAGAGCGGATTGCCTCGGCCTCCACGACGTCGCCACCGGCAGTGGCGGTCGCATGCGCATTCAGGTAATGGATGTCCGCCGGATCAAGGCCCGCATCGTGCAGCGCGGCCCGCATGGCGGACGCCTGACCGGAAGCTTGCGGAGAACCGATGTGGTAGCCGTCCGCCGCGGTGCCATAGCCGGCCATTACCGCGTGCACGCGGGCCTTGCGCGCACGGGCATGCTGCTCGGACTCGAGCACCACAAACGCCGCGCCTTCACCAAGCACCAGGCCACGTCGTTTGGTCGAAAAGGGCTTGCAACTGCGGCTGACGTCTTCCGGGTCACCCGGTGACAGGGCGTGTGTGCCATCGAACATGCCCAGCATGCCGGCCACCAGACAGGCTTCTGCGCCGCCCGCGATTGCGATGTCGATAAGGCCGGCACGAATGGCGCGTTGCGCCTCGCCGATGGCAATGCCAGATGAGGCGCACGCCGTGTTGTAAGTGAGGACCGGACCGCGAATCTGCTTGCGGATCGAGACCTGTGCAGCGCCAGAATTCTGCATGATCGCCATTGCGGCGTACGGGGATGATGCCTGCCTTCCGTCCACCAGGAATTGACGGCACCAGTCCTGCTGGCTGGCCGCACCCCCGCTGACGCTGCCGTAGTACAGGCCGGCGCGCAAGCCGAGCTCGGCGAAGTTGTGGAAGCCAGCGTCCTCGGCCGCCTGATCCGCAGCCAGGACAGCCATTTGCTGGCATCGGTCCAGGTAAGGCAACTCCATCCGGCTGAAGCAATGTTCAAACTGATGGCGGATGATCCCGCCCGGGAAACGCCGCGAGAGCGGCGACGCGTCGACCCAGCCGATGCCGGAGCGCGAGACCAGGAGCGACGAGGCGACTTCCGAGGGGTTCAGTCCGATTGGGGAAATTACACCCATGCCGGTGATAACGACCGTACGTTGTTGTTCCATGTTTTGCCCTATATCGAAAAAAGGTTGAATGGGTCGCGCTTGCACGCGCTTGGGGCGCGCCGCAGGCTGCCGTCTTCGCGGCATTCGATCCATCGCTTTTAATCGTCAGTGGCTTTTTCAGAACGCCTGTTTTTGTCAGTTCCCACCATGCACACGTCTGCATTGAAGGCGCCGGACAGTCGCTGTCGATTGTAAAATACAACGTCATGGAAATGTAAGCTTTGAAGACATAAAGCAACTGTTTTCACACAAGCTCATGAGTGTCTGACTGAGCACGAAATATCCGCGGAAGCGCTTTCCGAAGTCTGATTTCGGATCGCGTCCGGTCGCAACTTTTCTCCGCGATAAGCGCGAAGGCGGGAAGTTTGAGAGGACGGCGCAAGCGCTTGATAAGTCACGACAATGCGTCACCAAAACGCGTCGTCGAATAGGTCACCAAAACACGCAACCAAAATGGGAGTCGTGGCATGCCGTCTAAACCTGGCAGTTCGGGGCATAAGGGCTCACAGCGCCGCTCCACGCAATCATCGGCGGTCGAGCCAGGGCGCTCTGGAAACGGCACCAGAACCGTTGCAATTGCGTGCCAGGGCGGCGGCAGCCTTACCGCCTTTACCGCCGGCGTTCTCAAGCACCTGCTGCTCGACCCCGCCATGGACCGATACCGGGTGGTTGGCCTGTCCGGCACGTCCGGTGGCGCGCTATGCGCGCTGATCGCATGGGAAGCCTTGCTGCGCGAAGACCGGCCGGCAGGCGCCCGCAAGCTGCAAGCGTTTTGGGACGACAATTCCGCCAATGACCCGCTTGATGCATGGCTCAATGCATGGATCGTATTCAGCGGACAGTTTTCGAGCATGGTGGCGGTACCCGAAATCAGTCCCTACGATGTGCCGGAAATGGCGCGCCAGGAACTTGCGGCGCTGATCGAACGGCATGTTTCATTTGAATCGCTGCGGTCCCTTGTCCGCAACGACAGTCCCCTGCTCTATATCGGCGCGGTCAATGAGGCGAGCGGCGCATTCAAGGTCTTTAGCGGCACCCAAATCAGCATTGAAAAGGTGCTGGCCTCGGCAGCGCTGCCGACGATTTTTCGCGCCGTGCACATTGAGGATGGCCCAGACCGGGGCGTGTATTGGGATGGCCTGTTTTCGCAAAACCCGCCGGTGCGCGAGTTTGTTCAACCCGCCGTGAGCCTGGAAGACAAGCCCGATGAAATATGGGTTATTCGCATCGACCCGCTGGCCAGCCGGAGCGAGCCTCGGACCATTACGCAGATTGAGACGCGGCGCAATATTTTGGCGGGCAACCTTTCGCTCAACCAGGAGTTGTACTACCTGCAGAAGGTCAACGCGTGGTTAGAAAAAGGCTGGCTTCCGGCGACGCGGTTCAAGCCCATTGCGGTTCGCGAGATACAGCTGGACGTCCCGATGAATCCGGCATCCAAGTTCGACAGGACGCCGTCCACGATCCAGCACTTGATTGCACTCGGCGAAGAGCAGGGCAAGCGTTTTCTGGGGTCGCTCAATTAGCGAAGGCGCTGCAGCGCTTCCGTCTCCGCATGAACTGGTGGCGCCAGAAAACCGGCGCCACCCGTCCTTCACCGCTAGCGGCTGAAGTCAAATGCGCTGCTGAGGTTACCCATGTTGGCGCGCACGCCGGGCAACGGCTCAAGGCCGAAGCGCTCGGTAATGAGCTTGAGGATGGAGGTTGTATCAGTCGGGGTGTGGTCCACGAATCCGCGCTTTGCAAACGGCGACACGATGATGGTGGGAATGCGCGTGCCCGGTCCCCAGCGATCACCCCAGCCTGGGCCGGTCGGCGGCGCCACGTGGTCCCAGTAGCCGCCGTTCTCGTCGTAAGTCACGATCACTGCCATGTTGTTCCACTGCGGGCTCTTGCGCAGACGCTCCAGCAGTTCAGCGATGTGCTCATCGCCGCTATGGATATCCGTGTAGGAAGGATGCTGCGTCAACCGTCCGGTCGGCTTGTAGAAGGTCACTTGCGGCAGCGTTCCCTTGTCTATCGCGGCGAAAAAATCTTCCCCATCTTTCAGATGTTGCGCGCGGTCCGGCGTGCCGGGAGCGAAGCGTGCGAAGTAGTTGAACGGCTGGTGATGCGGCTGATAATTTGGGCTTCCAGCGGCGCGGTTATAGATAACGGCGCGCTTCGCAGCCGGTGCCTGCCTGCCGTCCTCCAGCGCCTGGTTGTAACCGCCCGCGAACCAGGCCCAGCTGACGCCTTTGGCGGAAAGCGTGTCGCCGATCGTCTTGGCGGTTTGCGCCGGTACCGGATGTTTGGCAATGTCCGCAAGATCGCGGTTTCCGTCCGCCGCAGGCGCTATGCCGCTCGGCTGGTAGGACGGCTGTGAGGTGTTGACGACGTAACCGTCTGGCGTGACGGTTCCGTCGAACAGCTTGACAGGACCGTCCATAACGGAGGCGGTCGAGTCTGGCCTGCGCTTGAGGTGTCCCTGTTCATCAATCTGTGCCCGGATGGCAGCCGGGGCGTCGCGATAAACCGGCGTACAGGCGCACACCAGCCATTGGTGGTTGAGGAAGGAACCGCCGAAAGCACCCATGAAAAAGTTGTCTGCGAGCGTGTAGTCGCGCGCCCATTGCCAGACCTTCTGACGCGATCCGTCGTAATGTCCCATGGTCCAGGCGCCCACAGTCGTCAACGCCACGAACTTGTTGTTCTGGCCGCCGTTGATTTGCTCGATGTTCTGGTAATAGTTATGGATCGGGCTCGGCACGACCTGGTCGATACTCGCGTTGACTGGCGGAGCGTCAATGCGGAAAGGTCCGTTGGGAATATTGCGCGGATAGCGCGGGTCGATTTTTCCGCCGTCATAGACCGGTGGCAAAACCGCGAGTGGTTTGCCGTCGTGGTCAAGCTGCGCCTTGCTGGTCGCGGAGGCATTTTCTATCCCGTTTGCGCCCGGGAACAGCCCATACATATTGTCGAAGCTGTGGTTTTCCGCGTAGATCACCACGACGTTTTGAATCCGATCGAGGCCCGCCTTTTGTGTACCGCCTCCGGGGCTGGCACAGCCCCCAAGCAGGACGGATGCGCTCAGCGCGGCAAATATTGTTTTTCTCATTTCGTGGTCTCGGAAAAATAAGCTGAATGAAGTCCCGAGACATTCTAATCGATGACCTGCGGCGACGTGGCGACCCACTCCTTTCACGCTCGATCAAGAGATAGTGTGCGCGCGAGAGATGCCGCAACGTCGTTCCGCTTCCCGGCCTCTATCGCGCAGGCTCCTGGCCCGCTTGACGCAGTGCCCGCTCACGAAAATCACGCGGCGACAAGCCGGTCTCGCGCTTGAAGAAACGGGTGAAATAGGCCGGGTCGGAGAAACCGAGCGCGCTGCAGACTTCGCCGATTGTCATGGAGGTATAAACCAGTCGCCGCCGTGCCTCCAGCATCACCCGGGCATGGATGATCTCCTGGGCGGAACGTCCAATCGCCTTTCGGCACAGTACATTCAGATGGGCCGCGCTGATACCGATCTGCCGCGCATGCCAATCCACCCCGCGCCGCTCCTCGAAATGCGCTTCCACCTGACGGCAGAAAGCGGTGAAATGCTGATCGCTTCGGGCCGGCGGTGCTGCTTCTTGTGAAAGGTGGCGGGCACTGCGCGCCAGCCATACCAGCAGCACGCTGGTCAGTGACTCAATCATTAATCCACGATGCAGAGCCGGTTCGCGATAGGCGTCGCCGAGTGCCGCGATGGTGTCCGTCACCATGCTGCGTTGCCCGGCATCGTGCAAGTCATGCATAACCGGCCCATGCCCGTCGAGCAAGGCATCGGCAAGTTCTGGCCCCAACCGACGTATCAAGGGGTAGGCCAGCGTCACGACCTTTCCGTCTGCATTGCGCGAGAAACGAAAACCGTGGATGCACATCTCCGGCACGGTCAATATGTGTCCGGCGCTCATCTGGCACATGCGGTCGTCCAGCGTTACCTCTGCAGTCCCGGTCGAAAGCCACATCGCCTGAAACAAGCCGTGATGCTGATGCGGCTTGATCACCCAATTGTGCAATCGGCTGCGGGCCGCAATCGTTTCACAGTGCACCAACTCCGGCGCTGCCCACTGTTTCTGCTCGCCATACAGGTGATACACGGGCACGAAAAGCCCCGCTGCGGGCACCGTAGCGTTGGTCGTATTTCCGCTTGTGCCACCAGGCTTGGCGGCACGCAACTGCTTTGCAGGGTGCCCGGTGGCCGGCGCCTCGCCAAGCCGCCTTGCGGTGGCAGCAGCAGTCGTGATGAGATTGCGAGTGGCCGGAGTCAGGGAGGCGAGATTCCTGCCGGCAGTGGTATTAGTGGCAGAATGCTTCTTGCCCGGAGGCATGGCTACCTCGGTCGGTGCGCCCAGGCGGCCAGCGGAACGGCTTCGGCGGTCGAACGTTTCCATGGCGGCGCCCAATCCTCGAAAAGTGCAAGTTTATTTCAAAAAAAGCCATTCACAAAATCGTATCAATGAACCATCATCGGCACGAGATGCCCATGAACGGCCGAAGCATTGCAGCCACTGTGGTTTAGGCCGCAGGCTCCCGACAAGACAAACGTTCCTGTTTCACCACTGCCTGACGGAATCAAAAAAATGAAAACCCAGGTCGCCATCATTGGCGCCGGCCCTTCCGGACTGTTGCTTGCGCAACTGTTGCACTTGCAGGGCATTGACACAATCCTGCTCGAGGCCCGCAGTCCGGACTACGTGCTGGGCCGTATTCGGGCTGGCGTACTGGAACAGGGTACGGTCGACCTGCTGCGCGAGGCAAAGGCGAATGCGCGGATGGACCGCGAAGGCCAGGTGCATGAAGGGGTCGGGCTGTCTTTTGCCGGGCGGCAGGAGCGCATTGACCTCAAGGGTCTTACCGGCGGCAAGACTGTCATGGTGTACGGCCAGACTGAAGTCACGAAGGACCTGATGGACGCTCGCGCGCAGGAAAAAGGGGTCAGTTTCTATGAAGCCGCCAACGTGAGGCTTCACGACTTTCAGACCGACCATCCCCGCGTCACTTTCCAGAAGGATGGAGAGACCCTTGAAATTGAATGCGACTACATTGCCGGCTGCGATGGCTTCCATGGGGTATCGCGCCAATCTGTGCCAACCGGCGCACTGCAAACTTATGAGAAGGTGTATCCGTTCGGCTGGCTTGGGGTCCTGTCACGCACGCCGCCGGTATCGCATGAGCTGATCTACGCCAACCATGAACGCGGCTTCGCACTCTGCAGCATGCGCAACGCGCAGCTAAGCCGCTACTACGTCCAATGCCCGCTGGAGGACAAGACCGCCGACTGGTCCGACCAGCGCTTCTGGGATGAATTGCGCTCGCGGCTTCCGCAGCATGTAGCCGCCAGCATGGTCACCGGTCCCTCTATCGAAAAAAGTATCGCGCCTCTGCGCAGCTTTGTCGTTGAACCCATGAAGTTCGGACGTCTGTTCCTGGTCGGCGATGCAGCTCACATCGTGCCGCCGACGGGTGCCAAGGGATTGAACCTTGCCGCCAGCGACGTCAATACGCTCTACCGCGTACTCACCAAGGCGTATCAGGATGGCCGCGTCGACCTGCTGGATAAATACTCCGAGATCTGCCTGCGTCGCATCTGGAAGGCGGAACGCTTCTCGTGGTGGATGACGTCGGTATTGCACAAGTTTTCTGACGACCCGTTCAACCAGCGCATTCAAATGGCTGAACTTGAGTACTACACGAGTTCGCTTGCGGGTCGCACCAGCATTGCCGAGAACTACGTGGGCTTGCCGTACGAGGCAATCGTCTAGGAGGCGCGGGCGGGCTATCGTCGCCGCGCCGGATAGCAGGTCGACTAAAGAGACCCGTCAGCGATATGCTCACTTTCAAACTTTGTACGCTATCATTCTTCCGCGCCAAACATGGCCTGCGCCGGCGGCTCGCAACCTCGGCCGGGGCAGGCGATGCCGGGTCTGGCTTTACCACTGCGGATGATTCAGGCGCCTTGCCGTATCCGCACCTAATTCAAAGAGGAGACAAGAAATGAAATTCACCCAACTATTGCGCTCGGCTGCCGTGGTCGCCGTCATGGCGCTGTCGGCCGCCGCCGCGCAGGCCGAAGACACCATCAAGGTTGGCCTGATCGCCGCCTTTTCCGGGCCGTTCGCCGACTACGGCAAGATGATGGAAGCCGGCATCAAGACTTACATGAAGGAGCACGGCGACAAGGTTGGGGGCAAGCGGGTTGAGCTGATCATCCGCGACACCACGGGCCCTTCACCGGAGATTGCCAAGCGACTGGCGCAAGAACTGGTGACCCGCGACAAGGTCGATTTCCTCGCCGGTTTCGGGCTGACTCCGGAAGCCCTTGCAGTGGCGCCCGTCGCCGAGCAATCGAAGACGCCGATGATAGTCATGAACGCCGCAACGTCCGTAGTCACCGCAAAGTCGAGCTATATCGCGCGGGTCTCGATGACGCTGCCGCAAGTGTCGTACCCGATGGCGGATTGGGCGCTCAAGAACAACATCAAGAAAGTGGTGACCATTGTCGCGGACTACGGCCCGGGCATCGACGCGGAAGGCGCCTTCAAGAACACCTTTGTCAAGGGTGGCGGCCAGGTGCTGGAATCAATTCGCTCGCCACTACGCAACCCTGAATTCGCGCCTTTCGTCCAGCGCATCAAGGATGCAAAACCGGAAGCGGTTTTCGTGTTCGTGCCAGCCGGTGAACAAGGCATTGCGTTCATGAAGAGCTATCGTGAGCGTGGCCTGGCCGAAGCCGGCATCAAGGTGATCGCAACTGGCGACCTGACCGACGACCATGTACTGGCCGCCATGGGCGACGCAACGCTCGGCGTGATCACCAGCTTCCACTATTCGGCGGCCCATGATTCCCCTGAAAACAAGGCCTTCATCAAGCGCTTCGCTGAAGTCAATCCAGCCGCCGGCCGTCCGAACTTCATGGCGGTTGCGGCCTACGACGGCATTGGCGCCATTTACGAAGTCGCGAAGAAGTTGAATGGCAAGATCGAAGGTGACAAGGCCATGGCAATTCTGAAGGGCATGAAAATCAACAGCCCGCGCGGCCCGATCATGATCGATCCGGACACCCGGGACGTGGTCCAGACGGTCTACATCCGCAAGGTGGAAAAGGTCAATGGCGAGCCGTACAACGTCGAGTTTGACAAGTTCGCCAATGTGAAGGATCCGAAGTAAGACAAGCCCAGCGAAGGCCCATATGACGGGCCCGTAGCCCCCAGCAGTTGGTCCTTTTCTGAACTGAACCCTGAAAGCTGAACATCAGCATTCGGGGTTTTTTTATTCCAGAAGCAGGCTTCAGGCCGCCCGGCGATGCGTCCCCTGCACCACCTCCACCAGCCGGTCCAAACCCACTGGCTTAACACAGTGGTCGTCAAAGCCAACAGAAAAAGCGCGTTGCACATCTTCGTCTTCGCCCCAACCGGTCAGCGCTACCAGCGCTGCGTCACGGACCTCACTGTCTGAAGCGCGAATACGGCGCGCCACTTCATAACCGTCGATGCCTGGTAGCCCAATGTCGAGCAGGATCACATCTGGCTTCATGCTTTGCGCCATGGCGACCGCGGACAGCCCGTCATAGGCCGTCTGGACTTCATGCCCCATCATGCGCAGGATTTCGGCCACCGTGCTCGCCGCGTCGACGTTGTCATCCACGACCAGCACACGGCGCGCATGCCCCGTTGGCGGCGCCACGTTTTCAGAATTCGAGGCGAGATCCGGCGTGGCATGGCACACAGCCTGTCGCGGCAAGCGCACCACGAACTCGCTGCCATGCCCAATGCCATCACTGAAAGCTTCCACGGTCCCGCCATGCAGCCGGACAAGCCCCTCGACCAGGGAAAGGCCAATTCCCAGACCGCCCTGATTGCGATGGATTGGATGCGTCGCCTGGGTAAACAACTTGAAAATGTTCTGCAGCATTTCCGGCGGAATGCCCACACCGCTATCGCGCACGCTCGCGACATACTCCGAGGCGGTGCTTTTGAGGGACAACTTTATTTCACCGCCCGGATCGGTATATTTCGCGGCGTTGCTAAGCAGATTGGAAAACACCTGTGCCAGACGAACTGGATCGGCAATGATATCGGTTGGCCCGTCAGGAAGCTCGACGACCAACCGGTGGTTCCCCGCTTCGATGTCGGGACGACTGGTGTCGACCGCGCCTTGCAACACGCTGGCCAAGGTGGCGGGTTCCTTCTTCAATTCGATCTTGCCGGTGGTGATCCGTGACACATCCATCAGGTCGTCGACGAGGCGCGTCAAGTGTGCCGCCTGACGCTGCATGAGCGCAGTATAGTTTTCGACTCGTGCGCGGTCATCCGAAGCAAGCATGATCAGGGAGAGGCCGCTGACGACAGCGGCCAGCGGGCTGCGCAATTCATGAGATAGCGTCGCCAGGAATATGTCTTTCGCATGATCGGATTTGCGCATCGCTCTATACAAGCTCGCATTCTCCAATGCCACGGCGACCCGGCGCGCCAGGTCTTCGGCCAGAGCCAAATCCTCCGGCTCGTACAGGCGACCGGATTCCGCCGCCACAAAGCTAAGCTCGCCGAGCGCTTCGCCATGTGCAGACACGGGCACGCGCATCCAGGACCGCAAGCCCAGCTGCTTGAGCGCCGCAAGAAGATCCGGGTCGCTGATGGCCGTCTCAAGCATTTCGGCGGACAGTTCACGCACCATTCTTGGAGGTTCAGTTTCTCGAGTACTTGTTGGACCTGATGCAGGAAGCGCGCGCCTGGGTAGCCGGCGGTGGAGCGCGTAACCGACTTGCACCTTTTCAGGGTTCACATGTGCCACCGCGACCCGTTCCAGCGTGCCGTCTTCCTGCCATAAGTCGATCGCACACCAGTCGGCGAACGAGGGTACCGCGAGAAGCGCCAGCCGCTCAAGCGTAATGGTGGGCTCCACCAGGCGCGCCAGTTCGGCGCTTGCCTCGGCGAGAAATTTCAGGTCCTGTTCGGCACGCTTGCGGCGGGTGACGTTGATGCTGACGCCGACCATCTGTGAAGGTCGTCCATGGTCGTCATGGAACATTTGGCCGCGCGCCTCGATCCAGTGCACCGTACCGTCGGGCCAGACAATGCGGTATTCCACGCGCCTGTTCTCATCACCGGGGAGCGGGTTCCCTATCGCGTCTGAAACCACGCGCCGGTCATCCAAATGGACGAAGCGCCGCACATAGTCGCGCAAGGAAAATTCGGTCGGCGCGTCGGCAGCGGGTAAGCCGTGTACCGCTGCCATGCCCTGAAGCCAGCGGACAGTGTTCAGGTTCGCGTTCCATTCCCACGCCCCCATTTCCCCTGCCTGGAGCGCCAGGTTAAGCCGCGCCCGGTTTGTCTGCAGCAGTTGTTCGGCTTGTCTCTTCTCGACCGTGATGTCTCGACCGTTCGCATACACCATGCCCTGGTCAGGCGCGGCCCGCCACTCGAACCAGCGATAAGATCCGTCCTTGTGCTTCACACGTACTTCGAAATTGGTGAGTGGCCCTTGCGAAGCTTTCGATATCGCGTCCACTGTTGGCGCGATATCGTCTGGATGGACGAACGGCGCGAAGTGAAAACCCACGAGGTCTTCCGGCTGATAGCCAAGGATTGCGGTCCACGCGGGATTGACTGCGCGCAGAAAGCCGCCCGGATCGACCACCAGCAGCAGATCCATCGAGTTGCGCCAGATCCGGTCGCGTTCCCGCGTGCGCTCCGCGACATCGTTCTCCAGGGTCAATGCCAGCCGGCGCAGCGACGCTTCGCTGTCACGCAAGGCCGCCTCTGCCCTGGTGCGCTCGACCGCGCTCCAGACGCGCTCGGCCGCATCTTGCACAAGAGCGATTTCCTCGGCCGCCCACTCGCGCGGCGCGCCATTCTCGATTGCCAGAACGGCCTGGAGCTTCCCACCGCGCAGGACTGGCAGCACCAGGTCGGAACTCGCGATGACCGTTGTCAACCCGACGGTCCGTATGGCGCGGTTCAACTCGCCAGGAGACTGCTTCTGCGGTTTCAGCAACGTCGTCCCTGTTGTCAACTGCTCGAAACCTTCGGCTAGCGCGCTGTCGCTGATCGCGCCTGCAAGCTCAGGAACACTGCCGTCGCCATAGCTGGGATGAAATGCGGCATCCCGATTCGTCCGGTCGACCTCTGCAAAGGCGACGCGCCTGGCTTGCAGGTGGCGCCCGATTAACTGGCTTGCGCCTGCCATGATGGCTGCAGGTTCTGGCATGCCGCGCAACCGGTCCGCAATTTCAAGTTGGAACGCCTGCCGCCGCTCGCTCCATACCCTTGCAGTCGTCTCGGTCACGGCGCAATAGACGCCAGCAACAGCCCCGTCCTGGCGAAGCACAGGCGAATAGGAAAATGTGAACCAGGCTGGCTCCCCGCGTCCGCCCCGCAGAATCCTCAGCGGCATGTCCTCGGCATAGGTCGACTCCCCCGCCAATGCCTTTTGGATAAGGGGATAGATGTCCGACCATATTTCCCGCCAGACTTCCTTGAATCGTTTACCAAGTGCGGACGGATGCTTTTGTCCGAGGAACTCCGTGTACGCGTCGTTATAGATGAAGCCGAGCTCGGGTCCCCACGCCACGAACATCGGAAACTTGGAATTGAGCACCAGATTGACAATCGTCCGAAGCTCAACCGGCCAGCCTCCAGGGCATCCGAGCGGCGACGCGGACCAGTCGTTAGTGCGCATTAGTGAATGCAGTCCGGTCGTGCCAGGGAACATATCCGGCTGCAGCGGTATTGCGGTCATTGCGATGTCGTACGGTTTAGAAAACAGGATTTCCGACCGCCATTCTGGGCGACCGGTTTCAGACCGTCTACTTTACTGCGAATCGCGATACCCGGTTTTGACCAACGGTCCATCGCTGACAAGTGCGCCGACAGCTCGCCCCCCGGCTCGCTCTCAACAGCCACAAGGCGCACTCAATAGCTGTACTTCAGCTCCGCGTAAACAGTCCGCTGCGGGAAAGGATGGAACAGGAAGTAGCTCCGATTGTTGATGTTGTCGACACCGAGCGCCGCGCTCCAGTGAGAATCAATTTGGTATCGCACGCGCGCATCCGCCACGAAATAGCTTTCGAAACCCTGATAGGTCGCCGGATTGACGTCGGTGTTGTCGACCGTCGCAAACAGGCGTCCGCTATAGCGTCCCGCTACGGTATAGGCCCACTTGTCATCCGGTCGCCACGTCGCCACCAGCGTGGCACGCCAGTCCGGCACATACGGCGTGCGCTTGCCCACCGATGTGGCGCCGGCAGACGTCGGTACATAGCCGCTGTTGGCAAGGATGCGGGCGTCGACATAGGTAATGCTTCCCCCAATTTCGAGCCCGCGCATGAAAACGTCCCGCTTCTGCGCCACGAGCTCGATGCCGCGCTGGCGGGTCCGATCGACATTCTGGGTGAAGCTTACCGGTGCGGCCACCCCTGGGATGGTCGAAGTTTGCGCAATCAAGGCGTCGAATACGCGCTCCTCGAACAGAGAAATGCGCAGCTTGCCATCGCTGGTATTGCGTTCCAGCGCCAGTTCGCCCGAGCGCACGCTTTCCGGTTTCAGGAAGGGGTTTGCCTGCGTGAAGGTAGCGCCCGTCTGCACGTTCTGGTAGAGCTCGCCGACGGTGGGGAAGCGCAACGCCTTGCCGAGTGAGGCGGTTGTGCTCCACTGACTATTGGCTTGCCAGGTCAATGACAGTTTTGGGGAAAGTCCGCTGTCCGTTACCTGCGGCTGGCTCACCGCAAATCCGGTGCCGTTGGCTGCCGTGGCGAAGTTTGATCCGTCATAGGCGCGCCAACGTTCGTAGCGGCCGCCGATGGTTGCAAACAGGGTCGGCGCGAGCTTCCAGACATCCTGTGCCCACAGCGCTTCGGTCTGCGTTTTGCCACGCGAGTCGCTGAAGAGAGCGCCGTTGCCGCCGGCGATCCAGTCGCTCGTGTTGAAGGTGGGATTGACCAGCGTATAGCGATCGATGTGGGCGCCGAAGCTGAATACATGCGCGCTGGATGCGGGCCGCCATGAGCCTTTCACATCAAAGTTGGTCCAGCCGGTATCGCCGGCATCGGTGATACGGCCTGGGCCACCGGTTTGAGCCGCCGGGTAGAGGCCAGTGGAGGTGCGCGTGATGTCGCGACCGAAGCTGAAATGACTGGCGACGGCCTCCCAGTCGAACGGTCCCTGCGTTCTGCTTTTCAGCGAAACACTTTGCATCCAGTGCTCCTGCGCCACGGTACTGCTGGAGAACAGGCCTCCAATCGTGGCTGCCCCATACGAATTGCCGGCTATATTCACATTACCGGCAACACCGCCGAAATAGGGCGCGCCACCAGAGCTTAGCCATGACACGGACCCGGCATCGGCCCGGTTCTGCCAGTAACCCAGCGTGTAGGCCGCTGTGAGCGACGGCGAAAGGTCGTAGGCCAGCTTGAGTTTGGCGGTGTCCTGTACGGTATGCGTCAGGTTGCTGGCGCCTAGAACCTGGATCGCGCCGTTGGCACGATTGCGGTCCGCGAAGGCACCACCCACGACCGGCGATCCGGCTGCGGCGGGCGTGGTCGACTGATTAATGGTCAGGTAGGTAACTGGCTGGCTGAAACTGCTGAGGTGGTTTGCGCTGAACCACCAGGACAGATCGCCTGAGCGGTTGCCGAGCGTCGCGCTGGCCTGGGTTGCCGGATAGTGATCGCTAATGCCGTACTGGCTGAAGCTTTGGGACGCCGTGCTCAGTTTTGCGGTGGCTTCAAAGCGAGTCGGCATGCGGGTCGTGATTTCTGTTACGGCGCCATAGGAATTGCCGGGGTACATGGCGGAAAACGGACCGTACATCACATCGACGCGTTCAATTTCCTCCGGCGCCACCATGAACCATTGCGGCGAGCCATTGGCGTTGTTGTTGTTGACGTAAGTCGACAACCAGATGCCGTCGGCCACGATCAGCGTGCGGGCGCTGGCATTGATGCCGGTCGTGCGACTCGACATTGGGGCCTGCGTGTCGCCGATATAGCGGCGGCGCACTAGCACGTTGGGCAGGTACTTCAACACGTCCTCGGCGGTCATGGCGTTGATGGTGTCGGCAGCCTGCCGTGCGGTGACACTCTCAGTCGTGACCGGCAGCTGGTTTTTTTCGGCGACGGAGCGCGTGCCTTGCACCTCGACCGGCGGCAGCGTCTTGTCGGCGGTTTGCGACCATGCGGCAGAGGCAAGGCAGGCCAGCGCAGCCGCTGTCATGGGACGCAGCGGCCCGATTTTATGGGGTAACTTTCTCATCATTATTCCTGAAGCGTTTCGGATCAGGCGATCGGCTTGCCGGCGCGTATGCCATGGCTTATCGTGTCCATCGTTCAGTCGAACCGGGCTAACCAGGGGCAGGCAATGCCACGGCGGCA
The DNA here is from genome assembly GCA_028292265.1 of Herminiimonas sp. GTDB lineage: Bacteria > Pseudomonadota > Gammaproteobacteria > Burkholderiales > Burkholderiaceae_D > JAQGMR01. The sequence goes on from JAQGMR010000023.1 coordinate 52,628, forward strand.
AACCGGACTGGTGAACGACGTCGATAAGCAGGAACAGCCCCTGCGGGACAGCCCGAGGGGACGACCTTGGCGGCGCCGGAAAGCGCCGATCGCCAGGAATTGGCGGTCAGGAGAGGATGGGTGGTGCCCGTGATTGCGGCGCGGTCCAGGCAAACAGCGGTCTGGGTGCGCGATAGAAAAGGAAAGGCGCAATGGTCGCCGCGCCAAGCGCAGGGATAACGATGCTGGCGACGAACGGCAAGCCGAACGAACCGGCGTGGGTGAAGCAGAAAGGGCAATGCTCGAAGTGCGTCGCCGGGGAATGGGAGGCGGGCGAATGCGAGGCGGGCGCGTGTTCGGCGGCTAGATGTGTTTTGGGGGTTGGCATGCCTTCCACTTCTGGGCTTGCGGCGGACGTGCGCTCCATGTCCATGCCTTCCATGTCCATGCCATGCATGTGCGACGCATGGGGTGCAACCAGTGCCGGTCGTGGCGCGGAAATCCCCGACCAGGACGCAAGCCAAACAGGATTGAGTTCCAGAGAACCGGCCGCGACGAGCGCGTGCGAAATCGACGGCGCGAGAGAAGCCAGCAGGACCGCGAAACAGGCGATCCATGCTGCGATACGACGTTGGCGACGGGTCAATCCGACCATGATGTCCACTATCCGGCCCCGGCTGGAGCCTCTGTGCCTGACGATTCTTGCACCAACCGACGTCGGAATATTGATGCAGGTCTTGCCCGGCGAGTTTAGCGCAGTTGCAGGCTGCGATTGGTGCAGTTGTTGCACTTGGTGCGCTTGTTTAACCCTGCTTTCCTCACCTGCGTTTTGCAAGCTCCTGTTTGTTCGTCTGCGTTTCCGGCTTGCTCTACGAGACTCTTGCCAGGCGCGGCGGGAACCCGGCGGCGCCGCACGTTACGAACTAGGTTCCATGGCCTTGCTGGAGCACGCTAGTGACCAACCCGCTTGAGACCTGCCCTCTCGAAACCAGCGCACTTGAAACGTGCCCGCTCGAGACCAGGCCGCCCCCAAATTCCGCCCCAGGGACTGCCACGCCCGGTATTGCCGCGCCTGGGATTGCCGCGCCTGGGACTGCCACGTTCGGGATTGCCGCGCCTGCGACTGCCGGGTTTGCGACTGCGGCCTCCGCGACCTCAACGTTAGATGCATCACCATCCGCCAGCGTTCCGGCCGCCCTTGATGTCACCCTCCTCCAGCAGCCATCGCCCGAACCACTCTTGCCCGGTAACGCTCCGGACAGTACTTCCACCGATGCGCCTCCGTCCCACGCGGTCGCATCTACCGAAGACTGGCAAGCGCAGGCTGCGTTGCTGCAGCGCTTCCTTCTGGTACAACCTGATCACCTCGATGCGCTTCAGATGCTGGGCGTACTTCACGGCACCCATGGCAACCCGCTTGCCGCGGCCGACTGCTTTGGCCGTGCCTGCCCGCTGTCGCCGCACGACAGCGCGCTGCGACTGAACCTTGCTCGAGCACTGCATGAATCGGGACAGCATGCGCTGGCCCTGGCGCAGTACGAACAGCTGATCGCGCAGGGCGAGGCCGACGCGGCCACTTGGACCGATCGTGGCACTGTATTGCGCAAGCTGGGACGACCGCAGGAGGCGCTGGAAAGCTATGGCCGCGCGCTTGCCATGGCGCCGCCACACGCCGCCGCCTGGATAAACCAGGGAAATTTGCTGCATGAACTGGGGCGCTTCACCGAAGCTCTGGCTTTTCATGACATTGCGCTTGCCCTGCTGCCGGAGTCGCCCACTACATTGTCGAACATGGCCGCCACGCTTGAGAAGCTGGAACGGCTGGAAGCAGCGCTTGGTTGCCTCAATCAGGCACTGGCGTTGGACCCGGAGAATCCAGTGCCCTGGTCCAGCGCCGGGGTGGTGCTGCGCAAGCTGAAGCGCTTCGATGCTTCGTTGGCACACCATGACCGCGCAATCGCCCTGCAGTCTTACGCGGTCAGCGGATGGACCAATCGCGCCCTGACCCTGAATGAAATGCAGCGCTTCGACGAAGCCCTCGAAAGCCATGACCGCGCGGTGCAGCTTGATCCCGACCAACCGGAGGCATGGTTGCATCGCGGCGTAACGCTCAATCACCTTGAACGCCACGCCGAGGCGGCCGACCACTACACGCAGGCCATTGCATTGCAGCCGGACTTTGGCCAGGCATGGATGAACCGCGCCATTTCAAAAATTCATGACGGCCGCCATGCCGATGCGCTGGCCGACTTTGATCGGGCATTTGAGCTGCTTCCGAACGAACCGAGCATCCTGGTCGAGCGTGCCACCGCCTTGTACACCCTTGCGCGGGCTCAAGCCGGAAATCGCGTCGCGCATCATGCCGATACATCGACTACAGCGGGCCCGCTCCACCGTTATGAAAGGGCCGTCGAAGACTTCGGATCGGCTCTCGCCATGAACGATTCGCTGGCCCAGACATGGATGAACCGGGCAGTGGTGCTGGCTGAATTGAACCGTGTCGATGATGCTCTGGCCGATCTGGCTCGTGCTGTGCAGATCGCGCCAGATTGCCCCGATGCCCACTTCAATGCGGGACTGCTGCATCTCTCACGCGGTGACTACGAGGCTGGATGGCAAGGCCACGAATACCGATTCAGCGGAATGGACCCTCAAGCGGAGCTGCATACAGATTTGCCGCGCTGGGATGGCAAAGAATCCCTCACCGGCAAGCGGCTACTCGTTTGGGCGGAACAGGGTTATGGGGACATGCTTCAGTTTTGCCGCTATGTGCCGATCGTCGCGGCACGGCATGCGGGCGCGGAAGTCCTGTTCGAGGTACCGCCGTCGCTGGCAAGCCTGTGCGCTACGCTGCCGGGTTGCCGCGTGATCGTGCAAGGTGATCCGGCGCTCGCCGCGGACTGGCAGATTCCATTAATGAGCTTGCCGCTTGCCCTCGGCGGAACCGACATTCCGGCTTCGGCGCACTATTTGACGGCGGACCCGGCGCTGGTTCGCGAATGGCGAGAGCGACTTGGGCCGGCACCCTCCGGGCTGCGTATCGGGATTGCTTGTTCCGGCAATCCGCGGCATAAGGGCAATGCCGTTCGCTCCATACCGTTGGCACTGATGGCGCCCCTGCAGCGCTATGGGACGCTCTACTTGCTGCAAAATCAGTTGCTGGACGAGGACCGCGCACGCCTTGCAACGCAGCCGGCGATTTCTGACGTGGGCAGCAAGCTTGCCGACTTCTCCGCCACCGCCGCAGTGGTCGCCAACATGGACCTCGTTATTAGTGTCGATACATCGATTGCCCATTTGGCCGGCGCCCTTGGCAAGCAGGTGTGGGTTGTTTTACCCTGGGTGGCAGATTGGCGCTGGCTGCGCGAGCGTGGCGACAGCCCCTGGTATCCCACTGCGCGACTGTTTCGCAACCCGGAACTGGAGGGCTGGCGCGTGTTGGACGGACTGGAGAAAGCATTGTCGGGTTTGGTGGCGTCGTAGCGTGGTACGCGGACGGCGTGATGGAGCAGTTCGTAGTTTCAATACGCACAGCGAAACGGCTTGTCACGCTAGCGACCAATGTGGCGGCATGGCGCTCCGAATCAAGCCGTGCTTAGCGCCATGGCTGCTTCCAATTCGACGTGCCGAGGTGGCCGGTCGATTGATCTTGCCTGGCGAGCCGGTAACTGAGTCGGCAACGACCGAGCCCCCGGCAACCAGGCCGGCCATAACAAACGGCTTCAAATCGGATACATGCAGGGTCCCTTCCTAGCTGATCTTCTGCACCACGCTTTTCAACGTGTCGCTGATCTCTTTCATGATGGAGCTAAATGCCGATGCGGTAATGGTGTACGCCGACATCACGAATACTTGCAAGCGACTGTTGAAAAACTTTGATTTCGACAAGCTGGGCCCGGTGATTGAAATGATGACCCGGGCGCTCGCCGACGATCTGCATGCCACGCGCTCCTCGGTCGACAAAGGTCATTTGTCGGCCATATTGGCGCCGCTATCGCAAATGCGCGTATTCGATACATTGCGCGATCTGTACACCCAGTTTTGCGACCAGATCAAGGGCATCGTGCGCCAGCATGGCCTGAAAATGCCGCCAATGAATGCGAATGCTGTCCTCACTGGGCTGCTTGATATCGTGGATGGCAGCTGGGCCGCTGCTCACAAGTTTGAATCGCTCGTTCGCAGCCTTGGCATCACGGGGGAAAGCGAAGTTGTCGTGGTGATGCAGGGCATTGCCAGCCTGCTGCGGCAATTGCCGGAGAAAGCCTTCAACGAAGACACCAGGCTTTCAGTGCGCGAGGCGGCGCAGTTGGCGATCGATGCCGCCGTGCAGCGCGAAGATGAACGGGATCTGGGCCCGCTTGCGGCCGGCTGAGAGAGGAACCACAATGGACTGGGTGGCGCAAACTATTACGGCGTTCGGGCAGGACATCGGTGTGCCGGATCTGGCTCTCGGGCCGGACAATCGGCTGTCGCTTGAAATGCAATCTGGCGGCGCCCTGGATATTATTTACCTTCCGGAAGTGCCTTCCGGCCAGGTGCTGCTTGTACGCGGCAGGCCACTGGACCGCGATGCGTCGCGCGTGGCGGCGAAGGCGCTGCGTATCGCGGATTTTCGCCAGACTCCCGAAGTGGCAAGTCCAGGCTGGACTGCGCGACAACCATTTGCTGTTGTCGACCCGGATTCCCGAGCGCGCCTTCGTGCTCAATACCTTGCAACAGGCGCTGGCTGAATTGCAAAAGCTGCATGGCCGCATCGCGGAGACCAATTGAATCCCCGCGCAGGTTACACGGGGCACGCGCAGTTCCCCGCGGACCATCCCCAGAATCAGGACAATCGGGTTATGGTTGCCTTTACTAGCGCGCTGCGTCCGGCCAGCATGCCGGCCACCGTTGCAATCACCGTCACCACGCAGCAAAAAATCGCCACGGCTTTCCAGTCGTGCGTGGCGTCGTGCAGCAGTCCGACAGCGAGCGGTCCAAACGCAGCCAGCGTATAGCCAACGCCTTGCGCCATGCCGGAGAGCGAGGCCGCTACGTGGGCGTCGGACGAGCGCAGCACCAGCAACATCAACGCCACGCTAAAACTGCCGCCCTGCCCCAGCCCGAGCAGAATGGCCCACGGCCAGACGCTGCCCAGCGGGGCGAAGATACAGCCCAGCAGGCCAGCCAGCACACAAACCATCAGTATCAGGATGGCTCCGCTCTGGTCCTTGCCGCGCATGGCCAGCCATGGGCCGCCCAGCCCTGTGACAGCCTGCATCAGAATGGAAGCCGACAGCACCAGCCCCGCCTGCAGCGGCGCCATGCCACGATCGATCAGGATGGTGGGCAACCAGCCGAACACACAGTAGGCCAGCGCAGACTGTGCGCCCATGTAGATCGTTACCTGCCAGGCCAGCGCGCTGCGCCCAAGTCCACTCACCTTGTAATGCGCCCGTGCCGCATGACGCGCGTACCGGCGCGCCAGCGGACGCCACATCAGGGCGGCGACCACGGCTGGCAGAAGCCAGAAGCCCAGGCCGACGCGCCAGTCACCCGCAGCAAGGGTCTGGATCGGTACGGTGGCGCCCGCTGCGACTGCGGCGCCCATACACAGGGACATCGTATAGAGGCCTGTCATCCGGCTGGCTTGCGCTGGAAAATCCCGCTTGACGATGCCGGGCAACAGGACCATCACGACGCTGATGCAGGCGCCCGCCACCAGGCTGCCAACGAACAATCCGGGAATGCCGAAGAACGCGCGCAACAGGATGCCGGCTGCCAGCGTTCCCAGCGTGATGGTAATGATTTTTTCCGGGGAAATACGGCGGGCCAGGAGCGGCGCCAAGGGCGCAAAGAGGCCGAAGCACAGCACCGGCAAGGTGGTCAGCAGCCCGGCCATCGTCGACGACATGCCGGTCGACTGGCGCACCGCACCGAGCACCGGCGCCAGGCTCGAAATGGCGGGGCGCATATTCGCTCCGGCCAGGCAAATTGCCAGCACCGCCAGCACACTTGATCCCGTCGGCCCGACGCCAGGCCCGACGCTATCCGCAACAGGAAGCTCGTCATGGTCGTTCGCTTCCGCATCGACCAGCAGATCTCGCTCCGCCATCAGGCAACCGCGACCAGGGCTTGAAGTTTGTCAGGGTCTTGCAGCAGGCTTTTGCTGTCTGAATCGTGCACGATGCGGCCGCGGTCCAGCACAATGGCGCGCCGTGTCAGCGACAGTGCAAGCCGCGCATGCTGTTCAACCACGATAACGGAGAGTCCCTTCTCCTGCACCAGGTTGCGCACCACCCGCACCAGTTCCTGCACGATGATTGGCGCGAGACCCTCCATTGGCTCATCAAGCAACAGCAGGCGCGGATTCGTCATCAGTGCGCGCGCAATTGCCAGCATCTGCTGCTCGCCACCCGACAACTGGTTGCCCATGTTGGCCCGACGCTCCTGCAGGCGTGGAAATACCCCGTAGATTTTGGGCAGGTCCCACTCACCCGGACGCGCCACGACCGTCAAATGCTCTTCTACGGTAAGCGAAGGGAACATCAAGCGTTCCTGCGGCACCCAGCCAAGGCCTGCCTGGGCCCGCATGTGCGTTGGAATCCGGGCGGTGTCGGCGCCGCCCCACCGTATGGCGCCCTGGTGCAGCTGGGTTAGTCCCATCAGCGTAACGAGCAAGGTGCTCTTGCCCACGCCGTTGCGGCCCAGCAGCGCGAGACTATCGCCCTCATGCATCGTGAAGGAAACGTCTTCCAGCACCACGGAGTCGCCGTAGCCCGCCACAACACGGTCAAAGGAGAGGAGTTCAGGCATGCTCGGCCTCGCCCAGATAGACTTCCTTGACGCGCTGGTCGCTGGAGATTTCCGCCGGGGTGCCTTCGCACAGCACTTTGCCACCAACCATCACGGTGATGCGTTCGGCGAAGCGGAACACCAGCCCCATGTCATGCTCGATGAAGAGCACCGTCACGGCGCGCGGCAATTGCGCGATCACTTCAAAGAGTTCGGCGCTTTCCGCTGACGGGATACCGGCCGCCGGCTCGTCAAGCAGCAGCACGCGCGGCTTGGTGGCCAGCGCCAGCGCAATTTCAATCAGGCGCTGTTTGCCGTAGGGCAGGCTGCGCGTGACGCTGGTCGCATCGGCCTCCAGGTTGAGCGAGGCAATCAGCGACATGGCTTCATCCCGCGCATCACGTTGCTGAGCGACGGTCTGCCACCACCGGAACTGGCGTCCTTCGCGCTCGCAAATCGCCATTACAACGGACTCGACCACGGTCAGGCCGGCGAATAATGTGTTGATCTGGAAGGTGCGGGTCATGCCGCGCTTGACCCGCTCATGCTGCGCCAGGCGCGTGATGTCCTCGTCACCGAAAAAAACGCGGCCTGATGTGGGCGCGAGGCTTCCGGTCAGCAGGTTAATGAAGGTTGTCTTACCGGCGCCGTTGGGGCCGATCAGCGCGTGGCGCGCGCCCGGCGCGAAGCTTAGCGATATCTCGCTATTGGCCTTGAAGGCACCCCATTGCTTCGACAGTCCTTCGGTGCGAAGCGTCGTGTTGCCGGCCCCTTCCATGTCGGCGGGCAGTGTTTCAATCGCCTTGACGCTCACGGTGCTTCTCCGGGTTTGGCTTGCGCTGATGGTTGCACTTGCTTCGAGGGTTGGGCTTGTCGTTCCTGCTCGGCTTGCCGGTCCTGCCTTGCTCGCCGCGCGGCATGCCGCCCGCCAAGCCCGGCAATACGTTCCAGCCCGCCCAATATGCCGCCGCGAGCAAACAGCACGATGACAATCAGCAGTAGCCCGATGTAAAACTGCCAGTAAGTGGGATTCATTGCGGCGATAGTGTCCTGCGCAAGCAGGAAAACGATAGTGCCAATCAGCGCGCCGTATAGACGACCGGTGCCGCCGAGGACCAGCATAATGAGCAGGTCCGCGGAGCGCGGGAAGCCTAGCGAGTCAAGCCCGACAAACTGTGTGGTCTGTGCAAGCAGCGCGCCGGCGATGCCGGCGACGCCCGCTCCAACCGTGAAAATTACGGTGAGTCGCTGATTGACGTTGGCGCCGATTGCGGGCATGCGCCGACCACCTTCGCGGATGCCGCGCAGGCTGAGGCCAAACGGCGAATTCACCATGCGCCGCAATCCGCAAAACAGGAGAAACAACACAACGAAGCTGTAGACAAAGGCGGTGCGCCCGTTCAGGTCGAACTCAAAAACACCGAGCAGTTTCTGCATCACCATGCCGGACAGTCCATCGACGCCGCCGGTAATGAACGCGGCCTTGTTGGCGGCCTCATACATCATCAGTCCGATACCGAGCGTCACCATGAGGCGCGTGAGGTCCTGGCCCCGCACAATGAGGAAGCTGGTGATATAGCCGAACAACGCCGACACCACAGCGGCTGCGAGCAACCCCGTTAGCGGCTCGCCCCAGCCGTGGGCTGCAAGCAGTCCGGCGGTATAGGCTCCGAGTCCGAAGAACGCCGCATGGCCAAGCGAGACGATGCCCGCGTAGCCGAGGATCAGGTCAAGGGAGAGCGCGAACAAGCCGATGATCATCATCTGGCTCATCAGTACCAGGTAGCCCGGAAACAGGAACCAGCACGCGACCGGCGACAGCCAGAATGCAATTTCGAGCAGGCTCCAGCGCCCGTCTGGAAGCAAAGCCGGATCGGCAGCGCGGCTCATTGACGCCTCCCGATCAGTCCGGCGGGGAACGCAATAAGCAGGATCACCATCATGGCGTAAATGACGAAAGCACCCACCTGCGGCACATAATATTTTCCGGCGACGTCGAATATGCCGAGGATGATGGCGGCAAATAGCGGACCCTTGATGGTGCCTGCGCCGCCGACCGCTACGACCAGCAGGAAGTACACCATGTACTTGATGGGAAAGGTGGGGTCCAAACCAAGTACGTCGATTCCAAGCCCGCCGCCCAGACCGGCCAAGCCGGAGCCAAGCGCGAATGTGAGCGAGAACACGCGGCTAACATTGATGCCGAGCCCTGCGGAAGCCTGCTGGTTGTCGACCGACGCGCGGATGCGGGCGCCGAAGCGGGTGCGCTCGATCAGGTAGCCGAGGGCCAGCGTGATGACGATGACGACACCGATCAGGAACAGTCGGTAGACGCCGAGGTCGAGCCCGAACACCGGTACCTGGCCGCGCAACCAGGTTGGCAGCACGACCGGCTGCTGCGACGGTCCGTAGAAGTAGGTTGCGATCGCAACCGCCATGAAGGTGAGGCCGATTGAAAAGAGCACCTGGTCGAGGTGCGTCGCCTTGTAGAGTCGACGGTATAGCAAGCGCTCAAGTACCAGTCCGACCACGGCACTGGCGATGAAGGCAAGGGGAAGCGTGACGAGGAACGGTACGCCGAGCCGCAGCATGAGCGTGACGCTGACGAATCCGCCCAGCATGGCAAACGCGCCGTGCGCCAGGTTCACGAAATTCATCAGGCCCATGGTGACCGACAGGCCGACGCTGATTAGAAACAGCAGGCTGCCGTAGGCAACGCCGTCAAACAGCACACCGATCAGGTTGCCTAGCATGCGCGCCGCCCGCATTTGCAGATGTTGTGGTTCTTTGCCGCTTTGACCCGCATTGCGCTTGTCTCCTCTTGCCAGTTCTTCTTTTTGTGGAATGCTTTTTTAAATGCGGCAGCGCCGCCCGTCCAAACTACATCGGCGCAGGTTCATGGCCGCCGGCGGCCGCTTCTTCGTCCATCTTCGCGAATACTTCCTGCGCCATGGCGAAAGCTGAATTGGCCGCTGGAACGCCGCAGTAGATGGAGGCCTGCATCAGCGCTTCCTTGATTTCATCCCGCGTTACGCCATTGTTTGAGGCGGCGCGCAGGTGCAACTTGAGCTCCTCCTCGCGGTTCAACGCCACCATCATCGAGATCGTCATCAGGCTGCGCGTGTGACGTGGAAGGCCTGGACGGGTCCAGATTTCGCCCCATGCATAGCGCGTTATAAGGTCCTGAAATTCCGTGGTCAGCGCCGACCGCTTTGCTTGCGCCCGATCGACATGCGCGTCCCCAAGCACCGCGCGTCGCACAGCCATCCCGTTTGCATGTCGTTCTTGCTCATCCATGGTTACTCCCGTTCTTGAGATCGAGGAAATTAAGCACCTGGCTGGTGAAAGCCTGGGCCACCTCCCAGTTGGAAAGATGCGCCGCGTTCAACTCAACAAACCGCGCGCCCTTTATTTTGTCAGCGACGAAGCGACCGGCCTCGGGCGGCGTCGACGTGTCGTGCCGCCCCGCGATGACCAAAGTCGGAACAGTGACCGCGGCAATCGCTTCCCGCTGGTCCATGTCGCGCACCGCGGCGCAGTTTGCAACATAGCCCTGGGGCGGCGAGGCGAGCAGCATGTCGCGCACCCGTCCGACCTGCAGTTGCGCCGTGTCCTGAAAATTTTTGGTGAACCAGACGTCCACCACGCCTGGAACAATGGCAGCCATGCCCTCGCTCTGCACCCGGTCTATGCGCGCGTTCCAGCCCTCCGCTGTGCCGATCTTCGCCGCGGTGTTGCAGAGCACGAGCCGGTCCAGCCTGCGGCCAAGGTGCGCGCCCAGCCACATGCCAATCATGCCGCCCATCGACAATCCGCAGAAGTGCGCGCGACCAATTTCCAGGTAATCCATGAGGGCAACCACATCACCGGCCAACTGCGCAATGTTGTAGGGGCCGGGCGTTACCGTGGACTGGCCGTGGCCGCGTCCGTCGTACCGCAACACCTGAAAATTCTCCAGCAGCGCCGGCATTTGCGGCTCCCACATGGACAGGTTGGTGCCAAGAGAGTTCGAGAGGACAAGCACTGGCGCGCCAGGAGTGCCTTCCAGCTGGTAATGCAGGCGTAGCCCACCTGCATTACCGTTTTTTACATTAGCAATATTCGCAAAAGGCATGAAGATTAATCCTTGCGTTCAGTTTTTTGACGACGATGCGTTTGCAGCACGCGGTCGACGAATTGTCCGGCTACGCCAAGGTAGCTGGACGGATTGAAAAGGCGGTCAAGTTCCGGAGATGACAGCGATTGTGCAAGCCGCGCGTCCGCAGCGAGACTGTCGACCAACACATCGCGCAGATTGCGCCGCTCTGCCACGGCGACACCGCACGCCTGCTCCACCAGCTTGTGCGCGGCGAGACGTCCGAGGTCGCGGCCAAGCGCAATGGTGACGGCCTCGGCCATGATGAGGCCGTCGGTCAAATGCAGGTTAGTCTGCATGCGGGCCGTGTCGACCGTTAAGCCTTCGGCCACCTGGCGCAGTTGGTGTGTGGCGGCGGCCGCAAGGCCGGCAATCTGTGGCACGGTATCCCACTCGGCTTGCCAACCGCCGAGCGCTCGCTCGTGCTCCTGCACCATGCCAGCCAGCATGGTTGACACCAGCCCTGGCATGCGCGCCGCACAGGTAAGCGCAATGGCGCACCCTACGGGATTGCGCTTATGCGGCATGGCCGATGAGCCGCCCCGTCCTGTTGCGACCGGTTCCGCCAACTCGGCGACTTCAGTTTGCATGGCCAGTGAAATGTCGCGCGCCATCTTGCCCAGGCTGCCCACCAGCATGCCGAGCTCGCAGGCGACTTCACACAGACGATCGCGCTGCGTGTGCCAAGGAATGTCGGCCACGCCAAGCCGCAACTGCCGTGCCAGTGCCTCGGTAACGGTAAGGCCAGCGTCGCCCAGGCTGGCCAACGTGCCGGCGGCGCCACCGAATTGCACCACCATCGCTGTCTGAGACACCTGGTCAAGCCGTGCCTGTCGTCGCAGCAGGCCATCCATCCAGCCAGCCACCTTCAGGCCAAACGTCACTGGCAGCGCCTGTTGGAGCCAGGTGCGGCCGGCTTGCGGCGTGTCCCTGTGGTGTTCACACAGCACGGCCAGCGCATCCAGCAAACCGGCAAGGTCACGACGGATCAGGTCCAGCGCCTGGCGCAGTTGCAGCAGCATGCCGGTGTCAATGGCGTCCTGACTTGTGGCGCCCCAATGTACGAACTTGCCTGCTTCAGCATCCTGTTTCGTAACAAGCGCCGTGAGTTGCCGGACAAGCGGAATGGCAAGATTCCCTGCGGGACCGGCGGCAGCGCACAACGCTTCCGCATCAATCAATTCGGCCTTGCAGCAAGCATCAATATGCGGGACGACAGCGGCCGGGACAACGCCGGCTTCAGCTTGCGCCCGCGCCAGCGCCGACTCGAAATCCAGCATGCCCTGGAGGCAGGCGCGAGCGGAAAAAACGCCCTGCATGTCGGGCGTTGAAAACATCGATGCGACAAGGTCGCTCTGGCTCAGGGCCGGCATGGTTGGCACACGGCGCCGCGTCAGATATCGAAGAAAACCGTTTCGCCCTGCCCGTTTGCTTCACCTTGCAGGACGATATTCCATTCGAACACGCCAGGGCGGGTGGGCCGAGCGAAAAGCGTATCCCGACGCCCCGGCGGCACGGCATTAAGCACCGCGTCGTCGGCATTGCCTTCGCCATCCGGGAAGTAGATTCGCGTGACCAGATGCTTCAGCAGGCCGCGTGCAAGTACGGTGACTGCAATATGCGGCGCCTGCATTGTGCCGTCGCGGCCAGGCACGCGGCCGGGCTTGATCGTGGTGAAGCGGAACATGCCTTTGGCGTCGGTCGGCATGCGGCCGAAGCCGCGAAAGCCAGGCTCCAATGCCAGCGCCCGCTTGTCGGCCGGATGCGCGTAGCGGCCATGCCGGTTGGCTTGCCACAATTCGACCGCGGCATCCGTGACGGGCGCGCCGTTGCCATCGAAGACGCAGCCCTCGATGACGATCTTGCCGTCGACGTTTGCAGCATTGCCGATCAGGTCCGGCGTATTGAGCCAATCGAGACCGATGTGGAGATAGGGACCGACGGTCTGTGATCCGGTGGCGTAGAGGCTCATGCTATTTCTCCATCGGCGTTGCATCGCGCCCGCGCAGCACGATGTCGAATCGGTAGGCTAATGCGTATTCCGGCACGGTGTTCTCCCAGTCGAAGGAAGAGATCATGCGGCGGCGCGCACGCTCGTCAGGGATGCTCATGTACATCGGATCGTATTCCAGCAGCGGGTCGCCGGGAAAATACATTTGGGTTACCAGGCGTTGCGCGAAGGCGTGCCCGAAAAGTGAAAAATGAATGTGTGCCGGACGCCAGGCATTGTGGTGATTACGCCAGGGATAGGCGCCGGGCTTGATGGTCAGGAATCGGTAGTTACCCTGGTCGTCCGTCAAGGCGCGACCGCCCCCTGTAAAGTTGGGATCGAGCGGCGCGTCATGGTTGTCATTCTTGTGGGGATAGCGACCGGCGGCATTGGCTTGCCAAAGCTCGACCAAAGAATTACTGACAGGCTTCCCGTTCTCATCGAGCACCCGCCCGGAAACAACAATGCGCTCGCCAAGCGGCTCGCCCGCGTGTTGGTGCGTGAGATCGTTGTCCCCTTCCTTGACGTCCTCATGTCCAAACACCGGACCGGTCACTTCGGTCAGGCTTTGCGGCACGATGATGAGCGGCTGTCCAGGAGCGCGATGTCGGGTCGACTGATACGGCTCGTACAGGTATTCCGGTTGCGTTCCGCGGAACGGCCTGCGGTACTGCGCGGGATCCGACATGGTTGTCTCCAAACTTGATTTCTCGTCGGCGGCGCAGTGCGCGCCACCTGGTGTTTTTGTGGGTTTACGCCGCTACGCCGAGGGCTCCGATTTCTGCGGCGCCTTCAGGTCGCAACGGGTTAGTGCAGCTTCGGTAGATGCGCCAACCGAGAACTGCCAAGCTCCACGCGCGATGCCGTCTACAGGCGGCGTGCTGCGGTGTCGCCAAAAAGTGCCAGTGGCAATCGACAGTTCGCGGCTCGAAGTGAAACTATACTCGCTCGATGACCATCGCGATGCCTTGGCCGACGCCGATACACATCGTGCACAGCGCAAAGCGGCCCCCGGTCCGATGCAACTGATACATCGCCGTTGTCACCAGGCGCGCGCCGCTCATGCCGAGTGGATGGCCTAGCGCGATGGCGCCGCCATAGGGGTTGACCCGGGGATCATCGTCGCGCACGCCAAGCTCCCGCAATACAGCGAGCCCCTGCGCGGCAAAGGCTTCATTCAATTCGATGATGTCCATCTGGTCGATGGTCATGCCCAGTCTGGCCAGCAGTTTCTGGCTTGCCGGCGCCGGGCCTATACCCATGACCCGCGGCGCAACGCCGGACGTCGCCATGCCCACAATCCGCGCACGCGGCGTCAAGCCATGGCGCCTGGCGGAGGCTTCGTCAGCCAGCAGCAGGGCACATGCGCCGTCGTTGACACCGGAGGCATTGCCGGCAGTGACGGTGCCATCGGGACGCACGACGCCTTTCAGCTTCGCAAGCGCCTCGATGCTGGTCGAACGCGGATGTTCGTCCTGACTGACCGTGACCGACTCACCCTTTTTTTGCGGTATCACGACCGGTGTAATCTCTTCCGCCAGTGCGCCATTCTTCTGCGCGGCCGCAGCCTTGTTCTGCGAGGCGACGGCAAAGATGTCCTGGTCCTCGCGGCTGACCTTGTAGTCGGTGGCGACGTTCTCCGCGGTCTCCGGCATGGCGTCGACACCGTACATCGACTTCATCCGCGGGTTAACGAAACGCCATCCGATCGTGGTGTCGAAGATGTTGGCGCTACGTGAAAAGGCGCTATCGGCCTTGCCCATTACGAACGGCGCACGCGTCATGGATTCGACGCCGCCGGCGATCATCACGCCCGCTTCCCCCGACTTGATGGCACGTGCCGCAGTGCCGACAGCATCCATGCCGGAGCCACACAAACGATTGATGGTGGCGCCACCAATTTCTACTGGCAATCCGGCCAGCAGCAACGACATGCGCGCCACATTGCGATTATCTTCGCCGGCCTGGTTGGCGCAGCCGTAAATCACATCCTGCACCGCGCTCCAGTCGAGCTCGGGATGGCGCGACATCAGCGCCTTGAGCGGAATCGCGCCGAGGTCGTCGGCACGGACATCCTTGAGTGCGCCGCCATAGCGGCCGATGGGAGTGCGAATTGCATCGCAAATGAAAGCTTCATTCATGGCTTGTCGTTTCTCTTGGGTTGTAAGGTAAATGCAGACGCTTTCAAAATCATGACCACTTGCGGCCATGCTCGCACGAATGCCATTCAAGTTTTGTTTTTGAGGGGGACGCCGGTGATCTCTTGCAGTTCGTCGAAACTAAGCCCGTCGATCATTTCCTGGACGACGAGGCCATCGCGCGTTACGTCAATCACGGCCAGGTCGGTATAGATGCGGTTCACACAGGCCATACTCGTCAGCGGGTAACTGCATTCCGCCACGATCTTGCTTTCACCGGAACGCGTTTGGTGCTCCATCATCACAAAAACCTGCTTGGCGCCGATGGCAAGATCCATCGCGCCACCGACGGCGGGAATGGCGTCCGGCGCGCCGGTATGCCAGTTCGCTAGGTCTCCCTTTTTCGAGACCTGAAAGGCGCCGAGCACGCAGATGTCGAGGTGTCCGCCGCGCATCATGGCAAACGAATCGCCGTGATGAAAATAGGCGCCGCCCTTTAGCAAGGTGACTGGCTGCTTGCCGGCATTGATCAGGTCTGGATCTTCCTCCCCGGGAGCCGGCGCCGGGCCCATGCCGAGCAAGCCGTTTTCGCTGTGAAGAAAAATTTCCTTGTCGGCGGGCAGGTGGTTCGCGACCAGGGTCGGCAAGCCGATACCAAGGTTGACGTATGCACCTTCAGTAATATCGCGGGCCACGCGCGAGGCGATCTGGTCGCGGGTCAGGCGCTTCATCGGGTCACCCCATTTTCAGTATGTGCTACGACGCGCTGGATAAAAATGCCGGGGGTAACAATCGCTTCAGGATCAAGTTCGCCCAGTTCGACGACTTCGGCCACTTCGGCAATTGCGCACTTGGCCGCCATTGCCATGATCGGCCCAAAATTTCGCGCAGTCTTGCGGTAAACGAGGTTGCCCCAGCGGTCACCACGATGCGCGCGAATCAGCGCGTAATCGGCATGGATCGGCGCTTCCAGAACATAGTGGCGACCATTGATTTCGCGAGTCTCCTTGCCTTCGGCAAGCAGCGTACCGTAGCCCGTGGGGCTGAAGAATCCGCCAATGCCGGCGCCAGCGGCGCGAATGCGCTCGGCCAGATTGCCCTGCGGCGTCAACTCCAACTCTATTTCGCCAGCCCGATAGAGGGCGTCAAATACATGGGAGTCAACCTGGCGCGGGAAAGAGCAGATGATTTTCCTGACCCGGCGCGCCTTGAGCAGCGCCGCAAGGCCGGTGTCGCCGTTGCCGGCGTTGTTGTTGACAATGGTGAGTTCGCGCGCGCCTTGCTCGATCAGGGCGTCAATCAGGCCGGCGGGCATGCCGGCGTTGCCAAAGCCGCCAATCATTACCGTCGCCCCGTCGGGAATGTCGGCCACTGCTTCAGCAACGGAAACGCTAATTTTATCGATCAATTATCTGAACTCCGGACGTTGGTTCGGGTGCCGATTATATGGTTGCGCGCCGCGCAACACAAAAGTGAGTGCGTGCCAACAACTCTCGCTGGCGTTTAACAGTTGCCGTAGAATTATTTCTGTTGTCACACTGACATCGTCCGATAAGCGAACTTCTGTCTGCCTATAGAACGAATCAGTTTTTCATAAAGGAGCATCCTGCGTCAAGAACGCACATTAGGACGCCTTAATTTAGTGTGCGGTGCTCGAACAGGTTCTAGATAATGCGCTTCGCGTTCGTCGCTGAATGGAAGCCCAATCGAACTGAACATGCAAAGGATACGACCATGCAAGTAGCCACACAGACCGTCGCCCCGCCAGTACCTGCCGTACGCCCAGAAACAAGGCCGTTGACTATCGCAGAAGAAATTGAGGCGATGACGGATCCAAGTTTCATGACTTCGCTGGCCCGCGGACTGGCAGTTCTCCGTGCCTTCAGCGACCAAAGACGTAGCCTTACTATCGCTCAGATCAGCCACAAGACTGGTATTCCCCGCGCCGCGGTGCGACGCTGCCTCTACACGCTGAAACAACTCGGGTACGCCGAGTCGGAGCAAAACAATTTCTCCCTCAAGCCAAAGATCCTCTCTCTTGGCTATTCCTATCTATCCTCTACCCCGCTGACGGTTTCCGCCCAGCCCTGCCTGAACGCCATCAGTCGCTCTCTCAATGAGTCCTGCTCCCTTGCCGTGCTGGACAACAGCGAGGTCCTGTACGTGGCCCGATCTGCTACATCGCGCATCATGTCGATCGCGCTGAACACCGGTAGCCGACTACCAGCCTATTGCACATCACTTGGACGCGTCATCCTGGCCAACCTGCCTGAAGAGGCGCTCAACGCTTACCTGGACAATGTGAAATTGCGCGCCTATACCGAACGAACCGTTGTGTCGGTCGAGCGTCTCCGCGAAATCCTCGCCGAGGTAAAAAGGAGTGGCTTTGCGATTGTCGAGGAAGAGCTTGAAGTCGGCTTGCGTTCCATTGCAGTGCCGGTGCATGGTGCCACGGGCAACGTCCATGCAGCGTTGAACGTCGGCGCGCAGGCAACGCGCGTGAGCAGCCGTCAACTGGAAGATGACTTCCTTCCGGTGCTGCTGAAGGGGGCGCAGGAGTTGTCGGTTCTATTGCCCTGACCCGCGACGATCCATTGTCATTCGGGTAAACGAAAGCGGCCGCGTCTATCAAGACGCGGCCGCTTTGTTTTCCGCTCTTCGGGCGGCGAAGTAAGTTCGTAGCGCCGGGCTCCGATTCACCCGATTCAAGGCACAGACAGCTACAGGGCTTTGAACCTTGCGCCCGACCGGAACATTGATAGCAGCCTTCGCGACATCAATGGTCCAGCTCGGGGCCGGCCTACGCTAGCAATAACAGTCACTCGGCGAGCGCGGCGCTGGCGGGTTCGGATCAAGTGGCGGCTCAGTCGACAACTCCACCCGTAGCTCCCCAACACGCATCACTTCGCCTTTAGGTGCACCGCCTCCATCTACTCGCACCAGGGACACAGTGACTTCGCTAAGGGCGCCCGGGTCCAGGTTGGCCAGAACTTCCGTGGCCGGAAACTCAAGCGTCGCTGAACCGTGATGCGCCACACCCGCCAGCTCAAAGGCGCCCAAAGTGCCGAGGAAGTATTTTTGCCGTGCCGCCTTGGAGTCCGAACCGTCCGGCAGATTAAGGTAGACGTTATAGAAAAATCCGCCGTTCGCTCCTGCGCCCGTTATGGTTACGTTGTCCGCAACGACCTTGACCGACTTGAAGGTTGTCGTCGCTTGCGCACCTGCACCTTTGGCTGCGGAACGGACGCCTTCAAGCAACTGCAAATCGGCCGGCTGGACCGGCAGCCGGGCACTGACCGAGGCTTCACTGAGTGCCACGTTGGATGCGCCGCCAAGAGAACGTGCAGCCGCCGAAATTGCGCGCCCGGGAGCAGTAGCAAATCGGCCTTCAGCTGGTCGTCTCAATGTCGGCGTCATCTGTGCTTGCACCATCTTGAAGGAAGACGACTTGGCTTGCGGTGGCAGAACCACAGGCTTCGTATCGTTCGCATAATCGTAGCCCAGCCAACCCGGATAATAGGTTTTTGATTTCGCGATCGTAAGGTTCGGCGCGTAAGTAAACGAACCGGAAAAGTAGGAAGAGGTCGACGACGGTATGCCTTTGCCATCAGGCAGAGCCCACGCATGCCATAGCCTGTCGATGTTTGCATGGTGCAGGTAGAAAATCGGGTCCTGTGGAGACTGCATCGTCGCCATGATTCCACCGATGAGGTTGTGCACCGGGTTGTGAGGTGCCGACTCAATCATGGGCTCGAAGGCGTTGGTGGTTCCCCTCTGGAAGTTGTAAACACTGGGAGCAAATGGCGACAAGTCGAGAGCGTTGTAGACGCTCGTGCCCGCGCGCGGTACATACAACGGGTTGTTCGATGCCGGATCGGTGAACTCGCTGGGTATGGTGGGATTGGTGTAGTAATCCCAGTATGGCAGCGTCAGATTAGCATCCCCGGAAACGATCTGAAGCTGCTGTTCCAGATAGTAAATATAGCCTCGATGCCAAGCGAGAAAATACGGTAAACCGTGTGGGCAATAGTTGACGTGTACGTTGGTCCAAAACTGCCACGATGTGCGACTGGACGCCTTGGTATTCGCGCGCATGGTGCGTATGGCGTTATAGAACGACGAATAGTGACTGGTCGCTTTGAACTGCTGCCATTCGAGGCGAATCTTTGGCGCGGTTTGCCCGAACCCGAGACCTGGAAAGGACATAAGCGCTAAAGCGGACGCTGATCCTTTGACAAAATTGCGTCTGCTTAGGGTGTTCGTTGTCATAAAAAAGCCTCCGTTGCGTAATCGTATGCAGCACTCGTGAATGCAGCCGTCGGATAGAACGCAGCGTTTACCGCAGCACTTCGCTCCCGCTTGCACCTCTTACTTTACGCACGCGGGACACCTCGTCAAATTCAAAAAACTGATCAATTCATTGCTCACTTGTTTGGCGAAATCGGGCCGTCCCGACCGCATTGCCAAACCCCTTCCGCGGCGTGAATCGTTGCGCCCTGATTGCCTTGATTACCGATCTTGCCGTCTAGTCAGCTGGCAGCCGGACAGCCCCACCTCCCATGGCACTTGCGCCGGGGCGCCCCTTGGATTCGCGGTGATGCAAATTGCACGTTTTCGAGCGATTTATTTCCACCTGGAACTATTTACGCTTGGCAATACTCAGACAGGAGTTCCTTGCGAACTTGAATCTGTCTTCGAAATTGCCAAAAGGAAATCGACTTGCACACTGCCTCTTTCTTGCCTAATTGTCTTCGCACGCTGTCCACTGCACTGGTCACCGCTTCCTTGCTCGCTTCCTGCGGTGGAGGG
Source organism: Herminiimonas sp. (assembly GCA_028292265.1). GTDB lineage: Bacteria > Pseudomonadota > Gammaproteobacteria > Burkholderiales > Burkholderiaceae_D > JAQGMR01. The sequence goes on from JAQGMR010000023.1 coordinate 72,453, forward strand.
GACGGAAGCAGTACAACGCCCTCGCTAGCCGCTGACGCCGGAACATCCCTTTCAGGGAGCACATTGCCCACGGTCGGTACAGACTCTGGCGGAACGAGCGGTACGCCGTCGCCCTCCGCTGGTACGTCGCCATCCGGTTCGCAAACCTCGTCTTCGCCGGTGCCACCGGCACCACCAACGACCACGCCATCCGGTCCGACCTACTATGTGTCGACCAGTGGCAATGATGCCAGTGCGGGCAGCCAGTCAGCCCCGTGGCGTACCATCCAGAAGGCCGCCAACACGCTGGTCGCCGGCGATACCGCCGTCCTGCTTGA
>JAQGMR010000040.1 GCA_028292265.1 Herminiimonas sp.
CTTCAGGCGGTGCGTGTTCTCCGGCGCCTCGTACTGCGGCTCGATGCCGGCGTCGCGCGCCGTGTCGGCAATCCGCTCGCGGATTTTTTCCCTGGCTTGCGGATGCAAGACCAGCGGCACGCCGAGCGCCGCCGCCGCGCATTGCCGCGTATGGTCGTCCGGCGTGGCGCCGATCCCGCCAAACGAAAAGACGATGTCCTCGCTGGCGAAGCTGCGCTCCAGCGTCGCCGTGATGAGGGCCGGGTCGTCGCCGATGTACTGGGCCCAGGACAACTGCAGGCCGCGTGCCTGCAGTTGCTCCACGCTGCGTGAGAAATGCTTGTCGGCCCGCTTGCCGGAGAGGATTTCGTCGCCGATGATGATGAGTCCGAATGCCATTGCCGCCGCCTCTTGATTTTTTTTCGTGAATCAGAAATGTACCGGATTCCCTTGCGCGCTGCCGGGCCCCCATGCCCTCCGCTACGAACGCAGGGCCGGCATGGCCTAGTTGATGTCCTTTAAAACTGGCGGCGACGACCCGGTTGCCCCCTGGACAGCGCCTTCCCGGACCGGTCGCAAGCGCCGTAGCGCATCGAGACAGTAATGCTCAAACCACAGGCCGGAGAACACGAACACCAGAACGTAAAGCCAGATTGAAAACGCGGCCAGCAACGGGAAGAAAATAATGGAGAGCGCGCCGCCCAGCCAGAGCAGGCTCGGCGCCGCGCCCATGGTGCCGGCGGCCGCCCCGATCACGAGCAGCGGCCACCGATGCAGGCGCATCAGCTCGCGCCGCTCCGCTTCGCTGGCATGGTCGGCCAGCGCATCGTAAGCCATGACACGATATGTAAGCCATCCCCACAGCAGCGGCTGGATGACGAAGGTGAGCGGTGGAATGAGATTGAGCGGCAGGGTAAGCACCCAGACAACCATGAACACCACGAACGACATGCCGGACACCCAAAGGCTTCCGAGCAGGGAACCGCCGCGCCTGCGCTCGAGGTCGGGATAGTCACGCTCCGACACATGCCGCACGATGGCGGGAATGGCGAGCGTGCCAACGAAGATTAGCGCAGTCAGGATCATCAATGGCAATAGCAGCCACATGGCGATCATGGGCACCAATACAGTCTTGATCGCGCCCAGTCCCAGCCATGACAGGGCATTGCCCGTGATGCGGAAGGCGTCGTGCGTCGCGAACCAGGACTGCAGCCAGTCCATCAACGGTTGCAGCCCAAGCCATAGCACCACGCCCCAGAGAGCGAGGGACGCGACAAACGGAAGCAGCGTCAGCATCAACATTCGAAAATGCAGTTGTGACAAGAGAGCACGGGCGAAGGCTATGAGAATTGAACGCATAAAGCGATTCTACTTTGGCATGAAGCGGCGCGCATTTTGGCCACTGCGGTAGATGCGATGTCGCCCTGACGATATAACGATCAAGTACAGCGCATGCGGAACTTCGTTAACGGCCACCCGGCCGGACCGGCTGCAAGTGGGCAGACAGTCAACAGCAAAATTGCGGTGTAACAGCACTGAACAAATTGCGTTTAAAAAAGTCTTATCCCGATACGCATAACGTACACATAACATACGCATAACGCGACGCCACGAGCGCCGCTTTTTTTATTCGCAAGGACCTCCCCTACCCCATGTCAATACCGAGACGTTTGCAATTGCGCCAAGTCAGTCAGTCCCTTCGTTCCCTTCGCCGTTTTAGCCATACCACCCTTGTCGGCCTCTCCATGGTTCTCGCCATCGGCGGCTGCAGCCAGCTTGAGCATGAAGAACGGGCTCTCACGTTCCGTGTCGCTGAAGGTACCGCGAGCTGGTATTCCGGATTGCCGGAGGGCGTTGTCGAATCGGACATTGCCGTCCCCGGCAACGGTAAATCCGAACGCGTTCACGCCTGGTGGTGGCCCGGCGAAAAGCGCGATGCGCCTGCCGTGCTGTATTTGCATGGCTCGCGCTGGAACCTGACTGGTCAGGTATACCGCATTGAACAATTGCATGAGCTCGGCTTCTCGGTTCTGGCCATCGACTACCGCGGTTTCGGCAAGAGCAGTGGCGATCTGCCTTCAGAGAAGACCGTGTATGAAGACGCGCATGCGGCGTGGGGCCGTCTGGCGCAGTTGCAGCCGGACGCAGGAAAGCGTTTCATTTATGGACATTCACTGGGCGGCGCGGTCGCGATCGATCTGGCGGCGAGCCTGCAAAAGCCGGCTGCGCCAGCACGCCATCCGCTTGCCCGTTTGACTGCGCCATTCACGCGCCGCGGGCGTGAGGCTTCGGCTCCTGCCGGGCCGGCTGTGCCTGTGCCTGTAACTGCCACTGCGACTGCGACGGGAAAACCCGCTACGGCTGCGACGCCTGGTTCAGGTGTAGCTTCGGATTCAGCCGTAGCTTCACATACGGATTCGGCTGCAAGCCTGCCAGCATGGGCCACCACGGCGGCGACGGGCCTCATTGTCGAATCGTCCTTTACGACACTGGCCGACGTAGCCAAATCGCTGACTTACCCCTGGCTGCCAGTGCAGCTTCTGTTATCCCAAAAGTTTGATTCGCTCAACAAGATTGCCCATGTATCGATGCCAGTGCTGATCGTCCATGGCACCGACGACCGTTATATTCCTTCCCACTTCAGCGAGAAACTATACGAGGCGGTCGCCGGAAACAAGCGTCTAGTGCTGGTGCCAGGTGGCACCCACAACAACAGCCTGCAACTGGGCGAAGTCGCTTACCGCAAGGCCTTCAAGGACCTGTTCGGCATTAACCTGCAGCCGGCCTGACCTGTCGAGCGCTGCTACAATTGCCAGCTTTCGCGCAGCAACCTTGTTCCCCTCTTACCAAAGGAAAATCATGGCAATAGTCACTACCGATTCCGGACTCCAGTACGAAGACATCAAGCTTGGCACCGGCGCCGAAGCGACAGCCGGCAAGCAAGTGTCGGTGCACTACACCGGCTGGCTGCAAAACAAGGATGGCAGCGCCGGCACCAAGTTCGACTCCAGCAAGGACCGTAACGATCCGTTCGGCTTCTCATTGGGTGGCGGCCAGGTTATTCGCGGTTGGGACGAAGGCGTACAGGGTATGAAAGTGGGTGGCGTTCGCAAGCTCATCATTCCAGCTTCGATCGGTTACGGCGCTCGCGGTGCAGGCGGCGTTATTCCGCCGAATGCGACGCTGATTTTTGAAGTGGAATTGCTGGGCGTTTGATTCGACGCTGCAACCAGCGCTTGATGTCGGCGCTTTCTGTCGGAGACTGGATCGGCGTGTGATTCGGCGTGTAGACCGGCGATCAAACCGGCGCCTTAGGCCGGCGTTGAACGGCAAGGAGAACGGGTAAAGCCAGCGTGTGCACAACGCGCGAGGTTCAGGCGAGCACGTCGGCCGACGTGCAACTCTGACTCGCAACGCTGACGGCAACGACAACGGCAAGGGCACCGCGCAATCGCGCCGTGCCCTTTTCGCATTCAGTCAGCAGGAGCGCCAAACAGTTTTTTCATGTTGCGGACCACCTTGTCCTGGATGGCCGGGGCGAAGGCTTTTAGCATCAGGCCGAGTTGCATTTCAAGGTGCGCCGCCTGATCCTTCAACGCAAGCGTGCCGGTCAGGCCGCTGCGCTCAAAGCGCAGAACGTCGCCTTCCCATGTGGTCTCCATGCTGAACTCAGAGGCCATTTTGTCCGCCATGACCTGCGCTGCGGCGCGCGCATCCTGATGCGACATCGAGTACGGCTGGGTGAAGTCAATGTCAGCCATGTGCGCGATTCTTCCTGGCTTCGGGGTTTAGCAGGTTGGGAGGTTCGGCGCCACCGAGCGCGGCGATCAGGTTGTCAGCCGCGCAATCCGCCATGGCGCGTCGCGTTACCGTGGTGGCACTGGCGATGTGCGGCGTCATGGCGACATTGGACAATTCCAGAAAGCCCGGGTTGAGTGCCGGTTCGTTTTCAAAGACGTCCAACCCGGCCGCCGCGATACGCCGTTCTCGCAGCGCCTCGATTAAAGCTGCGTCGTCGACTATGCCACCGCGAGCGATGTTGACCAGCGTGGCGGTCGGTTTCATCATCGCGATCTCAGCGGCGCCAATCGTGTGGTGCAGCGCCGGCGAATAGGGCATCACGAGCAGGACGTGGTCCGCGGTGCTGAGAAGCTCTTCGCGGCTGACGTAGCGCGCATTGTTGGCGGCCTTTTCCAGTTCCGGCGCGACACGCGAACGGTTATGGTAGATGACGCGCATGTTGAAACCGGTCGAACGGCGGGCAATCGCCTGCCCTATGCGTCCCATTCCGAGGATGCCCAAGGTTGACCCGTGCACATCGTTGCCAACGAAGCCGTCGAAACGCCACTTCTGCCATTTGCCAGCCCGCAGCCACTGCTCGGATTCGGTTACGCGGCGGGCCGCGGCCATCATCAGCGCCCATCCCATGTCGGCAGTCGTTTCGTTCAGTACGTCCGGCGTGTTGGTCACCATGACGCCGGCCGCCGTCGCGGCTGCGAGGTCTATGTTGTTGTAGCCGACCGCCATGTTGCAGACCGCCTTGAGCTGAGGGCAGGCCGACAACAACTCGGGAGTAATGCGCTCCGTGAGCGTGGCGAAGACGCCGTCGCAGCCCTGGAGCGCTGCCTGCAGTTCGGACGGGGAAAAGGTACGGTCTTCTTCGTTGCGCACGACGTCGAAATGGTCGGCAAGCCGGTCCGCGATATCCGGGAAGATGGCGCGGGCTATGAGAATTTTCTGTCGCGAGGCATTTACTGGCATGGCGTTTCCTTTTCTGTTATTTGACTTGTGGCAGCCGCAGGCCGCTGCCGCCGGAGTTCGGCATTTTCAATCCCCGCATGCCATCATCACGCCGAGCATCAAGTGGTTCAACATGGAACTCGCTGGCAGTGGTGCCGGCGTCGGGCAGGGCCGCAGGCGAGGCGCCGCGCAAAGAGTCACCGGGATGCCAGCCAAGCAGCGCGAGCATGACGAAAAAGCCGACGACATAGGCCAGCACCACATGCCAGCCTTGGGACAGCCAGCGTGTAACTGAGCGAGCCTCGGGGTACATGTTGGATAGAGCGACGCCTGCGGACGACCCGAACCAGACCATCGAGCCGCCAAAACCGACAGCATAAGCCAGGAAGCCCCAGTCGTACCCGCCCTGCTTCAAGGCCAGCGCCGTCAGCGGAATATTGTCAAAAAGGGCAGAGATGAATCCGATGGAAAGCGCGCTCTGCCAACTCGGGGACGGCAACTGGTCTACCGGCATGGTGGAAGCGCACCACACCAGCGACAGAAGAAAAATGGACCCGCGCAAGGCGCCGGGTAATTCGTGCCAGTCCGGCCGACGTAGCGGCGCCGTGATGGCGATCGCGACCCAGACCGCAAGCCCGAGGAAGGGGAATACCTCCAGCAGTTCCTTGTAGCGCAGGTTAAGCAGCAAGTTGGTGAGAATTGCCAGCAGCAAAATGAACGCGACGATACCGACGCGGGTCCAGTCGATGCGGGTGCCCGCTGTAGAGTTTTTGGTGATCGGTGAAAAGGCATGCTGCTGGAGCGACGCTGGAACGGCCACGATAATCAGTGCAATGCCGGCCGCGACATAGGCGTGGAAAACCTCCGGTGGCGTAACGCCCGCAATCCACATCATGGTGGTGGTGGTGTCGCCAACCACACTGCCGGCGCCGCCAGCGTTGGCGGCCGCAACGATGCCGGCCAGGTAGCCGATATGGACCTTGCCGCGAAAGACGCCATGTGCCACCGCACCACCGATCATCGCTGCGGCGATGTTATCGAGGAAGCCGGAAATAATGAATACCGCGACAAGTAATACGAAACCGCCCTTCCAGTCGTCCGGCAAATAGTTCGGCAGCAGGGCCGGTATCTCGCTTTTCTCGAAGTGCTTCGCGAGCAGCGCAAAGCCAAGCAACAGCGCCAGCAGATTGGCAAGCGTGATCCATTCGTGGCCGAGGTGGGCTACCAGGCCGGCCACGCCACTGCCTTCAGCAAAAGGGGAAAACTGAATTTTGTAGAAAGAGATTACGAGAGCGCCAGTTAGCGCGGTTGCCATTGTGTTGACGTGCACAAAGGCGATAAAAAAGAGTATTGCCGCAAAGAGGATGAATTCGAGCGGAATTCCCCACGGCGACCATCCGGAAAACGAGGCAGCCGGAGCGGCGTTCGCCGCCATTACTGGAGAGCAGAACAGGCCGATGAAAGGCAGCACCAGTGCGACTGGCTTCTTGCCAGGTTTTTGCGAAGCTGGCTGGCGCAAGGCGTGTCTCCGTTCAACTGTTTCGAGGTGCGGTATTCTACCGCGCCGCATTGACACCGTTAAACGCGCCGTGGGCAATCATCTGGCCTCTGGGTGTAAACCGGTATACCGCCTGCAGCAAAAAGGAGCTTCGTTGTGGACGTTTTGAGGACGCCGTGCATCGCGGTCCATATTTGCTTATTCGTATTCCGTCTAAGGGGCGTTTGTGAGCATGTGCAATTTGTCTTAAAATACAAGGCTTTGCAAGCTCCTGCATTAACCTGATTCCTGATAGGCCCGTTATGACCCACGTTGTGACCGAATCCTGCATCCGCTGCCGCTACACGGACTGCGTTGATGTATGCCCGGTAGACTGCTTTCGCGAAGGGCCGAATTTTCTGGCGATCGATCCGGACGAATGTATCGACTGCGCCGTCTGCGTTGCGGAATGTCCCGTCAATGCAATCTACGCGGAGGAAGACGTTCCTGCCGACCAGCAGCAATACATCAAGCTGAACGTGGAACTGGCGCGCGGCTGGCCTTCAATTACGAAGACCAAGGCACCGCTGCCCGATGCGGATGACTGGAAAGACGTCAAGGAAAAGGCGCAGTTCCTGGCGCGCTAAGAAGCGGGTCCGCTTCGTTCGCCGTGGACCTTTGCCAAGGCGCCTTCCTCAACTGATTCAAGCCGGCTGCCGCTCAGGACATCCCATGTTCCGCGTGACTGTTATCGACGGTTCGAAAAGCAAGGCAGCGCCCCGGTAGTATCGCCGTCAAGCAGTTCGTCATTGAATAATTTCGCGCAACACCCTTATTTCACAGGAAGACTTCCGCCGTATGGATACCATTTCCGCCCCTGTACTGCCGCCAAAAGCAGCCGCCGCAAGCCCGGGACCGATTGAAACCGATGCCGTCGTCGTTGGCGCAGGCCCAGTTGGACTGTTCCAGGTTTTCGAACTTGGGCTCCTCGAGATCAAGGCGCACGTGGTGGATTCGCTACCCGCGGTTGGCGGGCAATGCGTCGAGCTTTATCCAGACAAGCCGATCTACGATATTCCGGCCGTGCCGATCTGCACGGGCCAAGAACTGACCGACAGTCTTCTGAAGCAGATCGAACCGTTTGGCGCTACTTTCCATCTCAATCAGGAAGTTTCGCTCGTGGAGCGGCGCGACGATGGCCGCTTCAATCTCGAGACCTCGCTTGGGACCCGGTTCATCACGAAAACGATCTTTGTCGCTGCGGGAGTCGGCTCGTTCCAGCCACGCACGATCAAGGTCGACGGCATCGACCAGTTCGAGGGAAAACAACTGTTCTATCGGGTCAAGGACGCGTCCCGCTTCCACGGCAAGAATCTGGTGATTTGTGGTGGCGGTGATTCGGCGCTCGACTGGGCGCTGGATCTGGTCGGCAAGGCGGAATCGATCGTACTGCTACATCGCCGCGAGGAGTTTCGCGCCGCCCCTGCTTCAGTTGCGAAGATGAAACAGCTTTGCGACGACTACCAGATGCAATTCGTAGTGGGTCAAGTCACTGGTTTCGAGACGCGGGAAGAAAGGCTTTCCGAAATAAAGGTGACGGGACCGGACGGCGTCACGCGGCGCCTGCCGCTCGACCAGTTGCTGGTTTTCTTCGGCCTCTCGCCAAAGCTCGGCCCAATAGCTGAGTGGGGCCTCGAAATCGAACGAAAGCAGTTGAAAGTGGACACCGAAAAGTTCGAAACGAACGTTCCCGGAATCTTCGCGGTCGGCGACATCAACACCTATCCGGGCAAGAAGAAGCTTATCCTTTCCGGCTTCCATGAAGCCGCGCTTGCGGCGTTCGGTGCTGCCCGTTATATCTTCCCCGACAAGAAAATCCACATGCAGTACACCACCACATCACCGAAGCTCCACAAGATTCTAGGCGTCGAAACTCCGGTATTCGACTGAGGCGCCGTCTTCTGCTGCCAAAAAACGCTCCGCCTCGTACGGAGCGTTTTTTTTCGCAGAGCGGTATTACAGAAGCTTGAAGAGGTGATCCCCTAAAAGGCGACTTGCCCGTCGCCCTCATGCGAAAAATGCTCCACAGAAACTTCACCAAGAGTGCGTCAACGGCACAACACTCTATCGCCCGATCGGCATGGTTTTTGCGATAGACCGATATCAGTGCGATCCGCAGCGGTAGATTGAAACAACCGAATGGGGCTTTACTTCGTAACGAAGTGTGAGACGTGAAGCAGTGTCTGTTGAGAGCCGAGCGGCCCGCCTTCATATAGTGACGTAAGGGATTTGGTGTGTTGGGCGGCGCCAACCACTTCGGCAGATAGTGCCGGAAATCCCTAAGTGAAAAGACTGGGGTAGTATCCGAATTGCAACCTGATCGGTAATATCTACAATGTTTAGCGCTTGTGGACTAAAGACCACCGGCAATATTTGATTTCAGGAATACTTTGCACGATGCGTTGCAGCAACGTACGATTGGCTCCAGAATCGTATGGTTCCACCGGAAAGGGAAAAAATGCTTTACCAATTTCATGAAATGAACCGTACTCTGCTCCACCCGCTGATCCAGTGGGCGGAAGCTTCGTCTAAATTATTTTCCAATCCGATCTCGCCGCTCGCGCATACGCCGTTTTCCCAACGTATCGCCGCAGGCTACGAGTTGATGTACCGCCTGGGCAAGAATTATGAAAAGCCCGAGTTCGGTATCACCGAAACTTTTGTCAACGAGCATACCGCTGTCGATATCGTCGAAGAAGTGACGATGGAGTTGCCGTTCTGCCGGCTGCTGCATTTCAGGAAAGACCTTAGTCCCAAGGCATTTTCCGAGCTCAAGCAACCGACCGTCCTGCTGGTAGCGCCACTCTCTGGCCATCACTCGACGCTATTGCGTGATACCGTCCGCGAACTGCTTCCGTTGCACGACGTCTTTATTACCGACTGGACCGACGCCAGCATGGTGCCGCTCTCGGCGGGCGCCTTTCACCTGCACGATTACGTCTACTACGTACAAGACTTCATCCGCACCCTTGGTCCGGACGTCCACGTTATTTCGGTGTGCCAGCCAACTGTACCCGTGCTTGCGGCGATCTCCTTGATGGCCTCTGAGAACGATCCAAAGCTCCCGAAATCGATGACGATGATGGGCGGACCGATCGACCCGCGACGCTCGCCCACGGAAGTCAATAATCTCGCCACCGAGAAGCCGTTCTCCTGGTTCGAAAACACCGTGATCTACAGCGTGCCACCGACCTATCCCGGCTATGGACGCAAGGTGTACCCCGGCTTCCTCCAGCATGCAGGCTTTGTGGCAATGAATCCGCAGCGCCATGCAAAAAGTCATTGGGACTTCTACATGCACCTGCGCGAAGGAGACAATGCCTCCGCTGAAGAGCATCGCAAGTTTTACGACGAGTACAACGCCGTACTCGACATGCCTGCCGAGTACTATCTTGAAACCATCAAGACAGTGTTCCAGGAGTTCAGTTTGCCTGCCGGCACATGGGAAGTGGAGGGCAAGCTGGTCAAGCCGCAAGATATCAAGAACGTCGCCCTGTTTACCATCGAAGGCGAGCTCGACGATATTTCCGGTTCCGGCCAAACCCAGGCTGCGCAAGACCTGTGCAGCGCAATCCCCGCATCGAAGAAAAAGCACTACATCGCTCCGAAATGCGGCCACTACGGTATTTTCGCAGGACGCCGTTGGCGCGAACTGATCTGTCCGCAAATCAGCGAATTCATCAAGTCGAACGCCTGATAGTTTCGCTCGCAATTCAAGGCCGTTCTTCCGTATGGGAGAACGGCTTTTTTGTTTGGAGGCGAACCGCTTTGCCCGGATAATGCCGGATATGCAAAACGACGCATCCATTCTTTCGAACAGCCTCGCTGACCGCCTCGAAGACGCCCTGCCGCAAACTCAATGCACGAAGTGTGGCTATGCTGCGTGTCGTCCCTACGCTGAAGCCATGGCAAGCGGTGAGGCCAGTTACAACCAGTGTCCACCCGGCGGCGCGGAAGGTGTTGCGCGGCTCGCCGCAATTCTCGGCAAGCCGGTGATTCCCCTCAATCCGGTGCATGGGGTCGAACGCCCGCGACCCGTCGCGGTGATTGACGAAGCGCTCTGCATCGGCTGCACACTTTGCATCCAGGCCTGCCCCGTCGACGCCATCATGGGAGCAGCGAAACAGATGCATACCGTGCTGCCGGACCTGTGCACCGGTTGCGACCTCTGCGTCGCTCCATGCCCGGTCGATTGCATCGCGATGGTCGACGTCACGCCCGGCAAGACTGGCTGGGCAGCATGGAGCCAGCAGCAGGCCGACGGCGCGCGCGAGCGGCATGATTTTCGCAGCTTCAGGCTGCAACGGGAGAGACAGGAAAACGATGCCCGCCTGGCGGCCAAGGCAGCGGCAAAGCTGAAGGAAGTACAAGCGCAGCCAGGGGGTACCGCCGCCGAGCAGAGTGAGCAGCAACGCAAGAAGGCGATTATCCAGGCTGCCATTGCGCGGGCCAACGCCAAACTCACGGCAGCACAAAACGGCGCTGAAGCGGCGGTAAGCCATACCACGAGTACCGGCGTGGCAGACTTGACGGATCCCGACAAGACGCCAAAAAGCCGTGGAGGCGAGACATGAACCAGGCCAAGCGTCGGGAAATCTTCACGCGCTTCGCCGCTGTAAATCCACACCCCGCCACCGAACTGGAATACACAACGCCGTTTGAATTGCTGATTGCCGTCATCCTGTCGGCGCAAGCCACTGACGTGTCGGTCAACCGCGCGATGCGCAAGCTGTTCCCGGTCGCGAACACGCCTTCACAAATTTACGCGCTCGGGGTGGACGGGCTTATTCCGTATATCCAGACCATCGGATTGTTCCGTACCAAAGCGAAGAATGTCATCGAGACCTGCCGCCTGCTGCTGGAGCGCCATGACGGCAGGGTGCCGGCTTCACGTGAAGCGCTAGAGGCGTTGCCCGGCGTCGGTCGCAAGACCGCGAATGTGATCCTGAATACAGCCTTCGGCCATGCCGCCATCGCCGTCGACACGCACATATTTCGCGTCTCAAACCGGACCGGCATCGCACCGGGAAAAAACGTGGAGGAAGTTGAGCGCGGCCTGATGAAACTGGTCCCGCCGGAATTCCGCATGGACGCGCATCATTGGCTGATCCTGCACGGGCGCTATACCTGCATCGCGCGGAAACCACAGTGCTGGAATTGCCTGATTGCCGACCTCTGCGAATACCGCGACAAAACCCCATTGCCAGAAAAGGGAGTGTGATGCAAAAAGAACACACGCACGCGCATACCGAGCATCATTTCGAAGCCAGCGCTACGGTTAAGGACGTCGTGCTGGGAATGGCTGACGGGCTGACCGTGCCCTTCGCACTGGCGGCTGGCATTACTGGCGCCTCCGTCTCGCTGGACATCGTTATCACGGCCGGCATAGCGGAAATTGCCGCGGGTTCGATCGCGATGGGTCTCGGTGGCTATCTCGCCGCTCGCAGCGAACGGCAGCACTACTTTGCCGAGCGGTCGCGCGAAGAGCAGGAGATTCGGAAGGTGCCGCATCGCGAGCGTGCCGAGGTGGTTGAAATCATGGGCCATTACGGCGTTACAAAAGAAGAATGTGCACCGATGCTGGCTGGACTGGAACGCAACCCCGAAGCCTGGCGCGATTTCATGATGCGCTTCGAACTCGGCCTCGAAGAACCCAATCCCACCGCTGCCAGGAAGAGCGCGCTGACGATTGCGCTGTCCTACATGGTGGGCGGCTTTATCCCGCTGTTTCCGTACATGGTGTTCAAGACGGCGCATGCCGCGCTCGCAGCATCGACGGTGGTAACGCTTGCCGCGCTGTTCCTGTTCGGCTATCTGAAGGGAAGATTTACCGGCACGCCAGCAGTGCGCTCAGGGCTGCAGACGTTGGCTATTGGAGGCCTGGCCGCCGGCGCGGCGTTTGGCCTTGCCCGCCTGATTGCATGAAGCGCAGCCGCTGAATCCTTGGCTCCTCAAGCAACCAGAGCGCCCTTTTAACCTCACGGTATGTCTCGGGCAAGGCGGAACCTGGCAGACTAACTGGTCCCGTCCTGGGAAGCGTCACGCCTCGCAGACTAGCTGGTCAGGTCTTGGGAAGCGTCACGCCCTGCTGGCCCTGGTACTTCCCGCCGCGATCCTTGTAGGAGGTTTCGCAGACTTCATCCGCCTCGAAAAACACCACCTGGGCGCAGCCTTCTCCGGCGTAAATCTTGGCCGGCAGTGGTGTGGTGTTGGAAAACTCCAGTGTCACATAGCCTTCCCATTCCGGTTCGAACGGGGTGACGTTGACGATGATGCCGCAGCGCGCATAGGTGGACTTGCCCAGGCAAATGGTCAGTACGCTGCGCGGAATGCGGAAGTATTCAATGGTGCGTGCCAGCGCGAATGAATTGGGCGGAATGATGCAGACGTCGCTCTTCAAGTCGACAAAAGAGTTTTCATCGAAGTTCTTCGGGTCGACGATGGTGCTGTTGATGTTGGTGAA
>JAQGMR010000046.1 GCA_028292265.1 Herminiimonas sp.
TGACCCATGCCACAAGCGTGAGAATTTCGTGGTGGTGGTGCAGGACCTTAGGCTGAACGAGTCGCATGCAGCGCCAGTTTGAACCGCGTTTAACGACGCGCGACGGATTGACGCAAGTGCCCAAAAAAGGAATGCCGAAGTACTGTCGCCCTGAACGATTTTCGCTGGAAAAAGCATCCGATCAATTTCCCATGGACCTTGAAAGGAACGTAACATGAACAACGAAATAACAGGCGCGGAAATCGTCGTGCGATGTCTGGCGGAAGAAGGCGTGGAACACGTCTTTGGATACCCGGGTGGCGCTGTGCTCTACATCTACGACGCCATCTTCAATCAGGACAAATTTCAACACATCCTGGTACGGCATGAACAGGCGGCGGTCCATGCTGCCGATGCCTATTCCCGTAGCTCCAACAAAGTCGGCGTAGCGCTGGTCACGTCTGGTCCCGGCGTGACGAATGCCGTCACCGGCCTGGCAACTGCGTACATGGACTCCATTCCCATGGTGATCATCACCGGCCAGGTTCCTTCACATGCAATCGGCCAGGATGCATTCCAGGAATGTGACACCGTCGGCATAACCCGCCCGTGCGTGAAGCATAATTTTCTCGTAAAGGACGTCAAGGATCTGGCGCTCACGATGAAAAAGGCGTTCTACATCGCGTCCACCGGCCGGCCAGGTCCTGTACTGGTCGATATCCCCAAAGATATTTCGATGCACAAGGCCGTATTCGAGTACCCAAAAGAACTCGAAATGCGCTCCTACAAGCCGGTCGACAAGGGTCACTCCGGCCAGATTCGCAAGGCGGTGCAGCTGCTGCTGTCGGCCGAGCGGCCCATGATCTATACCGGCGGCGGTGTGATACTTGCCAACGCGGCGCCGGAACTGAACAAGCTGGTCGACCGTCTCGGATTCCCTTGCACGAATACCCTGATGGGGCTTGGCGCGTACCGCTTCTCCAGCGACAAATTCGTTGGCATGCCTGGCATGCACGGCACCTACGAAGCAAACATGGCAATGCAGCACTCGGACGTGCTGATTGCGATCGGTGCGCGCTTCGATGACCGGGTAATCGGCGATCCGAAACACTTTGCCAGTCATCCGCGCAAGATCATTCACATCGACATCGATCCCTCGTCTATCTCCAAGCGCGTCAAGGTCGATATTCCCATCGTTGGCAATGTAAAGGATGTTCTTCAAGAGTTGTTGGCGCAGCTCGACGCCGCCGACGCCGCGTCCCAAAAGCCGAATGCCGCAGCCCTTTCGCACTGGTGGACGCAGATCAATGAATGGCGCGAGCGCGACTGCCTGAAATATTCGACGTCGCGGGAGCTGATCAAGCCGCAGTCCGTGATCCAGAAAGTTTGGGAAGTCACGAAGGGTGACGCCTTCATCACGTCCGACGTGGGACAGCACCAGATGTGGGCGGCACAGTACTACGGCTTCGACAAGCCACGACGCTGGATCAATTCCGGTGGGCTTGGCACGATGGGTGTCGGACTTCCCTACGCCATGGGCGTGCAAATGGCGAATCCGGGCGCAACCGTGGCCTGCATCACCGGCGAGGCATCCATCCAGATGTGCATCCAGGAGCTGGCCACCTGCAAGCAATATCACCTCACCCCCAAGATCATCCTGCTGAACAACCGTTTCCTTGGCATGGTCCGTCAATGGCAGCAGATCGACTACGGTTCTCGCTATTCGGAGTCCTACATGGATTCGCTGCCCGACTTCACCATGCTGGCAGAGTCATACGGGCATGTGGGAATGAAGATCGAAAACCCTGCCGATGTAGACGGCGCCCTGCGTGAGGCCTTCGGCATGAAGGACCGGCTCGTGTTCATGAATTTCATTACAGATCAAACTGAAAACGTCTGGCCGATGGTCAAGGCGGGCAAGGGGCTGACTGAAATGCTGCTCGGCTCGGAGGATTTGTAATGCGACACATCATCTCGGTACTGATAGAAAACGAGGCAGGCGCGTTGTCCCGCGTGGTGGGGCTCTTTTCGGCGCGCGGCTATAACATCGAAACCCTGACTGTCGCCCCAACTGAAGACGCTACCCTGTCGCGCATGACGATCGTCACTTCCGGCTCGGACGATATCATCGAGCAGATCACCAAGCACCTTAACCGGCTGATTGAGGTCGTCAAGGTTGTGGACCTGACCGAAGGTGCCCACATCGAGCGGGAACTCATGCTGATGAAGGTTCGAGCGGTTGGAAAGGAACGGGAAGAAATGAAGCGCACCGCGGACATCTTCCGCGGACGAATCATCGACGTCACGGAAAAAACCTACACCATTGAACTCACTGGTAACAAGGGCAAACTCGATGCCTTCATTGAGTCGATCGACCGCTCCGCGATTCTCGAAACGGTGCGAACCGGCGGGTCCGGTATCGGACGTGGCGAACGCATTCTTAAAGTTTGATCCACCTATAACAAGTCAACTCACCCAGGAAAATCATGAAAGTTTTTTACGACAAGGATTGCGACCTCTCCCTCATCAAAGGCAAGAACGTTGCCATCATCGGCTATGGCTCGCAGGGACACGCACATGCGCAGAACCTGAACGATTCAGGCTGCAAGGTTACCGTTGGCTTGCGCAAGGGCGGCGCTTCCTGGAGCAAGGTAAAGAACGCCGGACTGAACGTCGCTGAAGTCAATGACGCGGTCAAGGGCGCAGACGTCATCATGATCCTGCTGCCCGATGAAAACATCGCCGATGTTTATCGCGAAAACGTCGCGCCGCACGCGAAAGAGGGCGCTGTACTCGCCTTCGCCCACGGCTTCAATGTGCACTATGGCCAGGTGGTGCCACGTGCCGATCTGGACGTCATCATGATCGCGCCGAAAGCGCCCGGCCACACCGTTCGTTCAACCTATTCACAAGGTGGTGGCGTGCCGCACCTGATCGCGGTCTACCAGGACAAGTCTGGCGTTGCCCGCGATATCGCTCTGTCGTACGCCATGGCTAACGGCGGCGGCCGTGCCGGGATCATCGAAACCAACTTCCGCGAAGAAACCGAGACCGACCTTTTTGGCGAGCAGACCGTACTGTGCGGTGGCGCCGTCGAACTGATCAAGGCCGGATTCGAGACACTGGTTGAAGCCGGCTATGCCCCGGAAATGGCCTACTTCGAGTGCCTGCATGAACTGAAGCTGATCGTCGACCTGATCTATGAAGGCGGCATCGCCAACATGAACTACTCGATCTCGAACAATGCGGAATACGGTGAATACGTCACTGGCCCACGTATTGTTACCGAAGAGACGAAGAATGCGATGCGTCAGTGCCTCAAGGACATCCAGACCGGCGAATATGCCAAGAGCTTTATCCTGGAAAACAAGGCAGGCGCACCGACACTGATCTCGCGTCGTCGCCTGACGGCGGAACATCAGATCGAAGAGGTTGGCGCGAAGCTTCGTGCAATGATGCCGTGGATTGCGAAGAACAAGCTTGTCGATCAATCGAAGAACTAAGCTTGCACCAGCGACAAACCTCGGCATCATTGCGGCACGCGCCAGTAGGCGCGTACCGCGTTCGGCCGGAAAGCTGTGCACAGACACAGCTTTCTTGTCGGCCTCTCGTGCCGTGGATCGCAAAAAATAAGCTCGTAGATCAATCGAAGAACTAAGCTTGTATAAGCGACAAACCTCGGCATCATTGCGGCACGCGCCAGCAGGCACGCACCGCGTTCGGCCGGAAATCTGTGCACAGGCACAGCTTTCTTGTGGTCCTCTCGTGCCGTGGATCGTTAAAAATAAGCTCGTAGATCAACCGAAGAACTAAGCTTCTAAAAGCGACAAAGAACTAAACTTGTAGCGTGCATTGCGCGTGACGAAAGGGGCGACACAATCGCCCCTTTTCTATTGGAGGTTCGAATGAAACAGTGCTTCGCCAAGTACGTGACAACAGCAGTGATGTTTGTCAGCGCTGCTGCCAACTGCGCTGAGCCGGCACGCCCGGTCGCCTCGCCAACAGCCAGTGCCCAAACCGCTGGCGCGCTCATCGTCATTCCCGCCAGCGCAGAATTGCGACGGCCCAATGACGAAGCGCATCTAAGCTTTACAGCGGAAGAGCAGGACAAGGACAAGGCGCAG
This sequence comes from Herminiimonas sp., assembly GCA_028292265.1. Taxonomy (GTDB): domain Bacteria; phylum Pseudomonadota; class Gammaproteobacteria; order Burkholderiales; family Burkholderiaceae_D; genus JAQGMR01. The sequence goes on from JAQGMR010000046.1 coordinate 4,104, forward strand.
GCAGCGTCTCGTCTCAACCTTAAAATTCGGCGCGGTCTCGAAATACTCAAACAGCAGGATCCCTCCGCAGTGCTTCAGACTCGTGGCTATTACACCTACCCGATCTATCAGGAGAGCCCTACTCCGGTTCCACGCTCCTCGGTCCAGGCCAGAAACGTGATTGGTTGGCGGGTAGGCCAGTCGGTCGACTTCACGACCTTCAAGCTTGATAGTCTTCCGCAAACCGTCGCGGCGGCCCAGCAGGTTCTTTCCTTGAACGGCCTCAACTTCGGCCTCAGCACGAACGCGATGAAGAAGGCCGACGAGGAACGCATCAACCTTGCTCTGACCAACCTCAACGAACGCATCAGCTATGTTGCTCGGTCGTTGGGCAAGTCGTCGGCGGATGCCGTCATCGATACGATCGATTTTGAAGGATCTGGCGCTTTTGCAACGAACGAGACTGCTTCACCCAAGATGATGATGCGGGCTGCTGCTGCACCCGAAGTCTCCGTCGCTGAGCCAAGTTTCGAGCCGGGAGAAAGCGCAATGTCGATGCGACTGGTTGCCAAGGTTCGCTTTCGATAACACCGCATTAGCGTACCGTCCGGTTAAGAGATTACTTTTGGGCAGTGCTCGACTAGAATAGCGTCGTCTCACATTACCGTCCGGTCAATCACTACGGAGCAACATTGAAGAATTACCCGCATCCGATCATTGCGCGCGAAGGCTGGCGCTATCTCACCCTCGCGTTTGCGGTTGCCCTTGCTTCCACTTTTTTCATTGGACCATGGTCAATCCCATTCTGGATCATTGCACTTTTCGTCCTGCAGTTCTTTCGCGATCCACCTCGCAATATCCCGCAGGATCCGAACGCGGTGCTGTCGCCGGCAGATGGGCGGATCGTCGTTGTTGAAAAGGTGCGTGACCCTTACGCAAATCGGGAGGCGCTCAAGATTAGTGTGTTCATGAACGTGTTCAACGTTCATTCGAACCGCGCGCCGGTAGACGGGAAAATCGAAAATGTTCAGTACTTCCCCGGGAAGTTCGTTAATGCCGATCTGGACAAGGCATCGACTGAAAATGAGCGCAATGCCCTTACGATCACGGCGGCGAATGGCCATACGGTGACATGCGTCCAGGTAGCAGGACTTATTGCCCGACGCATTCTCTGCTATGTGAAGGCGAACGACAGCTTGCGGCGCGGACAGCGTTACGGCTTCATTCGGTTCGGTTCACGCGTCGATGTCTACCTGCCGCTGACTGCCAGGCCAAGGGTCACGGTCGGCGAAAAGGTATCGGCGACGGAAACCATTCTTGCCGACCTTTGACGCGTCTGCCCAATAAAAACGGACTCAGGAACACCATGGCAAATTTCCAGCGCCGCAAGGGTAAAAAAGGGTTGACGCCTTTTCCGAAGGTGGTCCGCCGCTACAAGCAGTCCTTGCACCGGCCGCACCTCGAGGAAAGTGAGGCGGTCATCCCGGCGCGGCGGCATCGCGGTATCTTCCTGTTGCCCAATGCATTCACGACCGCAGCCTTGTTCTGCGGTTTCTTTGCAATCGTCATGGCGATGAACCAGAAGTTTGACCAGGCGGCCATCGCCATTTTCGCGGCCATGGTGCTCGACGCGGTCGACGGCAGGGTAGCGCGGTTGACCAACACGCAGAGCGAGTTCGGTGCGCAGTACGACAGCCTGTCCGACATGGTGTCGTTCGGCGCGGCGCCGGCACTGGTGGTCTACGAGTGGTCGCTGCGAGGGATGGGCAAGCTCGGATGGCTCGCGGCCTTCGTCTATTGCGCCGGTGGCGCCTTGCGCCTGGCGCGCTTTAATACGAACATTACGGTCGTTGATAAACGCTACTTCCAGGGATTACCCAGCCCGGCGGCGGCGGCCCTGGTTGCCGGCTTTGTCTGGCTCATGGATGACCTTCACTTTATTGGCACAAACCTCACTTGGCCGGCCTGGATCATTACACTGTATGCGGGCCTGACGATGGTCACCAACGTGCCGTTCTACAGCTTCAAGGACGTCAATTTCCGCAAGTCCGTGCCGTTCATAGCGATCTTCGTGATCGTGCTCATCTTTGTCGCGGTTTCCAGCGATCCGCCCAAGGTGCTGTTCGGACTTTTTGTTTTGTATGGATTGTCTGGCTACGGCGTCTATTTCTGGCGACTCTTAAAAGGCAAACCGGTCAGCATTATTCAAACCCAAACCGAGGGCGTGGACGAGAAGGAATAGGCGACCGGCGGGCTGGCGACAGACAATCCTACTCCGTCACCGCGTGATGCAAAGAGGTTGCACTTTTCGAAAAATGCACTTATAGTTTCCGACATGTCAAGCGCGATCCCCACTTCCGCTATTGCTTCATCAAGCAGCCTGCATTTCGGGCTGCTATCGCTATTCCTGCTGCGCTAACGCGCACATTCCCTTACCCCACAATTCGTGTAGTCCCAGGCTCGTGCTGAATCGGCAAGGGCAGGCGAAAAGCCATCCCGGGCCTGCATTCCATTATTTTCCCAAGGAGCTCAGCATGGCCGCAGAAAAATTGATCATTTTCGATACCACCTTGCGCGATGGCGAACAATCGCCCGGCGCGTCGATGACCAAGGATGAAAAAATCCGCATCGCCAGACAGCTGGAGCGACTGAAGGTTGACGTGATCGAAGCAGGCTTTGCCGCATCTTCCCAGGGCGACTTCGAAGCGATCCGCGCCATTGCCGGCCTGATCAAGGATTCCACCGTGTGCTCGCTGTCGCGTGCCAATGATCGCGACATTTCCCGCGCCGCCGAGGCGCTTCAGGGGGCAGAGCGCAAGCGCATCCATACCTTCATTGCCACGTCGCCGCTGCACATGGAAAAGAAGCTGCGCATGACGCCGGATCAGGTTTTCGAGCAGGCAAAACTCGCCGTCCGGTTCGCGCGCCAGTTCACTGATGATGTCGAATTCAGTCCCGAAGATGGCAGCCGCTCTGACATGGATTTTCTTTGCCGCGTCATCGAATCTGTAATCAACGAGGGGGCAGGGACCATCAACTTTGCGGACACGGTTGGTTATGCCGTTCCCGAGTTGTACGGCAACATGATCAAGACGCTGCGGGAGCGGATTCCCAACTCCGACAAGGCGGTATGGTCGGTTCATTGCCACAACGATCTCGGCATGGCGGTAGCCAATTCGCTTGCTGGCGTCATGATTGGCGGCGCAAGGCAAGTAGAGTGCACCATCAACGGCTTGGGTGAGCGTGCCGGCAATACCGCGCTCGAAGAAATCGTCATGGCAGTGCGTACTCGCAAGGACCACTTCAATCTTGACTTGGGCATTGACGCCAGCCAGATCGTTCCTGCGTCCAAACTCGTGTCGCAGATCACCGGCTTTGCGGTCCAGCCAAACAAGGCGGTGGTCGGGGCAAACGCCTTTGCGCATGCCTCCGGTATCCATCAGGATGGCGTGCTCAAGGCGCGCGACACCTACGAGATCATGCGGGCCGAAGACGTTGGCTGGACCGCCAACAAGATCGTGCTCGGAAAGCTTTCCGGGCGCAACGCGTTCAAGCAGAGGCTGCAGGAGCTTGGCATTTCGCTTGATTCAGAGACCGAGGTCAATGCGGCCTTCACCCGCTTCAAGGAACTGGCCGATCGCAAGTCGGACATCTTCGATGAAGACATCATTGCTCTCGTGTCGGACGACCAGCAATCCCACGAGAAGGACTACTACCGTTTCGTCTCGCTCTCGCAGCATTCCGAGACCGGTGAAAAGCCCGCGGCAAAAGTGGTTTTTACCATCGATGGAAGAGAATCGACCTGCGAAGGGCAGGGCAATGGCCCGGTCGACGCCATCGTCAATGCAATTGAATCGGAAACCGGTAGTGGCGCTGAACTGCTGCTCTTTTCGGTTAACGCGATCACGACCGGGACACAATCCCAGGGTGAAGTGACGATGCGCCTGTCAAAAGCGGGTCGTATCGTCAATGGCGTCGGCGCCGATCTTGACATCGTGGTCGCTTCCGCAAAGGCGTATTTGTCTGCGCTGAACAAATTGCAATCGAAGGCTGAAAAGCTTAATCCGCAGTTGTAGGCTCAGTGCCGGCCTTTCTAGCCTTCGGGCTTCAGCGTGAGAGACGCGCCGGTCGGCAGCCCGGTGCGCTTCTTACGGGTTAGCCCTGAATTCCGGGATGCCGTGTCGACCTAAAAGGGAATATTCAAGTCGGGCGTACGACGGGGATCGGGACCATTTTCCATGCGCTGCACCACGCCGCTGCGGTCGAAGTGCACGTGCATGATCGAGTCCCAGACATTCGCTTCGCGATATGGGTAAGACCATACTTCGAGTTGAGAAAGCGTCAGGAAAACGGTACGGCTTGGCGCACCGATCGTCAGTAGCACATCCTGCTTGGTCGTCTTGCCCGGCACGATGGTGGCGAAGGTTGGGCTGTTGAGTACTTGTTGATAGGAAATCAGTCGTTTATCCGGGCCGAATCGTGCCATGTACGTTGTCTGGCCATACGGCCCATTCATGTATTCCAGAAGCTCGTCATTTCCGGCTTGATACTGATGTGTCGGTTGCCCAAGCCTGGCGATTACGTCCTGTTCCGAGGCGCCTGGTGGCAGTTGCGTAGGGGCCATCAATGCACAGCCGCCGAGGCCGAAGACCAGGGCGATAAAAAGCGCAGACAAGGTTGGTTTCTTCATTGGAATGCCTCTAAATCGGGAAAGTTCGCGCCGTGGTTTGAATGCGGTAGCACTTTCCGATATACTACCGCACCGGCCAATTCGGTCGGATCTTCGTTTTTTTGATAATTCACGGTGTTTAGGGTCTCGACTCTCTTCACCGCCTGTGAAAGGTAATTGCCATGGCAGTAGAGAAAACTAGCAAGGCCGCTATTATCGCGGACAACGCGCGCGGTCAAAACGATACGGGTTCTCCGGAAGTGCAAGTCGCTTTGCTAACGGCCCGCATCAACGAACTGAATGGCCACTTCAAGGCCCACGCCAAGGATCACCACTCCCGCCGCGGCCTGATCATGATGGTTAATCGTCGTAAAAGCCTGTTGTCGTATTTGAAGGGCAAGGACGCGACCCGCTATCGGTCGTTGATCGAAAAACTCGGTTTGCGCAAGTAAGCACTGCGGCGCATTGCTCGATTTCCAGTTTACTGCCCAAATGCCTGTATCAGTTTTCTGATGCGGGCATTTTGTCCATTTGCGGTTCCCTGCGTCGGGCGGTAGCGTCTTCATTATTCATGCATGACCCAGCAGAAGCAAACGCGCCAGTTGGCGCAATGACGGTAGTTTCATCCTCTGAGATGCCGTCTGTGGTGAGGTGAACGACAGCCCCTGAAAATCTGTCGGCAAAATGAAAGGAAAGGCCGTGTTCAATAAAGTTACCAAGACCTTCCAGTATGGTCAGCATCAGGTCACACTCGAGACCGGCGAAATCGCTCGCCAGGCTTCCGGCGCCGTTGTGGTGTCGATTGAAGATACCGTCGTATTGGCCACTGTCGTGGCACGCAAGGATGCGAAGCCCGGCCAGGATTTTTTCCCGTTAACCGTCGACTACGTCGAAAAGACCTATGCCGCTGGCCGCATTCCCGGAGGCTTCTTCAAGCGCGAAGGCCGCCCATCGGAAAAAGAAACGCTCACATCGCGCCTGATCGATCGCCCGATTCGTCCGCTCTTCCCTGAAGGGTACATGAATGAAGTGCAGATCATCATTCATGTCCTGTCTGTTAATCCAGAGATTGATCCCGACATCGCCGCAATGATTGGCGCGTCCGCCGCCCTGTGTGTCGCAGGCCTGCCGTTCAACGGCCCAATCGGCGCAGCACGCGTCGGCTATATCGACGGCCAATACATGTTGAACCCGACCGTCAGCCAGCTCGTCGATTCGCACATGAACCTGGTAGTTGCTGGAACCGAAGCCGCCGTGTTGATGGTCGAGTCGGAAGCGAAGCAATTGTCGGAAGAGATCATGCTTGGCGCCGTTGTATTTGGCCATGAGCAGATGAAGACCGTAATCGATGCGATCCATGAACTGGTGCGTGATGGTGGCAAGCCAGAAGTCGAGTGGAGCCCGGCGCCGAAGAACGAAGCGCTGATTGCCCGCGTCACGCATTTCGCTGATGCCAAGCTGCGCGAAGCGTATCAAACCCGGGACAAGCAGGCGCGCACCACCAAGCTGAAATCGGCTTCGTCTGAAGTCATCGCCGCGCTGGCTGCTGAAGCGGCGTCGGTCGGCGGTGTTGCGCCTGACAGCGTCGATGTCGGCAACATCATGTTCGACCTCGAAGCCAAGATTGTCCGCTCGCAGATTCTTGATGGTGAGCCACGGATCGATGGACGTGACACGCGCACCGTTCGCCCAATTTCGATTCGTACTGGCGTTCTGCCGCGTACACACGGCTCCGCGCTCTTCACCCGTGGTGAAACCCAGGCGCTAGTCATTGCGACGCTTGGCACCGCGCGCGACGAGCAAAAGATCGATGCCTTGATGGGCGAGTACAGCGATCGCTTCATGCTTCACTACAACATGCCTCCTTTCGCGACTGGTGAGACCGGCCGCGTCGGTACCCCGAAGCGTCGCGAGATCGGCCACGGTCGCCTCGCCAAGCGCGCTCTGATTGCTGCCCTGCCGGCACCCGAAGACTTCAGCTACTCGGTCCGCCTGGTATCGGAAATCACCGAGTCGAACGGTTCTTCGTCGATGGCTTCCGTTTGCGGCGGCTGCCTGGCGTTGATGGATGCTGGCGTGCCAATGACGGCGCATGTCGCCGGCATCGCAATGGGGCTGATTAAGGACGGCGGCAAGTTCGCCGTGCTGTCCGACATCCTTGGCGATGAAGATCACCTGGGCGACATGGACTTCAAGGTAGCGGGCACCGCCAACGGCATCACCGCACTACAAATGGACATCAAGATCCAGGGCATCACCAAGGAAATCATGCAGGTTGCGCTGGCGCAGGCCAAGGAAGGTCGCATCCATATTCTCGGCAAGATGCAGGAAGCGCTGCCGCACGGGAAAACGGAGCTGTCCAACTTTGCGCCGCGTCTCATCACCGTCAAGATCAATCCAGAGAAGATCCGTGATGTGATCGGCAAGGGTGGCGCGGTAATTCGTGCCCTGACCGAAGAGACAGGAACGCAGATCGACATCAGCGACGAAGGTATCGTCACCATCGCATCGGTGGACGCCGCCGCAGGCCAGGAAGCCAAGCGCCGGATTGAAGAGCTGACGGCATCTGTCGAGATCGGCAAGGTCTACGAAGGTACCGTCCTGAAGTTGCTCGACTTCGGCGCTATCGTCCAGGTCATTCCAGGCAAGGACGGTCTGCTGCATATCAGCCAGATCGCCAGCGAGCGCGTGAATGCCGTTGCTGACTACCTCAAAGAAGGTCAGCAAGTGCGCGTGAAGGTTCTCGAAGCAGATGACCGCGGCCGCCTCAAGCTTTCCATGAAGGCAGCCGCAGCTGACGAAGCAGCAGCACAACCGGCGTAATGCCATAGCGCCAGGAGCCATGCTCCTGGCGTCAGTCGGCCCTCTCGGCTGAAGCCACACTTGTTAAAGAAGCCGCCCGGTGTCATGCCGGGCGGCTTTTTGCGTTCTGGCCACAAGTTGCCTGACACTGAGATCAACATGGAGCCGACCTTCTGCGACGGAAGGACGAAAAACCTTTACCTGCTAATCGCCGCAAGAACCACACTTTAAAAAGGACACCGAACACGTTGACAATCTCACGCTCAAACGCGCTGCACGAGTCGCGGCACGCGACGCGCCAGCCGGCGCCACCAATCTCCACGGCACGTCGCGAGGAGAGCATCCCCATGAGCAACGATGTCGGCTGGCGCGCAGGTCGCGCGGTTAGCGCCTCTACTACTGAGCCGCGTTTTCGCCAGTCCCTTACAATGGTCGTTTTGTAAAGGACAGGCGATGCGCGCGATAGAAATCACTCATCCTGGTGGCCCGGAAGTCTTGCAGATCTGCGAAAGGCCGATGCCAGTACCGAAGGCGGGCGAAGTGCTGATCAAGGTGCACGCTGCTGGCGTGAACCGGCCGGACGTTTTCCAGCGAACCGGCAACTATCCGGTGCCACCTGGCGCATCGGATTTGCCGGGACTCGAAGTCGCCGGAGAAATCGTGGACGGCGACCTCGGCCAGAGCGGCCTGCGCAAGGGCGACATGGTGTGCGCCCTAGTGCAGGGTGGCGGCTATGCCGAATATTGCACGGCGCCGGTGGAGCAATGCCTGCCGGTGCCGAAGGGCCTGTCCGCCATTGAGGCCGCCTCGCTGCCTGAAACTTTCTTCACCGTGTGGAGCAATGTTTTCGATCGGGCCGGGCTGTCAGCCGGAGAGACGCTGCTAGTGCAGGGCGGCACATCAGGCATCGGTGTCACCGCAATCCAGCTTGCCACCGCGCTGGGGCATCGGGTCTTCGCAACCGCAGGCTCGGATGAAAAATGCCGCGCTTGCGAGTCGCTGGGCGCAGAACTCGGCATCAATTACCGCAGCGAAGACTTTGTGCAACTGATCAAGGCCGCGACCGAGGGCAAGGGCGTCAATGTCATTCTCGACATGGTTGCTGGCGACTACGTGACGCGTGAGATCAACTGTCTGGCGGACGATGGTCGCATTGTCATCATTGCGTTGTTGGGCGGCGCCAAGGGGGCCGTCGACTTCGGCCAGGTGTTGCGACGTCGGCTCACCATCACCGGTTCGACTCTCCGTCCACGGCCCGTTTCCTTCAAGGCGGCGATAGCGCAAAACCTGCGCAGCAAAGTTTGGCCGCTGCTCGAAGCCGGCAAGATCAAGCCAGTCATCTTCAAAACATTTCCACTGGCAGAAGCAGCGCAGGCGCACACGCTCATGGAATCATCCACGCATGTTGGAAAGATCGTGCTGAGCGTGTAAGTCAGACGCGGGGCGGTATTTTTCCTCCGACGGGATGACCCGTTGCGGCTTCGGTTTCACCCGGTTCGAGACCTTCGCAATGCGTCGTCAACGAGAGGAACGAATATGCCATCCCGCAGACAATTTCTCGGCGCAGCATTGTCCGGCGCAACGGCGGTTGCCGTTCCCGCAACTGCAGATGATTCGTTTGCTGGTGGTCCATCGATTACGGCCTCTATCCAGAATGACGAGGACCTGGACCGTCTCCTCCCGAAGCTTAGCAATTGGGGACGGTGGGGCACGGAGGACCAACTCGGCACCCTGAATTTCATCACACCGGCGATGCGCGTCGCCGCGGCGAAGCTTATCCGCTCCGGGGAGGTGGTGCCGCTGGCGCGGGAGATGCCTGTCGCCGGTGCCGAAGGACTTCGCAAGCAAAGCTACGAGATGTTTCGTTACCTTGATCCACAGCCGGAGGAGTCCGGCTGCATGGACGCCGTCGGCATGGTTTACCACGGCTTTACCGTCACCCACATCGACGCGCTTTGCCATATGTTCACGCCGGAAGGCAAGCAAGGCATGTACAACGGCTTCCCCGTCAGCGCAGTAACGCCCCATGGCGCGCAAAAGCTCGGGGTTGAGGTGATGGGAGCCACGGGCATTGTCGGCCGCGGTGTGCTTTTGGATATTGGGGCTCTGAAGGGCAAGGCACTCGCGTCCGGGTCGGTTATTTTGCCGGCCGATCTGGACGCCGCGGAAAAAAGGCAAATTCTGAGAGTTGGCGAAGGCGATATCCTGTTCATTCGCAACGGCGCCGGACCGCGCAATGTTTTCAAGCTTGGCACCGGCTTGCACGCCTCGTGCCTGCCGTGGCTGCGCGAGCGGAAGGTGGCTGTGCTGAGTAGCGATTGCGACAGTGACGTTCATCCTGCGCCGGCCGGTTTCAAGCGCTGGGCCGAACCAATTCATATGGTTGCGATCCCCTATATGGGATTGCCGCTTCTCGACAATGCCGATCTGGAAGTTCTGAGCGCTCGGTGCGCGAAACACCGCCGATGGGAATTTTTCGTCAGCATTGCGCCGTGGCGCTTCAAGGGCGCGACCAGCTCGCCGGTCAATCCCCTCGCAATCTTTTGAAGCGCTCGACCATCGATTTGAAAAAGCTTAAGCCGCGAGCATGGCCACCACGTGAAGAAAGCGCGATCTGCGCAACTTGCGATGCCGGCAGCAAGACTGGATGAACCGATAAAGGCGCGTCTCGCCGCTCCGGCAACTGTCGTTTTGCAAAATCTGTCCGCTGCGGCCCGTCCAGATTGCCCTATGCGGGGCAACAGGCTAAAATGCCGGGTTTGTCAAAATACGTGGACCCAATGCGTCGCAAGCTCATCGCAGGCAACTGGAAAATGCATGGCAGCCTGGCTGCCAACGCTGCGTTACTGAATGGCATCCTGGCCGGCACCGACGCGGTTACCTGTGACGTCGCTGTTTGCGTGCCCGCACCCTATCTGGCGCAGTGCAAATCCCTGCTGAGCGGCAGCGCCGTGGCCTGGGGCGCGCAAGACGTTTCCATGCACACCTCCGGTGCCTATACTGGAGAAATGTCGGCCGCTATGATCAAGGAATTTGACTGCCGCTATGTTATTGTCGGCCACTCCGAACGACGCTCGGGCCATGCCGAAAGCAATGAGGCAGTTGGACGCAAGGCGGCCCAGGCGCTGAAGGCGGGCCTCACGCCGATCGTGTGCGTCGGCGAAACGCTGGTGCAGCGCGAGAGCGGGGCGACTGCCGAGGTCGTTCTTGGGCAACTGGATACCATACTTGGGGCCATATCCGAGCAGGATGCCGCCAGGATCGTGCTGGCCTATGAGCCAGTCTGGGCGATCGGCACTGGCAAGACAGCCACCCCTGACATGGCTCAGGAAGTTCACGCTCTGATACGCGGCAAACTTGTCGAGCGCAATCCGGCGGCGCAATCGGTGCAAGTTCTTTATGGCGGCAGTATGAAGCCAGATAACGCCGGACAGTTGATGTCCATGCCGGACGTCGATGGCGGCCTGATCGGCGGCGCCGCGCTGAAGGTCGACGATTTCCTCGCCATTGTGCGCGCGGCCTGCGCGGCGCCTTAAGCCAGCAGGCAAACGACCCACTCACTCAAATACGGAACCGTATCAATGAACACCATGCTTACCATCATCGTCGTTGTACAGGTCCTTGCCGCCCTGACCATTATCGGTCTTGTGCTGCTCCAGCACGGCAAGGGTGCCGACATGGGCGCGGCCTTCGGGTCGGGCGCATCTGGCAGCCTGTTCGGTGCCACCGGGTCATCAAATTTCCTCTCCAAGTCCACTGGCGTCGCGGCCGCAATCTTTTTTATTGCGACGCTCGGCCTTGCGTTCTTTGGCAATCGGCATGTCGCTGCAACTGGCGGCGTGATGGACCGACTTCCGGCACCGACCACGCAGGCGCCTGCTAGTGGTCCCGCAGGCGTTCCTGGGTCTTCAGCTCCGGCCCCATCGCAATTAACAACTCCAGATCCAGCTGCTCCCGCCGCTCCCGCGGCCCCGGCCGCCCCGGCAAGTGGAGCTGGGCAATCCGGTCAGATTCCGAAATAACTCGCTGAGAGCATTTTCACTCTCAGGAATGACTCTTCTTGCGTTGAACAAACGCATCGAAACAGGTTAGAATAACGGGCTAATGCCGACGTGGTGAAATTGGTAGACACGCTATCTTGAGGGGGTAGTGGCGCAAGCTGTGCGAGTTCGAGTCTCGCCGTCGGCACCATAAAATAAAAGAGCCAGCAAGGGAGTAAACCTAAGCTGGCTTTTTATCGCGATTTCTCTGGCTGATCCGCCGCACATGATTGTCGGCGACCCTGTTGCCGGACCTGCTGGCCAGGCCCATGGTCATGGATCATTCCTCTGAGTCTGCAGGCAATCATTGCAACCGGAACGATCATGGTAAACCTCGAAAATTATTTTCCCGTCCTGCTTTTTATTTTGGTTGGCATTGGTGTCGGCGTAGCACCGCAAGTCCTGGGTCGCTTGCTGGCTCCCTACAAGCCCGATCCTGAAAAAATTTCACCCTACGAGTGCGGCTTCGAAGCCTTCGAAGACGCGCGAATGAAATTTGACGTCCGCTATTACCTCGTTGCGATTCTCTTCATCCTGTTCGACCTCGAAACCGCGTTTTTCTTCCCCTGGGGCGTCGCCATGCGCGAGCTCGGCTGGGCCGGTTTCGTGACCATGCTCGTGTTCATTGTCGAGTTCGTCGTCGGGTTTTGGTATATCTGGAAGAAAGGTGCCCTGGATTGGGAATGAACCATGTCAATTGAAGGCGTACTGAACGAAGGGTTTGTCACAACTACCGCAGACAAACTGATCAACTGGACTCGCACCGGCTCCATGTGGCCGATGACTTTCGGTCTTGCCTGCTGCGCGGTAGAAATGATGCATGCCGGCGCCTCGCGTTACGACCTCGATCGCTTCGGCGTCGTGTTCCGACCGTCGCCGCGCCAGTCCGACGTCATGATCGTCGCTGGTACGCTGTGCAACAAGATGGCGCCGGCCTTGCGCAAGGTGTATGACCAGATGGCGGAACCGCGCTGGGTGATCTCCATGGGTTCCTGCGCCAACGGCGGCGGCTACTATCACTACTCATACTCGGTGGTGCGTGGATGCGATCGCATCGTCCCGGTGGACATCTATGTGCCGGGCTGCCCCCCGACGGCCGAAGCCCTCCTGTACGGCATCATGCAGTTGCAAAACAAGATCAAGCGCACCAACACCATTGCGCGCTAAAGGCCGGCACAACCCATGACAACCAAACTCGAAACGCTGGATGCCGCCTTGCGCAATGCGCTGGGCGACCACATCCAGACCCTCAAGCTTGCGACTGGCGAGATTACGATCGAGGTCAAGGCGAGCAACTATCTGTCGGCCATGCGGGTGCTGCGCGACCATGCGGACCTTAAGTTCGAAGAGCTGATCGACCTGTGCGGTGTCGACTATTCCACATGGGGCGACGGCGCCTGGACCGGCCCGCGCTTCGCCGTGGTGTCGCACCTTCTCTCCATGGCGCACAACTGGCGCGTGCGCGTGCGGGTCTTTGCACCGGACGATGAAATGCCGCTGGTCGCATCGCTTATTGACGTCTGGTCCGCCGCCAACTGGTATGAGCGGGAGGCATTCGATTTCTTCGGCATCCTGTTTGATGGCCACAACGACTTGCGCCGCATCCTTACTGACTACGGCTTCATCGGCCACCCGTTCCGCAAAGACTTCCCGGTCACCGGCTATGTGGAAATGCGCTATGACCCCGAGCAAAAGCGCGTCATATACCAGCCAGTCACGATTGAGCCGCGTGAAAACGTGCCGCGCGTGATTCGTGAAGAAAAATACGGAATCGAATGATGAGGGTCCTCCACATCTTGCGGGCGCAGAATGCGTCGCCGGCAGTCGCGATTGGCGATGCAACGGGTCATGTCAGATGCTTCACGAAAGCGAACAACAATGGCTGAGATCAAGAATTACACCCTGAACTTCGGGCCGCAGCATCCGGCGGCGCATGGCGTGCTGCGTCTCGTGCTTGAACTCGACGGCGAAGTCATCCAGCGTGCAGACCCGCATATTGGCCTGCTGCATCGCGCCACTGAAAAGCTGGCCGAGCAGAAGACCTACTTGCAGTCCGTGCCCTACATGGATCGTCTCGAGTATGTGTCGATGATGTGCAATGAGCACGCCTACGTCATGGCGATCGAAAAGCTGATGGGCGTTGAGGTGCCACTGCGTGCGCAATACATCCGCGTCATGTTCGATGAAATCACGCGCATCCTGAACCACCTGCTTTGGCTCGGCGCGCACGCGCTCGACGTCGGCGCCATGGGCGTTTTCCTGTATGCGTTCCGCGAGCGGGAAGACTTGATGGACTGCTACGAAGCAGTTTCTGGCGCGCGCATGCATGCCGCCTACTATCGTCCCGGCGGCGTCTATCGCGACCTTCCCGACAGCATGCCGCAGTACAAGGCATCGGTGTTCCGGAACGCCAAAGCGATGAAGCCGCTCAACGAGAACCGCCAGGGTTCGCTACTCGATTTCATCGAAGACTTCACCAACCGCTTCCCGAACTACGTCGACGAATATGAAACCCTGCTGACGGATAACCGTATCTGGAAACAGCGTCTGGTTGGTATCGGTGTCGTATCGCCGGAGCGCGCCAAGGCAATGGGCTTCACTGGCCCGATGTTGCGCGGTTCCGGCATCGAATGGGATTTGCGTCGCAAGCAACCGTATGAAGTCTACGACCTGCTGGATTTCGATATTCCGGTTGGCGTCAATGGCGATTGCTATGACCGCTACCTGGTGCGTATTGAAGAGATGCGTCAGTCCAATGGCATCATCAAGCAATGCATCGAATGGCTGCGCAACAACCCGGGTCCGGTCATGACGGACAACCACAAGGTTGCGCCGCCATCGCGGGTCGACATGAAGTCGAACATGGAAGAACTGATCCACCACTTCAAGCTGTTTACCGAAGGCATGCACGTGCCGCCAGGCGAGACTTACGCGGCGGTGGAACATCCGAAGGGCGAGTTCGGCATCTACATAGTGTCCGATGGCGCCAACAAGCCGTATCGGCTCAAGATCCGCGCACCGGGCTTCCCGCATCTGCAGGCGCTCAACGAAATGGCCAAGGGCCACATGATCGCGGACGCCGTCACCATCATCGGAACGCAAGACATTGTGTTTGGAGAAATTGACCGCTAGGCCAATGGCCGGGGCCAATCATTAAGGCAAACAACATGCTGTTATCAGAGCAAGCGTACAAAAAGATCGACCGCGAAGTCGCGAAATTTCCGTCCGACCAGAAGCAGTCGGCGGTCATGGCCGCGCTCGCCATCGCGCAGGACGAAAAAGGCTGGCTCGCGCCGGAAGTCATGGAAGACATCGCGCAGTACCTGCAGATGCCGCCCATCGCTGTCCAGGAAGTCGCCACCTTTTACGCGATGTATAACCTCGCGCCTGCCGGAAGGCACAAGATCGCCATCTGCACCAATCTGCCGTGCGCGCTCTCAGGCGGCGAGAAGGCAGCGCAACACCTCAAGCAAAAGCTGGGCATCGGCTATCGCGAGACCACGGCCGACGGCAAATTCACGCTGATGGAAGGCGAGTGCATGGGCGCCTGCGGCGACGCACCGGTCCTGCTGGTCAACAACAAGCGCATGTGCAGCTGGATGTCGGATCAAAAAATCGATGCGCTGCTGGCCGAACTCGGCGAAGGAAGCGCGCAATGACCAGCCTGCACTCCCGGCACATCAATCCGCTCATCCTCGCTGGCCTCGATGGCAGCAACTGGGGCCTGTCCGACTACGTCAAGCGCGGCGGCTACGAATCCCTGAAGCGGATTCTGAACGACAAGATCACGCCAGAGCAAGTCATCGCCGAGCTTAAGGCATCGTCGCTGCGCGGTCGCGGCGGCGCTGGCTTCCCGACGGGCCTCAAGTGGAGCTTTATGCCGCGCCAGTTCCCGGGGCAGAAATACCTTGTTTGCAATTCGGACGAAGGCGAACCAGGCACCTTCAAGGATCGCGACATCATTCGCTACAACCCGCACGCTCTTATCGAAGGCATGGCCATTGGCGCCTATGCGATGGGCATTACTGTGGGCTACAACTACATCCACGGCGAGATCTGGGCCGACTACGAGCGCTTCGAGGAAGCGCTGGAAGAGGCGCGCGCGGCGGGCTTCCTGGGCGACCGGATCATGGGCAGCGAATTCACTTTTCAGCTGCATGCGTTCCATGGTTATGGCGCCTACATCTGAGGCGAAGAAACCGCACTGCTCGAATCGCTCGAAGGCAAGAAGGGACAGCCGCGCTTCAAGCCGCCGTTCCCGGCCAGCTTTGGCCTGTACGGCAAGCCGACTACGATCAATAACACCGAAACCTTTGCCGCCGTGCCTTTCATCTTCAAGATGGGTGGCCCGGCTTACGCGGGACTGGGCAAGCCGAACAACGGTGGCACCAAGATATTTTCCGTCTCGGGTGACGTGGCCCTGCCGGGCAATTACGAAGTTCCGCTCGGCACGCCGTTCGCCAAACTGCTTGAACTGGCTGGCGGCATGCGTGACGGTAAAAAAATCAAGGCCGTTATCCCCGGAGGCTCGTCGATGCCGGTGCTGACTGGCGAGGTCATGATGGCGACCGACATGGACTACGACTCGATCGCCAAGGCAGGCTCCATGCTGGGCTCGGGCGCAGTCATCGTCATGGACGAAACGCGTTGCATGGTTCGCTCGCTATTGCGCCTCTCGTACTTCTATTTTGAGGAATCCTGCGGTCAATGCACGCCGTGCCGCGAAGGCACCGGCTGGCTGTATCGCATGGTTCACCGGATAGAGCATGGCCAAGGCCGTCCGGACGATCTCGATCTGCTCAACTCGGTAGCCGACAACATTCAGGGCCGCACCATTTGCGCCCTGGGCGATGCCGCGGCGATGCCGGTGCGCGCCATGATCAAGAACTTCACGGAAGAGTTCGAGTACCACATAGAACACAAGAAGTGCATGGTGCCGCATTACGTCTGACGCATTCGAACAAGATTTGAAATTAACCGGCGTCGCCGCGCAAGGTATTGCGCGGATAACCGAGGCCGGCGCTACAGGATTGGACATACAGGGATCAAGGTCGCGGCAACTTCAGGCCGTCCTTGAAAGACTCCAGGATGGGCTTCACATAGCGAAGCCCATCACAATGAACGCGAAAAAAGCAGAGCCATGGTTGAAATAGAAATCGACGGCAAGAAAGTGGAAGTCCAAGAGGGCAGTATGGTCATGGACGCCGCCAACAAGGTCGGCACCTACATACCGCACTTTTGCTATCACAAGAAGCTGTCCATCGCGGCCAACTGCCGCATGTGCCTGGTTGAAGTCGAGAAGGCACCGAAGCCCTTGCCGGCCTGCGCCACACCGGTCACGCCCGGCATGATCGTGCGCTCGCACAGTGAAAAGGCAGTCAAGGCGCAAAAAGGCGTGATGGAGTTCTTGCTGATCAATCACCCGCTCGACTGCCCCATCTGCGACCAGGGCGGCGAGTGCCAGTTGCAGGACCTCGCGGTGGGTTACGGATCCTCTTCTTCACGCTATGCGGAAGAGAAGCGCGTCGTCGCGCCCAAGGATGCCGGCCCGCTGATTTCTATGAAAGAAATGAGCCGCTGCATTCACTGCACGCGTTGCGTGCGCTTCGGCCAGGAAATCGCCGGCGTCATGGAATTCGGCATGTTGAATCGAGGCGAACATGCCGAGATCACGTCCTTCGTCGGCAAGACCGTCGATTCCGAATTGTCCGGCAACATGATCGACTTGTGTCCCGTTGGCGCGCTAACCTCAAAGCCATTCCGCTATTCCGCGCGGAACTGGGAGCTGTCGCGTCGCAAGTCAGTGAGTCCGCACGACAGCCTGGGTTCCAACCTGATGGTTCAGGTCAGGGGCAACCAGGTCATGCGCATTCTGCCGTTGGAAAACGAAGCCATCAATGAATGCTGGCTGTCCGACCGCGACCGCTTCTCGTATGAGGGCCTGAATACGCCGGACCGCCTGACCACGCCGATGATCAAGCAGGACGGCAAGTGGCAGCAAACCGACTGGCAAAGCGCGCTCGAATACGTGGCCCATGGCCTGCGCAACATCCGCCATGAACATAGCGCAGATTCTATCGCCGCTCTGGCCGCGCCTTACTCAACGCTGGAAGAATTGTCGTTGCTGCAAAAGCTGGTGCGCGGCATGGGTTCCGACAACGTCGACTTCCGGCTGCGCCAGTCAGACTTCGCGCTCGGCCGCGAAGTCACGCCATGGCTCGGCATGTCGATCACGCAGTTCGCCAAATTGAAGCGCGTCTTTATCATCGGCTCCAATCTGCGCAAAGACCATCCGCTGCTTGCTGCAAAATTGCGGCTGGCCGCTAAGCAGGGCGCCCACGTCAGCATGCTCAACGCAGCGCATGATGAACAACTGATGCCGATTGCGAACAAGCTGGTGGCCGCGCCATCCGCGTGGCTCGCCGCGCTTACCGAAGTCATGGTCGCCGTTGGGCAGGCCGGGAACATCGCCGTGCCCGCCGGTTTTGACAACATCGAACCGTCGGCCGAGGCGCGCCAAACCGCCGCCAGCCTTTTGTCTGGCGAGCCGCGCGCCATCCTCATCGGCAATGCGGCCGCGAACCATCCTCAATTATCTGAATTGCACGCCGCGGCGCAATGGATCGCCGAGGCCACGGGCGCCACACTGGGCTACCTCACGGAAGGCGCCAACGCCATCGGCGGCCATGTTGCCAATGCGCTGCCGTCTGGCGAGGGCAACGCGCTGCAGTTCTTCCAGCAGCCGCGCAAGGCTTATGTCCTGTTGCATGCCGAACCTGCCTATGACGTTCAAGATCCTCAAGCGGCTGCAGCGGCGCTCGGCGCCGCTGATATGGTTGTCGTGATGTCGCCATACCAGCACGGCATGGAGTACGCCGATGTGCTGCTGCCGGTATCGCCATTCAGCGAAACCGCGGGCACGTTCATCAGTTGCGAAGGACGCGCCCAGGGATTCAATGGCACCGTAAAACCGCTCGGCGACACGCGTCCGGCATGGAAAGTCTTGCGCGTGCTTGGCAATCTGCTGGGCCTGCAGGGCTTCGACTACGACACCTCCGAGCAGATCCGCAACGAAGTATTGGGCGCGGCGACGCTGGCAGAAGTCGATCTCGCGGCGCACCTGAACAATCGCACCTCACTGGCGCCGCAACGCATTGAAGGCGGCACCAGCGACGAGCTTGAGCGTTTCGGGGAAGTGGGCATCTATTCAGGCGATGCGATCGTGCGCCGCTCGCCGCCGCTGCAGGCAACGCGCGACGGCCAGCCACCGAGGGCGTGGGTTTCGCCGGCTTTGGCGCAGCGTCTTGGCGTTGGCGCTGGCGCCGCGGTAAAGGTTACGCAGGGTTCAGGCAGCACGATTCTTCCCGTAGGCATCGATGCTGGTCTTCCAGAAAACGTGGTCCGCGTCCCAACGGCACATCACGCAACGGCGGCGCTTGGCGCCATGTTCGGCGCAATCGCGGTGGAGAAAGCCTGATGGACCAACTGCTCGTCAACATTCACACGACCGGCGAAGGGATGTTCGGTTACGTCTGGCCGCTGGTCTGGAATGTGTTCAAGATTATCTGCGTGGTACTGCCGCTGATGGGGTGCGTCGCTTATCTCACGCTGTGGGAACGCAAGATGATCGGCTGGATGCATGTTCGCCTCGGTCCGAACCGTGTCGGTCCGGCCGGCCTCTTGCAACCGATCGCCGATGCGCTCAAGTTGCTGTTGAAAGAAATCGTGGTGCCGGCCAAGGCCAACAAGGCGCTATTCGTGCTGGCTCCGGTCATGACCATCATGCCGGCGCTGGCCGCATGGGTCGTCATTCCTTTCGGACCAGAAACGGCGCTGGCCAACATCAACGCCGGCCTGCTGTTCGCCATGGCGATCACCTCGGTCGAGGTGTACGGCATCATCATCGCCGGCTGGGCCTCCAACTCGAAATACGCCTTCATCGGCGCCATGCGCGCGTCAGCCCAAATGATTTCCTATGAAATCTGCATGGGTTTCGTGCTGGTGATTGTGCTGATGGTGTCTGGCAGCCTGAACTTCACCGACATCGTCATGCAGCAGACGCATGGCTGGTTTGCCGACCGCGGACTGAACTTTCTTTCCTGGAACTGGCTGCCGCTGTTGCCGATGTTCTTCGTCTATGTCATCTCCGGCATTGCGGAAACAAATCGCCATCCATTCGACGTGGTCGAAGGCGAATCGGAAATCGTAGCGGGTCATATGGTCGAGTATTCCGGCATGTCGTTTGCCATGTTCTTCCTGGCCGAATATGCCAACATGATCCTGATCTCGGCCCTGGCCGCGCTCATGTTCCTGGGCGGCTGGAACCCGCCGGTGAATTCCTTCCTGCTCAATTGGATTCCGGGCTGGATATGGCTTGGCATCAAGACCTTCCTCGTGGTCTCGATCTTCGTCTGGGTGCGCGCCTCGTTTCCGCGCTATCGGTATGACCAGATCATGCGCCTTGGCTGGAAAGTGTTCATTCCCCTTACGTTGGGCTATCTCGTGATCGTAGCTGCATGGATGCAGACCAGCTGGAACATCTGGAAGTAGGGCGTCGACCGCTTGAGATCGCTCGGGCGCGCGCACATTAAAGGTTGAAGCAAATGGAAGCCATCAAGGATTTTTTTGGAAGTCTCATGCTGCGGGAGTTGTTCCGGGGGCTGGCGCTCACGGGTCGCTACATGTTCGCCCGCAAAATTACGATTCAGTTCCCGGAAGAGAAGACGCCGCTGTCACCGCGTTTCCGTGGGCTGCATGCACTACGTCGCTACCCTAACGGGGAAGAGCGCTGTATCGCCTGCAAGCTTTGCGAAGCGGTTTGCCCTGCGCTCGCCATCACCATCGAGTCGGAGCAGCGTGACGACGGCAGCCGCCGTACCACGCGCTACGACATCGACCTGACCAAGTGCATCTTCTGCGGCTTCTGCGAAGAGTCTTGCCCGGTTGACTCGATTGTTGAAACCAACACGCTCGAGTACCACGGCGAAAAGCGCGGCGACCTGTACTACACGAAGGAAATGCTGCTCGCGGTCGGCGACCGCTATGAAAAAGAGATCGCCGAAAGTCGCGCGGCTGATGCGGCTTACCGTTGAAGCCGACATTGCCGACGTTGCGCACATTATTGATTAACAAGGCTGCCTTCCTGCCCGAAGCGCCGCCTGCCTGACTGGTCCACCATGGAATTCAAAACTTTTCTGTTTTACGCCTTCTCGGTCGTCCTTGTGATTGCCGCGATGCGCGTCGTCACGGACCGCAACCCCGTCCATGCCGCCTTGTTCCTGGTGTTGTCCTTCTTTTCGGCGGCGGCGATCTGGATGCTGCTCAAGGCAGAATTTTTGGCCATCGTGCTGGTGCTGGTGTATGTCGGCGCGGTCATGGTGCTGTTCCTGTTCGTCGTGATGATGCTCGACATTGATATCGACAAGATGCGCGAGAACTTCTGGGGTTACTTCCCGTTCGCTGCGAGCATTGGCGTAATCATCGTGCTTGAAATGGCGGCAGTGCTGTTCCGCGGCTTCTTCTCGATAGAAAATCGCGTGCCCGCATCGGCCAGTTCCATCGGCAACACCAAGGAACTGGGCAAGCTGATCTACACCAATTACGTCTACGCCTTCGAAATTGCCGCGGTGGTCCTGCTGGTTGCGATCGTCGCCGCGGTTGCCCTCACGCTGCGCCGTCGCAAGGACAGCAAGTATTTCAATCCGTCCGACGCGGTCAAGGTGCGCAGTCAGGATCGCATCCGTATCGTCCGCATGAAGTCCGAGACGCCGCAACCCGCGCCGGCCGCCATCGCGCCCGCAGCCACGGCCGCGACGCCGAAAATCCAATAAGGGCCGCATCGTGAACCTGTCACTCGCACACTTCCTCATTCTCGGCGCCATCCTGTTCGCCATATCCATCGTCGGCATCTTCCTGAATCGCAAGAACATCATCATTCTCCTGATGGCGATTGAATTGATGCTGCTGGCTGTGAACATGAACTTCGTCGCGTTTTCTTATTACCTTGGCGACGCCGCTGGACAGATTTTCGTGTTCTTCATTCTCACCGTCGCCGCCGCGGAATCCGCGATCGGCCTCGCTATCCTGGTGGTGATGTTCCGGAACCTGGACACCATCAATGTGGAAGACCTGGATTCGCTGAAGGGCTGATACAGGAATCGCAAAGCAGCGCGCTGAAGGCAACGTACTGAAGACGACGCACTCAACGCAGCGCACTGAAGGCAGCGTGCCGAAGACAACGAAATAAATACTGGCAACACAGCACAACAAAAGCAGGATCACTACAGGGTTCATCATGGCGGGACAACTTAACCCCAACCTACTTCTGGCCGTACCGCTGGCGCCGCTTGTTGGCGCCGCAATCGCGGGCCTGTTCGGCACTAAATTCTTCGGCAACAAGATCGGCCGTAGCGCATCCCACAGCGTCACGATCCTGGGCGTGCTGATTGCCTTCCTGATCTCGGTGCAAACGCTGCTAGCCGTGATGGATGGCGCCACCTTCAACGGTACGCTGTACACCTGGATGACGGTAGGCGGCATCAAGCTGCAGGTCGGCTTCCTGATCGACAGCCTGACGGCAATGATGATGTGCGTCGTCACCTTCGTCTCGCTCATGGTCCACATCTACACGATCGGCTACATGCATGACGATGAAGGCTACAACCGCTTCTTCTCATATATATCGCTATTCACCTTCTCGATGCTGATGCTCGTTATGAGCAACAACTTCCTGCAACTGTTTTTTGGATGGGAAGCGGTGGGCCTGGTGTCGTACTTGCTGATCGGTTTTTGGTACACGCGGCCGACCGCCATCTTCGCTAATATGAAGGCATTTCTTGTCAACCGTGTTGGCGATTTCGGCTTCATCCTTGGCATCGGCCTGTTGCTGGCCTATGCCGGGTCGATGAACTACGCTGACGTGTTCTCACAACGCGAAGCACTTGCGAAGCTCCTGCTGCCTGGCACGGACTGGATGCTACTGACTGTCGCCTGCATTTGCCTCTTCATCGGCGCAATGGGCAAGTCGGCCCAGTTTCCGTTGCACGTCTGGCTGCCGGATTCCATGGAAGGCCCAACGCCGATCTCGGCACTGATCCACGCCGCGACCATGGTCACCGCCGGCATCTTCATGGTGGCGCGCATGTCGCCGCTGTTCGAGTTGTCGGATACGGCGCTGTCGTTTGTGCTTGTCATCGGTGCCATCACCGCGCTGTTCATGGGCTTCCTTGGCGTAATCCAGAACGACATCAAGCGGGTCGTGGCCTATTCAACCCTGTCGCAACTTGGCTACATGACGGTCGCGCTCGGCGCGTCCGCCTACTCGGTCGCCGTGTTCCATCTCATGACGCATGCCTTCTTCAAGGCGCTGCTGTTTCTCGGCGCCGGCGCCGTCATTATCGGCATGCACCACGACCAGGACATCCGCAACATGGGCGGCCTGCGCAAGTACATGCCTATCACCTGGATCACGTCACTGCTGGGTTCGCTGGCCCTGATCGGCACGCCGTTTTTCTCCGGCTTCTATTCCAAGGACAGTATCATTGAGGCGGTGTCATCAAGCCATTTGCCGGGCGCGGGTTTCGCCAGCTTTGCCGTGCTGGCCGGCGTCTTCGTTACCGCTTTCTATTCCTTCCGCATGTATTTCCTGGTGTTCCACGGCGAGGAGCGGTTCGGCAAGCCGCACGCGCATCACGGTAAGGAAGCGCATCACGAGGAAGAAGAGGAAGAGGGCGATCACGGCCATCACGGCCTTGCACCTGGCGAGAAGCCGCATGAAGCGCCTTGGGTGATTACGATTCCGCTGATCCTCCTGGCTATTCCCTCGGTCATCATCGGCTACCTCACCATCGGCCGCATGCTGTATGGCGATTTCTTCAAAGGGGTAATCTTCGTCGGAGAAAATCACCCTGCCATGGAAGAACTCGCGCACGAGTTCCACGGCGCCGCTGCCATGGGGCTGCATGCCTTCACCTCCGCGCCCTTCATTCTCGCACTGCTCGGCGTGGTCTCCGCCTACTACTGCTACATGGTCAACCCCCGCCTGCCGGCGTGGTTCTTCCACCGCTTCCATGCGGTCTACACGCTACTCGACAACAAGTACTACCTGGACAAGTTCAACCAAACGGTGTTCGGCGGTGGCGCACGTCTGCTTGGCGGCGGACTGTGGAAGGTGGGCGACCGCTCCCTGATCGACGGCCTGATTGTCAACGGCAGCGCCCGCCTGGTTGGCTGGTTCTCGACAGTCACGCGTACGTTCCAGACCGGCTACATCTATCACTACGCGTTCACCATGATTTTCGGGATTGCGTTGTACCTCGGCTACCTGCTGCTGGGCCCCTATCTAAAATAATCAGCGATAAGAACAATAACCATGGCGTCATCTTTCCCTCTACTGAGTCTCGCGATTTGGGTGCCAATCGCCTTCGGCGTTTTTGTGCTCGCATTCGGTCGGGACGACAACCCTGGCCTTGCGCGCGGCGCATCGCTGATTGGCTCGATCGTCAGCTTCCTCATCACCTTGCCGCTGTTGCAGCGATTCGATAACGCCGCCCACGGCATGCAGTTCGTCGAGAAGACGGGCTGGATCGAGCACTTCAATGTTTTCTACTCGCTCGGCATCGATGGCCTGTCGCTCTGGTTCATCCCGCTTACCGCATTGATCACCGTGATCGTCGTCATCGCCGGCTGGGAAGTGATCGAGAAAAAAGTGTCGCAGTACATGGGCGCTTTCCTGATCCTGTCGGGCTTGATGATCGGCGTGTTCTGCGCACTCGATGGCCTGCTGTTCTACGTGTTCTTCGAAGCGACGCTGATCCCGATGTTCATCATTATCGGCGTCTGGGGCGGCACCAACCGCGTCTATGCCGCGCTCAAGTTCTTCCTCTACACCTTCCTCGGCTCACTGCTGATGCTGGTGGCGCTGATCTACCTCTACAGCAAGTCCAACGGCAGCTTTGACATCCTGGTCTGGCACAAGACTGCCATGCCGCTGTCGGCGCAGATACTGGTTTTCCTGGCATTCCTGATGGCCTTCGCCGTCAAGGTACCAATGTGGCCAGTCCACACCTGGCTGCCGGACGCCCACGTTGAAGCGCCAACCGGCGGCTCCGTCGTACTGGCGGCCATCATGCTCAAGCTTGGCGCGTACGGCTTCCTGCGCTTCTCCCTGCCGATCACGCCAGATGCCAGCCACTACCTGGCACCGTTCATCATCACGCTGTCATTAATTGCGGTCATCTACATCGGCCTGGTCGCCATGGTGCAGACCGACATGAAAAAGCTGGTGGCCTATTCGTCGATTGCCCACATGGGTTTCGTCACGCTCGGCTTCTTCGTCTTCAATGACATGGCCATGCAGGGCGGCATTGCCCAAATGATTTCGCATGGCTTCGTGTCCGGCGCCATGTTCCTTTGCATCGGCGTGCTGTACGACCGCATGCATACCCGCGCCATCGCCGACTACGGCGGCGTGGTCAACACCATGCCGCGTTTCGCCGCCTTCTTCGTGCTGTTCTCGCTGGCCAATTGCGGCTTGCCCGGCACTTCGGGATTCGTCGGCGAATTCATGGTCATTCTCGGCGCGGTCAAATTCAATTTCTGGATCGGTCTGCTGGCCGCAACCGCGCTAATACTCGGCGCCGCCTATTCACTGTGGCTGGTCAAGCGCGTGGTGTTCGGCGAAGTGGGCAATAGCCATGTGGCACAACTGCTGGACTTGAACAAGCGCGAGTTTTTCATTCTCGGCGTGCTTGCCCTCGCCACCATCTGGATGGGCGTTTATCCCGCGCCATTTACGGACACCATGCAAACGTCGGTCGCGGACCTGTTGAAGCATGTCGCGATATCCAAGGTAAATTAATCGATGAACGTCAATCTTATTCCCGTCTATCCGGAAGTTTTCTTGCTGATTGCCACCTCGGCGATCCTCCTGATCGACATGTTCCTGCCCGAGGCCCGGCGCCATATCACCTACCTGCTCAGCATGTTGACGCTGGCTATTTGCGCCGCGCTCACGCTGAACGACTTCAACGCCGGTACTACAAGCTACACCTTCCACAACATGTTCGTGTCGGACCCGATGTCGAGCCTGCTCAAGCTGGTGTCCTATGCCGCGGTGGCCATCACGTTCGTCTACTCGCGGCAGTACACCACCGCGCGTGGCATGCTTGGCGGCACACTGGGCGGCGAGTTCTACGTCCTGGCGCTGTTCTCGCTGCTGGGCCAGATGGTCATGATTTCCGGGAACAGCTTCCTCATCATCTATCTCGGGCTGGAACTGATGTCGCTTTCGCTGTATGCGCTGGTCGCGCTGCGCCGGGACCACTCCATGTCGACCGAAGCAGCGATGAAGTATTTCATCCTTGGGGCGATGGCCTCCGGCTTCCTGTTGTATGGCATTTCCATGCTGTACGGCGCGACCGGCTCACTCGACCTGACCGAAGTCGCGAAGGCGACCGCGTCCGGCACGGCAAACCGCACCGTGCTCGTGTTCGGCATCGTGTTCCTCGTCGCTGGCCTCGCATTCAAGCTGGGTGCCGCACCGTTCCACATGTGGATTCCCGACGTTTATCAAGGTGCACCGACCTCCGTCACTCTGCTGATCGGCGGCGCACCCAAGCTGGCCGCCTTTGCGATCTGCATCCGCCTGCTGGTCGAAGGTTTGTGGACCCTCGCGGTCGACTGGCAGCAGATGATCGTGGTGCTGGCAGTGCTCTCCATGGCGGTCGGCAATATCACCGCGATCGTGCAGACCAACTTGAAGCGCATGCTGGCTTATTCGACCATCTCGCAAACCGGTTTCATGCTGCTCGGCCTGTTGTCCGGCGTCTTCAATGGCAGCAATGCCGTCGCGGCCGCCAATGCCTACAGCGCTGCAATGTTCTACTCGATCACCTATGTCCTGACCACGCTCGGCACCTTCGGCGTCATCATGCTGATGTCGCGCTCGGGCTTTGAAGCCGAGAACATCGAGGACTTCAAGGGACTCAATCAGCGCAGCCCCTGGTTTGCCGCGGTCATGATGATCCTCTTGCTGTCGCTGGCCGGCGTGCCGCCGATGATGGGCTTCTATGCCAAGCTGGAGGTGCTGCAGTCCACATTGGCGACCGGTCAGATCTGGCTTGCCGTGGTGGCGGTGCTGTTCTCCCTGATCGGCGCCTACTACTACCTGCGCGTCATCAAGGCGATGTACTTTGACGAGCCGACCGATACCGCGAAGATTGTCGTCAACACCGACATGCAGGTCGTGCTCAGCCTGAACGGCGTCGCCGTTGTGCTGCTTGGCGTGCTGCCAGGCCCCCTCATGGCCGCCTGCGTCATCGCCATCACCAAGACCATGGCGACCTGAAGCAATCTAACGCGTGGACAATTCCCTCTCCGCCTGGTTCGTCATCCTGCTGGGCATTGTGGCGGCGAACCTGCCGTTCCTGTCGGAGCGCCTGTTCCTCGTGCTGCCGACGGGTCGCCCGGTCAAGCCGTTGTGGATGCGCCTCATCGAGCTCGCGGTTTTGTATGGCGTCGTCATCGGCGCAGGCCGGCTGCTGGAGTCGCGCGCCGGCAATGCGTTTTCCCAAGGTTGGGAATTTTATGCAATTACCGCCTGTCTCTTCATCGTGCTGGCTTATCCGGGCTTCGTGTTCCGCTATCTCCGCCGTCGCCACGGCTAGCGCGCAGCGCCGAAGCTGGAAGGCAAGTCGTCCACTCGCGTTGCGCCGGCCTGCATTAAACAAAACCTCGAGAAACCCCGAACCGCAGCGTCGGCCTTTGCCGGCCATAACAGGAGACTGCTTCACGCATGGACTCGCATCTCAACGAAACCAAAGTCGACAGTGTGCAGGTGTATGACGGCCACTTCCTCAAGGTGCAAAAGGACACCATCCGCCTTCCGGATGGCAAGACATCCACCCGCGAATACATCGACCATCCCGGCGCCGTCGTCATTCTGCCGCTGCTCGAAGACGGCCGCATCCTGCTGGAGCGGCAATTTCGCTATCCGCAAGGGCGTGTCTTCATTGAATTCCCGGCCGGTAAAATTGATCCGGGTGAAGATCCGCTGGTTTGCGCCAAGCGCGAGCTGAAAGAAGAAACAGGCTACACCGCCACCGACTGGCGCTACGTATGCACCATCCACAACGCAATCGCCTACTCGAACGAGCATCTTGAAATCTTCCTTGCCCGGGGTCTGATCGAAGGTGAAGCGGAACTTGATGACGGCGAATTTCTGGAGACTGTCACGGCCAGTCAGGCGGAGCTGCTGCAGTGGGTAAGGGAAGGGAAGGTCACCGACGTAAAAACAGTCATTGGCACCTTCTGGCTGGAAAAAATATTGGCGGGAAGCTGGTCGGTTTAGCGTAAGACCGGCCTCAGCTCTGGTCGCGATGAAGTATCCGTGTACCGCCGATCGGAGCGGGATTATTCCGTTCGCAGCACCGGCAGGCAGCATTGCCACCGCGGCTTGCCCAGTGCGGCAACCGATCCTGTTTCGTGTTACGTTCGTGCATGAAAACGGTGCGCCAATCGATCGGCAATAACCGGCACAAACTGACCTGAACAATGCCGTTGCCCGGCCCAACATCCCGCCCGCTCCCATGCTCAATCGACCCACCTCCCTGCTGCTCAACATCGGTCATGCGGTCGACCACATGTTCCTACTAATCTTTGCCGCCGCCGCGACCAGCATCGCCGCCGAGTTTGGTCTCGCGCGCTGGGAAGAC
Source organism: Herminiimonas sp. (assembly GCA_028292265.1). GTDB lineage: Bacteria > Pseudomonadota > Gammaproteobacteria > Burkholderiales > Burkholderiaceae_D > JAQGMR01. The sequence continues at coordinate 32,306 of JAQGMR010000046.1, forward strand.
CTCATGCCTTACAGCGCAATCGCCTTCCTGTTATTTGGCCTCGGCTCCCTGCCATCGGGGAAGCTTGGGGACCATCTCGGTCGGCGCAGCATGGTTATCGTCTTCTTTTGCGGCATCGGCGCCGCTGCCATCCTTGCGAGCCTGACGCGCACACCACTGGAAATGGCGGCGGCTCTTGGGCTTCTCGGCTGCTTCGCCTCCATCTACCATCCAGTCGGCATTCCAATGCTGGTGCAAGGCTCGGCACGCCCGGGTTGGGTCATTGGCGTCAACGGCTTCGCAGGCAACATCGGCGTGGCGTTGGCCGCCGTGGTTACCGGTTACCTCGTCAAGTACCTCGGGTGGCGCTTCGCCTTCGCGGTGCCGGGCGTGCTTAGCATTGCGTGCGGCATTGCCTTTGCCATGGTCGCCAACGTAGAAGCAACGCCGCCCGCACGGCGCGCCGTAACCCAGACGGAACTGCCGACCGGCTTGCTGGCGCGGGTGTTCCTCGTCATGACATTGGCCGCCACGAGCGGCAACATGCTGTTCAACTTCGCCACCAACGGCAATTACGAACTGCTGCATGAGCGCTTCGCAGAAGTCTCGCGCGACCCGGCCACGCTGGGCCTGCTGCTGGCTGCGGTCTATGCCGTGGCCTCGGTGGCGCAACTCGTCGTGGGCCGCATGATCGACCGCTTCCCGTTGAAGAAGCTGTACCTCACCATCCTCGCATTCCAGATCCCGTTCCTGGCATTGGCGGCCCATGCGCAAAGCTGGTGGCTCTATCTGCTGCAGGCCCTGTTCATGATTTCGATTTTTGGCGCGATTCCTTTCACCGACGCGATGATCGTGCGCTATGTCGATGACCGTATGCGCTCGCGCGTCGCCGGCATGCGCCTTGCCGTGTCGCTCGGCGCCAGTTCGCTGGCAGTGTGGGTGCTAGGGCCGCTCGTGAAGCAGGCCGGCTTCGGCGTTCTGTTGTGGATCATGGCCGGCATCGCCATGGTTACCTTTACCATCGTGACGCTGCTGCCTCAGCCGCATGGACACGGTCCCGCGCATCCCCAACCGCAGCCTCAACCACAGCCGAGCGCTTGATTCGACGGGGCTTTTAAGGGGGCGTATCGCCCGGGCCAGGGCCAGCGGGCCCTGCGGCATACGAGCGCTCGGCTCGCTCTGTTCAGCTTCGCCGCAAAGTCCAGAAAACGGGAGCCTTCAACGGGTCGCGGTCATGCGGATCGAAGCCTGTCGCCGGCTGTTCCTTGTTAAAAAGGCGACAGGCTGCGGCGGCCGACCGGCGGCGCGTCGCAGTGACTGCGCAGTGGAAAACGTTCTGTTAGCCGCAGGCTTGCGCACACAACAGTCTGAGCGCGGCAGGGGGCGTTGTTACATAGGGGAGGCGCATCTTCTTCTAGCAAAGGCTCTCATTTGGACATCCCGCGGCTTTCCCCTCTAATTAACCCAGCACCGGACGGACTTACCGAACAACCTGGAACTGAGCAGCCTGGCCCGGTACATCTCGTGCTCAAACAGCGTGAATGTCAGGATTCGTCCCTCAGCCAGACGAGCGCTGAAGAAGAGTCGGCACCGTTGGCTTCGTCGGCACCGATCGTGTGCTCCAAAACCGCAGATGCGCCGGAAAAATCGCCAACTAAGCCTCCAGAGGGGCGATACGTTGCCGGCAGAATTGGCGGCATATTCCACTACAAGGATGCTAACGGCGAGGTCGCGTACGACATAGGGAAGATCGTAGCGGGGCTGGATAGCGACGATGTGAAAGCCATGACCGCCTTGACGGCCTACCCGGAGATGGTGCGATGCGAGTGCTTTGGTCTCCTCAGGTGCATTGCTCACAAGCCGGGTCTCCGCAAGCTTCTGAAGAAAACAATCACCAGTGACGAATACAAAATTCGAATACTTGTCAGCGAAGTGCGTTACAAGGATAAACCGGCAATGGTGGCGCTCAACCGCCTCCATAACCTGCAACTGAAGAAACCTTGCCTTGGCCAATTGGCCTGCCTTCTGGCGGAATTCGATTGTTGGGGTCTGGCGCGCCATTTCGGAGAATTTGGCATCACCGACCCGCAGGAACGCTTCAGATTGGCGCACGCCTGCATGAAGGCCGGGCCATCCGATGTTCCAGCCTTCCTCGCAAACTTCAAACTCACCTCCACGCAACGCTTGCAACTCGCCTTGGCCATGGGGGAAACCGCAGCCGACGAAGTGTGCAAAAACATCGCGAATTATGATCTCGGCGACGAGCCGGACAGGGTCGCTGTTGCATCGGCGTGCATTCCGCGCGGCGCAAAGGCTGTCGCCAGATATTTCGCAAGGTTTGGCATCACGGATCAGGCCCAGATAGAGATCCTGGCGCAGGCCTGCGCACTAATTGATGGCGCAGGGACCGCCAAGTATGTGAACAATTTCGACCTCACAAATCGAGAGTTCATTCGCCAGCTCGGCCTGGTTTGCGCCGGGCAAAACGGAGAGGCGGCCAAGTATTTTCAGAATTTTGGCTTCGACGATCTGGATTACAAGATGCGCTTTTCCATGGCGTGCGCGCAGTCAGACGACGTCGCGACAGCCGCATACCTGGAGAAATTTGAGTTTCCAGACGATGCTTCGACCCGTGCGTTCCTCTGGCGCCTGGCACTGGCCTGCGCGAATCAGAGCGGTGCCGTGATCTCTTTTCATTCCAGCTTTGGAATCGTTGAACCTGACCGACACTACCAGTTAGCGATAAAGTGTTTTAAAAAAGGTGTGGAGGAATGCCGGCCGGTATTTAGAACCATCGTTCCAGGAATAGACCTGGACCCGTTTCCGAATTATCGCGCAAGGGAAGCTGCCCCTATCAATCTGGGGGGCTCAACCAAACAGGTCGTTACGCTTTTATTGATCCACGACCAGAACCGCGGCTTCTTTTCAACTTGCGGGGAACTCAATGCGTGGCAATTGTTAGGCGACACACTAGCCGGATTGCGGCAGTATCCGGCGTTTAGATTTTTTGCAGGAGATTTCTACGGTGGTCAACAGACATATGACCCGCACCCTTTGCTTACCCTTGTCGAGGGCGGGCGGCTCCCACATGAAGCTGTATGCGATGCAATGAAGGTATTTGGAGGCGGCAAGCTTGCCACCTTGTCCGCGCCGCAGATCGCGGCGCTCGCGCAAATCGACTCCTCCAATTTTGCCAATTACTTTCGCGTTCACGCCAATGGCGACCTAGTGTCGCAGCGCGACCTGGACAATCCGATCGCACGACTGAAAAAAGCGGGCATCGAGCTGACGTTCGAAGAATTGAAAGCAGCGTTGAGCCCCGTGTCAAAAAATAACAAGGACGAGGTATTCCTTCAAGCGCGCAACAAGGTCTTCTTCCAGCATCTCGTCGACCTGCTCAAAAATCCGAAAGAGCCCGGCAAAGGACCACAGGCGGCGCAGAAGATCGCCGCTGCCTTGAAGGCGGACGCAAAATGGATCCGCGACGTCCTGATCCAGATCGACGTACACGAATCTAGCGCAGAACTGGTGAGCGCCTTGCTGCCGCTTTTGAGCGCGATTCATTCCCTGCATGACCTGCGCGTCCGCAAGGATCTCACCGCCTTGATTTTTGAGAGGCCGCCAGAACTGCTGGCGCTCTGGCAAAAGGAAGCCGCAAACATCAAGCCGCGCAATGCGATTCCCCTGTTCTGTGTTCTGCCGCATGTGGCGGAGCACTCGTATCTGAAGGAAGCGCTGGAATCGGATGCCGGCAAGAAGAAGCCGCGGCTCGACAATTACCGGGTTTCCCGACCGTTCATCAAGGCCTTCCGGACCCTTCAGGAATCGATGCTTGAGCCGGAGATAAAATCCGGCATCCTCAAGGCGATCTTTCTGGGACCGAAGCCCGATATTGATACGATTGTCGTGAGGATGCGCAAGCTCGAAAGCCTTCTCGGGCTGTCGGAGGAGCGTGCAGAAAAAATGGCTAACCCGCACACCGCGGAAAGCCTGGATACCGTGCTGAGCGGTGCGCTGGAAGAGCGCCTCGCACTGAAGAAGCCACTCAACCTCGAAAAATTTCAGGAGACGTTTGGGTCGTATCGCGAGCCCGACACCCTGGTCGTTTATGCAGGCCGAATCCGGGGGCGGGGGCGGGCCATGGAAGGCTTGCGCGAATTTGTCGAAGCCGTACTCGAAGAGCGGTATCCCGCAATACGTTACGAGCAGGACGCGCTGCTGGCAGCATGCGGCCCGGCCTTCGTAGGAAAGTGGAAGACAAATCGACGCGTGACGTTTAACGAGGTGATTGCGGCAGGCACATCGTCGAGTGCGAACACGCGCGTGCCGCAGACAGCTTCCGAACGCTACTTCAGAATCGTCGGCGATGAAATCCTGCGGGACAACCATCTGCCGATGGCCCGCGGCGGCATACTTGAGACCTATCTGCGCGACAAGACCAAGGCGTCGGAATTGCTGGCAACGTCGAATGGCAATGAGGGCAGCACCAGCAACACGAGTAATACCAGCAGCACCAGCAGTACGAGCAGTACGAGCAGTACCAGCAGCCTTGGTGATCTGGCCTCGCACGCCTTCCAGCGGCAATGCATCGCCTTCCTCGAAGCACCCACCCTGGCTACCCTGCACGCGCTGCAAACCTCGCTCGCCGCGCTGGACCCCACCTCCGAATTCAAACAGGCCTTGGCCACCATGCAAGCCGATATGGCCGGCGAGGACCGCGACTACGATCCTGCAACACTAAGCTTCACATTCACCGACGACCATCAGCAATTCATGCGCATGGGCTCGGATATGGACAGCAGCTGCCAAAGAGTCGATGGCGACCCCGAGTTAAACCAGGGTTTGATCGGCACGATCCTTGACGGCAATAGCCGCCTGTGTCTGATCGAGGGCGAGGACGGCCTCATCGTCGGGCGGGCTATTTTGCGCCGGGGGTCGATTAAAGGACCGGGCACGAACTGCCTCTTGATGGAACCGATCTATCCGCCCTTGTTGCCCGCAGAGTTAAGCAAAGCGCTCACGAACTGGACCACGCAATGTGCCATCTACCTGGGACTGGACATGGCGGTGCTGGTTGATCACGATGAGGATGACGATAGCCTGCCCGATTGCACCGATTCGCTGGCCTCGGGCCCGATCCGATACGGCCTCTATTCCGATGCCGCAAGCGGAATCCAGAACCACGCATTCACCGTCGACAGCGCGTCGGCCCGGCGGCAGGGAAAGCGCCTGGCATGGCGCCACCGGAACGCGAGCGCGTCGGCGTAATGCCGTCCAGATTCAGCCAGGCCGGGCCACGACGCTCGCCTGGCTGAACCGCCGGGCTCCCGCTACATATTCGGATAATTCGGCCCGCCACCACCCTCAGGCGTGACCCACACAATGTTCTGCGTCGGGTCCTTGATGTCGCAAGTCTTGCAGTGCACGCAGTTCTGCGCATTGATCTGCAAGCGTTCGGCGCCAGCATCATCCTTCACGAATTCATACACACCGGCAGGGCAGTACCGCTGCTCCGGCCCGGCGTACTTGTGCAGGTTGATATTCACCGGTACCGACGGATCCTTCAGCGTCAGGTGCGCTGGCTGATGTTCCGCATGGTTCGTATTGGAGATGAAGACCGAAGACAACCGGTCGAAGGTCAGCTTGCCATCCGGTTTTGGGTAGATGATCGGCTTGCACTCGGCAGCCGGCTTCAGGCATTCATGGTCGGCGTGCGTGTGATGCAAAGTCCACGGTGCCTTGCCGCGAAACACGACCTGGTCGATGCCAACCATCAGCGTGCCCAGGTACAGTCCCTTATTCATCCATGGCTTGAAGTTGCGGGCCACGTGCAGTTCCTCATGCAGCCACGACGACGCAAACGATTCCGGATACGCCGCCAGTTCATCGAATTGCCGTCCCGCGCCGAGCGCCGCAAACGCTGCTTCGGCTGCCAGCATGCCGGTCTTCATGGCAGCGTGGCTGCCCTTGATGCGGCTGGCGTTGAGGAAGCCGGCATCGCAGCCAATCAATGCGCCGCCGGGAAACACCAACTTCGGCAGTGACTGCAAACCGCCGGCCGTAATGGCGCGCGCGCCGTAGGAAATGCGCTTGCCACCTTCAAAAAATTTGCGAATTTCCGGATGCGTTTTGTAGCGCTGGAATTCCTCATAGGGTGAGAGATAAGGGTTCTGGTACGAAAGCCCAACGACATAGCCAACCGCTACCAGGTTGTCTTCAAGGTGATAAAGAAACGAGCCGCCGTAAGTGTCGGTATCGAGCGGCCAGCCCGCGGTATGAACAACCAGTCCCGGCTTGTGCAGCTTCGGATCGATTTCCCACAGTTCCTTGATGCCCAATCCATAGGTCTGCGGATCACGGTCGCGGTTCAGATCGAACTTGTCCATCAACTGGCGGCCGAGGTGGCCGCGCGAGCCCTCGGCGAACAACGTGTATTTCGCATGCAGTTCCATGCCGAGCTGGAAGGCATCGGTCGGGTTGCCGTCGCGGTCTACGCCCATGTTGCCAGTCGCGACACCCTTGACCGAGCCGTCGTCGTTATACAGCACCTCGGCTGCGGGGAAGCCCGGGAACACTTCGACGCCCGCAGCCTCAGCCTGCTGCCCAAGCCAGCGAACCACATTGGCCAGCGAGACGACGTAGTTGCCATGGTTCTGGAAGCAGCCTGGCAGCATCCATGCGGGCGTCTTCAGTGCTTTCGTTTCAGTGAGGAAGAGGAAGCGGTCTTCTGTAACCGGCGTGTTGAGCGGCGCGCCCAGTTCCTTCCACTTCGGGAACAGTTCATTGATGGCGATCGGGTCCATCACCGCCCCGGACAGAATGTGGGCGCCGAGTTCGCCGCCTTTTTCCAGTACGCAGACTGAGACCTCGCTGCCTTTTTCCTGTGCAAGCTGCTTCAGTCGAATGGCGGCGGACAACCCGGCTGGGCCGCCACCGACCACCACGACGTCGTACTCCATTGCCTCGCGTGGTCCGTATTGTTCGAGAATCTCTTTGCTGGATTGCGCCATAATCACCACCGGAGGATTGACTTTCAGTAGGTTCGAAGCGAACTGTCGCCAAGGCGTTTCGAACGGTTGTGCTAATTGTCTGGGATTTTGCGGCAGAATGCTAGGAGCCTGCGCGGTTGTTCTGCCGCGCGGGTGCTGATGCCTCTCAAGCGAGCCAGTCATGCCGGGTGCGAGGCTTCGCAATCTGATGCATGGGATGCTATGCCATCGAGAATATGCGTTTCTACGGAGTCCAAGTGCATTCCGGCTGCTACCGGCGTGACTTTGTTTAGGTTAGTTATTCGTTTCGAGTCGTTGGTCCACGCTGGTCCAACGCTATGCGGCGCGGCAAAATGATCTGCCGGGTCAATCAACAACAAGGGGAACGCAGTGGGATTTGAACTGAATTTGGACGGCAAGGTTGCCCTGGTGACGGGCGCCTCCAGCGGCCTCGGCGCGCGCTTCGCAAGGACACTGGCCCAGGCTGGCGCACAGGTTGTGTTGGCGTCGCGCCGGGTCGAGCGGCTAAAGGAATTGCGGGCGGAGATCGAGGCCGACGGCGGCGCGGCGCACGTTGTTGCGCTTGACGTCACCGACTATGCCAGCATCAAGGCAGCCATCGCGCATGCGGAGACAGAGGCCGGCCCGATTGACATCCTGGTGAATAACTCCGGTGTGTCGACCACGCAGCGCCTGGTGGATGTCACACCGGAAGACTACGCACTGGTCATGGACACCAACCAGCGCGGCGCCTTCTTCGTCGCTCAGGAAACGGCCAAGCGCATGATTGCGCGCGCCAAGGGCGATCCAACGCGGCAGCACCGCATCATCAACATTGCGTCAGTCGCGGGCCTCAAGGCATTGCCGCAGATCGGCATCTATTGCATGAGCAAGGCGGCCGTAATCCACATGACGCGGTCGATGGCAGTGGAGTGGGGGCGCTTCGGCATCAACGTCAACGCGATCTGTCCCGGCTACATCTCGACGGAAATCAATGCCGAACATTTCACTACCGAAAAAGGCAGGGCGCTCGTTGAGATGCTCCCGCGGAAGCGTGTCGGCCAACCGCAGGATCTGGACGGTCTGTTGCTGCTTCTGGCGGCGGATGAATCGCATTTCATCAACGGCGCCATCATGACCGCGGATGATGGCATGAGCGCCTTCTGAGGCGGCAGTCACGGATGAGCACACTCAATACTGCGCCGGGCGCAGAGGCCAGCGCCGCTGCCACGCACCTGACGCATGTAGCATTCATGCCGATCCGCTGGGGTGACATGGACGCAATGGGCCATGTCAACAATGCGGTGTACTTCCGCTATATGGAGCAGGCACGCATCGAATGGTTGTCTGCAATTGGCTGCGGGCCTGATCTGGAGGGCGAAGGCCCTGTCATCATCAATGCGCACTGTACTTTCTTGCGTCAGCTGACCTATCCCGGGGACATTGAGATACGCAGCTTCGTCGGGCTGCCAGGCCGCAGCAGCTTTGAGACGCGTCACGAAATTCGGCGCGTGGAATCGCCCGACGTGCTAGCCGCTGAAGGCGGTGCCAAGGTGGTATGGGTGAACTATGCGCAGCAGAAATCAATGCCGCTATCCGATGAGCTTCGTGAAAGGCTGCGAGTGCCTTCTTCCGGGGCCCTGGCATTGCTGGCCAGGGGGCAGAAGTAACGCGGTAGAGGAATGAACCTTTCAAAGCGCCGGCAGGACCACTTCATCCGTGACGTCGGGTGGCTTCGCCTGGGTGCGCGTTACGCCAAGCAGGCGGTTCACCAGTTCGCTCGACGTGGCAGCCGAGAATTTGCGCATAAGCCTCGCCCGATGCATCTCGACGGTACGTGGGCTCAGTCCGACCTGGCGCGCAATCAGCTTGCTGGTTTTGCCCTCTACCAGCAGGGCCGCAATCTCGCGCTCACGCGGCGTCAGTTCCGCCGTCACCGGACGCTTCGCGCTCAGGTCGTCAAAGGTCCAGATGCCGGCGGCATGGGCATCGGTTTGCACCAGCGCGCTGCCGGAGACTTGGCACCAGAACAGTTCCTGGTTGGCGCGCTTCATGATGCGTTCGTCGGAGTAATGGCCGCATGCGTTCATGATTGGAACGATGCGTGCGCCGGTCCGTTCAAATTCGTCGGCCGACGGGTACAGGACGGAGAAGGACTGGCCTTCCAGTTCATGCGTGGCGTAGCCGAACATATGCAAAAGCGCGCGGTTGCATTTCTGGATAACCCGGCTTTGCGAAACACACATACCGATCGGCGCCCGCAGGAATATGGTTTCGAAGTCGATGTGTGAAAGTCGGTTCATGGCCACGCTGTCCTGTTCGGTTCTTCGCAATCCGTACTTTTACGGTATTGTGCTGCTCAGCGCCCGGGCATATGCTGCCAGCTTCGCTCGATGAAGTCGTGGGTCTGCCAAGGTCCGGGTCGGCCACGTGGCATGCTGCAAGGCCCGTCTGATCGGTGCTCCGCCAGCGGGTAAGCCACGGTGCCAAACGGTCCGTCGCCCCAGTTTCTTTGCGATGATTGGCCCTGGTTTGGCAAGCGCGTGGCTCCGAAAAATTTGTACGACAAGCCCTGTTTTCGAATCACGCTACTTTACACAAAGAAGAGGTTGGCATGAAGAAAGTTTATCCCGACGCCGCGTCCGCGCTGGCTGGGGTTGTCATGGATGGGCAGATGATCGCCGTTGGCGGCTTCGGCCTGTGCGGCATTCCCGAAGCCCTGATTGCGGCGCTGCGCGACAGCGGCGTCAAGAACCTGACGGCCATTTCCAATAACGCGGGTGTCGACGGCTTTGGTCTCGGCCAATTGCTGAGCACGCGCCAGATCAAGCGCATGATCGCCTCCTACGTTGGCGAGAACAAGGAGTTCGAGCGCCAGTACCTGGCAGGCGAACTTGAACTGGAGTTCACGCCACAGGGCACCCTCGCAGAAAAGCTTCGTGCCGGCGGTTCCGGCATCCCGGCCTTCTTTACCAAGACCGGGGTCGGCACCATCGTCGCCGACGGCAAGGAAGTGCGCGAATTTGACGGCGAAAAATACATCATGGAGCGCGCCCTGGTGCCCGACGTCGCGCTGGTCAGGGCCTGGAAAGCCGACAAGTCCGGCAACCTGGTCTACAACAAGACCGCCCGCAACTTCAATCCTAACGTGGCCATGGCCGGCAAGATCACAATCGTCGAAGTCGAGCAGCTCGTGGAGATCGGCGAGATCGATCCTTCGGACGTACACACGCCAGGCATTTTCGTGCACCGCATCGTCGTCAATGCGCACCCCGAGAAGCGGATTGAGCAACGCACCGTTCGTGCAAACTGAACCGGAGAACAAGATGGCATGGACTCGTGAAGAAATGGCCGCGCGCGCGGCAAAGGAATTGCAGGACGGCTTCTACGTCAACCTCGGTATCGGCTTGCCGACCATGGTGGCGAACTATGTGCCGAAGGACATCGAAGTCTGGCTGCAATCGGAAAACGGCTTGCTCGGTATTGGCCCGTTCCCGACCGATGATGCGGTCGACCCGGACCTGATCAACGCCGGCAAGCAGACGGTAACGGCTTTGCCTGGTTCATCCTATTTCAGCTCCGCGGATTCATTCGGCATGATCCGCGGCGGCAAAATCAACATCGCCATCCTCGGCGCGATGCAGGTGTCGGAAAAGGGCGATCTCGCGAATTGGATGATCCCCGGGAAGATGGTCAAGGGCATGGGCGGCGCGATGGACCTGGTCGCCGGCGTCAAGCGCGTTGTGGTGTTGATGGAGCACGTTGCGAAAGCCAAGGACGGCAGCACCTCGCACAAGATCCTGAAACAGTGTGACCTGCCGCTCACGGGCGTTGGCGTCATCAACCGCATCATCACCGACCTCGGCGTGATCGACGTTACGTCAGCCGGATTGAAGCTGGTTGAACTGGCGCCCGGCGTGACGGCGAAGGAAGTGCAGGAGAAGACCGGCGCGCCGGTCGATGTGTCGGCGGTTGGGTAGCAGGCTGCGCGGTAGAAGAAACGCGGCTTTCCAGCCTTCTAACGCGCAGGTTTCAGGGAAGTACTGACGGGACGGGCGAACCACGCTTCTGCTGGCGTGGATTCCCCCGCTCACGACTGATTTGCGGCGCAGGCCTTCTGTGCCCCGGCTCCCCAATCAACTCCATTGGTTCAAGAGTTTGACTACGTCCTTCTTGCCTGATTTCCGGGCAGCGTGGATCGCTGCCGCGATATCGTCGAAGTCTGGCGATTCCTCCAGAAGCAGGCGGACAACGTCAATGTGGCCGAGGGCGGCCGAGGTGACGAGCGCACCGCCGATCACCTTTGCGACATCAGTGCATTGATCCTGAAACTTAAGCAGTTCGCAGATAGAGATGTTTTCCATTTTTTGCGCATTCCCGAACGCCCGCTGCAAAACTTTGCCCCGCCTCCTCAGGCGCCCCCATAAAGATCAGTTCTGGACGGATGTAAGCGGGCGCGCTGCTTTTGGCCTCGCTGGCGTGCGGCGAAGACGCCTTGAGTTGCGCGGATTTCTTCCTGAGCATCTCGGCAATTTCGTCGTGGACGTCCTCGAAATTCTCGACGTACTGCAGCATATCCATCGCGGACTGTACATCGGCGATGCTGAGGCTTTTCTGCAATAACATCCGCAACATGCCCGTATTGCCGCTCACGGCGGCCAGTCCCAATGCGCGATGCGCAATTTCCTTCTGCATATCGAAACAGGACATTTTGCATTCCAATAGCATGTCGACTTGTGGAATCAAGTCGAAGACGATAAGTCGCTCCAGGTTGGTCGTCACCGCAAAACGGAAAAACCTGCCGAACCGCGGGTTCTTCCAGGAGCTGTCCTTCATGTCGCTCAATGCAGCAATTTGTCGCTGCATGTTTTTCGGCGAAAAATAGTTGGTGTCAAGAGCGTCCTCGGCATGCCACAGCACTGCGCCCGTACACAAGTCGACGAGTGGGCGCAGATGTTGTTTGTAAGCCGCTTCATACGCGATTGCCTTTTGTCGTGCGAGAGGTGGCAAAAGTCGTCGGTCGTGTTGATCGGGAGGACCGTACAGCTTTATTGTCGTCCGATACAGGCACGCGACGTCGCTTTCGAGTTCGAATTTGGCGAGATCGATCTCTTCCTGGATTTTCCCAAGCTCGATCGCTCGCTCCCGCTTCGCTTTTTGCCGGTATGCGATTTCAGGCAAGGTGGGAATTGCGGCCTGCTGGTTCTCCGCGTTCCTTGCGACGCGCACTGCGATGCGCGGATTGCCGGCAATGTTGATGGACGAGGGCGAGGACGAGGACGAGGACGAGAACAGTGCGGCGTCGACCCGGATTCCATTCGCACTTCCGTCAGGCGAGGAGCGTGTTTGCGTTGCCAGGCGCGGCCGAGGCTTTGCTTCCCCGGAGTTTGAGGCGCCTGCGATTGCAGGCGGAATGCTCCGCGCACTGGGCGCCGGTATGCGATTCGAATTGACGGATTGTTTTGCTGACGCGCTGACGGCCATGGTGTTCGCTCTCCAGAAGTTGATTCAGGCATGCATCCAAATTCTCTCTGCACGCCTGAGTAACCCGAACCGCGATCCGGTTCAGCACCCGGAGGAAGCAACCCCAGCAGCGCTTGACGCCGCGCTGGCGGTATCGCCTACTGCGCCACCCAACCTCCGTCCATGTTCCATGCCGCGCCGCGCACCTGGTCAGCCGCCGCGCTGCACATGAATATCGCCAGCGCACCCAACTGTTCCGGCGTGACAAACTCGCCCGATGGCTGCTTCTCGGACAGCAATCCCTTTTTGGCCTCCTCAATGGACACGCCTTCCTTCTGCGCGCGTGCATCAACCTGCTTTTGCACCAGCGGCGTCAAAACCCATCCCGGGCAGATTGCGTTGCAGGTGATGCCGGTCTGCGCCGTTTCCAGCGCGGTCGTTTTGGTAAGGCCGACGATACCGTGCTTGGCCGCGACATAGGCAGATTTCTGTGCTGAAGCCACCAGGCCGTGAGCCGACGCAATGTTGATGATGCGGCCCCAATTGCGCTGCTTCATCGACGGCAGGGCGAGGCGGGTCGTGTGAAAAGCCGAGCTCAGATTGATGGCAATGATGGCGTCCCAGCGATCAACAGGAAAGTCTTCGATGTTGGCGACATGCTGGATGCCTGCATTGTTGACCAGCACATCCACGCCGCCACCGCCAAACTCCGCCGCCATGGCCATCATGGCCGCGATCTCGGATGGCTTCGACATGTCGGCATTGTGATAGGTCGTCTTGACGCCATATTGGATAGCCGTATCCGATTGCAGCTTCGCAATTTCCTGGGCGTCGCCGAAACCGTTGAATACGATGCTGGCGCCTTCGGCTGCGAGCGCATGCGCAATGCCGAGCCCAATGCCCGAGGTTGAGCCAGTAACGAGTGCGGTCTTGCCTTCAAGGGTCTTGCCTTGCATGATGTCCTCAGCGAGTTGGAGAATGGGTTCGGCGATTTTAAGCGCAACGCCGGTAAAATGTTGAGATTCGGCGGAGCAGACGTGTCGCCATGGCACGCACCAGCAGCAACTGGCGGGATAAGATCACAACTCGTTTCACCATGACAGGACCACGATGACAGAAGCCCGGATTCACAGCGTTCAATGTCTTTCTCCCGCTGGCTTGCATCGAGTCTCCTACAAGGAATGGGGCGATCCTGGCAACCCCAACGTACTGGTCTGCGTGCATGGCGTAACGCGGGTTGGCGACGATTTCGATTTGCTGGCGCAAAAGTTGTGTGACCGCTATCGCGTCGTGTGCCCGGATGTGGTCGGGCGTGGCCGCTCCGGCTGGCTTGCCGATCCACATCACTACCAGGTGCCGCAATACGTCTCCGACATGGTCACCCTGATTGCCCGGTTGGATGTGGCCCGCGTCAGCTGGCTGGGCACCTCAATGGGCGGGCTGATCGGCATGGGGCTGGCCGCTCTGCCTGACACGCCGATTCAACGCCTGGTGCTCAACGACGTCGGCCCGGAACTGAACTTTGAAGCGTTGCAGCGCATCGGCCAGTACATCGGGCAGGAAATGAAATTTCGCAGTTTCGAAGAAGGCGAAGTCTACATTCGTGCCGTCTCAGCGCCGTTCGGGCCGCATGACAAGGCGCAGTGGCGCAAGCTTGCCAGCGATGTCTTGCGACAGGGGAAAGACGGCCTCTGGACCCGCCATTACGACCCGGGCCTTGCCGTACCGCTGCGCGACCTCACCCCGGAAACGGTAAAGCGCGCAGAAGCCACGTTATGGGCCACGTGGGACGCGATCCACTGCCCGACGCTACTGATCCGCGGGGCTCAGTCTGACCTCCTTACGCCAGCCGTGGCGCAGCAAATGACGCAGCGTGGACCGCGAGCCCGGCTGGTGGAATTGCCGGGCGTCGGACATGCGCCGACGTTCGTGCCTCCCGAGCAGATCGCCCTTGTCGAGGACTTCCTCATGAGCGCATGATGAACACCTGCGTGCTTTGCTCCGCCTCGGCACGGATGTTGCCTAGTGTGCCATGCACAGTGTGTTGCCTGGCTCATGCCAAACCGGCGCGTCCCGTCTCCTGATTTCGAAAACTTCATGGTTTCTACAGTCGATGCTCCCAAAGAAATTGCGCTCCAGCAGCCAGTCGGCCTGACGCCGGAAGAGGCGGCGCGCCTGCAGGCGGCTTTGGATTTCGTCCGTCCGTACTATGCCGGCGTGCCACTGGTGACAGGGCAGGACACGCTGGAGTTCGTGCTCCAGGTAGCCAATACCCTGACCATTCTCAAGTCCGACGTCGAGACCCGCGTCGCAGGCTTGCTGTTTCAGTTGCCTGAAGTCGACGCCAAGGTAGCGGAGCAGATCGAGCCGCGCTTCGGCAAGGAAATCGCCGACCTCGTCGCCGGCATCCGCGCTTTAATGCGCCTGCGAGAACAGACCGCCAGCCAGCCCGAACTGGTGCGTAGCAAGAACGCCGCGCAACTCGCAGCCAGCCAGGTCGAAACCTTGCGCAAGATGCTGTTGGCGATGGCGCCTGACATGCGCGTCGTGCTGATCCGCCTGGCTTCCCGCCTGACTACATTGCGTTATTTTGCAGAGCGGCGCATCGATGACGACCTGACTCACCAGTTCGCGCGCGAAACCTTCGACCTGTATGCGCCGCTTGCCAACCGCCTCGGCATCTGGCAACTGAAATGGGAGCTGGAAGACCTTGCGTTCCGCTTCCTGGAACCGGAAACATACAAGCGCATCGCGCACATGCTGGAAGAAAAGCGCATTGAGCGGGAAGCGTTTCTGGGCAGCGCCGTTGAACGCCTTTCCAGCGTCCTGGCGGCGGCTGGCATCAAGGCTGAGGTCTTCGGTCGGCCCAAGCACATCTACAGTATCTGGGCCAAGATGCGCGGCAAATCGCTGGATTTCTCCGAGCTGTACGACGTGCGGGCATGCCGAATTATTGTCGACGACGTCAAGTCCTGCTATGCGGCGCTCGGTATCGTGCATGACACCTGGGCGTCTATCCCCAGCGAGTTCGACGACTACATAGCGAGGCCCAAATCCAACGGCTACCAATCCTTGCACACAGTGGTGATTGCCGACGACGGACGCGCCCTGGAGGTGCAGATCCGCACCGCCGCAATGCATCACTTCGCCGAATACGGCGTTGCCGCACATTGGCGCTACAAGGAAGGCGGCAGCGCCCAGTCGGCAAGCCAGCGTTACGATGAAAAGATCGCGTGGCTGCGCCAGCTCCTGGCATGGAAGAGCGAAGTGGTCGACACCGTGGTTGGGCAGGAAGAAAGCCGCCGGGAATGGGTTGAAAAGCTGCGCTCGACAACGCTCGACGAGCGTATCTACGTCATGACACCGCAGGCGCGGGTGATTGAACTGCCGAGCGGCTCGACCCCGATCGACTTCGCCTACCATCTGCACAGCGATGTCGGCCACCGATGCCGCGGCGCGCGGGTCAATGGCGTGATGGTACCGCTTAATACGCAGCTCAAGAACGGCCAGACCGTTGAGATCATTACCGCCAAGGGCGAGGTTGCAGCATCAGGCGCGGCGGGCCCTTCGCGCGACTGGCTGGCGCCGAGCTATGCCGCCAGTCCCCGCACCCGCGCCAAGATCCGGGCCTGGTTCAACGCCATTGAGCACCAGGAAACCGTGGCACAGGGCAGGGCCCTGATTGAAAAATCATTGCAGCGCGAGGGCCGCACAGCGGTCAACCTGGAAGAGCTCGCGCACAAGCTCGGCTTCCCGCGGCTGGAGGAACTGTTCCTCGCGGTCGGCAAGGAACAGTTCAGCCTGCGCCATGTGGAACAGGCACTGCATTTCGCCGAACCGCCGCGGCATGCACCGCCGCCAGACGAAGTGGTGGCGCGCAAGAGCCGCGCTTCGAGCGTCGCGCGCGGCGCCAAGTCGGGGGTGCTAGTGGTTGGCACGGAAGGCCTCATGACGCAGCTTGCGCGTTGCTGCAAGCCTGCGCCGCCAGACCCGATCGTTGGCTTCATCACGCGCGGAAAAGGAGTTTCAATCCATCGAGCCAGCTGCAAAAACTTTATCGAAATGCGGATCAAGGGACCCGAGCGCGTCATTCCAACTGAATGGGGCAGCGCCGGCAGTGAGACCGTTTACCCGGTCGATATCTTTGTGCTGGCAGGCGACAGGCAGGGACTGCTGCGCGATATTTCCGAAATTTTTCTGCGCGAAAAGATCAACGTTATCGGGGTCAGCACGCAGAGCACCAAGGGCCTCGCACGCATGGCGTTCACGGCCGAGATCAGCTCCACCGAGCAGCTCAGCAAGGCGCTTTCCGTGATTCGCGAGGTGACTGGCGTGCAGGACGCCCATCGTCAATAGAGGGCCTCAACAAGTGTCCGGAAACCATGGACAAATGACTGGCGAAAACGAAAATTCGCCGTTATACTCTCGTTTCTTCAATGGAGGCGCGTAGCTCAGCTGGTTAGAGCACTACCTTGACATGGTAGGGGTCGTTGGTTCGAGTCCAATCGTGCCTACCAATATCGATGCAGTAGCGTGATATTGGCCATTGGCGGAGTGACAAGCTCTGCAGCGTTAGAAAAATGGAAGCCGGAAACGGCTTCTTTTTTTTCGCCTGCACGGTTAGCAAGGTGGGGCGGCCTTTGCAGCCCCGGTGCCCTTGAGTGCGATCAATGCTGCGCTCCCTGATCGGGCCACAGTCGAAGGGAGCACGGCTTGCCGGCTGAGGAGCGCGGCGCCGGAAGACCCGCACCGGAGGACTCCATGGACACCCCAACCCAGGCATTCATCCTTGACATCATCGACCATGCGCACGACCTGACGCTGGCGACGATTCGCGACGACGGCTACCCGCAAGCCACCACCGTCAGCTATGCGAACGACGGCATGACCATCTATGTGGCGGTCGGCAAGAAGAGCCAGAAGGCGGACAACATTCGCCATTGTCCAAAGGTATCGCTGACGATCAACAACGATTACCAGGATTGGGAACACATCAAGGGCATCTCGATGGGCGCGCGGGCAGAAGTCCTGGAGGATGCGGATGAAATATCGCGTGCGCAAGGCCAGATGCTGAAACGCTACCCCCAGCTTGGCGAGGCAACGCAAGGCTGGACGCCGGACGACATCGCGTTCCTCAAGATCCGGCCGGAAGTCATTTCGGTCCTGGACTACCAGAAAGGCTTTGGCCACACTGACCTCGTGCGCCCCTGAAGCCGCCGGTCCATCCGGCTGGTCTGCCAGGACGGCGCTTTGGATTAGGGCGCCGCAGGTGAGCGTCCCTGGGCCGCGAGTATCGCAATGACCTCTGCGTCGTCGACTTGCGCGAAATCGCGATAGTACTGCCCGACGCTATTGAAGTCGTCCCGAATGAAAGGGCAGACGACACGGTCCGCGATATCTGCCACGCCTGCAATGCTGTCACTTGCCGCAACCGGGACCGCGCATATCAGTTCAGCCGGATGCTGCTCCCGGACGGCATGCAAGGCCGCCGTCATCGTCGCCCCGGTTGCCAGTCCGTCATCGACTATGATCACGATTCTGCCGCGCGGGTCGACTGGCGTCCTGCTTGGCGTGTACAGCGCGCGTCGGCCTTTTAGCACCTCAATCTGTCTCGCCTTTTGCAATGCGATCTCGCCCTCGCTCAAGTGCAAGCTCCGGGAAGCCGAGGTCATCCAGGCATGGCCACTTTCCGCGACAGCGCCCATCGCATATTCCGGATTGAACGGCACACCGATCTTGCGCACCAGGATGATGTCCAGTTCGCCGCCGAGGCGGCGTGCGATGTCGTTCGCCATGGGCACACCGCCGCGCGGGATGGCCAGCACGAGCGGATTCCGGCCGGCATAGTCGGCGAGCTCGCCGGCCAATTTTTCGGCTGCGTCGAGCCGATCGGAAAACAGCGTGCTCATGACGACCAGAACGAGAGGGACGCGGTCCGAACGCCGTTCGTTCCTGTCGCGGGAAATGAATTGATCAGTCGAGGCATTTGCGGACGAAATCCAGGGAAGAAGCCACGTCGGCGAGTTGTAGCCCATCGATGTCGACGACATGGTGGATGCCTGCCCAACAGGCGTTGTTGCCGCCAACCAGCGCGACATCGTCGACGCCGAGTTTGCAAAACCGCCGAATAGTTCTGGATGAAGTCTCCATTGCGGCGGAACTCCTCGGGTAGGCCCGGCCGGCGGATTGTCAATCGGAACGACCATCCTAGGGAGGCGGTCGCGTGCAGCGATTGAGCCACCTCAAATTTTCTTGTGTATTCCGGGCGCTTCCCACGTGTCGGAAAGCGCCCGCGTTGATCCCGTCACGTTGTCGCCAAGAGTTTCCCGGCGCCGGCGGAGTAACGGCGGCGGGTGCGTCCACGCCGCGACGGGTCATTAAGGAGGGCCACCCCATTGTGTGCATCTCACGGATTGGAGCCTTTTCCCGAGCCTGGAAGCGGGAGTGTATCGATGCGGCACGTTCTTCACTCGCCTCGTCGTGAGTCAAAGGCGAATTGGCAGGAATCAGAGCGCCTCATACCAGTCTGAGTCGACTTCCAGAGTCCCAAGATCGGCATCGACGACGTCATTCCGGTAATGCAGCATGGTGTCGTGGAGAGCGGCATATCCCATTCGTGAGGCCAGATTCAACGGAGATTCCAATGTGACGGGATTTCGAACCGATGCGTCTGCCCCTGCCGTCAAGAAGGTTTGGACCAATTCCGGTTGATCGGCCAGGACCGCGTAGTGCAAGGCGGTGTTGCCAGACTTGTCGGGACAATTCAGATCGACGCGTCGCTGGGCCAGCAGCATCCGTACAATTTTGTGGTTCCCGGCCTTGATTGCAATCGTCAGCGCGGTCTCAGCGCCGCATAAAGTTGGCAGGCTGACGTCTGTCCCCGCCGCTAACAGGCATTGCACTAATTCAGGCTGATTATCGAAGGTGGCGAGGTGCAATGCGGCATAGCCAAATTCATTCATGCGGCCATGGTCAATACCGGGATGGCGCAACAGCATTTTCGCGATTCCGGCATTATCTTTAGTGAATGCCAGCATGAGTGCCGTTTGGGAGGTGACGGGGTTCGCAATGTTCACATTTGCCCCGGCATCCAGCAGGCGTTGTAGTAACTCGGCATGGTCATTCGCTACAGCGAGATGAAGCGCGGTTTGACCCTCGGCGTTCCAGGTATTGAGGTCGATCCGGATTTGACGCAAAAGCATTTCCACGATCCTGGTATTTCCACTCTCAGCCGCTAGTAGCAGCGGGGTATTGCGCGTAGTGGCATGCCGGATGTTGACGTTCGCCCCAGCATTCAACAGAATCCGCACCATCTCTTCCTGGCCACTTGACGTGGCGAGTTGGAGGGCGGTATCTCCTTTGCCATCGATCCTGTCGACATCGGGAAGCAATGGGGCGAATGGTGAGCTATTCGCACTGGAACGGGTGTGACCTGCCACGTTGGCTCTGTTTAGCAGCGCCGTTACAAGCTCGAGATGTCCGCGTGTCACTGCCTTTGTCAGCGGCGTCCTGCGACTTTCTGGATTGGGACGGCACATGTCAGCTTTTGCGGCGACCAGGCTTGCCACCACTTCAGGATGGTTTTTGTGTACGGCCCGATGCAAGGGAGTGAATCCTCTTCGATCGGTTTGATCCACGTTGATGTCCTGGCTCTTGGTCAATGCATCGACAACCTCGACGTGTCCGTGGCTTGCTGCCATGTGGAGTGGCGTGTCCCCGCTGATCCGATGCGGCAGGTTCGGGTTTGAACCGGCCTGCAGCAGGCACTTCACTGCGTCGAGGTGGTTATTTAATGCCGCTAAATGCAAGGCGCTGTTACCGTGCTCGTCCGGGATGTCCAGTTGGATACCAGGCCTCGTCACCAGCGCTGCGACCAGACGGGCGGCTCCCATAACTGCTGCAGCAGTAAGCGGCGTGTCACCTGTTTTTGGACTTGTACCATTGACGTCAGCGCCCGCGTCGAGAAGTTTGGCCATCGCGTCGAATTGATTATTCTCTATCGCGACGAGAAGAGCCGGTCCATGTTTTGGATCGACGTAATTGACATCGAAATGAGGTGAGCCGAGCAAGCGATCAAGCGACACCAGATCACCTGACTTCGCCGCCAAAAGAAGCGGAGGAAGATGGTCAGCTTCGTGCGCGTCCTCGGGCAGCGAAAATTCTCTCACTGGATCGAAGGCAAACGGGCCGGGAAATGGCATGTCGTTGGCACTATCCTCCTCGAACAATTTTTTTTCGGACTGGTAAGCCCGATTGGCGGCCAACTGCGCCGCGGCGACCTCGTCTTCGCGTGATGGGGACAAGGGGGATTGCGCAGCGGCCGGCCCGGTACGGTGCGGTCTTAATACGCTAGAAGGAGACGTAACTAGTGGCCGACTTGGTGAAGAACTACGCTTCATGGTGTTATCTCCAAAAATAGATGAAACCGCGAATCCGAGATGCGCTGCCCAAGAAAGGCGGTGTGCTTTTCTGGAGGCGTCGGGGAATCTTGATAGAGAAAACGAGAAGTGCTAATCAGTCGTTCTTACTATTAGAGAAGTTAGGACATGGAAGAAACGAGTGACAGCGCTCGAGTCGATGATCGCGCGGAGAGTTGTAAGAGGCAGACAAAGTGCTGTCTTGGCCCGCTCCGGACGTCGACTATGCGTCCCTGGCTTGCCACAGACATCAGCGCATTGCGGCAGCCTCCGAAGCAGTTGGATGGTCACGTGGATTTCGAGTCTGGCATGGCCGGCGCCAGCCCGGCTTCTACCAACAGCGCATCCAGGCCACTGAACTGTGGCGGATGCCCGGCGAAGTCGCCAACGTGCGCGGCCGAAGGCAGTGTCGATAGCTGCTCGCGTCCCACAATCGATGCACCCCTCGGGCCGGTGTCCGTTGCAGACGTGATTGCGATGCCACCGCTGGGAGTGCGCGGCGGATTGGTCGTGTCGGACCTTGTGGTGGTGAGCGAGGTTGTGCGCTCCGGCGTCGGCGTGTTGGACTCCGCCTGGCGTTTGATCACCGATATGACCGGTGTGGAAAATCGCCTGCCCAATGCACGGGACGCCGCAAGCCAGACCGGCATTGGTCCGTCTGGAAAGCTCGTCCAAGCCTGCAGCGTTTCCGCTGCACCCTGGAGGTGATCTTCCGCTGTGTCCTCCCCCGTTTCTTCCCGCGTGTCCCGCACCGATTTGCTCGCCGCGGCGTCCATCGCTTCCTTCAACGCTGCTTCAACCACGCTTAATTTGTAGAATTCCTGCGCCAGTTCTTTTGTCGTCCTCTCTCCACTGTTGCTCGCCGATTGCGGCAACAAGTACACGAGCGCCGGGAGCACATCGTCGAACGTGACGATCCTCATTTTTTGAAGCGACTCCAGCGCGTCCAACACCGCGGCTTTTGCGTTCTCGCCCCAGGCTTCTGGCCTGATCTCTCCGATATTGGCCACTAGCGCCGCAATGAAGCGGCGATTCGACCACGAGGCGTGCAAGAAGATGTTCTCGGACAGGTACGCGAGCCGGGCCAGCAGCTCCCCGACGGCGCGGGTCGTATTGAAGTAATCCGCGCCTTTCTCAATCAAATTCGCCATCAACCGTGTGGTTGCCGCCTCCAGCGCGGCATATCCCAAAGGCACGGTGGCGGTGGCAGTTGTGCTGAGCGTGGTGCCAGCTGTCGTGTCTGGTGACGTGAGGCGCGCGCTCTTGTAGGCGTGACGCTGGTCGCGGAATTGGACGAAGCCCAACAGCTCGGCTAGCGTCCGACTATTCAGCCCTGCTTTGCCAAACATGTCCCCACTGATGCAGCTGATGATCCTGGCGCAGGCAAAGTCCTGCATGGGCAGCGCATCGCGGAAAACCAGCCGGTGATCCACGCGATGGTGGGCAAGGGCGCGCAAGAAATTGGAGAAGCTGGATAGCGGTGCGCAATCCCGGTGTCGACCGATCAGCTCGTGATCCGGCAAGTTGCCGATGTGCTTTAACAACCGTTCGATTTTCTTCAGAACCGCGGGATGGCTCGCGGGAAGCAGGGACCGATCAAGCATGTCCTTTATCGTGCCGCAGATATGTAGCACCGCAGGCACGTCAATTGCGGATGCCGAAGGCGGCTCCAACACCTCTTTCGCACATAGATTAAGAACGCAGCGTTGCAGGCGCCGCCCGTTCGTCTTCTCTCTGCAATCGCTCAAACCGGGCAGCGCAACAGCATCCAGATCCATTGCGTTGTATCGCGCAATAGTCCTGAGCATCGCCGCGCAGCGCCCCAGATTCTGGTCGACCACCAGTTGGCGGCACGTGTCTTCGCCGGTCCATTCCTCGATGAGAACAAGAGAGATTTCGAAGCATCGGGTAATGGCGTCACTTGGCCCGAGCAGGCCTTTTTCAAGGCCGCAACTCACCCAGTAAAGGATGTCGAGCAGCAGGCGATTGGCCCGGACGTCGGTTAGCAACCCCCGCATCATCGCCCGGAACAGGAGGGTGCTGGTCAGCCCTTGCAGGCAGGTTCTATCCCTTCTAAGGTCCATCGATTGCCACAGCAGGGTTCCGGTCGATGGAGCGCAAGCCGCGAGGCCCCGGCAAATGGTCCGAATCTGGGGCAGGCTCAGGCTGACGGGATCGAGCCGCATGTCAGGGTCCGGTGAATGCAGGGCTTCATCAAGGTAGTGGAGAAATATCGACAACCCGGTCTGTAGATGCAGCAGATCCACAACATTCGAGTTGGTCTTGAGGATCGCGCTCAGTGCATGCCTTGCTTCGTCGAGCGCACGAAAAACCTCGGCAATGTCGGCAACGCGTGGGGCTAGCGGTGGCCTGAGCGACATCAACTTCGATTCCAGCGACTGGAGCAGATGCGCGTAAAAATCCGGAGTCTTGAGGAAGTCGTCCTCATCGCCTGGATGCGATGAAGTGGCGAGCCGGTTCTGCAGGGTAGGGGCGGCGATCGGAACGGTGTGCGAACTTGGCGCAATGCGTTGACCGGCGTTGCCAGTAGCGGCGCTGGCGGGCGGCAGGGATGTATTTACAGATGGATTCATTGTCGCTTTCCTGGAATGCGGATTAAAGTAAGCCGACCGGCGCGCTATGCTTCTGCAAGGCAGAACATGGTTTTTAAGCGGTGTGGTCCACCGTTCAGACGACGGCCTTTTTGTGCTTGCATGCGTTGGTAACGAAGTAAGGAAGAACGCTGCAATGGTGCGCGAGAATACCGTCGACCTTTCCGACGTTATGATCGCCACACAGAAAGCCAACATCGGCCTGCAGGCAACGGTGCAGGTGCGCAACAAGCTTGTGTCCGCTTATCACGACATCATGAATATGCAGGTGTGATCGAGCAGCGCTAGAGCTGGTTACGCTTAAGGGCTGGAGACTGCCCCAGCCGCATTTCGTAATACCTGTTCAACTGTTTCCAACGCCGGCCGCGCGGCGGGTGGCGTGCAATTGCCGCGTGAAGTGGGAAATATTCTGCATGACGAAGGCGGTCAGCAGCAAGGCCGCCAAGCCCCATGCCATGGGCGGCAGCCATGGCAGAAGGGCTGCCACAATCGGCATCTTGTTTATCCCGCTCGCGACCAGCGCAATCCTGGCGAAGGCGGCAAGCGCGGATAATCCGAACAGCAGACCGGTGAAACCGCCTTCGCGGCCGACCCGGCCGACCTCAATGGCGCTATTCGCGGCTGCGCCGGCGATTACCCCCCAGAATGCGCCCGCCGTGAATTGCGCCGCAAGCACGCCCGGCAGCGAAGCGGCGGCGGCGAATCCCCAAAGTGCGATTGCGCCCAGTGTAGCGGCGGCTAGCATGCCCAACTGCTGTGGGAATCGCTTGAAAATAGTGCTGCCCGGGACCAGCGCGCAGAGGACAAACCCGATCCAGAACGCCGGCATGAGCTTCTCCAGTTCCGACTGACCCGCAAACTTCACATATGCCGGCGCCGAGTTCAAGGCGGTGTGAACCTGGAACCCTAGTCCTAGCAGCGCAACCGCGCCGAAAAATAGCCACAGCGTGCGAACAGGCGTGCCCGTCCCGGCTGCAGCCTTTTCGCTGTTTGCGGGCGGCTGAAGCGTTTTTTCCGTCCAGGCCAGAGCGAGCACCGCGATAGCAAGCCCGACGCTGGCAAGGGCAAAAGGCAGTAGCGGAGAAGTCCTGCGCAGCTGCGCGGTCAGCATGGGCGCCAGCGCGCCGGCTATGCCCACGCCGAGAAACGAAGCCGCCACGAAGAACGGTGACGAAGAAATCTCGATCCTTTTTGCGATCATCACCAGTGGCGGCGCGCGCAACGCCGAAGATGTCGCAGCCCATATGGCGGTCAAGGCAAGCAGGATAACCGGCGAGCCCGCGTGCGCCATCAAGACCAATGCAATGCACGAGACGACGGTCAAGCCCATCAGCCAGCCGCCCAGGCGGCGCATCGCTCTGGCGGCCCGGTCGGCCGCTACCCCCAACGCTACATCGGTGACGATGAATATCGCCTGGTCCATCAGGAGGATCCACGCGACATGCTCTTTCGGGATTCCGGCGTGTGCGGCCAGTTGCGGCAGGAAGGCGGCATACACCGTCCAGGTCACAGCTAAAAGAAGTTGCACAAGGACAAAGACGATGGCGGTATGCATAGTGGCTCTGGTTGCATGCGCTAAACCGGAGTTGCTGGGGATTTCACTTTGGTTGAAGCAAAAGCGTACCGCTCCTGATTGATTCCGCATTACGGTTTGCGCAACAGCGACGTGCGTTTTCCGTGTCGGGTTCTTTGCACGTTCACGAGGGTGCGGATAAACTATTTTTTGTTTGTAATCGACGTGTGTAACATTGCAGGACTAACTACTGATGCGCTATTGCAAAATACTAAATCTTTTGTCGTATCAGCAAACGCTCGCGGTCGAGCGTCGGCAGCGGACCGGTTTATCGGCCGGGGCCGCGTGATATGATTCCGCCCTGCCCGCAGTCGGGCACGGGCAACCCTGGTTACGGGGCGACCGCAGTCAAGCCGAATAATTTGAGGTCTGAACGCTGCGTTCTGCGATAGTGAGAAAGGCAAACCGGTTATGACACCACGAACTAGAACGTCAGTGCAGTTCCAGCGCCGCTAGTCGAGCTTTTGCCTTATCCGAAAACGCGGCTGGTCCGCGTTTTTTATTTGTCCCAGACATCTACTGCGACGCCGGCGGCATTCCGCGGCGCTGCACCTTACGGAGAGCATTATGGTTTCAGTACGACTTCCCGATGGATCGCAACGGCAATTTGAGGCGCCACTGACGGTGGCGCAAGTCGCGGCGAGCATTGGCGCCGGCCTTGCGAAGGCGGCACTGGCCGGGCGCGTCGACGGCAAGCTGGTCGACACTTCCTACCTCATTGAGCGCGACTCCGATCTGGCCATTGTGACCGACAAGGATGCCGACGGCCTGGACGTCATTCGCCACTCCACCGCGCATCTGCTCGCCCACGCCGTCAAGGAGTTGTTCCCTGATGCTCAGGTCACGATCGGCCCGGTAATCGACAACGGCTTCTATTACGATTTCTCTTACAAGCGCCCCTTTACGCCAGAAGACCTGGTCGCTATTGAGAAGAAAATGGCGGAGTTGGCGAAACGTGACGAGCCGGTGAGCCGCAAGGTGATGCCGCGTGATGAGGCCGTTGCATATTTCAAGTCAATCGGCGAAAACTACAAGGCTGAGATCATTGCCTCGATTCCGGCCGGCGAAGACGTATCCCTGTACTCCGAAGGCGCGTTCACCGACCTGTGCCGCGGGCCGCACGTGCCTTCCACCGGCAAACTCAAAGTGTTCAAGCTGATGAAGCTGGCCGGTGCGTATTGGCGCGGCGATTCGAAGAACGAGATGCTGCAGCGGGTCTATGGCACCGCCTGGGCAAAGAAGGAAGAGCAGGAAGCCTATCTACACATGCTGGAGGAAGCGGAGAAGCGCGACCACCGCAAGCTTGGGCGCGCGCTCGATTTGTTTCATTTCCAAGAGGAGGCGCCCGGCCTGATCTTCTGGCATCCGAAAGGGTGGACCGTGTGGCAGCAGGTGGAGCAGTACATGCGCCGGGTCTACCAGGACAACGGCTACCAGGAAGTCAAGGGTCCGCAAATTCTGGATCGTAGCCTGTGGGAGCGCTCGGGCCATTGGGAAAACTATAAAGAGAACATGTTTACGACGGAGTCGGAAAATCGGTCGTATGCCATCAAGCCCATGAATTGTCCGGGTCATGTTCAGATTTTCCGCGCCAACCTGCATTCCTATCGTGAACTGCCGCTGCGCTATGGCGAGTTCGGTCAATGCCACCGTAACGAGCCGTCCGGTTCACTGCACGGCATGATGCGCGTACGCGGATTTACCCAGGACGACGGGCATATCTTCTGCACCGAGGATCAGATCCTCGACGAGTGCGTCGCCTTTACCGCGCTGCTGCAGAAGGTCTATCGCGACTTCGGCTTCACCGACGTGATCTACAAGGTGGCGACACGTCCAGAGAAGCGGGTCGGCTCTGACGAGATGTGGGACAAGGCGGAGAACGCGCTGATCGAATCGCTCAAGCGTTCCGGATTCGCGTTCGACATCTCCCCAGGCGAGGGCGCATTCTATGGTCCGAAAATCGAGTACACGCTGAAGGATGCTATCGGGCGCATGTGGCAATGCGGCACCATGCAGGTTGACTTTTCAATGCCAGGCCGACTCGAGGCCGAGTACGTCGCGGAAGACAACACCCGCAAAATACCGGTCATGCTGCACCGTGCGATTCTCGGCTCATTCGAGCGGTTTATCGGCATGCTGATCGAAAACCATGCGGGTGCGCTGCCACTTTGGCTAGCCCCGGTGCAGGTCGGAATATTGAATATTTCGGAAGGCCAGTCGGAGTACGCACAAGCGGTCGCACAAAACCTGAAGAAACAAGGGTTTAGGGTGCATGCCGATTTGCGGAACGAGAAAAT
Organism: Herminiimonas sp.; assembly: GCA_028292265.1. Classification (GTDB taxonomy): domain Bacteria; phylum Pseudomonadota; class Gammaproteobacteria; order Burkholderiales; family Burkholderiaceae_D; genus JAQGMR01. The sequence goes on from JAQGMR010000046.1 coordinate 59,636, forward strand.
AACCTATAAAATACGCGAGCATTCCGTTCAGAAGTTGCCCTATATCGTTGTTGTAGGCGACAAGGAGCGGGATTCCAACACAGTGGCTGTGCGTGCACGTGGCAATGTCGATCTTGGCGCTATGCCTCTCGACAGCCTGATTGAACGACTCGAAGGTGAAGTCGCTTCCAGGGCCTGAAGAACACTCGAAACACTCTCCAGGCAGACACCAAGGCAGCATGGCTTGATTATTTCTTTCTAAAAGGAAACTGCAATAGCTACTGACAAGTCGCATCGCATTAACGGCGAGATTACCGCGCCGGAATTGCGTCTCTCTGGGGTCGAGAACGAACCGCTTGGTATCGTGAGTCTGGCCGATGCCTTCCGCATGGCGGAAGAAGGTAACGTTGATCTGGTCGAAATCGCGCCGACCGCCCAACCTCCGGTATGCCGTCTGATGGATTACGGCAAGTTCAAGTACCAGGAGCAAAAGAAGGCGCACGAGGCCAAGCTCAAGCAGAAGATCATTCTGGTCAAGGAAGTCAAGTTCCGACCGGGTACCGATGAGGGCGACTACAACATCAAGTTGCGCAACCTCACGAAGTTCCTGGAAGACGGCGACAAAACCAAGATCACTCTGCGTTTTCGTGGTCGTGAAATGGCGCACCAGGATATCGGCATGCGCATGCTAGAGCGCTTGCGCGGCGATCTTGAACCATTTGGTCAGGTGGAGCAGTTTCCAAAGATGGAAGGCAGGCAGATGATCATGATTCTGTCGCCGAAGAAGAAAAAGTAAGGTCCTTGCCGTTGTCATGACGGCCAGGCGACGCAGTCGAAATTCCAGCACGAACCAGAATTCGCGGAGGCATCCGTCAAACGATGTCTCTGCAAATAGCGGTGAGCCGGTGTGTTGCATGCAGTTTCTGCATGCTGGCCCAGACGAGTTCACTGCATGACAAGTGAGAGCAGGCATCCAAGCGTAGCGAAGTGCTGCCACCTGCAATCATGTTAAAAAACGGAGCTGCCCCAAGGCAGATAGTGCTATGCCAAAAATGAAGACGAAGAGCAGCGCCAAAAAGCGCTTTCGTGTACGTCCAGGTGGAACCGTCAAATGTGGTCACGCCTTCAAGCGTCACATCCTGACCAAAAAAACCACCAAGAATAAACGCCAGTTGCGCGGTATTACCAACGTCAATGCTGCAGACGTCGTATCAGTCATGCGCATGATGCCCAACGCTTGACCCACATCTTAAGGAGATTTCATGCCTAGAGTTAAACGCGGGGTCACAGCACGGGCCCGTCACAAGAAAATCCTCGATCAGGCCAAAGGCTATCGTGGACGCCGCAGCAAGGTTTACCGTATCGCCAAGCAGGCGGTCATGCGCGCAGGCCAGTATGCCTACCGCGATCGCCGCAACAAGAAACGCGTGTTCCGCGCATTGTGGATCACCCGTATCAACGCTGCTTCGCGCGAGCATGGCTTAACCTACAGCGTGTTCATGAACGGCCTGAAGCGCGCCGAAATCGGCTTGGACCGCAAGGTTCTGGCAGACATGGCCGTGATGGACAAGCCGGCATTTGCCGCGATTGTCAATCAGGTGAAGGCCACCATCGCTGCTTGAGTTAAATGAACGCATCGTCGCTTGACGATGCGCAGTGGGTTGGCGGGGCAGAGGTCGAGAACCTGTGCCCCGTTTCATTTTCTGCAGACGTTCTTTTCCCTTCTTGTTCCTCGTTCTTTTTTCCGGCTTATTTTTATTGAGGGCCGACATCGCATGACTCCTCTGGAACACCTCGTTGAGCAGGCGCGGGCCGATTTCGCCGACGCCGCGGACGCCGCTTCGCTGGAAAACGCCAAAGCCAAATATCTTGGCAAGACTGGCGAGATCACCTTGCAAATGAAGGGGCTCGGCAAACTTGAGCCCACGGAACGTAAGGCGCAAGGCGCCACCATCAACGCAGTCAAGGCACAGATCGAAGCCGCGCTCGATGCGCGGCGCGACGCGCTTGCCAATGCGCAGATGCAGGCGAGACTGAACGCCGAAGCAATCGACATCACTCTGCCGGGCCGCGGTCGGGGCATGGGTGGCATCCACCCCGTCATGCGCACCTGGCAGCGGGTCGAGGAGATTTTCGGATCGATCGGTTTCGATGTTGCGGACGGCCCGGAAATTGAAACCGACTGGACCAATTTCACTGCACTGAACAGCCCGGAGAACCATCCGGCGCGCTCAATGCAAGACACCTTTTACATAGACGGCAAGGACAGCGAAGGCAAGCCATTGCTGCTGCGCACGCATACCAGTCCCATGCAGGTTCGCTATGCCCGCATGAACAAGCCACCCATTAAGGTAATTTCTCCGGGCCGCACCTATCGCGTGGACAGCGACGCTACGCATTCGCCGATGTTCCATCAGGTCGAAGGCCTGTGGATCGCCGAGGACATCAGCTTCGCCGACCTGAAAGGCGTGTACCTCAATTTCGTGCGCGCGTTCTTCGAGACCGACGATCTGCAGGTTCGGTTTCGCCCCTCCTACTTTCCCTTCACCGAGCCCTCGGCCGAGATCGACATCGCCTTCGGCAGCGGTCCGCTCAAGGGGCGCTGGCTTGAAGTCTCGGGCGCAGGGCAGGTGCATCCGACCGTGGTGCGCAACATGGGCCTTGATCCGGAGCAGTACCTCGGTTTCGCTTTCGGCTCAGGCCTTGAGCGCCTCACCATGCTGCGTTATGGCATCAACGATCTGCGACTCTTCTACGAAGGCGATTTGCGCTTCCTGAAGCAGTTCAACTAATTTACCGACTACCCAGAATGCAATTCTCCGAAAACTGGTTGCGCACCATGGCCGATCCGAATCTCACTTCGGATGAACTGGCTCACCTGCTTACGATGTCGGGCCTTGAAGTAGAGGAGCTGGAGCCGGTCGCACCGCCCTTCACCAACGTTGTGGTGGCACAGGTGTGCGAAGTAGCAAAACATCCGGACGCGGACCGCCTGAACGTGTGCCGGGTAGATGTTGGCGACGGCACGTTGCTCAATATTGTGTGTGGCGCCCCGAACGTGCGGCCCGGCATGAAGGTGCCATGCGCCTTGTCCGGCGCGGTGCTGCCGCCCGGTGCCGATGGCAATCCGTTCCTGATCAAGGTGGGCAAACTGCGTGGCGTTGAATCGCAAGGCATGCTGTGCTCGGCGCGCGAGTTGAAGCTTTCGGAAGACCATGGCGGCCTTCTCGAGTTGCCGGAAGACGCGCCAGTCGGGCGCAACTTCCGCGACTACTACCATCTCAACGATTTGAAGTTCACCATCAAGCTCACACCAAACAAGGCGGATTGCCTTTCGGTGTTAGGCGTGGCTCGTGAAGTCGCGGCATTGACTGATACGCCGCTGACGCCGCCGGTATGGAACGTTGTGGCCGTCAACACCGCGGAAAAACTGCCGGTGAAAATCTCCGCGCCCGATTTGTGCGGACGCTTTTCAGGACGCGTCATTCGCGGCCTCAATGCCCGTGCCGCGACGCCGGACTGGATGAAACAACGGCTGGAGCGCAGCGGGCAACGGCCCATTTCGGCACTGGTTGATATTTCGAACTACGTCATGCTGGAGCTCGGTCGTCCCACTCACGTTTTCGACCTCGACAAGATCCACGGCTCGCTGGATGTGCGCTGGGGTCGAAAGGGAGAAAGCCTCAAGCTCCTGAATGGTAATACGGTAGAGGTTGACGATTGGGTCGGCGTCATCGCCGACGACAAGGAAATCGAATCGCTCGCCGGCATCATGGGTGGCGATGCCACCGCCGTGACTCTCGACACGCAGGACATCTATCTGGAAGCAGCCTTCTGGTGGCCGCAGGCGATCCAGGGCAGGGCACGCCGCTACAATTTTTCCACCGATGCAGCGCATCGTTTCGAGCGCGGCGTGGACTATGCCACGACGGTCGATCATATTGAGCGCATCACGGCGCTGCTGGTCGAAATCTGCGGACAGGAAGGCACGACGCAGGTCGGTCCCGTCGACGACCAGGTCGTCAATCTCCCCAAGCGTCCAGCCGTCAAACTGCGCACCGCACGCGCGCAAAAAGTGATCGGCATACCGGTGACGGACGAGAAGGTCGCCAGCATTTTCGGGCGGTTGGGCCTGGAATTCACGCAGGAGCCCGGGCTGTTTTCCGTCACGCCGCCCTCATGGCGCTTTGACATTGAGATTGAAGAGGACTTGATCGAGGAAATTGCCCGCGTCCACGGATTCGAGAACATTCCCGCCATCGCGCCGGTTGCCCCAAACACGATGCGCATTGCGCCGGAAACCCGCCGCTCGCTGTTCACACTCCGCCGCCAACTGGCCGATCTGGATTACCAGGAAGTGGTGAATTTCAGCTTCGTCGAAGAATCGTGGGAACAGGATTTCGCGGGCAATACGGAACCGATACGGCTGCAGAATCCCATCGCAAGCCAGATGAGCGTAATGCGCTCCAACCTTGTGGGCAGCCTGGTCGCCAACGTCCGCTACAACCTCAATCGCAAGCTGAATCGCATTCGCGTTTTCGAGCTTGGCGCGGTGTTCCTGCGTGACGCCGCCACGCTCGACGGCCCGCTGTCCGTGGCAGGTTATCGACAGCCGCAGTATGTGGCCGCGCTGGCATACGGCCCGCTGGTGGAAGAGCAGTGGGGACAGGCGGGCCGCAATGTCGATTATTTCGACGTCAAGGCTGAGCTTGAAGCACTGTTCGCGCCTTCGGTCCTTCGCTTCGAAAAACTCGCGCATCCTGCATTGCATCCTGGACGCAGTGCGGAAGTTTTTCTTGGTGGGGCAGCGATCGGCTTTATCGGCGAACTGCATCCCCGTTGGCAGCAGAAATACGATCTGCCGCTGGCACCGGTGCTATTCGAAGTCAGCACCGCGTCACTGCAAGAAAGGCCATTACCGTCGAGCCAGGAAATCTCGCGATTCCCCGCAGTCGTGCGTGACGTGGCCCTCGTTGTAAAGCAGGACGTAACGGCCCAGCATCTGATCGATTCCTTCCTCGCGGAGAAGCTCTCTAACGACGCTTGCGCCATTTTGCAAGCCATTGTTTTGTTTGATGAATATCGAGGAAAGGGCCTGGAAAGCGACGAAAAAAGTCTTGCTTTCCGTTTCACCTTGCAAGATACTCAAACCACTCTGCAGGACAATAAAGTCGATGCCGCGATTGAGGCCTTTCTCACCGCGGCGCACAAAAATCATGGCGCCCGCATTCGACAGTGAGGGCGTCAATGACAAGCGCGATGCGGGGTCGGGGATAAAACTATGAACGACGTGATCTCAGCTGAATTCCAGTCTGTGCTGACTGCCGACCTCAACCGTGCCGTGATGCAGTCGCAGGCACGCTCGCAGGTCGAAGAGGACTTGCCCACGCTCACAAAGGCTGAGCTTGCCGAGTTGCTTTTCGAGCAGGTTGGTCTTAACAAGCGCGAAGCCAAAGACATGGTGGAAACCTTCTTTGACGAAATTCGCAACGCGCTTGAACGTGGCGAATCCGTAAAGCTCTCCGGTTTCGGAAATTTCCAGCTTCGGGACAAGCCCCAACGTCCCGGGCGCAATCCCAAGACAGGTGAAGAAATCCCCATCACTGCCCGCCGCGTCGTGACTTTCCATGCAAGCCAAAAGCTCAAGGGAATGGTCGAATCACCCGGCACGACCAAGCCCCTGCACCTGGCCTGATTTCTCCCGCACCCGCGCACCACCTGAACCTTGATGAACGAACGAGCTAGCAAGCCCGAGCTGGCGGCATTGCCGCCGATCCCGGCAAAGCGCTATTTCACAATCGGCGAAGTCAGTGAACTGTGCGGCGTCAAACCGCATGTATTGCGCTACTGGGAACAGGAATTCACGCAGTTAAAGCCGGTAAAGCGTCGCGGAAATCGGCGCTATTACCAGCATCACGAAGTGCTGCTTATCCGTCGTATTCGCGAGCTCTTGTACGAGCAGGGTTTCACCATCAGCGGTGCACGCAACAAGCTTGATAGTCGCGCCAGCACACCGGTAGCGGAAGCCCCACCTAACCTCTCGCTAGTACCGGGGCAATCCGTTGACGTCGAAGCGCTCCGCGATGAGTTAAACGATATTTTGCTGCTTCTGTCAGGGCGGTAGAGCGACGCAACCGTCACATCGCCGCTGCTTCGAAGCGTCCGGGATCGGCAAAACCATCCGATTGATTGCCCTGTAGGCGGGGCGTCTCCATGCGACGCGAGCCGTGCCGTACGCGGCGGATCCCCCGCCAAGGTGCGTCAAGCCAGCGCTCTCTCCAGCACAATCGCCACATGCACCGCCTGCCGCTTGCCCTGCGTACCATCCGCGATCTGGTGCCGGCAACTCGTGCCATCCGCCACCACCAACGAGTCTTTCCCTGCCTTGCGCACCGCTGGCAGCAGCGACAATTCCGCCATCTGCATTGACACCGCATGGTGCTGCGCCTCGTAGCCGAAGCTGCCCGCCATGCCGCAGCAGCTTGACTCAATCAACTCTACCTTCAAGCCAGGAATCAGGCTGAGCACCTGCTGCACCGGGCGCACCGCATCGAAGGCCTTCTGATGGCAATGGCCATGCAGCAGCGCATGCGATTGCGGCAAGGCCTTCAGCGGCAGCTTGAGCCGGCCTGCGTTGGCTTCACGCGCCAGGAACTCTTCAAACAGGAACGCTTGTCTGGAAAGCAGTTCGGCGTCGCTGCCCAAACCCATCACCAGGAATTCGTCGCGCAGAGTCAGCAGGCATGAAGGCTCGAGCCCCACCACCGGCGTGCCTCGCGCAAGGGCAGGGCGCAAGGATTGCAGCACGCGCTGCGCCTCGCGCTTCGCTTCGTCCACCAGGCCGGCTGCGAGATAGGTCCTTCCACAGCAAAGCGGGCGATCCGGTTCAGCATCGCCGGCCGAGGCCCGCGCCACGTGCACCCGATAACCCGCCGCCTGTAGCACACGCAGTGCTGCCCGGGCATTCTCCGGCTCGTAATAATTGTTGAAGGTATCGGCCAATAGCACCACGTCGGCGTCTTCCGCGCTTACCGTGTCGCGCAGGGCCCCACGCAGGAAGGTGTCGCCGCGCCAAGCCGGCAGCGTGCGCTTCGCCGAGAAGCCGAGAAGCTTTTCCGACAGCAGCGCGGCGCCCGGAATGCGGTCACGCAGGTTAAAAAGCCAAGGCATGCGCGAGGCCAGCGGCGCCCAGCGCGGAAGATAAGCAACGAGCTTGTCCTTCAACTTCAGGCCATGCTTCTTCTGCCACTGGAACAGGAACTCGGTCTTCATCTTCGCCATGTCGACGCCGGTCGGGCAATCACGCCGGCAGCCCTTGCAGGCCACGCACAAGTCGAGGCTTTCACGTACCGCTTCCGAGGTCAGTGCTTCCGGCCCCAATTGGCCGGACAAGGCAAGGCGCAAGGTATTGGCGCGACCGCGCGTCAGGTGCTGTTCGTCGCGCGTCACGCGATAACTGGGGCACATGGTGCCAGCGTCAAATTTGCGGCAATGGCCATTGTTGTTGCACATCTCGACCGCCTTCGCCAAGCCCTGGCTGGGGTCGCCGCCAGTGCCTGGCGCGGACGTTGTCTCGGCAGCGGGGTCGTGTTTCACATTCCAGGCCGACCAGTCGAGCGCGGTCGCCAAGGGCAGCGCGGTGTGGCCCGGCTTGAAGCGGAACAGACTGCGGTCATCCATGCGCGTGGCGCGCACGATCTTGCCCGGGTTCATTCGGCCCTCGGGGTCGAACGCATCCTTGATCTCTTCGAAAGCGCGCATCAGGCGCGGCCCGAATTGCCAGTCCACCCACTCACTACGCACCAGGCCGTCGCCATGCTCACCGGAGAACGCGCCCTTGTATTGGCGCACCATGGCGCCGGCTTCTTCCGCGATAGCGCGCATCTTGGCGGCGCCATCGGCGCGCATGTCGAGGATAGGCCGCACGTGCAGCGTGCCCACCGACGCATGGGCATACCAGGTGCCACGCGTGCCGTGCTTCTCAAATACTTTGGTGAGGCGGTCGGTGTATTCGGCCAGGTGCTCCAGCGGTACCGCGCAATCCTCAATGAAGGACACCGGCTTGCCGTCGCCACGCAGGCTCATCATGATGTTGAGTCCCGCCTTGCGCACCTCCCATAATTCCTTCTGTTCGCTCTCGTCCGGCATTTCCACAACGGAGCCTGGCAGCCCGAGGCTGGCCATCAATTCCGTCAGCCCCTTCAATTGCCGCAGCAACGTCTCGCGCTCGCCGCCGGCGAACTCGACCAGCAGTATTGCGTCCGGCGCGCCGATCAGGGCCTTCTCGATGGTCGGCTTGAAAGCAGGATTGTCACGCGCCAGTTCAATCATGGTCCGATCGACCAATTCCACCGCCACCGGCATGAGCTTGACGATGTGCTGCGTCATCGCCATCGCGTCATGGAAGCGCTCGAAGTTGACCACACCCAGCGTCTTGGCCTTTGGCAGCGCCGAGAGCTTCAGCGTGACCTGGCGGAACTGCGCCAGCGTGCCTTCCGAGCCGACCAGCAAATGCGCCAGGTTGACGCTGTTGTCGTCGGTGTAAGGGCGTTCGGATTGCGGATTGAAAATATCCAGGTTGTAGCCACCAACGCGGCGCAAAACCTTCGGGAAGCGTGCTGCGATTTCATCATGTTCCCGCTGGCCGATGGCTTGCACGCGCTGCACCAGATCGCGGAGGCGCCCGGTGGCCGTAGCCAGCATTTCCTTGAGTGGGCCAAAGTCGGCCCGCGTACCGTCCGCAAGCCATGCCGAGACCGCGAGCACGTTGTGCACCATGTTGCCGTAGTAAATGCTCCGCGAGCCGCAAGAGTTGTTGCCCGTCATGCCGCCGATGGTGCATTGCGCCGCGGTCGATACGTCCACCGGAAACCACAACCCGTGCGGCTTAAGGAAAGCGTTCAGGTGGTCCAGCACAATGCCGGGCTGGACCGTCACGGTCATCGCCGCGGCGTCGAAGGCGATCACCTTGTTAAGGTACTTGCTGTGGTCGATGACGAGTGCCCGGCCCACTGTTTGTCCGCACTGGCTGGTGCCGGCGCCGCGCGGCAGCACCGGAACGCCGGCGGCATGCGCAATCTTCATCGCGCGTTCGACGTCATCCTCGGTCTTCGGTACAAACACGCCGAGCGGCTCTATCTGATAGATTGAGGCATCGGTTGCATAGCGTCCTCGTGACGCGGCGTCGAACATGACTTCGCCCGTGGTCTCGGCGCGCAGTTGCTGCGCAAGGTCGAGGTTGTCGAGGCGCGCGCTCAGTTCGCCTGCGAGCAGGACCTGTGTTGCTACCGGTGCATTCATGGGGCTGGGCTCACAAGGTGGGCGTCGACGCTTGGTCGCCGACGGTTGCGCGCAGATTCGCTATAACGCTCGCGCATTTTTTTGGCAGATGTTGTTGAAGCAGGGTCCCTAGCGAGGCGCCGTCGCGCTTCTCGAGTGCCTTCAGCATCGCGCTGTGTTCTTCGACGGCTTCATTCCAGTTGCGGGTATCAAAGTTGGAGCGGAAGCGCATGCTCTGTATGCGCGAATTTACCTGCAGATAGGTCGAGGTCAGCATCGCATTGCGCGCCGCAGCGTTAATGCGATCGTGGATGGCGTGATTGATGCGGTAGTACGTCGGCAGGTCACGGCGCGAATGCGCTGCCAGCATTTCGAAATGCAGCGCGCGGATCTCTGCCACCTCGTCATCGGTGATGCGCTTGCACGCCAGTTGCCCGGCCAATCCTTCCAGTGCCCCCATCAATTCAAAGGCCTGTTCTATATCGGTCTCCGAAAGTTGCACAACCACCGCGCCGCGGTTCGGCAGGATCTCGATCAAACCTTCCACCGCCAGCGTCTTGAAGGCCTCGCGCAGAGGCGTGCGAGACACATGCAGTTGCTCGCAAAGGACCCGCTCGTTTAGCCTTGTGCCCGGCCCGAGGACGCCTTCAACGATCATGCTTCGAAGGCTGTCGGTAACCATCGCGGACAAGCCCTTGCGATCAATGGAAGACAGTGTCTGGTCCGGAAAGTCGAGTTCGTTTATCTTCATGGAGATTGCATTGTATACGATCTTTCCGGTGCTCTGGACACCATCGTCATAGGTAAAAGACGGATAGAAAGTTTTGACACAGGCCAGATTTGGTATATCGTATGCAAAAATCGAAAGCAGGCGAAGACGGCAACCCTGCGCAAACCTGCGAGCGTTCTGCCCATTCGTACGCTATCGCAGGAGCTGGGGCCATATCAGCCGTTCTGCACGAACCACCAACGACATCGCAGTTCATCGCCACCGTTTCTGCCCGTGCATTCGGCTTGTTGCGGGGACAAAACGATGCATAACCTTAAGGCAAGGAATGAATCAAGACAGCAGCAAAAATACGAGCGCGCATCCCGGTCCTCTGGCCGGCATGAAGGTGCTGGAACTGGCCCAGATCATGGCCGGACCGACCTGCGGCATGATGCTCGCCGACATGGGCGCCGACGTCATCAAGGTGGAAAAGCTGCCCGGCGGTGATGACTCCCGCAGCTATCGCGAGCCACGCGTCAATGGCGTTTCCGCACCGTTCATGATCCTCAACCGCAACAAGCGCGGCATCGCCCTCAACCTCAAAAAGGAGCAGGGCCGCGACATACTTTTGCGCATGGTGAAGGACGCTGACGTACTCACCGAAAACTATCGCCGCGGGACGCTGGAAAAGCTCGGTCTCAGTTACGACGTTCTGTCCAAGGTCAATCCCGGTCTGATCTACTGCGCCGTTTCCGGCTACGGCCGCGATGGCCCCTATGCTGATCGGGGCGGCTTCGATCTGATAGCGCAAGGATTCTCCGGGTTGATGTCCGTCACCGGTGAGCCGGGCGGTGCACCGGTCAAGACCGGCAACTCCATCGCCGACATCAATGCCGGTATCCTCGCGGTCGTCGGAATCACCGCCGCCTATGCCCACAAGCTGAAAACCGGCGAGGGCCAGGTGGTCGACACCTCGCTAATGGAAGCGGCGCTGCAGCAGACCTACTGGCATGCGGCAATTTATTTCGCCACAGGAAATTCGGTCGGCCCGACCGGCTCGGCGCACTTGCTCACAGCCCCTTACCAGGCCTTCCGCGCCTCCGACGGCTGGATCAACATTGGCGGCGCCAACCAGGCGAATTGGGAGCGTATCGCCGACGTGCTCGGCCATCCGGAGTGGCGGGAGGATCCACGCTATGCCACTAACTCGGCCCGCATGGAAAACCTGGCGTCGCTGACTGAAGCCATGAATGCGGTGCTGATCACCCGCGGCAAGGATGAGTGGATGGCCGCGTTTGATGCAGTCGGTGTTCCCGCCGGCCCGGTCAATACCATTGGAGAGGCCCTCAGCCATCCGCAAACGCTGGCGCGCAACATGGTGGTGGATCTGCAGCATCCAACCGCTGGCGCGACCAAGGCACTTGGTTGCCCAATCCACTTCTCCAAAACGCCTACGCGCATTGACCGCCACGCGCCAGCGCTCGGTGAACACAGCCGGGAGTTGTTGCGAGAGTATGGCTATGGCGATGCAGAGATCGACGGGTTCGTTGCGGACGGCGTTATTGAGGAAGCCACGGTTCAGGCTGCTTGACGGGGCTTCGCACGCTGCTGCTTCCGCGCCGTTGAAAGCGGCGCGGGCAGCAGGATTTCATTAAGGGCCGGCAACGTGATTGCATGCGGCGTGAGCAACTCGGGCCGCACAATCGTGGCGGCTCTGCTCCGACCTGCCGTCGGAATCTACACGGACTTGTAATCCTGCCTTGCAGATTTCGCGTAGCAGGCCCGATGCGGCATCGATAGACCCGGCATGCCGTTTGCAAGAGTGAGAGGTTCACCTGTCGGTTCACCAATAGAAAGGAACCTCCCATGAATTCGCTCATGACCAGACTTTCGCCAACCATTACGAACATGATCCGCATGGATCACACGCACGTGTTGGCAAGCTTTCACCAGTACCACATCGATGACAGCGCACAGACTCGGCAGGCGCTGGTCAACACTATTTGCATCGCGCTGGAGATCCATGCGCAACTAGAGGAAGAAATTTTCTATCCAGCCATGCGCTCGCTGGAAAAGGACCGTTCGACGGTTGAAAAAAGTTTCCCGGAGCACGCTGAAATGAAGCGGCTGATCGCGCGCTTGCGCACCATGGAACCAGACGACGCTGGCTACAACGACACCTTCATGGAATTGATGCGCGACGTCATGCACCATGTGGCGGACGAGGAAACGATTCTGCTACGCGACGCGGAGCGCAACATGGATCCTGACAGATTGTCTGAACTCGGCGCCGAAATGACTAAGTTGCGCCTCCAACTCGCCGCGCCGCGCGCCGGTGAAATCGCCTGGAACACCGTACGAGGGTTGCCCGCAACCTCCATGCTGATTGCCGCGGGCGCGGTGCTGGCCGGAACCTATCTCGTGCGGCGCGGGGGTCGTCGGCACGACGCCTGAAGGCGAGATGCAGTTGCAGTTGCAGTTGCAGTTGCTCGTGCCTTTGACGTGAACCCCGTTGTATGCCGCCACGACGGCGGTGCCGAAATCGGATCAGAAGCGGCGGCTGTCCGAGCGACGCGAGTTTCCGCCGCTTCCCGATTTCGGTGCCGACGGCGTGGGAACCCCGCGCAGCGGGGCGGCAGACCCGGGCCGCCTTTTCTTGGTTCCGTTCTTTTGGCGGAGCAAAAGAATGAACCCGGTCGCCGGGCCGGAACCCGGCAAGGTCACCCGGCAGGGAAGCCGTATTGAGCACCGAAGGCAAAGCCGAGTAACGGAGCCCGCATTTGACGTTCAGGCTCCACGAAGAGTAAGCGCAAACCCAGAGGCAACACGAACCACCAGGCCAGGTTCCCCCTCAAGCCACCCTTACCCCTACCCCACCTCCCCATTAGCCCGCCGCTCCTCCAGCAACTCCGCCGTACTGGAAACCCGCGGCGTCTTCGGCAGACGCACCATCACGTGCGTCCCCTTCCCCGGACTGCTAATAATCTGCACCTCGCCGCCAAGGTACCCAGCCCGCTCCCGCATGCCCCGCAACCCGTGCGTCGTGCTGCTGGCAGTGCGCACCGGCACAACCCCCACCCCATTGTCGCGAATGCTCAAATTGACATGGTCATCCACATCATCCAGCACCACATCAACTTCGGTCGCGTGCGCATGCTTGGCGATGTTGTTGAGAGATTCCTGCACCATGCGGAACAGCGCAATGTCGATCTGCGGCGCATAGGAAAGGTCCTCGTCCGGCAGACTGGCGCGACAGGTAACGCCGGTGTAGTTCTGGAACTCGTCGGCAAGATCCGCAATCGCCGTCTTTATGCCGAAAATGTCGAGCTTGTCAGGACGCAAACCGACCTGAATGCGGCGCGTGGTCTGGCCTACGGATGACAGCAAACCCTTGACGTGTGCGAAGCGCTCCGTTAATTTCGGGTCCTGCGGCATTTGCTGAAAGAGGATCGCAAGGTGCATGTTCAACGCGGTAAGCGCCGAGCCGAGATCGTCATGCAATTCCCGGGCTATCGCGCGCTTTTCTTCCTCGCGCGTCGCCTCAAGGTGGCCCATGAGCTCGCTGACTTCGGCCGTACGCGCGGCAACCAGTGCCTCAAGCTGCGTTTCATGCTCGCGCAACGCATCTTCCACTCGCTTGCGGTCGCTGATATCGGTGCTGATGCCGACCAGTCCGCACAGCTTGCCGTTGCTGTCCTGCCATGGCGCCTTGGTCGAGTAAAACGTGCGCACCCCTTGGGCCAGCGCCATCGTCTCTTCAATCATTTGGGCTTGGCGGCTTGACATAACTTCGTGATCGCTGACGGCGGCGCGTTGCGCGTCGTTGGCATCGGCGTAGATTTCGGCACCGGTCTTGCCGATGACATCTTCAGCCGGCATGTCGAGCAGACGCAGCGTGGCCGGATTGGCGAAAACGAAGCGGCCGTCGACATCCTTGACGTAGATGGCATCCGGCGTGTTGTCGCTCACGGCCCGCAGCAGGGCGTGGGTCTCCGAAAGCGCCGCTGCGCCCTGCCGTCGCTCGTCATATTCGCGATTGAGCATTGACGCGGCCCGCCAGAAGAGAACTGAAAGCCAGCAGCAGACAAGGAGAATAACGAGCGCTGAAATACTGTCCGCACTGTACAGATTCCGACGCGCGCCAGCCTCTACCAACAAATCGAGCACGACCAGCAGAAGCAAGCTTTTTGGTAGCAGGCGCCGCAGCAGGTGGCCGCCCGGCGCGTTGCTGTTCCACACACGCATTACGGGGTGCTCGGGCCGCGCCATCAGGATACCGGCGGCGAGCACGATGAAGAGGCATGCCGCCATTGGTGCGACACCACCATCGGAGGCGACCTTGACCATTGCCGTCACGCTGTACAGGTAGCCGATCAGGGGAATCGCCATCAAGGCAGCGAGAACTATGGCGATATATTCCGCCGGCGCGCGGCCCTTGTTGATGCGCGCATCGAGCAGCAATAACGCCAAGCCAGCCAGAACAAAGCCGGCAGTGAGCGTGACGGGCGTGCGCCCTGCTGCGGCCATTGCGCCGCCAAGCCCAATCGCACTCGACCAGCGCGACAATCCAAGATCCGATCCGATGGCCGCTTCGAGCAAGGCCAGCAGTCCGACCAGCAGCACGCCCATCGAAAGCACGGTGGAAAATACTACACGCGGGTGCATTCCCCTTGCTACTGGCTCGGGGGCGTCAGCGCGCAGAAGCAGCGCAAAACCTGCGCAACATAGAAGGCCGGCCGTATTTGCCGGGACGGAAAGCAGGACCGCAGGCATCGACCCGGAAAACGGTGTGAGAGCGAAATGGGTCTGCCAGTACCAGGCCAGTATCACGGTGCTGCCGCCCAGCATGACTACCAGAGACAGCAATCGTGTTGCTGCAACAAAGAAGTCGGTCGAGCGGAAATCCTGCGGTTCAGGCAGGACGGAGCGAAAGCTTCGCGGCATGCATTGTGTTCCTCATCAAGGCGTTGCTTGAGCGTCGGCGTTCAGGCGTTGCAAATAATCTGTTTCGGCACCTTAGCGCGGCACCGGAGCACCAGCATTGTCTGCCCTCAACGTTTCATGGCGTCATGCAAAACCACAGCTTTTAAAGCGCTCCACACTAAGACGCCGCGCTGTCAGACAGGTTCCTACAAACCGCGTCGGCGGATGACGGGAAATCATCGACCGTCAGCTTGTACGGTTTTCATGGAAAACGGGCAATCCTTACAGACGGGTAACACAGCCCCGAGGGCGGCTCCTCATGCAAAGCTGGCGCGAGGATTGCTCTATTGGGTAACGACGCAATTGTCCGGGTGTGCACAACCGATGTGAAAACCAAAAAACGGCAATGAAACGTGAACCACCGGCGCGTGAATTTGCCTAATGTTCTGACAATCATTGGAAGCGATTGCCAGTAGCTGTCTTGAATAGCGAAAGGAGTGTTTATGGGATTTGATCAGAAAGGAAACGTGGTGCTGCGTGTATCTCCGGGCGCAGATGGCCGCTGGGACGTCAACGAAAATGATTTCGAGGATCCCCTCGCTAGCTTTGACAGCAGGCAGGAAGCCTGCGATTACGCCAACAAGATGACCATGGGGAAGGAAGGCGCAACTGTGGTCGTGCTGGATGAAGGCGGCGCCGAAAGCCAGCCAACGCAGGGTAGCCGTCCGCAAGGCGGCGCTGCTCCGCATTAGCCGGCAAGGAGGCGACTCTCGGGCACCTGTAACGCAACCGTAACCCCGTTGCGGACGGCCATCCGGCCGCGACGTTTCCCTTGTAGTACTTTTTTTGGAGATCAAAAATGAACTTTATCATCTGGATCGTAGTTGGCGGCCTGCTCGGCTGGATTGCAAGCATGATCATGCGTACGGACGCGCAGCAAGGGATGTTCCTCAACGTTATTGTCGGCATCATCGGCGCACTTCTCGGCGGCTGGCTGCTTGCTCCGCTGTTTGGCACGGGCACCATCAACCAGAACGACTTCAGCATGGGCTCACTGCTTGTATCGCTGCTTGGCGCTGTAGTGCTGCTCGCTATCGTGAACCTGTTCCGTCGCGGTACGCCGCGTTAAGAGGCAGTTCACCTGGTGTTCAAGTTCTGAACTCGGTGGTAACTGGGTAACTGAGCTCTAAAAAATTCGCCGGCAAAGTTTGCCGGCGAAGTCGTTTCTGGACGCTGCAAAATGCGTCTAGCTGGAGAGATAACCGCCGTCCACATTGAGGCAAGCGCCGGTCGTGTAGCTCGCAGCGTCTGAGGCCAGGTACAGCACCGTCCCCGCCATTTCTTCTGGTTGCGCCAGTCGCTTCATGGGCACCCGATTCATGACCCGTTCCATCACAGCAGGATCATTGAACAGTGCCGAGGCGAACTTCGTGTCGGTTGCACCGGGAAGCAGTGCATTTACCCTCACTCCCATTGGGGCGCATTCGCGGGCAAATGCCTTCGTCATGGAAATGACCGCGGCCTTGGTAATGGAATAGATCCCCTGCATGTCGCCGGGCGTGACGCCATTGACGGAGGCGACGTTCACAATGCTGCCCTTGCCGTGTCGCGCCATCAGCTTTACCCCTCGACTCGACATGAAGAAATAGCCGCGAATGTTAACGTCCACGGTTTTCTGGAACGCCGCTTCATCGGTGTCGGCGATCGGCCCGAAATACGGATTGGTGGCCGCGTTGTTGACCAGAATGTCGAGGCGCCCGTACTGGGACTCCAGGTGCTTGTAGACCGCATCAATCTGCGCCATGTCGCCAATGTGACAGGCGAAGGCTTCGGCCTTGCCGCCTGCGGCACGGATCGATGCCGCCACTGCTTCGCACGCGTCGATCTTGCGACTCGAGACGACCACTTGGGCTCCGCGTGCAGCCAGCAACCGGGCCACCGCCTCGCCGATGCCGCGACTGGCGCCAGTGACAAGTGCGACGCGGCCCGACAGGTCAAACAGGTCTGGCTGATCCATGCTGTGCTCCTGAAAATAAGGTTCGATGTTGTGCGGCGCCCTGGAGCGCGACCGGCTTAGCGATAGGTCACGACTTTACGGTCGCTCGCGTGCTCAAAATGCGCATAGTTGTTCAGATAACTAAGTGAAACCCGGCCGGGCTGGTAGAAAAGTTTGGTGACGGCGCAATTCACCAAAGACCAGTTGAGGTCCGCCATTTGCGCATCCTGCAAGCCAAGCAGGTTTTGGCACAGGGTGGCAATGGTGCCGCCCGAGGTGAACACGATAATGTTCTGCGAGGCGCCCGCGGAATCGAGCAGGCGTTGGAAGGCCGCGATACATCGCAGACGGAACGCAGGCCAGGTTTCGGTGTAATCACCGTCGTATGCGCCGCTCATCCAGCGCGCCATGGAATCTTTGAACATTTGCTGGAAGTCGCGTTTCGCATCGTCCGACGACTTGAGGAATTGCGCAACGGCGAGCGGGTCGACGAAGTCTGGGCGATGCCGCACCAGGACTTCCTCGTGGTTGTATTCATTGAAGCCCGCATCGGTCTGCCACGCTGCTTCCGGCGGCCCGGACGCCAACGCACCCATGCAACCCCGTGCGGTTTGCCGGTGCCGTTCCATGTCGCCGGTAACGACGCGCTGGAAGCCGATTTCATTCCGAGAAAACCACTCGCCGAGGCGTTGCGCCTGGTGCGCGCCAAGCTCCGAGAGTTGATCGTAGTTTGCCGCGCCGAACGAAGCCTGGCCGTGCCGGACGAGATAGATTTGACCCATGGTGACAGGAACGTGCTGTTGAAGATGACGATAGCTTAACCGAGGCAGGCGTTGTTGGTCGGGACGGCTTGCGCTGCCCCGCAGTGTCGCGTGGCGTGCAGCATGCGCGCTTCAGCCTCAATGCCGAGTCGCCGAAGTTGTGGAAAACTTGCACCGTCCATGCCCGCCTCGGCAAAAGCGACGAACGCATGGCGCAATGCAAACAGGCGTCGCATGAAGGTGGCCGCCGTCCTGTCACGATGGCTGCCGTTGTCGTGCGGCGACACCGGGCCGGGCTTGGGATACAGCACTAGTTCATCAAGCAGGCTGCCAATGCCAGCTTGCCAATCGCCGCTGGCTGCGCGCGAGGTCTTTGCGACCGGGGCAGCGAGGCAGTGTAAAGCCCCGGCACGGAAGAGGGCTGCACTGCTGGCAGCGCTAGCGCGGACATGCGACTTCTCCAAGGCTGGCAATGAGATCGGTGCGGGCCGCCAGTCGCACCGATCTGATTGCCTTTGCCAGCACGCGCGGTGCCGGCAATGCGATCCGGGATTTATCGGCCGACTCAAGTTCCAATCCCTGTTCCGGTCCATGTGCAGAGTGTGCAGATTCTTGTGCAGAGTGATGTTCCGATTCATCTGCCGATTCCTGTACCGATGCGCTTTCCCGGTCTGCCTGCACCCATTCTTTCCAGGCAACGCCGTTCCCATCCGGGAAAATGATCTCGCCGTCGAGCGGCAATGCCGCCGCATGGCTCAAGAGGAGATTCAGCCCGGCATCAAGCTCGTGCCGAGTGTGCGGGTACCAAAGCAGATCAATATCGGAGCGCGGGCCCAGGTACTGCAGCCCTGTGATGGCTTGCCAGGCAAGCGAGCCAAAGGCGTGGAAGCGCAGACCCATGGCTGTCGCCTCTGCATCAAGTGCTTGCAGTTCGGACTGCCATGCGGGCGGCGCGGCGTTCAGCGCATGGTGCAGCATCAGCGGCGCGGAGACCCGAAGGACGTGGCACCTTGCGACGTGAAAGCCTACGCGCGGTTTGCTGCCGCTAACGGGATCGGGTGGCAATGACAGTGCAAGCCATGCCGTTTCTGCGGACTCGCGCAGGTCGGCATCGCCCATGTCGGCATCCCCGGCGTCGCCATCGCTGCCCTCGGCGCGACGCGCGACTGCCGGCCAGGCGTCGTCGCGCCAGCGCCGCATTGCCTTTTGCTCCAGTTCAGGACGTCCGCAGCCTGCGGTTTCCCAACCGGCCTCAGACAGCCAAACCAGATCATGCCGGGCCAGCATCACCGCCTGCCACCGGCTTCCGGCGTGCTCGCCGCGGACCATGCCGCCGGTCCGTGATCGGCATCAGCCGGCGCCTGCAGTGCAGCCTGCATCACGGCCTGCGCTACTGGCAACGCGAGCTTGCGCCCGCCCCGCTGCAGGCCCAGTTTGCTGCGCCGGTCATGCGGCGCTTCGGCAATCCGGCGCGCGCGTTCGTCCGTGATTGCCTGCGCGATTAAGGGCGCCGGGTCGCCGTCCCAGATCGCCTCGATGCCACCCATGCTCCAATAATTTTTAGGGCCCGGTGCAAACACCGGATTGTGCTCGGCTAGTTCAGTGAGTCGATCCAGCGGAACCTTGGTGATGCGCGCCATCGCGGGCAACCCCATTACACGAATAGTGGCGTCGGGCAGTGCATGGCAGGCGTCGGCCATCAGGCCGCTGGTGATGAATCCGCCGGACAGCGCCTGGTCGTACACAAGGCCAATAACGGGATGGCCCCGACGCCGCGCCAACTCAAGGCACTTTCCCAGATGGGCCATATAGCGATTTATGCCGAGCATTTCATCGCGATGGCGCAGGCGCTGGCCCTGCGTATCAACGAGGATAACAATCGGGCGTCCCGGCGCTTCGCGCACCGTGCGCAGCACCGCTTGCGCCTGGGCCAACGCGATCTCGACGCCGATGGGCGTATGGTGCGCGGTGCCAATGACCGCAACGGTGTTGCCATCGACTTGCGCCTCGCCAGTCAGCACACAGTCACGTTCAACGACCGCATGCCCTTGCGGGAAAAGCTGGCCGGCCAGCATTTGCCAATCCATCACGGTGCTTCCTTGCGCTGTGCATCGACCGTCATTACAAAGGCGTCGGCATCGAGCAGCGGCAATGCTTGTGGCAGGGTGATGCCAATGGCGCGCCAGATATCGAGCGGCTCGCTTGCGTCGCCGTGACGTTGTAGTCGGCGCGTCAGCATGGCCTGCTCGGTCTCAAGCGACTCCAGGGTCAGTTCAATCGGTGCGCCGCCGGGCGCAGCAAGCACCATGATTTCATCCAGCACAGCGTCGCGGAAGGCCGCCACGCGATCGGCCACAATGCGCTGGCAGTCACCCATCAGATAGCGGTGCTTGCCGCCCGTGGTGCGCCATACCAGGGCGCGGTCGCGCGAATCGAATTCCTCGACACCATTCGCGGTCTCGATGACTTCCGGACCCGACAACGCCAGCCTGCCTTCTTCCGATATGATGACCACATTGGCGCAGCACGCGGCAATCCCCATGCCGCCAAAGCACCCGTTCGATCCGCCGATCAACACCAGTACCGGAATGCCGGCTGCGCGCGTGTCAAGGATGGCGCGCATGACCTCGGACACGGCGATCAGTCCGGCATTGGCTTCGTGCAGACGCACGCCACCGGTGTCGAGCAACAGCAGCACCGCCTCTACCCGGTCGGCCACGGCACATTGCAACAGGCCGACCAGCTTGGCACCGTGCACTTCGCCGACCGCGCCGCCCATGAATCCGCCTTCCTGGGAAGCGATCGCAATGCGCCGGCCCTGCAGCGTTCCCTGGCCGATGGCGACGCCGTCGTCGAAGGAGACCGGCGCATCAAGCTGCGCCAGGTGCGGACTGATGACGCGAGCTTGCGGCGGCAGGAACTCTTCGAAAGAGCCCGGGTCGAGCAGCGCCAGCAGGCGCGCCCGCGCGCTCGATTCGAGATAGCTCAGGGTCGCGGCGTATTCGGTTGCTTTATCCGCGGCGGTGTTGGCGGCGCTATCTGCGGCGCTTTTGGCAGTGTTATCAGCGGTGTTCATGCGTGGCGTTGATAGGTGGCGTTCGTTGCGTTGGCGATGTCGCGTTCACGCTCTTGACTCAGTGGCCGATTGCGCCGCCTGGTCCAGCCGCAAGCTGACGACCGCTGGCGTCGCACCCATGTCATTGATGGCAATGCGGGTGTCGTGCAGCTTCCAGCGCGCCTGGAAGTCGTCCATGACGGCTTGCCAGATTGCGCCGAAGCCCAGTGCCGCGGTCTTGACCTCAATCTCGCACCCACCTGCCAGTTGCGCCGGCTCGATCAGCACTTCAAGGTTGCCGGAGCTAACCACGCCCACAAGCTGTGCGCGCAGTGCTTGCTGAAGCCTTGCACCGGCGGGCGTTTCAAATCGGAAGTTGAGGGTTTCCATGAGTCTTCGAGTCTTCGATGCTTCCTACCAGTTGCGGAAGCGCCTTGGCGGGTCGTACAACCCGCCCGAGGCGCGAACCAGGTCTTTCATGCTGCGTGCTGCCAGCATGTCACGGGTGGCCTGGCGCTTGTCTATGCCGAGGTCCTCCGCGCGTTGCACAATGCCGCGATCTCGCAGGTTTTCCACCATGCGGCGGTCGCGCGCCATGCCGACCGGCGTGTAGCCGGCTACGCCGCGAATCGCCTGCTCGCGTTCTTCGTCACTGCGGCAAAGGAGCAGATTGGCGATGCCTTCCTCGGTCAGCACGTGGGTAACATCGTCGCCATAAATCATGACCGGCGGGATTTCCATGCCGGCCTGGTCCGCCAGTTCCCATGCGTCGAGTTTTTCAACGAACGCCGGCTGCATGTGCTCGCGAAAGGTTTCCACCATCTGCACGACCAGCTTGCGACCGCGTGGCATTGCCTGGCCGGTGTGCGCCTGCTGCCCCGCCTTGCGCCATGCAGGGCTAACGTGGCGCCGGCCGCGCGCGTCGGACCCCATGTTGGGCGCGCCACCGAAACCGGAGATGCGGCCCAGCGTGGCGGTCGACGAATTGCCCTGCAGGTCAATCTGCAGGGTCGAGCCAATGAACATGTCACAGGCATAAAGACCTGCGGCCTGGCACAGCGCGCGGTTGCTCCGCATGGACCCGTCCGGCCCGACAAAGAACACGTCCGGCCGGGCGCGGATGTATTCCTCCATGCCGAGTTCGGAGCCGAAGCAATGCACCGATTCAACGAAGCCCGCTTCTATCGCCGGTATCAAGGCCGGGTGCGGATTGAGTGCCCAGTAGCGTGCTATTTTTCCCTTGAGGCCGAGCGACGCCGCATAAGTCGGCAGCAGCAGTTCAATCGCGGCGGTGTCGAAGCCGATGCCATGGTTGAGGGTCTCGACCTGGTATTCCGCATAGATGCCCTTGATGGCCATCATCGCCATCAAAACCTGCACTTCCGAAATCTGCGCCGGGTCGCGCGTGAAGAGTGGTTCGATGTAGTACGGCGTTGGCGACGCTATGACGAAGTCGACCCAGTCGGCCGGAATGTCAACGCGCGGCAGGTCATCGACGATGCGATTGACCTGAGCGATGACGATACCGCTGCTGAAGGCGGTCGCTTCGACAATAACCGGCGTGTCTTCAGTGTTGGGACCGGTGTACAGATTGCCGTTGCGATCCGCCGCTTCGGCGACCACCAGCGCAACCCGCGGCGTAAGGTCGATGAAGTAGCGGCCGAAGAGTTCAAGGTAGGTGTGGATTGCACCAATGTTCAGGCGGCCAGCCGACACGAGTTGCGCAAGGCGGCCGGCCTGCGGTCCCGAAAATGAAAAATCCAGTCGCGAGGCAATGCCTTTCTCGAAGATATCGAGGTGTTCCGGCAGCGCCAGAACCGACTGCAGCATGTGCAGATTGTTGATGCGAGCGGGGTCAAGCTTCGCAAGCGCTTCGGCCAGGAAGTCGGCCTGCTTCTGGTTGTTGCCTTCAATGCAGACCCGGTCGCCGGATTCAAGGACCTGGTGCAGCAGGTCAACACAGCGCGCGGCGGGTACAGCCTTGCCTTCCAGCGCGGAGCCGAGCGCCGCATGGGCGCGCGCCAGACGCGTCGCTCTGTCGACCTGGCGGCTGTTCCAGACGCGGTCCGCCCCACCCATGGCTACTTTGCTCCCATGATCGCATTCGGCATTGCGGTTGAAATGCCGGGGAAGACGCACAGCAGGAGCAGTGCCACAAACATCAGCAGCACGAACGGCAGCACGCCCACGATAACGTCGCGCAGTGGTATGTCGGGCGCGATGTTCTTGATGACGAAAATGTTGAGCCCGACAGGTGGATGGATCAGCCCCATCTCCATCACGATGGTCATCATGATGCCGAACCAGATCAGGTCAAACCCCGCGGCCCGCAGTGGCGGCAGGATGATCGGCGCTGTCATCAGGATGATGGAAACGGGTGGCAGGAAGAAGCCAAGAACCACCACCATCAACAAGATGACAGCCAGCAGCACCCATTTGGACAAGTGCATGGCAACGACCCATTCCGCCGCTGACTGGCTGATGTGGAGATAGCTCATCACATAGGAATACAGCAGCGACATGCCGATGATGAGCAGAAGCATGGTGGATTCACGGATGGTGGACATCAGCATTGGCGCCATGTCGCTCGGCCGCCAGAGGCGATAGATGATGGCGATCAGCACCAAAGCAAGCAACGCACCGAGGCCCGCTGTTTCAGTGGGCGTGGCATAGCCGCCGTAGAGCGCCACCATGACGCCAATCAGCAGGATCAGGAAGGGCAGCACGCGTGGCAGGGTTTCAACTTTTTGCGCCAGCGTGAACGTTTCCTCATCCAGGTAGGCTGACTTGACGCCGCCCGCCTCCCAAGCGACCAGCGCGGCTGCATGCTCCTTGCGGGCACGGTACACGGCGTAGGAAGCAAACAGCGCAACCAGCAGCATGCCGGGGCCAATGCCAGCCAGGAAAAGCCGGCCAAGCGATTGCTCGGCAGCGACCGCGTACAGGATCATCGTGATGGAAGGCGGCAGCAAGATACCAAGCGTGCCGCCGGCCGCGATGATGCCTGCGGCAAAGCCGGGTGAATAGCCGCGTCGACGCATTTCCGGTATGCCGGCCGAGCCAATCGCGGAACAGGTGGCGGGCGACGATCCGGCCATCGCCGCAAACAACGCGCAGGCAAAAACGTTGGCGATGCCGAGTCCGCCCGGAACTTTGTGCAGCCATGCATGGATTGCGCCGTACAGGTCGCGACCCGCCGGAGAGCGGCCGATGGCGGCGCCTTTCAGAATGAACAGCGGAATAGAGAGAAGCGTGACCGACGCCATTTCTTCATAGACGTTTTGCGCGACAGTATCGAGCGAGGCGGCCGGCATGAAGACATACATAAAGCCAATTGCTACGGTGCCGAGTGCAAAGGCGATTGGCATTCCGGAAAACATGACGATCAGGGTCACGGCGCCATAGAGAAGGCCAAGCGTCAGGCCGTTCATGCGGCGTCCTTGTTGCCAGTAACGCGCGTAAGTAATTGCAGAAGGATTTGAAGCGTCAGCAGGGTGACGCCGGCCGCCATCATTGAGTAGGGAATCCAGAGTGGCGGCGCAAGCGTCGACGAAGTGGTTTGTCCGTCGCGCCATGCTTCATGGAACAGCGTCCAGGACTTCCAGGAAAAGAAAGCGCAAAACAGAAAGGAAAAAAGGTCGACGACAAACAGCCGGACCGCATTCACCTTTGGAGAAAGCAGCGATGCGACCGCTTCGATTCCGATATGGCCGCGATACGACTGGACGTAGGCGCAACTGAAGAACGTGGCGCCAATCAGCATGAACACCGTGGCGTCATCTTGCCAGTCGGTCGGGCGCCGGAAAAAATAGCGCTCCACCACGGCGTAGGTCAGCATGACTGCGGTTGCCACCATGGCCAGCATGGACAGGGTCAGCAGGAGGCGATTGAGCCCGCCCAGTACGCGTGCGATGCCGGCCAGCGCCGGGTTGCTTGGCGTGGCCGGCGCAGCGGCCGGCTCGAGTTCAATCGCCTGGCTCACAGGGTTTGCTCCGCGAGCTTAAGCAGGTTGGCGCAGGCTGCATTACGGCCGGCGTAGTCCTTCCATGCCGTGTCACGGGCGATTTTTTGCCACTTCTTCAGCGTCGCGGCGTCCAGGTCGACTACTGTTGCGCCTTTCTTTTTGTAGACCGCGGCGACGAGTTCATCGTCGGTCTGCGCGGACTTCCTTGCAAACTGTTCCATCTCCGCGCCGACTGCCATGATGGCCTGCTGCTGCTCCTTGGTCAGCTTGTCGAAGATTGCCTTGGACATCAGCAGCGGCTCCAGCATGAACCAATAGGAGCCTGTACGCCCCGTGGTCAGGCTCTTCGCCACTTCTTCAAGCCGGAACGAAATTAGCGATGTTGACGAAGTGAGCGCCGCGTCCATCGCGCCGGTCTGCATGCCTGCATACACTTCATTGGTGGGGCCGGTTACGACTGCGGCGCCGGCAGCCTTCAGCATTTCATCCATTTCACGCGAGCCGCCACGGATTTTCAGGCCCTTTGCGTCGTCCGGTCCAACGATCGGTTTCTGGCTGCGCGAGGCCATGCCGCCCGCCTGCCAGATCCAGCTAACCACGATGATGCCCTTCTCTGCCAGGAACTTGCCAAACTCCTTGCCGATCGGCTTGTCTTTCCAGCTGTAACCCTGGTCATAGGACGTCACCAAACCAGGCATAAGACCGATATTCACTTCCGGCATTTCGCCGCCAGCGTAGGAGATCGGCACCAGCGCCATGTCGAGCGCGCCGCGGCGCACCGACGAGATCTGGGCATTGATCTTCATGAGCGAAGCACCCGGGTAGATCTCGAACTTGAGCGAGCCTTTGGTTCTTTTTTCCACTTCGGCCGCGAACATGCGCGTCAGGCGGTCACGAAAATCGCCTTCGGTCAGCGTACCGCCGGGAAACTGGTGCGAGATCTTGATGGTTGTGGCGGCGGCCTGGCCCCATACCGGAAGGCTGACCAGCGGACTGGCGGCGAGCGCGCCCAGAATGACACGGCGTTTGGTTGAAATCATTTTGTCTCCTTTGATGAATGGATCAGGTCGGTGAAAACTTGTTGATGCTGGTTCTCGCTCGCCTGGCATTATTTCGTATGCGTGCTATCCTTTTGTGTATACAAGAATATCGGCTAAATATACGTTGTCAAGCACTAACTGGTTAGCTTCCAGTTACCTTGCGGGCAAACCAGCTTATCAGGCAATGACGAATCGATCACATAGCTTGCGCGAGGCAATCGAAGAAAAGATCGCAATGGGCCAATTGGCTCCGGGCCAGCATCTTGACGAGACCACGCTCGCCAACGAATACGGCGTATCGCGGACCCCGATTCGCGAGGCGCTGATACAGCTTGCTTCGATGGGCGTGATTGTGATGCGCCCGCGACGCGGCGCGATCGTGGCCGAGATCGGTGCGGAGCAGTTGGTGGAAATGTTCGAGGTCATGGCGGAGGTTGAGGCCATGTGCGGGCGACTCGCGGCACGTCGCATGTCGCCCGCCGAGCATGCCAGCCTGCTGAAGGCGCACCAGGCTTGCAAGGAAGCTTGCGATGCAAAGGATCCCGACGCGTATTTTTACAAGAACGAAGCGTTTCACGACCAGATCTATGCCGGCTGCCATAACGCATTCCTGGCCGAGCAGGCCCGCGGGCTGCATCGCCGCTTGCGGCCGTATCGACGCTTGCAATTGCGGGTGCGGGACCGCATTGGCAACTCGTATGCCGAGCATGAAAAGGTGGTGGAGGCAATTATTGCCGGCGACAGCGAGCGAACGAGTGAGCTGCTGCGCGAGCACATCATGGTTCAGGGTCAACGCTTCGCGGACCTGATTGCGTCGCTCGGGCAGATCGCATCGCAGGCTGCCTGAAGCAGCCTGCGACTGCCATATCTTCGCCGGAGTCCGCAGGTCTGACTGCAGCGTGCTGGTTGCGACGGTTTGCTCGCGAGGTGTTGCTTGACGCGGTTTTGATCGCCGCCGTTTCGATCGCCGCGCTTTCAATATTCCGCGGTCTCGTTGGCTGCTGCTGCGGTACATATGCTGCGGCAGGCCTCCGTGCTTACTTCTTGCCGCTCGACGTCGGCCCAACCATGTCAGCAGCCACGACCCATCGGTCAAACTGCTCGACTGTGACATAGCCCAGTGCAATCGCTGCTTCGCGCAAGGTGCTGCCATCCTTGTGCGCCTTCTTTGCGATCTGCGCTGCCTTGTCATAGCCAATGTGTGGCGCCAGCGCCGTCACCAGCATGAGCGAGCGGGACATCAGCTCACCAATGCGGTCTACATCGGCCTCAATGCCAACCGCGCAATGTTCGTTAAACCCGTCCATGGCATCGGCCAGCAGGCGCGCGCTCTGCAGGAAGTTGTGGACAATCAGCGGTTTGAAAACATTCAGTTCAAAGTTGCCGCTCGCCCCGCCAAAGGTGAGCGCGACATCGTTGCCGAATACCTGGCAGCAAACCATCGTCAACGCTTCGCATTGTGTCGGATTCACCTTGCCTGGCATGATGGAACTGCCAGGCTCGTTTTCTGGAATGCGGATTTCGCCCAGGCCTGAACGCGGTCCTGAGGCGAGCCAGCGCACGTCGTTGGCAATCTTCATCAACGCAGTGGCCAGCGTCTTGTAGGCGCCATGCGCAGCAACCAGTTCATCATGCGCGGCAAGCGCCGCGAACTTGTTGGGAGCGCTGCAGAATGCAATGCCGGTGGCGCGTTGCAGCTCCGCGGCAACGCGGTCACCGAATTCAACATGCGTGTTAAGGCCGGTGCCAACCGCTGTGCCGCCTGCAGCGAGCCGATGCAGGCCCGGCAACGCAATCGCGATGCCCTCTTCCGCATGCTCGAGTTGCGCTACATAACCGGAGAATTCCTGGCCGAGCGTGAGCGGGGTCGCGTCCTGCAAGTGCGTGCGTCCTATCTTGACAATGTCAACGAAGGCGCTCGACTTGGCCGCAAGAGTAGCGCGCAGGCGCTGCAGCGCCGGAATGACGTGACTCACTGTCGCGGTGACGGCAGCGACATGCATGGCGGTCGGAAAAATGTCATTGGAAGACTGGCCGAGATTGACGTCGTCGTTCGGATGCACCAGGCGCCCTTCTCCCCGTGGCCCATTCATCAGTTCCGAGGCCCGGTTCGCCAGCACCTCGTTTATGTTCATGTTGCTTTGCGTGCCGGACCCGGTTTGCCACACCGAAAGCGGGAATTCATCCGGATGGCGGCCCCCAATCACTTCATCCGCGGCGCTGACGATGGCTTGCGCCTTGTCGGGAGCCAGCAATCCCAGGTCGCGGTTGACAACGGCGCACGCGCGCTTGACTTGGGCCAGCGCCGCAATCAGGTCCGTCGGCATGCGCTCAGTGGAAATATGAAAGTGGTGTAGCGAACGCTGCGTTTGCGCTCCCCACAGCCGGTCAGCCGGGACTTCAATCGGCCCGAAGGTGTCCTTCTCTATTCTCACGCCCATGCGGTTCCTCTTTGTGGTTTCCGTAGTTGAAACGGGATTGGCCTGAAGCGTCGTTTTAGCGGCGACGCGTTCGTCCTCTGTCCTCTGTCCTCTGTCCTCTGTCCTCTCTACGCTGTCCTCTCTACGCTGTCCTCTGCGGATCGTTTTCAGTCGCAATGTCCGATGCGTGACCGTTAAGCAGACGGCGAAAGCAGTGCGCATCGATTCGGCAAGGCTTGCTGGCTGATCTGCAAGGTGCTGTGATGGATGGCGAAGCGCTGGGTCAATTGCTGCTCCAGGCTCGCCATGAAAACATCACCAGGATAGCCAGCCGGCATGACCAGATGCACTGTCAGCGCGGTTTCAGTCGTGCTCATGCCCCAGATATGCAGGTCCTCTACATGCGCCACACCCGGTTGCCCGGCGAGGAAGCGATCCACCTCTTCAAGATCGATATGTGAGGGCACAGCCGAGAGGGAAAGCCGAAGCGCATCGGAAAGCAGATGCCACGTGCTGTACAGAATAACGCCGACGATCACGAGGCAAAGCAGCGGGTCGAGCCAGTGCCAGCCGGTCTGCATCATGATTACGGCCCCAATAACAACGCCGAGCGAGACGGCGGCGTCGGCGGCCATGTGGAGATAGGCGCCACGCATGTTCAGGTCCGACTTGCTGCCGGCCATGAAGAGCCAGGCCGAAAAACCATTGACGACGATGCCGACTGCGGCCACCAGCATGACTGTGCCACTTGAGACCGCGGCCGGATGCAGCAACCTGTTGACCGCTTCCAGGGCGATGGCGCCGCATGCCACCAGCAACAGCATGGCATTGCCGAGGGCGGCCAGGATGGACGTGCTGCGCAGGCCATAGGTATAGCGACCCTCGGGTTCCCGGCGCGCCAGGACCGCCGCGCCCCAGGCAAGCACCAGCCCGAGCACGTCGGAAAGATTATGTCCGGCGTCGGCGAGCAAGGCAGTGGAGTTGGCAATCAGTCCATAGGTTGCTTCCACTGCGACGAAGCCGATGTTGAGGACGATAGCGACGAGGAAGCTGCGGTTGGTGGTATCCGGCGAGGCATGATGATGACCATGTCCGTGATGGTGCCCATGTCCGTGATCGTGACCGCGTCCGTGATCGTGGCCATGATGATGGCTGTGTGCGGGATGATCGTCGTGTGCGGAATGCTCGTCGCGTGGAGAATTATCGTCGCCTGCGGTATGTTCGTCGTGGGGAGAATGTTCGCCATCTGCGGAATTTTCGTCGTGTGTCCGGCCTGGCTGCTCGCCACGCGGGCTGGAATTGCCCCCGCTATCGCGGCGTTGCGCCCGACCTTCCGCTCGTCCCTGCCCTGTGCCGGACTGGTCTGGCTGGAGCCCTTCTGGCTGACGCTGGTTGAGGCTGGGCACTCTTGTTTCTCCATGTTGGAAGTTGCAGTTGCCAGCGTAGCCGATTTCCCGACCGGTCGTCACGCGTGACAGGGTTTCTACGCCGCCGGTGCCAACGAGATACGAGTCAAATACGAACCGAATAGGAATCGAACGCCAATCCGATCGGAATCAAATACGGCTCAGATGCCGATCCGATCACGCGCTATTGACGGTGCCCCGATTCAGCGGCTATCGGCATCGGGCAGGATGCAGGCTTCCACGATGCGCAGGTCATTGTCGCGCGCGAAGTCCATGACGAAATGCCATGCAAGTGGCTGCAAACCGCGTAGTTCTTCATTGACTACTACCGACCTGATGCCGTCAAGGATGGTAGGGCGCACATAGGGAGAATATTTAAGGTGAGCGTTCGGGCCACCGCTGCCTTCCGGCCGAAAGCATGCCATGACGCCACACAGGCGCTCAGCCCAGTCGCTGGGCCGGAAGGTTTTGCCCTCAGCGTTAACGCCCTGGATAATGAACTCATTCGCAACGGTAACGGGCCGGGGTCGCGCCGAGGCGGGGTCGGCGGCAGCGGAGACAGCAGAGGCAGCAGAGGAAGCGGCCGTGGAAGCCGCGGTTGAAACGGGAACTGAACTCGATTTGACCATTTTGCAGCGTGGGTTGCGGCGGCGTGCGCATCGGGTGAGACGGCGGACCCGACCCTTTTGTGAGGGGTCGGCTTCAGGGTCCTGGACCGGGCTTTGGGCTCGGCTCAAGAGCCACTACTCTTGGGTATAATATCTTATATAAGACCAAGAAAGTACTACCATTTGCTGCAGCGCACCTGCGAAAGCGGCAGAGTGGACAGCGAACGACGTTACCCGAGCCAGACGGCGGCCGACAACAGCAGCAATAACAACATCCATAGCAGCAGCGCGCGCCACACCAACCCGACAGTGCTCTGCAAAGCCCGCACGGTTGGCTCCTCGCCTGGAGCGGTATCCAGCTCGGGCACCATGATGTCGACAACGCCGGCATCCAGCGCCGCGGCATCCACCACGACCGGCGCGACGACGTTTTCGACAGGGGTGCCTAATCGAACCCCCATGGCACCACCACCGGCCGAAAGGATGATGCCGGTCGTTTCGTTCTGCCACAGATGGGCAAAATTGCGCCACGCATAAATGGCGTCTTCGAAATTGCCGACGACCGCGAACGCCGTTGCCGTCAGGCGGGCGGGGATCCAGTCAATCCAGTAGTACGCACGCGTCGCGAATTTGCCGAACGCTTCATTCTTGAGGTGGTCCGGCTCGTTCCAGGCGCGTGCCAGATATTCCGCCACGCGGTAGAGCACGGCGCCGGCCGGACCGATCGGCATGAGGAACCAGAAGAAGACGCCAAAGACGTGGCGGTGCGTGGTGATGAGCGCCTTTTCGACTGCAAGTCGAGATATTTCATTAAGCTCTAGCGCGGTCGTGTCCTGCTTCGTCCATTCTGCGAGCAGGCGGCGGGCGGTGTCTGTATCGCCGGCATTGAGCGCAAGCTGGATCGAGGTGAAGTAATGACTGTAATGGCGGAATCCCAAAGTGAGATAGACGATCAGTATGTTCCAGACCAGCGCGGCGATTGCGCTGAAATGCGCGCACGCGAGGTAGATGAGCAGCGTTGGGACCGTTAGCGCGCCG
Organism: Herminiimonas sp.; assembly: GCA_028292265.1. Lineage (GTDB taxonomy): Bacteria > Pseudomonadota > Gammaproteobacteria > Burkholderiales > Burkholderiaceae_D > JAQGMR01. The sequence continues at coordinate 90,814 of JAQGMR010000046.1, forward strand.
ATCATTACAAACCAGCCCAGCCTCCCATGTTCGGCCTTGCCGGCGTTGAACCAACCCTCCACCTGCGCGGCAAATGATTTGACGGCGCTATAGACCGGATTGTCGGCTCGCAGCGGTTTGATTTGTTCAATCAGCAGTGCGCACAGTATGGAGAGAAAGGTCATTGAAAGCGGCTTTGTGGAGACGGTCTGGTAGAGGTGTCGCCACGATAGCGCACCAAACTTCCTTAATCAATAAGCGGCTGGTGTCGTCGGCGGGCCGAACCGGCCATTTCGACCAGTCTACCAAGATGCGGCGGTGGGCTCCGCCACCGAAAACCGTCGAAAGCGCGTTCGTTCCTTTCGGGCCAACGATGCTTGTATCCAGCCGACTTTCTTAATCTTTGGTTACCGTCGGCGAAGTCGCGAGCACAATGCGCCACGATGCCTTCGCCCGCAAATTTGTGGCCGTGGGCTCGACCGAACGAGGCGAAGAATGACCCCGTCTCGTTTCCCCTTCCTATGGACCGCAACGTGTGGAGAATCGGATGTTCAGAGCTGGAAATATCACAAGCAGAAGATCCATGCCCCGTAGCCATCTGGCAGGAGCGCCGGACAAAGTTCCCCTCAGGACGCGCGTCTCGGCGACCCTGCCAACTTTGAGCTCACGCAATCCGCGCAATACGCCGCTGCGGCATTACAGCAACGACGATCATTGCAAGGCCGGTGGCGAAGCGTTAAACATGCCACAGCGATTGCCTCTACAGTACCTAACCGCGCCGCTGATACAGGCAAGGCCTCAGTTGACCACAACCCCCCGCCTCTGAATACGCCGGGGAAGCCACGGGTCGAACCGTTCAGCCCTTCCATGCAAGCTCTTTTTAAACAACTGTATGACAAGCTTCCACTCGACCACGCGAAGTATAAAAAAGTGTTCGAGGTTCCGAACAACTACGCGGTTCTTTCACAAGGCGAGATTGTCCTTCTGGCCCTTCACTACCAGATGTTCGATTCCAGAGTGCTGACTTTTCCGCTTAATCCGAAGGATGCTACTAAAATCCTTGCAAGCGAAAAGGATCGCGAAAGCTACGTTCAAAACCTTCGCGCCAACATCAGCGCGCGGTACATCTTCAGCCTGGAGGGCGTGCACAACATGCGGCAGACTCTTGATCCGGATTACCAGCCGTTGTAATGCAAAAAGAGCGCCTGGAACGCTGGGCGTTTGGCAACGACCAGCGACGCTTGAAGCCGGCGGCTCACAAGCCCTTGTGCAGTTCTTTTGCGTCTGAGATTTCGAAAGCGAGCAGGCGATCTCGGATATCCAGATAGTTATCGTAGGTAACCAATATATCCTTGCCGCGCGGTCCCAGGATTCGTACCGTTGGGGCAGTTTCCTTAGGGTCGGTACCGGGTATTCCAGAGAGGCTGACGCGATCTGAAATGAGCTCCAGATGCCCCATCGGGATTGCGGCGCCAAACAGCCAGAGATGCGTTGCCCCATGCTCGTTGCCGCTGGCAATTCTCGGGTTCTTGATCGCCTTCGGCGGGATTTTTATATGCACCAGCGTCGCGTTCAAACCACCCGCATTGAATCCGAACACAATTTCCGCAGTGCGCGATTTTTCTTCCTCGGTAGCGTCTGGCCCTAGCCGCGCAAAAATCTCATTAATCGCCGCGTCTTCTGTACTGAACAATTCACCATCGCCGTGAGGAACGTCGGGAGAAGGGGTTGGCCGGCCAACGAAACCAAACTTGCACAAGATTCTTAAGAACGTATCGGCTCTGACGATAACGTTGCAGCCCTCCCGCAGGAATTTGGCAATAAGTGCATCGCAGAATTCGGCTGAATATATCCGATTTGAATTTACGCGCAGTCCCTTGGGTACCATGCTGCTGAGGATGCCAGCCTCGACGAAGTCGACATTCGCCTTTGCGTTGATTGCATTCGGCTTGTTGTTGGGGTGACTAAGGTAGTAGGCGTATTGCTGGAATGCCGCGTCATTCTTTTTCAACTCGGCGAGGCAAGCTGTAACCTGCTCCGCAGATGCCGGAGTGCCAGCAAGATCGGTGTCACCAGTCCTGTGGCGATACGCTTGCACTTGCGAGAAAAAACCGCGAGCTTGGTCGAAATAGCGGAGGTAATCTGTGCTTGCTGGATCGATGGCACGGGGTACGATCAACGGTATAGGCGGCGTGTCGGGAAGGCGTTGGCCATCGCCGAACAGACCAGTCAATCCTTTGAGAATATTTGCGGTCTTTAGCTCCATGTCGAGGAATTCGCTGAAGGGACGTGGCGCGACCGGAGTCGTGACCGGCCCTTGAATCGCCAGATTTTTCGGCATCGCAGCGATCAGTAAAGTTAGTGCAGGTAGCGCCTTGGCATCTGCTACCGGGTCAGCCTTTCGCACCGGTACGGTACTACCTCTCATGGCCGATTTCATGGCTTCCCGACATTCTCCAACTCGCTGACAAAACCTCAGAACGGTTGCGGTGCAAACCGACCGCGAATTTACGGACGTCCGCCTTGGTCATCGCCCTGTAGAAATAAGCGCGCTTGTCGATCCGAGGTCTCGCCATGTCGCAGCCGGAGCGAAGCGCCCGGTAGACAGCACCGGCGGGTAAATTCGTCGGATGATTGCGGTCCCGGCGCATATGGGGACGAAGTTTTCCAGCGATGGGCCTCATGTTTAGACTCCGGTCACAAACAGTTTAAGGGGATAACTTTCGTCCAAGAGCCTGCGCGGTAGAGTTTTGCGAAGCGACTGCGGCCGCGGTTCTTCTGCCGTACAGGTGCCTATACGAGAATAGATGGCCGGGAAGCTTCTGCTCCGGGACGACCGCCGCTACCGGCGTCATTGCGCAGAGCCACTTCCACGCTTCGCCGCACAGACACGACGGCGTCTGTCATGTTGCCAATGATGTTGCGGAAGTCGACCGCGTCGTTGCGGTCAATGTCATCCGAATACATTCCGACCACTACGCGCGCATGCTGGTCAAAGGAGAGTGTCAGCCCAAGAGTGACCTCTGGCATGGCGTTCTGCGCGAGTATTTCTTCATAAAATTGCGGCGTTTGGGAGTGCGGTACGGCCAGCACGTCGGCATACAGGAAAAACCGGCCGGATTCAGGCGGAACGCAAAGCGCCAGTCCAACCTGCTCGTCCGCGACAATCAAGCAGCGACCGGACTCGTCAAGAACCAGCGGTTCGCCGTCCTTCGACATTTCGGCCAACCAGCCGTCCACTGTTTCTCGCCGCTGTAAAGTAGCCATGGCTCGCTTTCCAAGTCGCAAGTGTCAATTAAAGTCGCGCGACAGCTGCACAAAGCAAGATTGCGTGACGACGCGTCAGAACATTAAGTGACGACAAACGGACAATTGTTCCATCAGACGCCGCAGCGTCCCGACAAACAATCCTGTTAGCGCGACTTGCGTGTCGGCCGCTTAAGAAACCAGTAGGTGAACTTTGCGTGTCGCCCACTCCAGAAAGGAGCAGATGCACTATTGCGGCGGGCCGCTCCTGGATTCAGGCGCGAAGGAAATGGAACAGGTTGCGCAGCATGCCGGCGGTGGCGCCCCAAATGAAAAACCGGTCATAAGGCATTGAGTAGAAGGTGCGCTGACGGACGCCATCGGGCAACATGACCGTCCGAATCTGGTGGTTCATGCCATTCATCAGGAACGCGAGCGGTACTTCGAAAATCTCCGCGACCTCGTTAAAATCGGCTGTCAATTCAAACGGCGGATGCACAAGCGCCACTACCGGCGTGACACGGTATCCAGTGCCCGTGATGTATTCAGGCAGCAGTCCCATGACTTCGACATGGCTCGGATCCAGACCGATCTCTTCGCGTGCTTCGCGCAGCGCGGTTTCGACGATGGAACCATCGCTTTCTTCAACCCGGCCGCCGGGAAGGCTAACCTGCCCGCCATGGTCGGTAAGGTGTTCGGTGCGTTGGGTTAGCAACAGCGTGAGTGTGCCTTCGCGATCGACCAGCGGAACCAAGACGGCAGCGTCGACGATGCGACCATCGGCATGCTCGCGCAAGCGATGTTCATCCGTCTTTTCGGGCGTCCATTGCGGCGGCTCGGCAAACCGCTCGCGCAGCCACGACAATGTGAGGCGTTCGGGATGTACCGGGTCTTCGCCAGCCAGCGAGTCTACTGGCAGCAGTTCGGGATTGAAGTGAAGCTTGGTCAAGATAAGGCCTGTAGTTTTAATCGGAAACGGTTTGCGGTGCTGCGAAGACAGTTCAAGGCGGTCTGCTTGCGGGTAGGGCTTAGGGGCCCAGCAGCGGCGGTGAGTTTGCCGCCGACACTTGCCGCCCAGTCTTGCGGTCGACAGTTGCGGTCGACAGTTGCGGTCGATTGTTGCGACCGTTAGTTGCGACCTACATCTGCAGTCGACCCTTATGATCCACAACCAAGACAGACAGTTTATGGCAGTCGCCGAAAGGCTGCTCGTCAAGCATCCCGCTTCAGAATGAAAAAAGGGCACCGCAGTGCCCTTCTTTCGCAACCCGCCGGAGCGGGATTGGAGGCTTACGCTGCCGTCGGTTCGCCACGAACGCGACGCGTTGGCAGCTTTTCGCGGATACGAGCCGATTTGCCCGAACGCTCACGCAGGTAGTACAGCTTGGCGCGACGGACGTCGCCGCGACGCTTGACTTCGATCGACGCGATCAGCGGGGAATACAGCTGAAAGGTACGCTCGACGCCTTCGCCCGATGACATCTTGCGGACGATGAAGTTGGAGTTCAGGCCACGATTGCGGCGGGAAATCACAACGCCTTCGTAAGCCTGGGCGCGCTTGCGGGTGCCTTCAACCACATTGACGCTAACGACGACGGTGTCGCCGGGGCCGAATTCAGGGATTTTCTTTGCGAGACGGGTAATCTCTTCTTGTTCAAGTTGCTGGATCAGATCCATTTTCAGCTCCATTAACCATCGTGCCGGCGCGTTTCCTTCTTGCCCGGTAGAGGATGGGGTTAAACCATGCAGGCACAATCGCCTGTCCGGTACTACTCGCTCACCGTGTATCGATCCATGCTGCGATCGGTCCGGGAACGCACTTCAAATTCGTTCCTGCGACAACTGCAAACTGCCTAAAAACTTTTCGTCGGCCTTGCTGAGCAATCCAGCAGCACGCGCCGCCTTTAGCAGGTCGGGCCGCCTGCGTGCCGTCGCGGCAAGTGCCTGCTCTCGGCGCCACTTCACAATCTCCGCGTGGTGCCCGCCCATCAAGACCGGTGGAACATTCTCGCCCTCGTACGACTCGGGCCGCGTGTAGTGCGGGTAATCCAGCAAGCCGTTGACGAAACTGTCTTCAGTTGCCGAAGCATCGTCGTTCAGTACGCCCGGCAACTGGCGGATCACCGCATCCATCAAGGCCATCGCCGGCAATTCACCTCCGGAGAGGACAAAGTCGCCAATGCTGATTTCCTCATCTACCCTGCGATCGATCAAGCGCTGGTCAACCGCTTCATAGCGTCCACACAAGAGCACAACACCTGACTCCGTCGCCATGCGCATCACGCGCTCATGGGTCAGTAACCCGCCCTGTGGCGACAAGTAAATCACCTTGGGGCGCTTCAAACCGTTCTTGACCTGCCGCTCTGTCGCCGCGTCGATCGCGGCTTCCAGGGGCTTTGCCAACATCACCATGCCGGGACCGCCACCGTAGGGCCGGTCGTCCACGGTTCTGTGATTATCGGTCGTGAAATCACGGGGATTCCACAACGCCAGCTCGCACTTTTTTTGTTCAAAGGCGCGCCGGGTAATGCCAGACTGGGTCAGCGCCACAAACATCTCGGGGAAGAGCGTAACGACATCGAATTGCATACCGAGGCCACTCTCCACGTTGTCGCTGGCGCGACTAGACGCGCTAGTAATCGCTTTCCCAGTCGACCGTAATTTGCTTCGCCGCGCGATCCACTGTTTTTACAAACTGGTCGACAAAAGGAATCAGTAACTCGTGTTCCGGATCGTCGCTCTTGCCCGCCACGACAACACGCAGAATCGGATGCGCACCGTTATCCATCAGGTCGCCCACCAGGCCCAATTCCTGGCCGGTCAGATTGACTACGCGCAGGCCGATCAGATCAACCCAATAATACTCATCATTGGCAAGCGCCGGAAAATGGCTGCGGCGCACCTGCACGACCGCACCCTTCAGCGCTTCCGCTGCGTCCCGACCAACGACGCCCACCAATTTTGCTACAACATCTTCACCCTGCCGGCGCACATTCAGCACCTCGACATCGGAAAGCGCGGGCTTGTCCATCCACCATCGACGCACCGACATCAATGCATCGGCATCGACGGAATACGGCTTTATCCGCAGTTCGCCTTGCACGCCAAACGGGCCGAGGACATGCCCGACTGGCAGCAAATCATCGGGAATTTCCATTCCCAAACCCGTCGTTGAAGTCAATCAGGAAACGATTCAGGCAGCTGCTGTTGCCGGAGCGGCAGCCTGCTTGACCAAACGGGCTACGGTCGGCGACAGTTGCGCGCCAACGCCTTGCCAGTAAGCCAGGCGGTCTTGCACGATGCGGAAAGGTTGCTCACCGCCGGCAGCGACCGGATTGTAAAAGCCGATGCGCTCAATGAAGCGACCATCGCGGCGATTACGGGAATCGGTTGCTACGATATTGAAGAAAGGACGCTTTTTGGCGCCGCCACGAGCTAAACGAATAACGACCATAATAAATTCCAGTAAGTGCGGGCAAGGAAAAGTCGCAAATTATAGCGTGCTTTGCCATGAAACGGCAATCTCGCTTACTGGCAGGCGTTAGAAACCGTTTGCGAATCAAGCACTTCGGTTCGAGCGATCCATTTTCGTCGGATGCGACGCTCGCATTACACACACGAAGGTAGGCGGAAACCCGGCGCAAAACCACTGTGCCGCACGTTGACTGATTGCCGGAGAGCCACGGCTGAGTCACACTACCCGACCATCACAGACCGACCTGCCACCATCAATGCGCCAACACAAGAACAAGACCCTCGCCGCCCTTCTCGCGTTTTTTTTCGGCAGCGTTGGGGTGCACCGCTTCTACCTTCGTGGCATGCAAGATCCGTGGGGCTGGCTTCATGTGGCCTGCTTTCCGCTTGTTGGCTTGCTCATCGTCGTGACTGGCAAGCCGGTGTCACCCTTTGTCGCCGCCCCAATCGTTCTGTCTCTGCTTGCGTCCTTCATGGAGACGCTTCTTATCGGACTGACTCCGGATGAGAAATGGGACGAACGGCAAAACCCCGACTCTGGCAAGAAGTCGGATTCCGGGGCATTGATTCCTATGATCCTGGTAGTCACGCTGGCGATCGGCGCGACCGCCTTGATCGCCGCAATTGCCCGCACCTTCGACTTGCTTTTTACCGGCGGCGCCTACGGTTGAGGTGAAGCGCGGGTATCGCAACGCCGCCTTTAGCCGCCGGGTCGTGGTGTCGCGGTGTGGCAATGTCGCGGGGTGGCATTGTCACCGGCGGCAATGTGTGCAGGTGGCGATGTCCCGAGAACACGAGGTCGCCGCGTAACTACTCAGATTGAAACCGTCGCGGTTTCGACCAGGTTACAGCCCTCGATCTTCCAGATGCCATCGGCGTCCCGTGTCATTTCGTAAACGGCGAGCCACACCAGGTTATCTTTGTCGGTAAGGCGGACGATGATTACCGTGTGACCATCTATGCGCTCCGGTGGTGAGAACAGCGCCAGACGGTTTCGGTAGACCGGCGGATACTGGTCCTTGATCATCTGCAGGAACCGCTCTGGCGTGCCGATCAGTGAGCGCATGTGTTCCGTCGCAAGGGAGAATGCGCGACCCGCGTCGTCTTCCGATAGCGCATCCAGTTGCGACTGGACGACGTCCTGGATGGCCCGCGCGTCAGTATTGCTTACCGGGTCAGCCCCTGCGTCTCTGCAGAAAAGCAACAGGGCCAACAAAATCCCGAGCGGGATCGAAACGCGGCGAGGCATGGAACAGGTCTCCGGCGACAGGTCCACTCAGTGTAGTGCTCGCCCTGTCAGCGGATTATGACGCCGGCTGTCGCATTGATATTGGTCACAAGGATAAGGCGGATTCCGCCGCCCTCTTGTTCCAAAGCCATTTCTGCAATACGAAGCTTGTGCCTCATGAGAACGGCTTCAATGCATGAAGAGCCCGGCGCTCTTAGAATCTGCGACGACACAGCAAACCACCTCTCGGGTCGTTGGCGAGCCCACAGTGTCGTGTCCCTGGAGGGCTTACTGTTTTCGCGCGTTAGCTTCGCGGCCTTCTGCTCAGACCCCTAGAACTGGTCCTCTTCCAGCGCCATGACACCGCTGCTGCCTTCAACAATGGCCGCGCGATAACCCGTCGCCTGCGAGAGCATGTGGTCGGCGAAGAAGCGCGCAGTGGCGATCTTGGCGCGGTAAAAAGAGGCGTCGCCGCTCCCTTCATCCAGCAATCGCTGCGCAGCCAGCGCGGCCCGCGCCATTTGCCAGCCGCCAAACACGATTCCCGCAAGCTTCAAGTACGGCACGCTACCGGCAAATACACCCTTGATGTCCGTCTTTACATTACCGACCACATACTCAACCACCTGCTCCAGCGCCCGCGAGGCGGCGGCAAGCTGATTGCGTATCGCGGCCAGGTCGCCGCCGGTCTGTGCTTCAAGCTCCTGCTCGGTCCGCCGCACCTGCGCCAGGATTGCCCTGGCCGTGGCGCCGCCGTCCCGTACCGTCTTGCGTCCGACGAGGTCGTTCGCCTGGATGGCGGTCGTGCCCTCATAGATGGTCAGGATGCGGGCGTCGCGGTAATACTGCGCCGCGCCCGTCTCCTCGATGAAACCCATGCCGCCGTGCACCTGTACACCAGTGGACGCCACATCGATCGACATCTCGGTCGACCATCCCTTCACGATCGGCACCATGAACTCGTAGAAGGCCTGGTTAGCCTTGCGCGTCGACTGGTCTGGATGGTGATGGGCTGCGTCCAGTGCGGCGGCAGTCACATAGGCAAGGGCACGAGCCGCCTCGGTCTGGGACCGCATTGACATCAGCATACGACGCACATCGGGCTGATGAATGATGGGGACCGCACCCGCGGAGCCGGCGAGGTCGCGCGACTGCACCCGGTCCTTCGCATATTGAACCGCCTTTTGATACGCGCGTTCCGCGATTGCCACGCCCTGCATGCCGACCGCAAAGCGTGCCGCGTTCATCATGATGAACATGTACTCGAGGCCGCGGTTTTCTTCGCCGACCAACGTGCCGAGCGCGCCGCCATGATCGCCGAACTGCAGCACCGCTGTCGGGCTCGCCTTGATGCCGAGCTTGTGCTCAATCGATACGCAGTGGACGTCGTTGCGCTCGCCGAGGTTGCCGTCCGCATTGATCAGAAACTTCGGCACAATGAAAAGTGAAATGCCCTTCACGCCTTCAGGCGCTTCCGGCGTGCGCGCCAGCACGAGATGGACGATGTTCTCCGCCATATCGTGCTCGCCGAAGGTAATGAATATCTTGGTGCCGAACAGCCTGAAGGTGCCGTCGCCTTGCGGTACGGCCCGGGTCCGAACCAGAGCCAGGTCGGAGCCGGCTTGCGGCTCGGTCAGGTTCATGGTGCCGGTCCACTTGCCGGAAATGAATTTCTCCAAGTAGATCTGCTTTTGCGACTCGGTGCCGGCCGTCATCAGCGCTTCGATCGCGCCGTCGGTCAGCAAGGGACAAAGTGCGAAGGAAAGATTGGCGGAGTTGAGCATCTCGATGCACGGCGTCGCGACCAGCTTGGGCAACCCCTGGCCGCCAAATTCCGCTGGATGCTGCACGCCCTGCCAGCCGGCCTCCCCGAACGCCTTGAAGGCTTCGCGGAAGCCCTTGGAGGTTGTGACCTTGCCGTCTTGCCATGCGCTGGGCTCGCGGTCACCGCTGACGTTGAGCGGCGCTACCACCTCCGAGCAAAATTTTGCGTTTTCTTCGAGTACTGCCTGCACGGTTTCCGGCGTCGCATCTTCGCAACCTGGAAGCGCATTAACGGCGTTCAGACCGGCCAGCTCGTTCATGACGAACAGCATGTCCTTGATGGGCGCAACGTAACTCATGATCGACACTCCAGTGAAGAAATTACCGAATGAGCCGCTCGCACCCGTGGCAGCGCAGGACGGTTTTGACCCACAGAGGCTTGCGGCACGCGCCCTAGCCCCACACGAGCTTGCCGCACAGTCCCTAGCCGCACACTCCCTTGCCCCACATGGGCAGCCGGAGCACCGAAGGCGCTATCTAAAGGCGTGCGCTTCGAACCTAGCCCAGTTCCTTGACCAGTTCCGGCACGATCTCGAACAGGTCGCCTACGATGCCGTAATCCGCGACGCTGAAAATCGGCGCCTCAGCATCCTTGTTGATCGCCACAATTGTTTTGGAATCCTTCATGCCGGCCAGATGCTGAATGGCGCCTGAGATGCCAACCGCGATATACAGCTGCGGCGCGACGATCTTGCCGGTCTGCCCCACCTGCCAGTCGTTTGGCACGTAGCCGGCGTCGACCGCGGCGCGTGATGCGCCCATGGCAGCGCCGAGCCTGTCGGCCAGTGGCTCGAGAATCTTGAAGTTGTCGCCGGAACCCATGCCGCGTCCGCCGGAAACAATGATCTTTGCAGCGGTCAGTTCCGGACGGTCCGACTTGGCGAGTTCGCGCGAGACGAAAGACGATTTACCGGAATCAGCCGCCGATGTGACTTGCTCAACAGTCGCCTTGCCACCCGTTGCCGCGGCATCAAAGCCGGTGGTGCGAACGGTAATGACCTTGATCCGGTCACCCGACTGCACTGTTGCAATCGCATTGCCAGCATAGATCGGACGCTCGAAGGTGTCGGGCGCATCGACCTTTGTAATTTCAGAAATCTGGCCCACGTCGAGACGTGCAGCGACGCGCGGCAAAATGTTTTTGCCGTATGCCGTTGCCGGCGCCAGGATATGGGAATACGCCTCTGCCATGGAGAGCGCCTGCTCTGCCACGTTTTCAGCCAGGCCGTCGCCGAACTGCGGTGCGTCGGCGACCAGCACCTTGCTCACGCCCTGGATCTGGGCTGCCGCTTCGGCCGCGGCGCCGCATTGTGCGCCAGCGACCAGCACATGCACTTCGCCGCCGCACTGGAGCGCGGCCGTGATGGTGTTTAGGGTACTTCCCTTGAGGGACTGGTTATCGTGTTCTGCAATGACGAGAGCGGTCATGTTTTTGTCCTGATATCGGGGCGGAATAAATTTGATTTGGGGCGCAATGGCGTGCGGTTGGTCGCGATCACGGCGCCTCGGGAATGGGACGCTAGATAACCTTGGCTTCGTTCTTCAGTTTGGAAACCAGCGTGGCAACATCCTTCACCATAACGCCCGCAGTGCGCTTCGGCGGCTCGACCACCTTGAGTGTCTTCAGTCGTGGCGTGACATCTACGCCAAGGTCAGCCGGCTTCACCACCTCCATCTGCTTCTTCTTGGCCTTCATGATGTTGGGGAGGGTTACATAGCGCGGCTCATTCAGGCGCAGGTCCGTTGTAACGATGGCGGGCAGTGTCAGTGAAATTGTCTCGAGACCGCCATCCACTTCACGCGTGACGATTGCCTTGCCGTCTTCAACCACAACTTTCGAAGCGAAGGTTGCCTGCGGCCAGCCCAGCAACGCGGCAAGCATCTGGCCGGTCTGGTTGCTGTCGTCGTCGATTGCCTGCTTCCCCAGAATGATCAGTTGCGGTTGTTCCTTGTCCGCCACTGCCTTGAGCAGCTTTGCCACTGCCAGCGGTTGCAACTCGACGTCGGTCTCGACCAGCACGGCCCGGTCGGCGCCAATTGCCATAGCCGTTCGCAGCGTCTCCTGGCATTGCATCAGGCCGCAGGAAACGGCGATCACTTCGGTCGCCTTGCCGGCTTCTTTCAGCCGCATGGCTTCTTCAACGGCGATCTCGTCGAATGGATTCATCGACATCTTGACGTTAGCGATGTCTACGCCAGAGCCATCGGACTTGACGCGGACTTTCACGTTGTAGTCCACCACGCGCTTGACGGGAACGAGTACTTTCATAGCTCTGCCTTTGGGAATCAGATTGACATAGACGAAATGCAAACGAGGATTATAGAAGAGATTCCAACCCCCTGCCGAAATTTAGCACGATCGTACTTTTACAAATTCAAAAAAAAACTGCGCATAACTTGATGGTTTTAATGGACCTCACGGCGAAGCGGCTACAGGGTCGGATGCCATTGGCATGCACCTGCCCTACCGCCCTACTTTCTACGCATGAAGAACACAAATTCGCTGTGCGTCTCGGATTGCTCCAGCAACACGTTGCCGGTCTGACGGGCGAAGGCCTGGAAATCGCGCACCGAGCCAGGATCGGTGGCCATGACGCGCAACACGTCGCCGGTCGCCATGTCGGCCAGGGCTTTCTTCGCCTTCAGGATTGGCAGCGGACAATTGAGCCCGCGTGCGTCTAACTCTTTTTGGAATTCCATTTGCCACTTCAACGGGGTAGGAAAAGAAATTCTACCCCAAAGCCAAGCGCCTAGTGCAGCGCAACATACGTTTGCATCAACGGGCGGGCCAGTCGAGGAACTCTACTTCGAGTCCCCTGGCGCGCATCCAGTCCGCCATGGCGTAGCCAGTGCCGGCGCGCCATGGGCGCAGTTTCTCCGGATTCACCAGTCGGTATTCGACGAGTTCCTCGGAAAGCCGAACCTCACCTTGCGCCTTGACGTGATACGCGATGATCAGCTCATTCTTGCGCATGAATTCATAGACGCCGATCAGCTTGATTTCTACGGCATCAAGATTCGTTTCTTCCTTCAATTCCCGGGCGATGCCCTGCTCCGGCGTCTCGTCCCGTTCCATGAAACCGGTAATGAGCGCGAAGGTTTTTTCCGGCCACGCTGCATTGCGTGCAAGCAGGATACGTCCGTCCACTTCCACCAGCGCGGCGAGCACTGGCAGCGGGTTGTCCCAATGCGTCCAATGCCCGTCAGGGCAAGACAGCCGCAGCTTGCCAGCATCGGTATCGGGCCGACTAACCAGCGGTACGGCGCAGACCGGGCAAAAACGCAATTCCATGCAGATTCCTTTGTGACCAGGTGCTAGGCACCCGGTTTTTTTAGGCGCGCTCTCGCACCCAGTTGGCCACGGCTTCCAGCGCCTTTGGCAATCCGCTCGGATCGGTGCCGCCTGCCTGCGCCATATCGGGCCGACCGCCACCCTTGCCGCCAACCTGCTGCGCAACAAAGTTGACCAACTCTCCGGCCTTGACCTTGCCGACCGCGTCAGGCGTGACGCCGGCAATCAGGGTTACCTTGCCGTCATTGACGGCAGCCAGCACGATGGCGGCCGACTTGAGCTTGTCTTTCAGGCGGTCCATGGTTGAGCGCAATGCCGAGAGGTCCGCGCCGTCGAGCGTGGCAGCCAGCACCTTGAGGCCGTTGATGTCGATGGCCTGTCCGGCAAGGCCTTCGCCCTGGCTCGATGCCATGCGCGACTTCAGCATTGCCAATTCTTTTTCGAGCGAGCGCACCTGGTCCTGGACCTGCTGGATACGCTGCGTCAGTTCTTCTGGCTGCGCCTTGAGCGCGGCTGACGCATCCGCCACCCGTTGCGTCAATTGCTGCAGCAAGGCGAGCGCGTTGTCCCCAGTCACCGCTTCCACCCGGCGAACTCCGGCGGCCACGCCACTTTCGGACACGATCTTGAACAATCCGATATCGCCGGTGCGCAAGACATGGGTGCCGCCGCAAAGCTCGGTCGAGCCGCCGATGCCGAGTACGCGAACATGGTCGCCGTACTTTTCGCCGAACAACGCCATTGCCCCAGAACTCACCGCATCGTCATAGGGCATGACCTTCGCTTCGGTCGCCACGTTGGCCAAAATTTCATGATTGACGATCGCTTCCACGCGACGGATTTCATCAGCGCTCAGGGGCGCATTGTGGCTGAAGTCGAAGCGTGTTTTTGCGGCGTCCACCAGCGAACCCTTTTGCGATACATGCTCGCCAAGAACCATCCGCAGCGCCATGTGCATGAGGTGCGTCGCCGAATGGTTGCGCATGGTTTGCGCGCGCCGATGCCCGTTCACTTTCGCACTGACCGGATCGCCGACGACGAGTGTGCCCCGGCGAAGTACGCCATGATGGCCAACTACATCGGCCTGGATTTTCTGGGTGTCGGTGACCTCGAAGATGGGGAGTTCCGATTCAAGAATGCCTGAGTCGCCGGCCTGCCCGCCGGATTCGGCGTAGAACGGCGTGGTGTCCAGCACCACGACGGCTTCCTCGCCCTCCTTGACCTTGTCGACCGGAGTGCCGTCGACGTAGATCGCGATTACATTTGCGTCGTGCGCGAGATGGTCGTAGCCGACGAATCTTGTTTTTTCGCCGCTGTACTCAAGGCCGGTCGACATTTCAAACTTGCCGGCGGCACGGGCCGTGGACTTCTGCTTTTCCATCGCCGCCTGGAAACCCGCTTCATCAAGCGTGACGTTTCGCTCGCGGCAAATGTCTGCGGTGAGGTCAAGCGGGAATCCGTAGGTGTCGTACAGGGCGAAGGCGGTTTTGCCGTCGAGGTTGACGGGGTCCTTGAGCAGGGCGAGTTCCAGTATCTTCATGCCCTTGTCGAGCGTTTCGCCGAAGCGCTCCTCTTCCTGCTTTAGCACTTGTTCCACGCGCTGCTGCGCCTGGGCAAGTTCGGGATAGGCGGCGCCCATTTCCGCGACCAGGTCCTTTACCAGCTTGTAGAAGAACGGCTGCGTCTGGCCAAGCTTGTTGCCATGTCGCAGAGCGCGGCGGATGATCCGGCGCAGCACATAGCCGCGTCCCTCGCTGGCCGGAATGACGCCATCGACGATCAGGAATGAGCAGGCGCGGATATGGTCCGCAATCACGCGCAGTGAATTGTTGCCGAGGTCTTCAGTGCCGGTCTCGCGGGCCGCTGCCTTGACGAGGCGGGCAAACAAATCGATCTCGTAATTGCTGTGCACATGCTGCAGGACCGCGGCCAGTCGCTCGAGTCCCATGCCGGTATCGACGCAAGGCTTCGGCAATGGCGTGAGGACCGCGTTGCCCGTTGCCGGATCGATCTGGCGGTCAAACTGCATGAAGACGTTGTTCCAGATTTCAATGTACCGATCGCCGTCCTGTTCCGGGCTGCCCGGCGGACCGCCCCAGATGTCCGGACCGTGGTCGTAAAAAATTTCCGAGCACGGGCCGCACGGGCCAGTGTCAGCCATTTGCCAGAAATTGTCCGATGCGTACGGCGCACCCTTGTTGTCGCCGATGCGCACCACGCGCTCGGCCGGCAGGCCAATGACGTTGACCCAGATGTCGTAGGCTTCGTCGTCTGTCTGGTAGACCGTGGCCCACAGCTTTTCGGCAGGCAGCCCATACACTTTCGTCAGCAACTCCCACGCCCAGACCAGCGATTCCTTCTTGAAGTAATCGCCAAAGGACCAGTTGCCGAGCATTTCAAAAAAGGTATGGTGGCGCGCGGTATAGCCCACGTTTTCCAGGTCGTTGTGCTTGCCGCCGGCGCGCAGGCAGCGCTGTACCGAGGCGGCCCGAACGTAGTTGCGCTGTTCCGTCCCCAGGAACACATCCTTGAACTGCACCATTCCCGAATTGGTAAAAAGCAGGGTCGGGTCGTTGCCCGGCACGAGGCTGGATGAACGGACGACCGTGTGCCCTTTGGATTCAAAAAACTTCAGGAATTTTTCGCGGATTTCGGACGATTTCATAGTGGGATACTGAGGGCTGAATGTGCAAACGATTGATTATACGTGAACGGTGCAGGGCGAATTTCGATAGACATACGGTCGTCGTTTGTTCACGTCATCGCCCACCCGCATTGCCAATTGCCGCCCGCCTGCCCTACACTTTGCGCCTCTCACACGAACCGATCCGTTCCACGGCGGATCCACAAGGACTGGCATGACGACTTCCCCCAACAGCAAGGCGCTTGGCCACATCCGCGTGCTTGATCTGACCCGCGTACTGGCCGGGCCATGGTGCGCCCAAAATCTGGCTGACCTTGGCGCCGACGTTATCAAGATTGAGCGACCAGGGGCCGGCGACGACACCCGCTCATGGGGGCCGCCGTACTTGCGCGACGCACAAGGCCATGACACCTCCGAAGCTGCCTATTACCTCGCCGCCAACCGCGGCAAACGCTCCGTCACGGTCGACATTGCCAGCCCGGAAGGTCAAGCCATTGTGCGCGACCTGGCGCGCAACAGCGACATCGTTATCGAAAATTACAAGGTCGGCCAGCTTGCGAAATACGGCCTCGACTATGCATCGCTGAAAGCCTGCAAGCCAGATATCATTTACTGCTCCATCACCGGCTTTGGCCAGGATGGCCCGTATGCTCACCGCGCGGGCTATGACTTCATCGTGCAGGGCATCGGTGGCTTCATGTCACTCACCGGCGAACGCGACGAACTGCCAGGCGGCGGTCCGCAAAAGGCCGGCGTGGCAATTTCCGATTTGATGACTGGCATGTACGCCACCATCGCCATCATGGCCGCGCTTTCTCATCGAGACCGGTGTGGCGAAGGCCAGTACATCGACATGGCGCTGCTTGACGTGCAGGTCGCCATGCTCGCCAACATGAATACCAACTACCTGGCAAGCGGTGTGGCGCCGACGCGCTGGGGAAATGCCCATCCCAATATCGTCCCCTATCAAACCTTCGCCGCCTCGGACGGACACATCATCGTGGCGGCCGGCAATGACGCGCAATATCGCCGCTTCGTCGCGGCAGGCGGCCGGCCCGAACTGGCCGACGACCCGCGCTATGCCACCAACCCGATGCGCGTGCGGCATCGGCAGGTGCTGGTTCCAATGCTCGCCGACATGGTGAAGTGCAAGACCCGGCAGGAATGGATCGCCGCGCTCGAAGCGGTCGGCGTGCCATGTGGCCCGATCAACACCCTGGACGAGGTCTTTGAAAATCCCCAAGTCGTGGCGCGTGGCTTGCGCGTTGACCTTCCGCATCCAACCGGTGGCACCGTAAAACTGGTTGGCAGCCCGATACGCATGTCGGGCACGCCGCCTCAGTACGACCGGCCGCCTCCCCTGCTCGGCCAGCATACCGACGAAGTCCTGCGCGAGCTGCTGGGCAAAGGCGAGCAGGACATAGCGGACCTGCACGGCAAGGGCGTGATCTGAGCGCTTGCAATCTGGGCTCCGGTATGGACCGGGCCTCTGTCCTCGATTCCGCCTCCGGTCCGGAAGCGGGCTCTGGTCCGGATGTGGGCTCTGGTCCCGATATGGGTTCTGGTCCGAATATCCGCTACGGTTCACTCCTGCTGGATGCAGTTCAGCGCCCCGAATCGCCGTTTCGTCGCAGCCCGCTGGCCGGGCCGCATGCAGGCGGCAAGAATGCCTCCATCGACAACGATGAAACGACTGGAGGCACCATGGACCGCTTGTTCACCCCGATTATCCTCATGCACGTCGCGACCGCGCTGGCCGCGGTCGCGATCGGCGGCGTTACCCTTGCAATGAAGAAGGGGACGCGCCTGCACCGTATCGGCGGCCGAACCTGGGTCGCCCTGATGGTCGTGACGGCGCTGCTGTCATTCGGCATCAAAACGCACGGGCACTTTTCCTGGATTCATCTGATCTCGATCGGTACGCTGGTCGCCGTCACCATGGCCATCTTGGCAGTACTGCGCGGTAACGTAAGGGTGCATCGACGCAGCATGACCATGACGTATATTGGCTTGTGCATGGCCGGCGCGTTCACCCTGCTTCCACACCGCATACTGGGACAAATCGTATGGCAAGGACTCGGCCTGGCATGAGCTTGAAACTTCCGACGCAGACCGGATGGGCAATGCGCCTTGCAAGTCGCCTCGCCATTGTCACGGCCTTCAACCTTGTTTGCGCCATCGTTGTCACCTGGGTGGTTCGCTTCGGCGGCACCTTTGTCGAAAACCTGGTGTTCTCGCTTTGCATCGGCACGCTGGCGTGGTTGTTGATTGACGGTACCAGGCAGCTGCTTTGGGGCGAAGGCAAACCGAATGGCATCGGCCTTGCCGGGATCGTCGTCGTTGCCCTTCCCATCGCGCAGTTCCTCGGGCACCGGCTCGCCATGCGCCTGCTTGGCATACCGATGGAATACATGCCCGACCAGTCGAGCCATGCAATCGATATCCTGCTCTTTTCCATCCTCGCCGGACTCACGGCCACGTGGTTTTTCTGGACCCGCGGCAAGATGGCTTACCTGGTCGCAGCCGCCGAGGCGGAGAAAGCACGCTCGGCTGCGGTAGATAAACAGGCGACGCAGGCGCAGCTGCAGCTTCTGCAGGCGCAGATCGAGCCGCACATGCTGTTCAACACCCTGGCGAATCTGCAGGGGCTCATCACGATCGATCCCCCACGCGCGCAGCAATTGCTGGAGCAGCTTATTGAGTACTTGCGCGCCACGCTTTCGTCCTCACGCGCCGAAGTCACAACGCTTGAACGGGAGTTCGCACTCATGGACGCCTATCTTGGATTGATGGCAGTGCGCATGGGCCGGCGCCTGACATGGAACCTCGACTTGCCGCCGACGCTCGCCAATGCAATGATTGCTCCGATGTTGCTGCAACCCCTGGTAGAAAACGCGATCCGGCACGGGCTTGAACCGAAGGTGGAAGGAGGTCACGTGGAAGTGAGAGCACAGGCCGAAGACGGCAAACTTGTAATCCGGGTCATCGACACGGGGCTGGGGCTTGAAGCAGGCTCGCAGTCCGGCACGCGGCTCGGCCTGTCCAACATACGCGAACGCCTCCTCGTGCTTTACGGTGACGAGGCGGCTCTATCGCTGCAGCCAAATGAGCCTTGCGGCGCGGTATCCCAACTCACCATGCCAATGCAGTCATGAGCGGCCCGTTCGCGCTCATCGCGGAGGATGAACCGATCCTCGCGCTCACGCTGCAACGCGCCCTGGAGCGGCTGTGGCCAGAACTGCGCATCGGCGCCATTGCCGAAAATGGCAACGAGATCGTGACCGAAGCGCTGGCGCAAAAACCCGACATACTTTTCCTCGACATCAAGATGCCGGGCAAGACCGGCATCGAGGCCGCGCACGAACTGGCGGAAGACTGGCCCGACGGCGTCCGGTTTCCGCTTGTCGTGTTCGTGACTGCCTATGACGACTATGCGCTGAATGCGTTTGAGCAGGCGGCCGCGGACTACGTCTTGAAGCCCGTTACAGACGCTCGACTCGGCAAGACAATCGACCGCCTCAAGGCGCGCCTGGGCCAGGCCCAACCGGCGGACAGCGACCTTGATCGCATCGTCGGCCAACTGCGTGCGCTGGTTCCGGCGTCGGCGGCACCGGTTGAGCGCCTGACGGTTATCCGGGCAGCGGTTGGCAATCAGATCCGCATTATTCCAGTGGCCGATGTCATGGTCTTCGAAGCAACCGACAAATACGTCAATGTCATTACCGCGGAAGGCGAATCGCTGATCCGCACCAGCCTCCGGGAACTGCTGCCGCAACTGGATCCTGCAATCTTCTGGCAAATCCACCGCGGCACGGTGGTCAATATCGGATGCGTCAAACACGCCATTCGCGACGAGTCCGGCAAGCTCTCGCTAAAACTTCACCATTACGGCGCAAGCCTTCCCGTCAGCCGGGTCTACGCGCATCTGTTCAAGCCAAACTGAGCCGTACGAGAAAACTCGGTGGCAGAAGTCGGCTACTTGTTCTTTAACCACAGGCAAAAGACTGCTACGCTCTCAGGTTATTGAATGGGAGCATTAATGGAGAACTTCGCCTTCGTGCCGGAGACGCGTTTCGGCATCTGGTTCCTCGGCAGCGCAACCTGGCTGGAACGAGTTCTTGAAGTCGCGGTGGCCGACTTGGCCCGACTGCTGGGGAGTGAAGCGCGGCAAAGTTATGACGTGGTACTTGATGTCGGCTGCGGTCAGGGCAAATCGTTTTCCATCCTGTCACGCCGGTTCAAACCGCGCCGCCTGATTGGCCTTGACGCTGACCGCAAGATCCTCGAGGTGGCGCGCGCCCGGTCTATCAACGACAAGGTCGCCGTGGACCTGTTGCCCGGAAGCGGATCGGCGATTCCGCTACCCGACAAGTCCGTCGACCTGCTTTTTTGCCACCAGACTTTTCATCACCTCATCGACCACGAGGGGGCCATCAGCGAATTCCATCGCGTGCTGAAGCCCGGCGGCGTGCTGCTGTTTGCCGAGTCGACCAAGGCGTATATCCATTCCTGGATGATCCGACTTCTGTTTCGCCATCCGATGGAAGTGCAAAAGACGGCCGATGAGTATCTCGCCTTGATCAGGCGAGCCGGCTTCGACGTGGCGCCGTCACGCGTCTCTTATCCCTATCTATGGTGGAGCCGGTCTGATCTTGGGCTGCTGGAGCGCCTTCGGATCAAGGCGCCCCCGCCGCCCGGACGGCGCGAAGAAACGCTCTTGAACCTGGTTGCGACGAAGCGCTAGCTATTGCTCAACCGGCCTGGAAGAACGATGTGAAGCTGCACATCTTGCAGGGGTACCGCGGCACACAGCGTGATGCAGAGGCCTGCATGTGGCAGCACGGTGGACCACCATGTCGCGCCTTGCATGTGCATGCCACGGGGGCCGGCTACATCAAGGACAGAAGCCTTTGTTCCCTGTGAACTCTCCAGCTTGAACAGCGCTTCCTTCACGGTCCAGACACGGTAGAACCGCGCCAGCCGCTCTTCGCCATCCGCTTCCATCACGTACTGCCGCTCATGCATGGAAAACGCCGCTTCCGCCGCGTTGGCCACGTCCCGTTCCCGTTTGACCGACTCGATGTCAAGACCAAGCGGCACCTCGGCGCTTGCCGCGCAGGCTACCCATTGAGCGCTATGAGAGATGCTGAACTGAGGCGTGACACACGATGAGGGCAGCCTTAGCTGCGGACTGTTGCCCTCGCGTTCAATGACGCCGATGCTCGTTGCCGACAGGCCGGTGAAGTGGCTGACGGCCTGCCGCAGCAGCATCCGTCCCAGCACGTATTGCTTGCGCCTTTCTGGACGAATAAAACGTCCAAGCCGGGCCGTCTCGCCGGGTCCGAGGACCGCGCAGAACTGCTCCAGTCGGCAAGCATTCGCCTCGTTACCGTCGATCAGCCAGACTATGGCTGCCGGCCGGGCAAGCCTCTTAGTCGGCGACTCTGACAAAGTCACCCTTCAACATGAGGATGGTCGAGAAACTGCCGGCCCAACAGTCGAACTCCTTCTCGCTCACCAGCGGGGCCTCCTTCGGGTAGTAGCTGACGATGTTCATTACCGCATTGGCGTTGATGCTTTTTGCATCCTTCTGCAGTTGCTCCAGCGCCTGGACGAAGGACGCCTGGCATGAAGGCAGATCCTGCTTCTTGATGATCCGGACTTTGCCTGTTGCGCTGGCCGAACCCAGCGGCTGCGCGTTTTCCGGCGCCTTCTGCGGACCGAAATAAAGCTTGATTGTCGGGTCAATGCCAAAGCCGGCGCTGGCAGCGGCGGACTGCAGCGTGGCCGCGATCGGCAAGGTGTATTTGACGTTGCGGGCCACGGCCTGCGAAGCGAAGCTCAGGACAAAAACGGCCAGCAGCGCTGTAACGGCGGTAGATTTCATTGATTCCCTTTTTTTGTTGTTCTGTTTGCAGCTAACGGCATCGGCCCAGAGCAAGGTCCTCGGCGCCTGCGCTGCAGGACGCCGCGGTTCTTCCGCCCTGCAGGCTTTTTAGAGCCCGGTTGGGCCGCCCGTCGCGACCATGTAATTTCCGACGGCGTAATCCGTGACCAGGTCGACAATCCGTTTAAGCATGTCACGGTCGGTGGCGCCAAAAGTCCAGGCAGCACCCATGGCACTCGCGCGCTGATAAAAAACCGGTTCAGCAATGGTCTTGCCGGTCGCAGCGTCGACATACCGCACCTTCAATACGATCGCGGAACTGCCTGCAAATGCGCCTCCCCATATGCGCGCACTCGTTCCGACCAGTTTGGCATCAGAGCAAATCGGTTCAACGATCAGCTTGCGGGAGCCAGCCGGCGCAGACTTCTTGTTCCACGTCGCAATCACGCCGCCGAGGCGATCCGTCATGCGGTCCTGGATCGCGCGCAGTGCGACGTCGGCTCCGTGCTGCTTGTCACATCCTTCCACGGTGTTGATCGGCTTGAGCTCGAACCGACCGAACTTCGAGAACGCCTCGGATGGCGGTGGATTCTGGTCCGCGGTCGGCTTCTTGACGTTGGTAGTGCAGGCAGCCGTCAGTACGATGGCAGCGAACAGCGGGATAACGACATGACGTGATTTCATGATCAGGCAAGCCTCCGGAAGATAAGCGACGTGTTGATACCACCAAATGCAAAATTGTTGGACATGACGAATTCCGTTTCCAATGCCCGGCCACAGCCCTTGATGTAATCGAGCTCCGCGCATGCCGGGTCCACCCGGCTCAGATTCACCGTGGGGGCGAACCACCCTTCCCGCATCATCTCTATGCTGGCCCACGCCTCGATGGCGCCGCACGCGCCCAGGGTATGCCCCATGTAGCTTTTCAGGGAGCTGATCGGCATTGCGTTACCGAACACTGCTGCCGTCGCTGCAGTCTCTGCTATGTCACCGTGCTGCGTGCCGGTGCCATGCGCGTTGACGTAGCCAATGACGGAAGCGCCAAGCGCCGCGTCGGCCAATGCAAGTTCCATGGCAATGCGCATCGTTACCGGGTTGGGTTGCGTGACGTGGCAACCGTCGCTGTTGGTGCCAAACCCGACAATCTCCGCATAGGGGCGCGCGCCCCGTGCCAACGCGTGCTCCATATCTTCCAGGACAAGCGAACCGGCTCCTTCACCGATCACGAGACCGTCGCGGTCGGTGTCGAAGGGGCGCGGGGTCAGGTGAGGCGTGTCGTTTTTTACGCTGGTAGCAAACAGGGTGTCGAAGACTGCCGCTTCAGTGGCACACAATTCCTCGGCGCCGCCGGCGATCATCGCGGTCTGACGGCCGCTCCGAATTGCCTCGTAGGCATAGCCGATGCCCTGGCTACCCGAAGTGCATGCGCTGGAGGTTGTGATGACGCGGCCAGTAATACCAAAAAACACGCCAATGTTGACGGGCGCGGTATGGGCCATCATCTTTATGTAGGTTGTCGCGTTGATGCCTCGCGTGCTCTTTTCGCCGAGCATGCGACCGAAATCGCCGATGGCGCTCGGCGTGCCGGCCGACGATCCGAAGGAAATCCCCAGCCTGCCGCTTTTCAGTAGCGGATCGTCCAGCAGGCCGGCGTCAGCCAGCGCCAGTTCTGCGGAGCGGGTGGCCATCAGCGCGATCGCGCCCATGCTGCGCATTGACTTGCGATCGTAGCGCGCGGAAAGCTGGTACGGCGCCGCAGGCGCGGCAACCTGCGTATTGAGACCCTCGTACTGCGCCCAGTCATCCATGCGCCGGACGGCATTCTGGTAGCGACCTAGCGCAGCCCGGATGGTCGGCCAGTCATTGCCCAGGGGCGTGATTCCGGCCATTCCCGTAACGACGACGCGGCGGTTCACGCCAGACCTCCGTTGACCGAAATTACTTGCCGCGTTACATACCCCGCGTCCTCCGCCATCAGGAAGCTCACGGCGGCGGCCACTTCCTCCGGGCGGCCGATACGGCGCGCCGGAATCAGCTTGAGCGCCTCTTCGATCGACGCGTCGACAATCATCTCGGTCTCGATCAACCCCGGTGCGACGCAATTGACGGTGATGCCGCGTGAAGCCAGTTCAACGGCGAGCGCTTTGCTGGCACCGATAATGCCGGCCTTTGCGGCGCTGTAATTGACCTGCCCGCGATTGCCAACCACGCCGGCAACTGAGGAGATGGTGACAATGCGCCCGCCCTCCTTCTTGCGCACCATTGGCATGACCAATGGTTGAAGGACGTTGTAGAAACCGTCGAGATTAGTCTTCAGGACCAGGTCCCAATCCTCCGCTGGCATCGCCGGGAACGCGTTATCCCTGGTAACGCCCGCATTGCAGACGACGCCATAAAAAGCGCCGTGCGCTGCCATGTCTGTTTCCAGGGCCGCGCGCACCGCGCCCCGGTCTGCAATGTCGAACTGCAGCACCCGAACCGCGCGGCCGAGCAGCGCTACCTCGCGTGCCACTTCTTGCGCGTCGTCTAGCCGCTGCCTGCAATGCAGCACGAGGTCGAACCCGTCTCGCGCCAGGCGCAACGCAATTGCGCGCCCGATTCCGCGGCTCGATCCCGTCACTAAAACCGTCTTGTTCATGCTTCACCAACTTTCAAGAATTCGTCAGCATTAGCGGGAAGGAATACCGAGACCGTCGCGGTTGCCGCCTCCCCATGTTCGTCGTCAATCCGGCAGGCATACGAGCCAAGCCCGCTATCCGAAATCAGCACGCGCACTACCTCCACGCGCAACGCACTACCGACGCGGAAGACGGAGCGCTGACAGTCATAGCGCCGAGCGCCCAGCAAAAAGCCGATTTTTACCGGATCGCCGCGCCGTAAGGCGAGATATCCCGCATGCGCGGCAATTGCCTGCGCCATGTATTCGATGCCGACCCAGCCGCCCACGCCATCCTTGCCACAAAAGAGATCGTCGGCCCGAATGATGAGCTCTGCCACAAAGCTGTCTTCGGTGGCAGCAAGCACACGGTCCAGCAACAACATTGGTGCCGCATGCGGCACCAATGCGCGGATGTCAGGCAATGCGTGAGGCGGTTGGCCGAGCGACTGGTGAAGCAATGGCTCAAGTGATTGCCTTGGTGGTTGCTCAGACGATTGCTCAGGCGATTGCCGAGACCGTTGCTCAGGCGATTGCTGAGGCGATTGCGCGCGAGATGGCTCCGGCGATTCATCCAGCGATCGCTGCGTCGACTGGTTAAGCGCCGTCATGGCCGGTCCTTCCAAACACCAGCGTTGCGTTAGCGCCGCCGAATGCAAATGAGTTACTCATGCTCCAGCGGATTGGCGCTCCCGTGCGCTCACCCGGTGCGGCCATCCAGAGCGATGGCAGTTGCGGGTCCGCCGCTCCGTCCCACAGGTGGGGAGGCAACCTTCCCTCCGCGTTGTAATCTTGCATCGCGAGCCAGCAAAAGGCGGCTTCAATAGCGCCGGCCGCACCCAGCGCGTGGCCCGTGAAGGGTTTGGTCGAACTGACTGCGACCGTATCGCCGACCAGTGCATGCACCGCGCGCGACTCCATGGCGTCGTTCTGGATCGTCGCGGTGCCATGCAGGTTGATGTAGTCGAGTTGGCTGGCATCGATGCCGGCGCGCCGCAGCGCCGCTGCCATGGCGGCGGTCGCCCCTTTGCCGGTCGGGTCGGGCGCGGACATGTGATGGGCGTCCGACGACTCGCCCCATCCGCACAGGGCTACCGCTGCCGGCTCCCTTGTCATGAGGAACAGCGCGGCGCCTTCGCCGATGTTGATGCCATTTCGGTTGGCGCTTAGCGGGTTGCAGCGTGTGCCACTCACTGCCTCCAGCGCCGCAAAACCCGCCACGGTAAATTCGCACAGAGCGTCGACGCCGCCGGTAATGACCGCATCGCAGACACCGAGATTAAGCAGCCGCGCGGCGCTGGCCATTGCCTTGGCGCCCGAGGCGCACGCTGCCGAATGCACATAAGCCGGGCCGGTGGCGCCGAGGTCGGCGGCGATAACGGCGGCAACCGAGCCGAGTTCCTGCTGGCCATAGTGAAATTCAGGCGGGAAGCTGCCGGTTGCTGCATGCGCGCGCCACGCGGCCTCACTCTCCCCAATGCCCGAGGTGCTGGTGCCAACCACGACCGCAACCCGGTTGGCGCCGTGGCGCTTGAGTGCTTCCTGGGCGGCTGCCCGAATCTGCGACAACGCCGCCAGCGCCAACTGGTTATTACGGCTGCGATCGACCAGCGGCAAGTGGCCGACATCAGGCAGTATCGACTCCACGATGCCAAGTGGCAGCAGGCGACCCGGCGAATGGCGGTCGGTCATGGCAAGGCCGCTTTCAGCCGAGTCGAACAGGCGCCGCCGGGCCTCGTCAACCGAGTTGCCGGCAGCGCAGATCAAACCGAGATGGTTAAGGTAATTCATGTCATTGGTGATTCATAACCGATTGAATCGTCAGCCGGTAGTGATAACGCAGGTTGTCAAATACAACCGGCCCCTCCCAGCGCGGATTGGCGCTATAGCCGATTCGAGCCATAAGCTCGCTACCGACCCAGAGTCGACGCTGCAGTCCATCGTCCTCAATCGACCAGCCGGCAGGCAGCGCCGCGCGTATCGCGTCGGTTGGCCAGTACGTCAACTGGATGTCCTCGAGCACGTCCTCGCCCTGCACTTGTTTCGGCAATAGCGCGTGACGCCAGGTGGAAAGCTTCACGCCGTCATAGCTTAGTGTCATAACCCGCTGTCCCATTGCAAGGCCGACCAGATTTATCTGTGCGCCGTCGACTTCCAGGGCAGCCTCCAGATCATCCGTTCGGCCTTCGCGCACGACGTGCAATTGCTGTTGCAGGCTGATGCTTGCACCAAGCGCCGATGGGGCAAGGCGCAGTCCCAGGCGTGCCGGGACCGTTACGGCTGCCGATAAAGATGCCGATGCCGATGCCGGCACTGTCGACGCCGGCGACATCGTCGCGCAAGCAGAGACCAGGCAGGCCAGACCCAACAGCAGGAACTTCATGCCGCCACCGCGGGCACGACTGCATCACCGGCCCCGCTGACATGCGGCCGTTGTCCGAAGCAAGGCACCAGCACCCAGACCAGCGCGGTGCCCAGCAACATCGTCGTGCCGAAGGCCTGCAATGCCGGCGTGCGACTGAGCGACAGCAAGCCGAAGGACAGCAGCGTGGCGCCGGCCGAGAGCGTGACGGCCATCCATGCCGCTCCCTCCGAGCGTCGCCCGGAGCGCTCCTGAAAAAACACGCCATAGTCGACGCCAATGCCAAGCAGCAGCATGAGTGCAAGCAGGTGAAACAACTGTAGTGGCTGGCCAATCAAACCCAGGATTGCCAGCGTCACGGCGCTGCCAGTTACCGCCGGTGCAATCACGCGCCAGGCGCCGCCGCGGTAACGCAGCGAGAGCAGGCAAAAGACCGCCAGGTACGAGCCGAGCAGCGCCCAGCCCATGTAACGACGGTAGCGCGACAGCACGGATGAAATTTCAGCGACCTTGTCGACCCACTGCACGCCAGGCAAGCCCACCCCAGCCTGCTGTATCCGGGCGATCTCGCCCAGGCGCAAGCCACGCAGTGCCACGATACTGGCCTTCCCGCCTTCCGCGTCACCGAGCCATAAGTGTCTGAACGGTTCGCTGACAGGGGCGGCGAGGAACGCGTCGACTTGCAGCGTTTCCTTGTCGGCGTTGCGCGCGCGTGCCAGGCGGACCCAATCGTCGCCCTCGCCAAGTTGCCGAGCCAACAGCGGCAAGGCTCCGTTAGTGCCAAGCAGGCTTTCGTCCAGCGCCTGCTTTCGGCTCGCCTGCGACTTAGCCGAAGGGACCCAGTTCGAGATAGCCTGCACGCCGCCCAGGCTGCCAGCCGCAATTAGCGGCGCGAGTGCCCGCTTCAATGCTTCCTCACGCTGCAGGACAGCCTCGGCATCGGCGCCGCGCACCAGGAAGAACTGGACCGGCGTTGGCGCATCCAGCAACGCACCGACTTGTTGCTGTTGCGCGATCAAGTCGCGCGGCGGGTTTTGCAGTGAGCGCAGGTCGTCGTTCACGCCGAGCCGTGCCCATCCAGTCGCCAGCACACACGCCGCCACGACGCTTGCGATCAGCCAGCCACGCCGCGCCTTCGGCACGGGCCAGTGGCCCAGCAGCCTGCCCCATCGTGCCGCCGCGTCGCCAGCGGCGAAGCTGGTTGGCCCGACAAGCGTGGGGTACCAGCAGATCACCGTCAGCCACGCAAATACCAGGCCGGTCACCGAGAAAACCGCCATTTGACGCAGCCCGGGGAACGGCGTCAATGCAAGGCCGAGATATCCGATCGCCGCTGCGATCAGGGTCAGCAGCAGGCTTGGCAACAGGTCCCTCAACAATCGGGTAGACGATGTGGAGGGATTCGCAGCCAGGCGCCGGCAAAGGAAGTAGATGCCGTAGTCCTGCGCCACACCGATCAAGGTTGCGCCAAAGACCAACGTTAACAGATGGACGCGGCCAAACACCAGCAGCGAAATGGAAAGCGCACCGAGGCACCCGACGCCAATCAACAATGCCAGGTAGGCGATAGGCTTAAATGAGCGAAACGCGAACCACACGAGCAAGGCGATTCCAATGAGGGAACCGATACCAATGGTCGACACTTCCCGGCCTGCCTGCTTGCCGGCCGCGGCCGCGTGAAGCACGACGCCCGCCTCCAGCACGCGGGCGCCCGGCACGCTTGCCAGAGCCGCGGCACGCGCTTTCTCCAGCGCAGGGCCTATCGCCTCTTGCGTGTGGAGCGCGAAGGCTGGCTGGCGCAGCGTCATCGGCATCACTACATACTGGAAGTTGCCGTCGCCGACGAAAAGCCGCCCGTCGCGCGGCCGCACCGGCGTCTCGCGCGCCCGCTCCTGAGCCCATCCGGCAAACAGACCGAACGGGTCATCTTTCCAGGGTCCGAGGCGCGGGCCGCCGAATGGACTTTGCAGTTGCGCGAGGGCTAGCTGCGCCCACTGTTCTCCGCCGCGTGCTCGCAAGGCCGACTCATCGGCCGCGGTCATGAGTATGTCGCGGTGATCGTTGAAGACAGCCAGCCAGTCCTGCGGCGACTTGCTGCCGAGTCCCACGTCCGGTCGAAGAATGTCTTCGTGCGTCGCCAGCGCCGCAAGATACGCGTCCGCCGCAAGTTTGGCGCCTGTCCAGTCCGGCGCGCCAATGACAACGATCAGCTTTTGCTGGGCGGCGTCAACCATGTGGCCGAACGCCTGTTGCAGTACCGGGTCCCGCTCCTGCGCAGGAAGGAGCGCCATGATGTCAGTGTCAGGCGCAAAGCGTTTAGTCGACACGAGATAGCCCAGATGCGCGCATAGCATGGCTACCACGAGTGCCCAGCTAACGACAAGAATGCGCGAGAGCTTCAAAACTGGGCCGACTCTTCCGCAGTCATCGCCGACTCACCCGTCTGCATCCCGGAGAACTGGATGTTCGTACGATCGCCGCTGGCTTCACGGATGGAGATGTGCTCCACGTTCGCGCCGCCGTCCAGCGAGACGCCGGCGATAACTTTCGCAATACCTGCATCGCGCGTGGTCAAGGCGACGCTCCACTGCTTTCCTTGCACCGTCCCGTCACCCTCGAACAGTGTCTGCAGCGCGCCCAAATCGCCCGCCAGGAGCGAGAACAGCATATTGTTGATAAGCCGCACCGTTGGTTCCTGCCTGGCGTCGAGCCGCACGGCGACGCGCTCGCCCTGGGTCTGCACGATTTCATCGCGAGTCAACTTCAGCGTGCTCGGAAACGGCTGCAGCGTCCGCCACAACACGCCTTTTCCGGCGACCACGCAGAAGCGGCCGGACGAGGCCAGCGGCTTCTTGATACCGGCAAGCTGCTTGCTCTGGTCGAACCGGCCGCATAGTACGGCGGGATGTGCCAGAAGCGAATGGATTTTTTCCAGCGGGAGTGCGGCCAGCGCCGACACGGGGGACAGCAGAAGGCTGGCACACACCAGAAGGCTGGCAGATGAAAGCAGTCGTTTCACGAAGGGGTCACTCCAAGTTTTTCGAAAAGCACGGGCGGCGAAAGGAAACACATCTCGCCCGTGCGCATGTCGACCGCCACCTGAGTGGTCGACGCTTTGTTGAGGCGCTTGCCCGACTCGGCGTCGGCGATGAGGTAATCAATTCGCAACCGGCTCTCCCATTCGACAATGCTGGCCGTCACGCGCAAGCGCTGGCCAAAGTGGGCCGGCGCGACGTAGCGCAGCCGCATGTCGATGATTGGCCACATGTAGCCGGAGTCGCGCATTTGCGGATAGTTGTAATTGATCTGATCGAAGAGCGCGCACCGTGCAATCTCGAGGTACTTTGCATAGTTGCCGTGCCAGACGATCTCCATTGGGTCGAGGTCATAGAACTGCACCTGCAGTTCCACGTCAGCTGTCCAGCGTGAGGTCGTCTTGCTCATGGAGTTTGCGCGCATGCCGGCCGCCAGAAATCGTGGAAGTTGAACCATTGGTAGGGAGCGCGAAGGCAGTAGTGCTCGAGCCGTGACGCGTAGGCCTCCGCCAGCGTTGCGCACGCTGCCTGCCGTCCTGGCCGCGGCAGCCGCACCTGCTCCGCAATCCGTTCGAAATGCACTTCAGCGCCTGCCGCAGTACGAAGCGGGAAGATGAGATAGACGGGACATTGCAGCACAGAGGCGAGCACCCACGGCCCGATCGCAAATGGCGCCGGCTTACCCAGGAACGATGCCGTGCAGACGCGCTCACCGGACGCATCTGGTACCCGGTCGCCCGCAATCACCACAAATTCGCCGCGAGCCACCCGGTCGTTAAGCAGCATGACCGTGGCCGGCGTGATCTCGGTTACCTGGACCAGGTCCAGCTGGCTTTGCCCGTCGAGCTGCGCAAGCATCGCGTTAAACTTTTGAGCGTGCACGGTGTGCACCAGCACCGTCAATCGAAAGCCGGGGTGACGGAGTGCCATCACCCTGCACAATTCCAGGTTGCCGAAATGGGAGCAGATCATCAGCCCGCCGCGTCCCTGCGCAAGGTCTGCATCGAGCAGCTCTATGCCATGCAGGCTGGTGCCAGCCATATCGAACAGTCCACCCCACAGCAGCATTTTGTCGAGGATGCATTCGCCAAATGCCGCGAAGTGCCACAGCACGCCAGTCCAGCCGGTGGCGACCTGCGCTCCAGCGGCCTGCACGCGTGTCAGGTAGTGCATTGAAGCCGCTCGGGCCTCTCGTCGAGTCAGGACATACCACGCAAGCACCGGATATAACGCCACGCGAAACGGCCAGCGACCGAAGGTGCGGCAAATCCAGAACAGCAGGCGCATGCCCGCGATGAAGCCGGCTTCATTGATCTGCGCCCAGTGTCGCGGGTTGGCCGGACCGGCTGAGGGCCTCATGCCGCGCTCCATCGGCGGGCGAGCAGTTTGGGCGCGCGCCGCAGCATGCCGAAGAACAGGACCGTATGCATGCGGGAGATCAGCAGGTTATCGCGGACCATGCGGAAATGCGACACGCCATCTGTTGGGTAACCGACACGGGTGCCGACGTTAACAACCGGCAGCCCGTCCCAGAACAATCGCACCGCCACCTCGGTGTCGAAGTCCATTCGCGCGCCAAGCCGGTGCCGCGCTGCCAGCGCCAGCACCGGCCCAAGGGGATAGACCCGAAACCCGCACATCGAGTCCCGGATATCGAGCGAAAGCGTGTTGATCCAGACCCACGCATGAGTCAGGTAGCGGCCGTAAAAGCGGACAGCGGGGACCGAGTCGTCATACTGGGGATAACCGGCGATCAGCGCTTCCGGGCGCGCCCTTGCCTGCGCGACGAAATGCGTTATGTCGTTCGTGCTGTGCTGGCCATCGGCGTCTATCTGCACGGCATGGCTGAAGCCCGCTGCGGCGGCATGGCGAAACCCGGTCAGCATTGCGGCGCCCTTGCCCAGATTTTTTGCGTGGCGCAGGAGCGTGACTTGTGCCGGCGCGGCGGCGGCCAGGCCGTCAAGCACCGAGGCACAGTCCGGTGCGCTGCCATCGTCGACCAGCACACACGGAAAACCGGCGGCAAGTGCGCCCTCAACAACCCGGCCCACTGCAACGCCATGGTCGTAGACCGGAATCACCACACAGGCTTTAAATGCCATCGGAGACTCCGTGCAGCAGTTTGCCGCTTGAGAGCTTGCCGGTTGGCGAGAAATAGCGGAACGCGACGGACCGCCCGGCGGCGTCGCGCAACAGTTCCAGCTGGAACGTTGTATCCGGACGAATCACGGAGTGGAACTTCAATGCCTGCATGCCGGCGAAGGCCGCCGACAATGCAAAGTATCGCTGCGCCAGGGACCATGCCCAATCGACCTGGGCTACGCCGGGCAGTATCGGCGTTCCAGGGAAGTGGCCCTCGAAGCATGCCAGGTCGGCCGTGGCATGGAGTTTGATCAGGACGCGGTTTGCGTCTTGCTCCAGAACCTGAATTTCTGGCTCGGTCGGCCGCGTGTTTGGCGCCGACCGGTCGAGCAGTGCGAGCAGCAGGGCCTGCGGGGTCTTGCCCTGCTGGTTCACCGGCATTGCGTCCAGATAGCGCCATCGACGCGGCAGAGCAACCCGTTCGACGCCACCAGCCAGCGACTCGCGCAATATCCGGTTCAACGGTGCGCGGCCCTGCCGCTCAAGCGCCTCACGGCCTAAGTCGGACAGGACAATGAAGGCGGCCACCTCATCGCGCGCTCCGCTCACCACGGCGACCCGGGCTTGCGCCACCAGTTTAGAGCGCAGCAATCCGGATTCGATGGCATCGAGCGAAATGCGTTTCTCGCCGATCTTGACCACCCGGTCGGCGCGGCCGCGCAGTACGAACCCGCCGTCCGCGGTCAACGCAACGCGGTCGGCCGTCTGGAACCACGTGTCATCCACCAAGTGTGGCGAGCGTACCGACAACAACGCATCGAAGCCGGTTGTCTGCACTGACACATTGGGCAGGAGGCGCCAGACGGAGTAACTGCTCGACTTAGCGCCTGAGTCACCGCCCAAATCAGCGTCCAAATCAGCTTCCGAATCAGCGCCCGTCCCAGCGTCCGAATCAGCGCGCAACTCAGCCTCCAAGTCAGCGTCCGACTTGCTCAAATGCGGGCCAAACTCGCGCTGGCGATATGCGATACCCCCGGTCTCGGAACTTCCATAGACTTCAATGGGCGCGCGCCCGAGCAGCCGCGCAGTGGCCTCGGCATCCGCCGGGGCCAGCGGCCCGCCAGAAGAAAACGTGGCACAAACCCGCTGCGCGAACTGCCTTAATGCCGCAGTCGGCGGCAGCCGCTTCAAATGGGCAGGGCTGGTCACCAACACCCAACTGCAGGGGGAGAGGCGCCCCGCCAACTGCTCAATATGAAGCAGGCTCAACGCGTGCACCGGGCGCCCGGTCGCCATCGGCCAAAGCACCTTGAACAGCAGTCCGTAAATATGCTGGTGAGACACCGTGGCGACCACTTCTGCGTCATGGATTTGCGCACCAAAGACCGCCTCAAGCGTCGCGACTTCGACAGCCAATTGGCGCAGATACTTTGGAATTGGCTGCGGCTGACCCGTGCTGCCTGAAGTGAAGATCACCAGCCCCGGATGGTTGCCGTCAAGCGGTGCTTGTCCGCCGCATGCGGCGGGAAAGTCGGCTGGAACGCGCAGCGGCGCACAACTCTCAGGGAATTCGCCGGCGAAGAAGTCGACGTGCGCCAGCAGGGCAGCGCACGTGGCGGAAAGGACGTCGGCTGGAAGCACGACGGTCTTGTCCGCGTGCCATGCGCCATAAAGCGCCGCAGCAAACTCCAGGCTGTCTTCGATGTAGAGAGCGACGCGCTGTTTTTCAACGCCTTCGAGGCGCCGTTGCCATTGCCGCATGCGGTGCTGCCAGGAGTCCGCCGTCACCGCGGCACTACCGCGCCAGCCGACGATTGCGTCGGTGGCGAACGGCGCGCAAGCCACGGAAAGGATGTCAGCGGGTTGTCGCATGTTCCTGCCTTTTGAACCGGATGCGCCACAGGTATTCGCAGCAGAACAGCGCGCCCGTCAGCACATAGGACGCAACGCCGGTATAGAGGAACCAGACACGTTCGGACGCGAACAATGCAGTGGCGCCAGCGATGGTGCCATTGAGAAGGAAAAAGCCGCACCATACTTGCGTGACCCTGCGGGTATAGCGCACGGCCCTTGTTGACAAGTTGGGATCGGTGATGCGCGCGATGCGCTCGGCAACGCTCGGCGGCACCACAAGACTGTAGCCAAATACGCCGAAGAAAATCAGGCTGACGAGAACCGGGTAGAACTTTAGCGGCGTTACGACGTTGCCGACCGCTGCGCCCAACGCCAGGCAGGCCGCACCCAACACCCACCACCAGCGCGTCGAGGTGTCGCGCAGCGTGAAGGCGCGAAGCAGGGCCGCCAGCACCAGCAGCGCCGCCATTTGGCGCGGCTCAAGATGCCCGTGACCGAGCCAGATCGCGAGCGGATACAGCAGCGTGACAATGACTGCCAAGGCCGCCAAGGCGGGGCGGACTATGGCTACTCTCCCACCAGTGCGAACAACGCGTTGACCACGTCGTCGACGGTTCTCACCGCCTTGAAGGTTTCTGGCTGCAGTCGCTTGCCGGTGTACTCCTTCACTTTCACGGCAAGGTCAACCGCGTCGATGCTGTCAATGTCCAGATCAGTGTAAAGGTTGGCCTGCGGTGTGATGGCGGCCTTGTCGATCTCAAACATGTCGTGCAGCGTCTGCACGGTCCACTCGAAGATCTCTTCCTTGCTGGCAGTGATGAGCGCAGTCATACTTTTCTCGATTGCAGGTTATTTTGTCCGATGGGTGGTAATCAATTCGCCGAGCGTGCGGACCGAGCGAAAATGACCGCGTATTTCCGCCGACTCGGCGGAGAGGCTAATGCCGTAGCGCTTCTGCAGGGCCACGCCCAACTCGAGTGCGTCAATCGAATCCAGTCCGAGCCCTTCGACGAACAGCGGCGTATCGCTATCAATGTCTTCGGGACGCATATCTTCAAGCTGCAGCGCCTCGATAATCAGCGCCTTCACTTCCTCATGCAGCTCCATGTTGTTGCCCTTCCCTGGCGAAAAATTGTTGCAAGTAGTCGGTAAGCCGGCGGGCTGCCACGGTGTCGCACCCGCCACCCAGAAACGGTTGCACTGCTATGTCCTCCCGCACGTCGAAGGTGATATGCACGCGCCGGGCCGGCACACGCCACCATTTGTCGCCTTTGCCGAGGGTCGACGGTGTGCAGCGGATCACGACCGGGGTCAGGTCGCGTCCGCCCCGCAGCGCAACGTTGGCGGCGCCGCGCTTGAAGTGCAACGAACCACTGTTGGGCGTCCGGGTCCCCTCGGGGAATATGATCAGGTTGTTACCCGCCCGAAGCGAGCCAATGCAATCGTCCACCAGGCGCGGTCCGTCATCGCTGCGGACGTAAGCAGCCGCACGAACCGGGCCGCCGGTGAAGGGATTGTTCCAAAGCGTGCTCTTGACGATGCAGTCGGCATGTCGGACGAACGCCATCAGGAAAACCGTGTCGATGAGCGTTGGATGGTTTGCCACAACCAGCAGGCCGCGTCGGTTCAGCCGCTCCAGGCCCCGCACTTCGAATCGCAATATACCCAGCGCCTGCATCAGCGCGATGAAGCATTGAAAACTGGCACGTACGACACTACGCGCAACGGCAGCGCGGGCGCCGCGCTCCCGAATGAAGAGCCGGATTGCTGGAAAAATGGCGAGCCCCAGAAGCAGCCCGCCGGTGCCAAAAGAGACGAAGCTGATTCCTGTTCCCGCAATGCGCAGATATCGCCCGAGGTGGTCACGCACGGCGCGACCATTCCCAGGCATTGGCACCAGCTTCACGCGTCATGCGTGGCTGGTCGCCCATGAAGAATCGGAAGGCGTCGAGGCCACCGCACGAGATATTTTCACGGTCGGGCTCGCGCGGCTGCAGAGGCAGCGGGAGCCAGGTCAACCCAAAGGCGTCATCCCCAGCCGGCTCCATTAACCACGCCCATGCGAACGCGGCTTCGTTTGGCTCCTTGAATGGCGCGTATTCGGGCGGAAGAGGGCAATCGTAGACAATCAGCAGCACTGCCGGTTCGCCGTCGGCCAGCAGCCCGCAGGCTTCAATCACGGCATGTTCGACGCTGCTCAGCCCGCCGGCAACGGCAACATGGTTGGCCGTGTCGCCGTGCGCAATAGAGAGCAAACCAGCAATGCCGTTGTGAACGGACAGGGCGAACGAAGTCGGTGAAAGAGGCTCTCCAGCTGAAAGCCCCCGCAGCAGGTTGACGGAGCGCCCGACTTCACCGTGGCGCGAGCAGAACACGATCGGTACACCGGTGCGTCCATTCAGGCAGGTGAACGCAACCTCGAAGACCATTTTGCCAAGCAGACCGAGGCGGCGACGCTGCATGGGGGGCAGTGCGGCAAGTGGCGGTTCAACGCCGCACTCTGGCAGGCTGGCATGGCTGCGACTCCACGCGCGCCAGGCGTCCTCCGTTTCCAGCCCGGGAGCCCACGCGGCGTGTGAAACTATGGAAAATCGAACCGCTGGGTACATCGCTAAACCGTTCTGTGAATATCACTCAAAGAATTATATCGATTTGCGATAAATCAACAATAGTGGTTGTTGAATGTTAGGCGAAGAACGCGACACTGTATTTTCTGTGCACGGAAACCCTTTACACGGAATTACTGGCGTGCTGTTTTGCGAAGACCTCATGCTAGAAAAGCATTATTTGCCAGTTATCAGGCCGGTTGAACTGACTCTCTACTGGCGAAAACCGCTGGTCCTCATGGCAGTGCGGCCGCCTGCGCGTGCGCCCATGCCACGATGCCGGCCGCGTCCAGCGCCCCCGCCTGTCGCGCCACTTCCCGCCCGTCCTTGAACAGCGCCAGCGTCGGAATGCTCCGGATGGCATAGCGCGCTGCGACGTCCTGCGCCTGTTCGGTGTCTAGTTTGGCCACGCGAAATGACGGCTCCAGGCGCTGCGCGGCCTGCGCGTAGGCCGGCGCCATCACCCGGCACGGTCCGCACCATGGCGCCCAGAAATCGACCAGCACCGGAATCTGGCTGCGGGTAATGTGCTGCGCAAAACGCGCGGTATTGAGATCCACGGGTTGCCCGGTAAACAGGAGTTTGCTGCATTTGCCGCAGACCGGTTCCGCGTGGAGGCGGTCCGCGGGAACGCGGTTCACCGCATCGCAATGTGGACAAACGATATGCAAAGAATCAGGCATGGCTTTCCTTCGATTTTGTGGTGGTGCATTGCATCAGGCGCCGACGCTCGCCGCCAATTCGAGGCGAATGACCTCGCTAGTGACCTCGATATAGTAGGCGAGCATCTATCAAATAGGGCCGCACCGACTATCCACAACGCTAATTTCAATGTCAATCTTGATGCAGGTTCGAGGTGCCGCGGTGCGGTTCTGGTATTTCTGGCAGCGACTGCGAAGGCGAAATGTCGCTACGAATTCTCACCGTCGTCTCGACGTTCCCGCACGCGACTTCGCAGCTTGATCCATCGGCGTAACCACGCGCCTTTGGAACGACTGCAAATAGCAAGGAGAAAAGCATGAAGCGATTATTCATGGTGTCGGCTTTGGCGGTCTCAAGCGTCCTCACGGCCGGCTTTGCATGGCCGGCCGACCCGCCCGCTGCCCGGAGCGATGCAAAGGCACAAGACCAGGAGCCTATCTTTGGCGGCAGGATGATGACGAAGGAGGAGCGCGCCGAATACCACGCCAGAATGCGCGCGTCGAAAACTGTCGCGGAACGCAGAAAGGTGCGCAAGGAGCAGCATGATGCGATGGTGGCTCGCGCGAAAGAGCGTGGCGTCACGATTCCAGATGACCCGACAGCCAAAGGGCCCGGCATGGGCCCGGCAGGTGGCATGGGTTCGAGCGGCATGGGACTTGGGGGAACGGGATCCGGTGGCATGGGGCCGGGCGGTGGCATGGGGCCGGATGGAGGCACGGGGTCGCGGAACGGGACAGGACCAAATCCCGGCGGCAATCGCTGAAGCATTCCGCCCCGCGCCGGGCGAAGGCTTTCTGCAGGAAGCCGTTCCGCCCGACGAGGATTATTCATGAACGTTCGCCGGAGATGGCTTATGCCTCCCACGAAATACGCCAGGACCCTTGTGTCGTGCGTCGCGCTCAGCTATTGCATGTTGGCCCACGCGCAATCCACGCCAGAACGTGAACCGTCACGCGGCGAACTCCTCTATTCAACCCACTGCATTGCCTGCCATACGACCCACGTCCACTGGCGCAACCAGCGCCTGGCTACCGATTGGGCGACCCTGACCCGACAAGTTCGCCGCTGGCAGGGCAATGCGCATCTCGATTGGAACGATGAAGACATACTGGCGGTGACCCGCTACCTGAATGGGCTTTATTATCATTACCCGCCGGGACCGGAAGAAAAGGCAGTTACCTTGAACGAAAGCAATGCGCAACAGGCCAGCAAGCTCCCTCATTAGTTGCGCAAACGACCGGCGAGTGCGTGTTGGACCTGGATACTGCGCCTGCTGTGCGCGCACGATCCTCTGCTATGATGGCCCGGATGTTGTTCACGCCCGGAGCCCGCATGCTGAAGAGTCTCGGCACCATCGCCATTATCGTAATTCTGCTGGTTCCCGTTGCCGCGCTGCTGGCCGGCCAGCTCTCAATGTTGTCCGGCACAAGGCCGACCGACATTGGCCCAAAAAACGGCTTGCTCAAGGCGCCAGTAGCGTCCAGCTGGAATGTCGTAATGAGCCAGGCTGCGCACTATCCCCACACCGATTACCACGTCATCGCGCCACTCACGTTTTCGGGCGACAGCAAGGCGGCGATGGCGCGTCTCGCCACCGTCGTCGCAGCGATGCCCGGCGCCCGCATCATCGAGTCGCGACCCGATTACCTGTACGCTGAATTTCAGACGCGCTGGCTAAAGTTCGTGGACGATGTGGAATTCCTGCCTGACCAGTCGCGCCAGGTTATCGACGTGCGCTCTGCTTCGCGACTCGGGCGCAAGGACTTCGGCGTTAATCGCAAGCGGCTCGAAGAGGTCCGAGCCAGGTTTGGCGGCCGGGACGGTGCGCTTAAGTAGTCAGCGAAGCGTAATCGCCACACCTTCTGACGCAGCTCGGCTAATTGCTGCACAGCGGCGTTGACAACGCCTGCACTACATCACCTTCCGCAGACTGCATGAACGCAGCCACCCCGAGCCGCCCCTGCCGTGCATCGGCCGGCAGCGCCAAGGCGCGCGGCAAAGCGAGCCTCTGCTGGCCAGCATTGGCCGGAACCGTAACAGGCCCGATCCAGTCTCGTACAACATAGTCGTGCTTAAGCGTCGCGCCGCTATTTTCTCCGGCCTTCACCTGGCTCGACAATCCATTTTCAAAGAGGGCAACGAACACATTGCCGCCTGCCGGAGCGCGCACTTCAACATCGACTGACGCGGTGTTGCCGGTTCGGGCGCGCTGCCGCAACACGATGTCAGCCATGGCCGGTTTTGCATTGATGCGCTGGAGCGTATTGGCCAGGCGTCCGGCTGTATTCCAGTCGCGCAGCTCCCGGGACGACACAAAGATTTCGGGCGTGTATATCGTCTTGCTGCGGGCGAGACCAGAAAGCCAGCGCTGTCGTTCGGTGTAGTCGCGGGTGGCGAACCGGTCCTTCCAGCCGATGGTATCCCAGTAGTCCACATGGAGGGCGAGCGGAACCACCTTCTGCGCCAAGTCCGGATGCGCCCCCAGGCTGGCGACGAATTTGTCAGCGGGCGGGCAGCTGCTGCATCCTTCGGAGGTGTAGAGCTCCAGCAAGGCCACTGTATAGGCCGGGCTTTTTGCGCTGCATTGGGCCAGCACTGGTTGCGCGCTCAGACACAGCAACAAGGCCGCCACGCCTCGGCCCGCGACGACGGGGAGCACCGGCCTTGCAATGCAGTGACGGTTCAGATGGAACATGGTGGGCACTCCTTGCAAAAGTTACTCGAGTAGTTTGGTCGCTCGACGCAACCGGAACTTACAGCCGCTTGCGATCCGCCGCCGGGCCGGACCCGTCGCTACGGTAGAATGAGGCCATCGCAGGCAAGCTGCTGCATCAACCCGTTTTGCATTCCCCCATTCAATGAGTAACGACAAAAAAGGCGGTCCCGCGAATCCCCCCGTGAACGCAGCGCCCAGCCCCTCTTCCCCAAGTTCCAATTTTCTGCGCGCGATCGTGGAGCACGACATTGCGTCCGGTGACTACGCAGCGCGGACCGATGTCAACGGTCACCCGTTGCCACAGGTCGTCACGCGTTTCCCGCCGGAGCCAAACGGCTATCTTCATATAGGCCACGCAAAATCGATTTGCCTCAACTTCGGGTTGGCGCGCGATTATGGCGGTCGTTGCCATCTAAGATTCGACGACACCAACCCGACTAAAGAAGAGCAGGAATACGTCGATACCATCATCGATAGCGTCAAGTGGCTCGGCTTCGACTGGCATGACGGGCGCGCAAGCCATCTCTATTACGCCAGCGACTATTTTCCGACCCTGTACGCCATTGCCGAATACCTGGTCGGTGCCGGCCACGCGTATGTGGACAGCCAAACCGCGGAACAGATGGTTGCAAACCGGGGTAACTTCGGCGAGGCGGGAACCGACTCGCCCTACCGCAACCGCACGCCCAAGGAATCACTGGACTTGCTGCGCCGAATGAAGGCGGGCGAGTTCAAGGATGGCGAACACGTCCTGCGCGCGAAGATTGACATGGCTTCGCCCAACATGAACATGCGGGACCCGGCGATCTATCGCATTCGTCATGCGCATCACCACCGTACCGGCGACGAATGGTGCATCTATCCGATGTATGACTACACGCATCCGATTTCCGATGCGCTCGAACACATCACCCATTCAATCTGCACCCTAGAGTTTCAGGATCATCGCCCATTCTATGACTGGATACTCGAGCGTTGCGCGGAGGCCAACTTCTTCAAGCGGCCGCTGCCGCACCAGTATGAATTCGCGCGCTTGAACCTGAGCTTCGCCATCACCTCCAAGCGCAAACTGCTGCAACTGGTGGAAGAAAAAACCGTCGACGGCTGGGACGATCCACGGATGCCAACCATCGTCGGCATCCGTCGGCGCGGCTACACACCCGAATCGATACGTCTTTTCTCCGAGCGCATTGGCGTGGCCAAGGCAGACAGCTGGATCGACATGGGAACGCTGGAAGGCGCATTGCGCGACGATCTCGATGCACGCGCGCCACGCGCCGCCGTAGTCCTGCAACCGCTGAAACTGGTCATCGACAACTTTCCCGAAGACTTGAGCGTTGAGTGCAGCGCACCGGTGCATCCACACTTGCCCGAGCATGGCGTGCGGACCTTCCCGATTTCCAAAAACTTGTGGATCGAGGAAGAAGACTTCATGGAAGTCGCGAGCAAGGGCTACTTCCGCCTGTTCCCTGGCAACCGGGTACGGCTGCGTTACGGCTATGTGGTCGAGTGCACCGGCTGCGACAAGGATGCAACGGGCAAGGTTATCGCCGTGCACTGCACCTATTTCCCGGACAGTAAATCCGGCTCGGAGGGCTCGGCGAACTACAAGGTGAAGGGCAATATCCATTGGGTCAGCGCCCACCATGCAGTGCAGGCCGAAGTGCGCTTGTATGACCGGCTGTTTCTCGACCCGCATCCGGACGCCGGCGGCAAGGTCTTCATGCAGGCCTTGAATCCCGACTCCAAAAAAACAGTTCAAGCGTGGATGGAGCCCGGTCTCGCGCGCGCCCTGCCGGAGGACCGGTATCAATTCGAGCGCCACGGCTATTTTGTCGCCGACCGTATTGACTCCGTACCGGGCAAACCGGTTTTCAATCGCATCGTTACCTTGAAGGATTCCTGGGCCGCGAAGTAGGTGTCGGCCCGCCACTATGCATCCACTACGCCGCTTTGCGCACCGTCGCCCTCGCCTGCTGATCGCAATTGCGATTGGCCTTTTGTTGGGGATCGTCTTGCCCGACAAAATAGGCTTCACCACACGTGCCCTGGCTGCCTGGAATGTCGGCGGCTGGTTCTATCTAATTTCCACTGGGTGGCTTGTATTCCATACCGGACCGGAACGGATTCGCGCCAGCGCAGTCGAGGAAGACAATAGCGCGGCCGCGGTATTGACCATCATGTCTTGCGCGGCGATGGTGAGCCTGCTGGCCATCGTGCTTGAACTCGCGGGATCAAAGAACCTTTCTTTTGCCGACAAGCTTTGGCACTACGGCTTTACGGCCTCGACTGTGCTGTGTTCCTGGCTCATGGTCAGCGTGCTGTTCACATTCCATTACGCGCATGTCTTCTACCGTTCACCGGGAAACAAGCGGGCGCTTGCATTTCCCGATGGCGATATACAACCCGACTATTGGGACTTCCTCTACTTCTCCTTCACGATTGCCGTGGCCGCGCAAACCTCGGACATTTCGGTGAAATCGCCCGTGATGCGAAAGGTCGTTCTTGCCCAATCAATACTCAGCTTCC
Source organism: Herminiimonas sp. (assembly GCA_028292265.1). Classification (GTDB taxonomy): domain Bacteria; phylum Pseudomonadota; class Gammaproteobacteria; order Burkholderiales; family Burkholderiaceae_D; genus JAQGMR01. The sequence goes on from JAQGMR010000046.1 coordinate 132,930, forward strand.
TGTTCAACGCGGCGATCCTCGGCCTTTCAATCAACATCGCTGCAGGGCTGGTGGGTAGCTAAGTCGGCGCGATCCGGGCTACCTGAAGAATCGGGGACAGACTGAGGACCCGGCTTTGCCGGCTTAGTCAGGCCTGCCAGACGCCGTAGCCGGCTTCGCGCAGTCCGATACCAAGTTCGACTTCCATCTCACAGGCGGCACGATAAGGCATCGGGTTGTAAACTTCGTACAGAGATGGGAGCAGGCGCAGGCCGTATTTTTCTACGTAACGGTTGGCCTGGATGCCGGCCTTGTGCTTGTCGAAGCGCAGGTCGGGGTTCAGCCCGGTCATGCCAACGTAGACGCACGGCTTGCCAGTAATGTAATCGGGATTCGATTTACGAAAGCGCGGCTGCAGCATCACCTCGCTGGACAACTCGACGACATAAACATGGTGATGGGCGCGTTTTGCCATGGCGGTTCGGTGTCGTCTGTGGCGGTCAAGGAAACTGCCGCAACGGGATGGCGGCACGGCTGCGGCAATTCACGCGAGTGAGCGCGGTTTGCATGCGGAAGCCGCACTATAAAATTAAAATGGGAAGCATGACAATGGAAACGAGCGACTTCACGCTGCAAGGCGAGTATGTAGAACTTAATCAACTGCTCAAACTGGTTGGCGTCTGCGATAGCGGCGGCGCGGGAAAAATGCTGGTAGCCAGCGGTGCAGTCAAGGTCGATGGCAAGAAAGAGCTGCGCAAAACCTGCAAGGTCCGCGCTGGCCAAACGGTGAGCGTCGGCGACTTGCGGATAAAGGTGCTGCCCACTGCCGCGGGCCAGATGCCAGATTCAGCCGCATGAAGGGTTTGATTGGCATTCTTGGTGGCATGGGCCCGCTTGCCACGGTTGACCTGCTGCGCAAAATCATCGAACAAACGCCGGTCCAGCGCGACCAGGACCATGTTCCAGTTGTCGTGTGGAGCGTGCCGCAGGTGCCGGACCGACAACAGGCCTTGCGCGGCGACGGCGCCTCGCCTCTGCCGGCAATGCTTGAAGGGATCGCGGCGTTGAATCGTGCAGGCGTCACCCGCATTGCCATCGCCTGCAATACCGCGCATTACTGGTTCGACCAGTTGAGGGCTGCAAGCGCCGCGCCGATCTTTCATATCGCCGACGTCACGCTTGACGCCCTTTATGCGCTCGATCCACCCCGGGCGCCTCATTTACGGGATGCGGTCAATGCAACCAACGAATCAGGAGCGCCGAACGCATTGAATCCGTCTAACTCATCGAATCCGTCGAGCGCATCCAACGCATCAAATGCGTCGAACTCGCCGAACCAATCGAATCGATTCAAGGATGTGGCCGCGTCCAGGAAATTGGAAGCAGCACCCGTCGGCCCAATCGGTCTCCTCGGCACGCGCGGCACGGTTCTGTCAGGCATATACCAGAGCCGGCTTACAGCCGCTGGGCTGGAGTGCATCGTCAACACGGATGAAGAAATCACGCGTTTTTTCGAGCCCGGCTGCCACGCTGTTAAATGCGGTGACCTGCAGGCCGGCGGCAGACTGCTCGAGCAGGCCGCCGAGGCCCTTTTCGCCCGCGGCGCGACGCGGGTAATTCTCGGCTGTACTGAAGTGCCGGTCGGCCTGGCGGCTATCCATTCACCCTTGCTGGCGCAGTGCATTGACCCGACCCTCGCATTGGCCCGCGCGTGCGTCAAGGATTGGCAGCGAGCAAAGCTTGCGCTGTCGTGAGTCGAGCCTGCAGGCACTGTTGTACACTCGAATCCTTGTTCTGAATCTGATTCGCAGGAGTGCACATGAAGTGGGAAGGCAATCGAGAAAGCGATAACGTCGAAGACCGACGGGACGATGGAGGCGGCGGCGGAGGCGGGGGTTTTGGCCTGGGCGGCGGCTCGATCGGTATCGGCACGATCGCCATTGCGCTGGTCGCGTCCTGGTTCTTCGGCGTCAGCCCTGGCACCGTCCTGAACCTGCTTACCGGCGGAGGGGGCGGACAGCCTGCGCAAGTTGAGCAAGCCCCGGCCAAACATCCTCCCGTTAACGACCAGATGGCGAAGTTCGTCGCGACCGTGCTGGGAGATACCGAGGACGTCTGGACCGAGCTGTTCCGGGCCAGCGGCGCGAGCTACGTCAAGCCGAAGCTGGTGCTGTTCTCCGGACAAACGCAGACCGCCTGTGGCACAGGCCAGACGGCAACCGGGCCGTTCTACTGCCCGGCAGATCAGAAAGTCTATATCGACTTGAGCTTCTATCGCCTCATGCAGCAGCGATTCCATGTCAATGGCGAATTTGCACAAGCGTACGTCATTGCGCATGAGGTGGGACACCACGTGCAAAACCTCATGGGCATTTCCCGCAAGGTCGATGCCGCGCGAGCCAAGGCATCGGAGGCGCAGGCTAACGCGCTGTCGGTTCGGCTGGAATTGCAGGCCGACTGCTTCGCGGGCGTTTGGGCGTTCCACGCGAATGAGTCGCGGTCCATTCTGGAGAATGGAGATGTCGAAACCGCGCTCAATGCCGCAAGTGCAATCGGCGACGATGCGCTGCAGAAGCAGGCGCGCGGCTATATCGTGCCGGACTCGTTCACGCACGGCAGCTCGGCGCAGCGCGTTCGCTGGTTCAAGCGCGGCATTGACAGCGGCAAGGTAAGCTCCTGCAATACCTTTGAGACGAAGGCCTTGTAGGTCAAACCCGTGCAGGTCTGCGGGAGGGCCGGTCGCCCCGTTGCAGGTCGGATCGCCGCAAATCCGCCTTGCCGGATTCCTCATGAAAAAACCCCAAAAGCCGCTGTCGACTTTTGGGGTTTTTTTCAGGAACAACGATTTACAGCAGCTTGTCTGCGGCGCCAATGCTTTCCGGCATGGCGCCTTTGCCAGACAACCGCTTCACCGTCTTAGTGCCTTGGTACCTTGGTGCCTTGGTACCTTGGTGCCTTGGCGCGTGTTCCAGCGTTACTGAACTCAGGCAGCCGACGGTGTTGCAGCAGCGGCGCCGTTGGCGGCCTTGGTTGCGGCACGCTCGACGTTGCTGACTACCTGGGTTGCGGCGACGTTCAGATTGGCTTCCATGGCGTCACGCATCTGCCTTGCGCTTTTGTTCATTTGCTCGTAGCTGGCGCTGGCAGTACCGATACCTGATTTCATGATTGCCATGAGGTTTTCCGTACCCGGTGGCGCGGTGCGGCTGGCGTCATCCACCAGTTTGGTGATGGCGGCACTGGTTTCGGCAAGTTGCTCTTCGGTGCTGCGGGCAAATTCAGCCTGCGTGCTGGAGGCGATGGTAGCCAGATGACGGCTATAGGCGACGGCCTTCTCGGTAGTGGGCCGCGCCAACTGCGAAATCAGCGATACGAACTCCTGCGGTGCCTGCGCCTTCATTAGTTGCTGCGCAATCACTGAAGACTCTTGCATGGAAGTGCGCATGACGGTGAGATTAAGGTCGATCAGCTTTTCCATACCGGCGAGGCCAGCGGCGGCAAGCCCGTTCATGCGAACGATCTGGGCTTGAAAATTCGTGATGGCGGCGTTTGAAAAAGGATCTTGAGGTTGGAACATGGTGGTTCTCTCCGGGGTAGGGCCTGACGGCCGGTGGTGGACTGGTTCTGGATTCAGGGCCGAAACGCGCGAAGCTCGCTCCGTGTCCCTAAACTATTGATTGGATTGCGCGGTGTACTCGGTCCAGCGCATGGAATGCAAACAAGTCATGGTGCAGCGCACAAACCGCATTCTAGAGGCGATCGCCCAGAAGCACAACAGGGTTTGAAGCTTCCGATTTCCTTAAAGGCGCTGCAATTTGAGATAGATCAAAGTATGGTGTTTCCAAAATGTCAATGCCGCGCTATCTTGGCATGGTCTGGAGGCGGTAATTGATCCCCGCAGTTTCGAACGCGAAAGACTGCCCAACTCTCGTGTCCGGTCGGCACCGGATGCGAGTTCGACTAGTGATCACAATTTGAGTTTCCTCAAACTTTGTAACGGCGCACAACCAGCTTCTGTGTCGCCACGTAAAATCGGCTGAGTTGCAAGCCGGAAGCAGCGCTAAACCCGTGCTGCAAAGACGGATTCGCTTTCTATAATGAAGCCTTGGCAGCTTCACCGCCCACCACAAGACACCACCGGAGAAGACAAAATGGATGACGTCGTAATCGTTGCAGCACTTAGGACCGGAGTCGGAAAATTCGGTGGCTCACTGGCAAAGATTCCCGCTGTAGACCTCGGCGCGCATGTGATCAAGGCATTGCTGGCGAAGACGGGCGTGGACCCCGCCAAGGTCAATGAAGTGATCATGGGCCAGGTACTTACCGCTGGGTGCGGGCAGAATCCGGCACGGCAGGCGCTTATCAAGGCTGGCCTGCCAGACATGGTTCCGGCATTCACTGTCGGCAAGGTTTGCGGCAGCGGCCTGAAGGCGACGCACCTTGCAGCGCAGGCCATCAAATGCGGCGATGCCGACATCATTATCGCGGGCGGCCAGGAGAACATGAGCGCATCCCCGCACGTCCTGAACGGCTCGCGCGACGGCTTCCGCATGGGCGACGCCAAGCTGGTCGACACCATGATCGTGGACGGCCTGTGGGACGTCTACAACCAGTACCACATGGGCATGACGGCAGAGAACGTCGCCAAGAAGTTTGACGTCTCGCGGCGCGAGCAGGATGAGTTTGCCGCGGCTTCCCAGAACAAGGCAGAGGCGGCCCAGAAAGCCGGCAAGTTCAAGGATGAAATCGTCGGCCTGGAAATCGCGCAAAAGAAAGGCAGCATCACCTTTGACACCGACGAATACGTCAAGGCTGGCACGACCGTCGAGGCTCTGTCATCCCTGCGCCCTGCTTTCTCGAAAGAGGGCACCGTGACGGCCGGAAACGCCTCGGGCATTAATGACGGCGCTGCCGCGGTGATGATGATGTCCGCGCGCATGGCAAAGGAACTCGGACTTCAGCCATTGGCGCGCATCAAGGCTTACTCATCAGCTGGCGTGGATCCGAGCATCATGGGCATCGGCCCGGTTTCCGCTTCACAGCTTTGCCTCAAGAAGGCAGGCTGGACGGCGAAGGACCTCGACCTCATGGAGATCAACGAAGCCTTCGCCGCACAAGCCATCGCGGTAAATCGTGAGATGGGCTGGGACACCAGCAAGATCAACGTCAATGGCGGCGCTATTGCGATTGGCCACCCCATCGGCGCATCCGGTTGTCGCATCCTGGTCAGCCTCCTGCATGAAATGATCCGACGTGACGCCAAGCGCGGGCTTGCGAGCCTGTGTATCGGTGGCGGCATGGGCGTCGCGCTGGCGATAGAACGCTAGGCCCTCAGGGACAGGAACGAAAAAAGAAATGAAGACCCGGCCGAACGCAGCGTTCGACGGCCGGCTTTTTCAAAGGCGGAGTTTTGATCCTCAACGGAGAAGGAGACAACATGGCTAGGATCGCATTAGTGACAGGGGGCATGGGCGGCTTGGGCGAGGCGGTTTGCATCAAGCTTGCGGCACTCGGATATAAAGTCGTGACGACCTATTCGCCCGGAAATACAAAGGCGAAGGATTGGCTGGCCACGATGGAAAAGCAAGGATTCCAGTTCCACGCCTTTCCGTGCGACGTGTCCGACTACAACTCCGCGCAGGAGTGCGTAGCCACGATCACCAAGGAGTTGGGACCGATCGACGTGCTGGTAAACAACGCCGGCATTACGCGCGACATGACCTTCAAGAAAATGGACAAGACCAATTGGGATGCGGTGATAAGGACCAATCTGGATTCCGTCTTTAACATGACCAAGCCGGTATGCGACGCCATGACAGAACGCGGTTGGGGCCGCATCATCAACATCTCTTCCGTCAATGGACAAAAGGGCGCGTTCGGACAAACCAACTACTCGGCCGCCAAGGCCGGCATGCACGGCTTCACCAAGGCGCTTGCTCTCGAAGTCGCGCGCAAGGGCGTCACCGTCAACACCATTTCACCAGGCTATATCGGCACGAAGATGGTGATGGCGATTCCACAGGAAGTCCTGGACAGTAAAATCATTCCGCAGATCCCTATGGCACGCCTTGGAAAGCCGGAAGAAGTTGCTGGCCTGGTGGCTTACCTCTCTTCGGACGAGGCAGCCTTTGTGACGGGCGCAAATATCGCCATTAACGGCGGCCAGCACATGTACTGATCTGGACCGGCATGCGCCCTTCCAGGGGACCGCATGCCGCATCCGCATCGCTCAGGGTGTTCGAGCGCGTTCGTTGCGACGCGGCGTCATGCGCCGTTCGGTTGGGTGAGAGAACGAGCGAAATTCCATGTTGGTCAATCCAATCGACCCAGCCGGTCCCGTGACGAAATCGAACCCTCGCTTTACCGGGAACAGGTAGTTATCAAGCAGGATTACGTCGGTTCTGCAGTTCGGGTTTGGCGTGTAAAGCTGAGCCTTGATCTCCTGCCAGACCGGCTCGCTTATCCATCCATCAAGAAACAGTTGGTTGGGGTAGAGCGAATGATCGCCATTCAAGTAACCGCGCTGTTTCTCATGCAGTGAGGGATATACCGGCGGCCTGTCGGCGATGCAGAGATTGATCCAGCCTTCTCCGATTTCATAGGACTTCTCGTTCTGGAATGCCGGAAAGCTCAGCAGCAGGTTCCACTTGCAACTCAGTTCCAGCCGCTTCTCCAGGGCCGGGCCGTCGCGCAGCATCGACTGTCCTTCGCTGACTGTAAGCTGGGTGCTGGTCACATGCCCGATCAAGGTGGGCTCCATCAGCCTTATATCGTCCAGCCGCTCATGCAGGTTCCAGAACAGCCACTTGGTCCGCTCGATTTCCGTCATGTCAGACAGGTCCTCCACCTGACGGGAACCATGGGCCTCAAGGGAGCGAATCACATCCTTTCGCAACTTCTCGTTAATGTCCTCAAGGTCGGAACTCGTGCGCTGCGCATAGTCGTTTTCCATAAGCTGTTCTCCGCAAAGATTCTGGTGCGTGTCTTGACCGGGCGCCATGACCGCCACCTTATCCGGCGGTGCACAACCGCCAGGTCGCGATTCGACAGGGACGGCCTGCTGAAAATCCGCATACGGGCTCGGGAGCAACGGTTCTCTTCAGGACGGCGACAGTCCATGGTGCAAATATGCAAAAAAAACATTTTGCGATGTATCATGAGGCAAGCATTCAATCCGGCGTCTAATAGGACTGACTGTTTACGCGGTGGCCTTCGCAAGCCGTGCTGTACCGCACTCGCTGGTGGAACATGCAGGCGAGGCGGTTACGCAGGCGGCACAAAAGACGGGGCTGTCCGAGAAGTACCGACTGCTGTATGGCGTCAAAAGGAGATGCACAACGTGGAAACGTGGGCCCGGAGTAACTACAGTAACGAAGCCGAACTCAGGGAACTGATGACGGCGCCGCCCATGAAAGCCGAACAGCATGCAGCCATTACGCGCAAGCGCATTGAATGCCGTCGCATGCTGGAGGATGCAAAGGAACAACGGAAAGCAAGCAGCGAACTTTTTTAGATCCGCAGCGGCGCTGCGGGCCGGCCAGAGGCATCGTGGAGGTGCGCCCAACGTGGCGCACCTGATGTGAATTAGTCGATTCAATTTTTCGGCTCTGTCATGCGTCGCCAAGCCAGCCAACATGCTGCTGCGCTATCCGCTGCATTATCTGATGCAATATCTGCCGCATCCCAGTCTCCGCCTTCACCTCTATTTTTACCTTCGTTCACGCCGTCATTCTCGACGGTGAATCTTCCCCGCTTCGATCCATTGCCAGTTGTCCCCCGACGCATATCGCACCGCTCCCGCGGAACCCTGATCCCGACCAACATCTCCCGATCCGCCGCTACCACCGCACGAGAAATCTGGCGGGGGCAGACCTCACCAGCCAAATGCCTTCCCCGGCACGGTAAAAGACGAAGCGCTGTTCCAGCATCCGCGCTGCCCGAACCGCCAGCAATTCCGGCTCCCCATGCAAGGAGCCGGCTTCCATGGCAAGCTTCGGACTCTCGCAAACATGGACGAATTTACGCGTGCCAGCAACCAGCCCGTTCCGGGCGATCGAATCGAGATAGTGCGCTGCCGTTCCGTGGTACAGCAGACTGGGCGGCACATCCTCCACCGCTGGAGGATCGAGCGCCTCACGCACACGGTCCTGGAGCGCACGAATACGGGATCCATCGCGAGAAATGGCGAAGCGCGTCTGGTTGCCCTGGACCACCCGGTGCAGGCCGCGACGGTCGAGCGTATGACCGCTATTGTGGATGGCACTCAGCACGGCGGAGATTTCGATCCAGCCACGGCGGTCCCGTGGAAGACCGACCTCGGGCGGATTGGCGCGCAAGAGACGACTCAAGAATTCGACTATATCCATGGGCCATAAGGTGTCTGCCGGGTTGCACCCAATAATACAAAGCAAAACGCGGTACCAACAGGAAATGCGGTGTGCTCTGTGCCGCCATTGAAGTTGGCGCAACAAACCGGAATTGAGGGCGTCACGTCTATCCTGTCACCGGACATCCGCGGCGAGAATCACGAGGAAACTAAGCTAAGCTCGCCGGTGACAAACATCCAAAGGAAACGCTACGGGAAAGCCAATGTCCTGGTTTAATCGGCTAACGGGGGAACAGGAACGACCCGGGGACCGGTTTCGGCTCCGTCCCGCGCCTGCCCCCCGTCTCTGTTCTCGACTTCACGGAATGCGTGCTGGCAGAACCTCGGCCACCCGTCTCATGACGCGTGCGCTTTATTCGCTTTGCTGGACGATTCTGTGGTGCGCCTTGCTGGGACTCGCGGTCGCGTCTGCGCCGGCGAACGCGCAGTCGAACGCTGGAACGGTGGCCTCGGTGCAACCCGACACACCGGTACTGCGACTCGCGGAAGACCGCGGCGTGAATGGCCCGATCAATCTCACTCCCTACTGGACCGTGCTGGAAGACCCGCGCCAGCAATGGACCATTGGAGATGTAACCGGCCCGACGCTGGCAACCAGTTTTATCGCGCCGCGCCGGGCAAAGGATTCACTGAATTTCGGATTCCGTACCAGGGCTGTCTGGTTGCGCATCACCATGCTCAACACCTCAACCCGGGTACTCGAACGGCAGCTGGAAATTGCCTTTCCGCCGCTGCATCAGGTGGAATTTTATGTGCCCAATGAAGCCGGCTTTGAACGCATGGTTTCCGGGAACGCGCATATCTTCGAAGACAGGCCGCTGATGCATCGCAACCACGTCTTCCCGGTCAGTCTTCGCACCGGCTCTGAAACCACGTTCTACCTGCGCGTTGCCTCGGATTCCACCATCGATATTCCGGCCCGGCTGTGGGTGCCCCAAGCGTTCGTGCAGAACAGTCTGCATGAGTACATGGGGCAAGCCCTCTACTTCGGAATGCTGCTCGCTCTCGGCCTCTACAACCTGCTGCTGTTTGCCTCAATGCGGGACCGCACTTACCTCTACTACGTGCTGTTCGTCGCGTCCAATGCGCTGGCCCTGATCGGCTACAACGGCATGGGGTTCCAGTTCCTGTGGCCGCAATCGCCCGCCTGGTCCACGATTGCCAGCCTGACCGGTTTCGGATGTACAGCGCTCACCATGCTGCTATTCCAGCGCAACCTCCTGACCACAGCGGAAACCGCGCCCCGGCTAGACATCGTGATGCGGATCTTTATTGGGTTGAACCTGATCCAGGTCGCCGGTTTCGCGGTCCTTCCCTTCAGCACCATGGTGACGCCAGGCGTCGCGCTTGATGTGCTCAGCATGCTGCTTGCCGTCGCGGTGGGGCTTGTCTGCTGGCGCCGACGGCAGCCAAGCGCGGGCTACTTCCTAATTGCCTTCGGCAGCCTGATCATCGTCGCAACGCTGTCGGCCGCGCGAAGCTTCGGGGCGCCACTTCCGGCAATCTTTGCGGTGCACGGCGTCGAGATTGGATCGTCGCTGGAAATGCTCCTGCTATCCCTCGCACTGGCCGACCGCTTCAGGCTGATCCGGCGGGAAAAGGAGCAGGCACAGGAGCAGCTGGTCGAGAACTTGAAGCGTTCAGAGCGGGTACTGGAAATGAAAGTGGCCGAGCGCACCGCCGAGCTGACAAGGACCAACGCGGAATTACGCGACCATGAGCGCGCGTTGCAGGAAGCACGACAGGTTGCGGAAGATGCCTCGCGCATGAAATCGGAATTTCTCGCCAACATGAGCCACGAAATACGCACGCCGATGAATGCAATCATCGGCATGGCTTACCTGGCGCTGCGCACCAAGCTCGACGCAGCCCAACGCGACCATGTCCACAAGATTCATGTTGCGGCCCGCTCCCTGCTGGGTATCGTCAACGACATCCTTGACTTCTCGAGGATCGAAGCTGGTCGCATTGATATCGAGCAAGCAGCGTTCTCGCTCAACGACCTGCTCGGCAACGTTATCACGCTCACCAGTCAGGCCGCCTTCGACAAGCGGCTCGACTACAACATTGTGCTGGCGCCTGACACCCCGGTTGACCTGGTGGGCGACCCGCTGCGTCTTTCACAGGTGCTGGTTAACCTCCTTGGCAACGCAATCAAGTTCACCCGTGCAGGCCGGGTTCAACTCGACTGCACGCCATTGGAAAACGATGGCGGGTCTGTCCTCATCCAGTTTGCTGTTAGCGACACAGGCATCGGCATCAACCCGGAGCACCAGTCACGCCTGTTCCAGGCTTTCAGCCAGGCCGACAGTTCCATCACCCGCATTCATGGCGGCACCGGGCTTGGCCTGAGCATCAGTTACAAGCTGGTCGAGGCAATGGGCGGAACCTTAACCGTCAACAGTGAGCCGGGTGCTGGGTCCTGCTTCACGTTTGCGTTGCGGTTCGGGTTGATCTCGGCGGCCGAGGCTGGAATCAATGACCGCAAGTCGGGCACCTTGGACACCACCCCAGGCACCCCCTGCCGCACCCGGCTTAACGTCCTGTTGGTGGAGGCGCGCGGCCTGCATAAGGACGACCTGCCCGACCAGCTTGGCCTGGCCGGCATGGAAGCGAGCCTGGCGCAATCGGCTCCCGAAGCCGTTGCGGCCATCGTGGCGGCCGACACCACGCATCCATTCGACATGGTCTTGATTGACGCTGCGCTGCCGGGCATGGGCGCAGGCGGACTCGCCGGCGAGATTGCCGCAGCCGACTTGATCCATACGCCAGTCTGCATACTGCTTGCGGCTGCGGCGGAAGGAAAGCTGGCGGATGCGGCGGCCGACGGGACAAAAGTTCAGGCAGAGAGCCGGACAGGAATACAGGCGGAAAACCCGGCAAGACAGGCAACGGAAAGCGTGGTGAAAAACGCGGACTTCGCCGCCGTCCTGGCGCGGCCGGTGGATGTGAAACAACTGGCGAACCTTGCCCTGCACCGACGCGCACCGTCTGGTATGCAGCCCACAAGCGTGCGCCGCGCTGCTTCCGAAATAGACCAGAAAAGAACGGAAGCGAAATTTACCCTGCCAGACCTGCGCGGCAAGCGTGTGCTGGTGGTGGAAGACAACGACATCAACCGCCAGATCGCTACCGAAATGCTGGCGTCGGCCGGTGTCGACACCGATGTCGCCGTCAATGGCCTCGTGGCGCTGGAAATGCTGTTCGCAGCCGGGCCGAACGCCTGGGATCTGGTACTGATCGACTTGCAGATGCCAGAGCTTGGCGGGCTCGCGGCAACACGGCGCCTGCGTGCCGATCCGCGTTTCGACGGACTGCCCATCGTTGCCATGACGGCACATGTGACGCACGAAGAAGTTGAGCGATGCCGGCAAGGCGGCATGCAGGATCACATCGGCAAGCCGATCGACCCGGAACGCTTCTATCAAACCATCGCACGATGGCTGCAACTTCCGTCGGCGACATGGGCCGGCAAGGACCAGTGGCGGGAACGTGGCAATGAGGCAAGCGGCGCGCCCTTGGCGGCCGTGCCGACCAATGATGCAGCGCATGGCAACGTGCATGCCACGTTGCCTCACATGGAGGGCTTCAATACCGCCGCTGCACTGGTCCGGCTCGACGGCGACGTCGCCATGTACCAGCTGCTGCTGCGTACCATGCGGCCGACACTGGAGCAGGCCATCGCCGACCTTGACCGCCTCGGTTCCCTGGGCAGCGACAATGAACTGGGCGTCAACGGCAATGCCGGCGCGCTTGCCAGGCTGGCCCATAATATCCACGGCATGGCTGCCAACTTGGGGGCCGATGACCTGGCCACCGCGGCCCGTCATCTGGAGCAAAGCCTTCGCTGTGGGAAGTTGGCCGGCGCCGGTGGTCTGGGCGCTGGGGGGGTGCGCGCCGGTGGTCTGGGCGCTGGCGGCGTGGACGGTGGTGGGCGGGGCGCTGGTGGGCCGGGCGTTGAAGGCGTTGTGGACCGCGGAGCAGGCAGTGCGACCTTGGCCAGCGCAAGCGAAGTGCAGGCTTTTCGGCGTACGCTTGCCCATACCCTGGTGGTGATCGACAAAATCTGACTGCCAGGGTCAACCCCCGGCAATTCATGCGGTTTTTCGCCGCTATTTATAGTTCTCCTGGTTTCTGCGAACATGGAGCACTCGCTGTCCGGTAGCGTATCTCAAACCGGGCATGCCGCAACTCTGGAGACACTCATGCTTAACGCCGTAGACAATCCCGCCCTGACGCAGCGAAAGCGCTATTACGAGCGCATCGCGGCCTATAACCTGACGCCGCTCTGGGAGGTCTTGCACGCGCTGGTCCCCCCCTCGCCCGCCACGCCAATCGTGCCCGCCATTTGGCACTATGCGGAGATTCGGGATGCGCTGATGGAGTCCGGAACGCTTATTACGGCGCACGAAGCGGTGCGACGTGTGCTGATTCTTGAGAACCCCGCAGTCCGCGGCCAGTCGCGCATTACCCAAAGCCTGTATGCCGGGCTGCAACTGATCCTGCCGGGCGAAGTGGCCCCGGCCCATCGCCATGCGCAATCGGCGCTGCGCATGGTTCTTGATGGCGAAGGCGCCTATACCGCGGTGGACGGCGAGCGTACTGTCATGCGGCGTGGCGACTTCATCATCACGCCCTCCAACACCTGGCATGACCATGGCAATCCTGGCACCGAACCGGTGGTATGGCTGGACGGCCTTGACATACCGCTGGTCCAGTTCCTTGACGCGGGCTTTGCCGAAAGCAGCGACACTGACGTGCAGGCGGAATCGCGACCCCAGGGCGATGCGCTGGCGCGCTACGGACACAACATGCTGCCAATGGATTTTACGCAGACCAGCGCCGATCCAACGCGCGTGTTCGTCTATCCTTATACCCAAACCAAAGCCGCCCTGCTCGGCATTGCGCGCTCGGCACCCGATCCCCACTTCGGCCACAAACTGCGCTATGTAAATCCGGCCACCGGCGCGTCGCCCATGCCAACCATTGGCGCCTTTGCCCAATGGCTTCCATCCGGTTTTGAAACCGTGCCCTATCGCAGCACCGACGGCACGGTGTTCTCGTGTCTTGAAGGCAGCGGCACCGTCGAGGTTGGCGGCAAGTCGCTGGCGTTCAACGAGAACGACGTGTTCGTGGTGCCCTCGTGGCACACTTACCGACTGCAGGCCTCTTCCGATACCACGCTGTTCAGCTTTTCAGACCGGCCCGTGCAGCAGGTGCTCGGGCTGTGGCGCGAGCAGAAACTGCCGAAACCCTCCTGAGATCAAGGGCCGCGATGAGTGAGCAAGCCATGCAGTTCCAGCGCGAACCAGTCTGGAAATCGGAAGGTTCGTCGCGCATCCCCTTTGGGGCCTACAACAGCGACGAACTGCACCGGCGGGAACTGCAACGCCTGTTCTATTCCGGGCATTGGTGTTACGTAGGCCTGGAAGCCGAAATACCGGGCCCAGGCGACTTCAAGCGCACTGTGGTGGGCGAACGCTCCGTCATCATGGTTCGTGGCCAGGACGGCGCCGTTAATGTTGTGGAGAATGCGTGCTCCCATCGTGGCGTTCGCTTCTGCCGCAAGCCGTCTGGCACGGTGACTGACTTTACCTGCCCCTACCACCAATGGAATTACGACCTCGAAGGCAACCTGCGCGGGGTGCCGTTTCGGCGCGGGGTGCGCCAGGACGGCAAGGTCAACGGCGGCATGCCAGCCGATTTCAAGCCAGAACATCACAACCTCACCAAGCTGAAAGTCGCAATTCGTAATGGCGTGGTCTTCGCCTCGTTCGACCATGAAATTGAATCGCTGGAAGACTTCCTCGGACCCGAAATTTTGCATTACTTCGACCGGCTTTTCGACGGTCGCAAGCTCAAGGTGCTGGGCTACAGTCGCCAGCGGGTTCCAGGCAACTGGAAACTGATGCAGGAGAACATAAAAGATCCGTATCACCCGGGCCTGCTGCATACCTGGTTCGTCGTCTTTGGCCTGTGGCGCGCCGACAATAAGGCGCAGTTGATCATGGATAGCCAGTACCGTCACGCCGCCATGATCTCCACCCGCAACGATGTGGCAAGCGCGCCGAATGAAGTCACGAGCGGGGTGTCCAGTTTCAAGGCCAGCATGCAATTGAACGACGACCGGTTCCTGGACGTCGTGCCCGAGCCGTGGTGGAAAGGGCCGACCGCGGTCATGATGACGATTTTTCCAAGCGTGATTTTTCAGCAGCAGGTCAATTCTGTCTCGACGCGCCACATTCAGCCCGATGGCCACGGCGCCTTCAGATTCGTGTGGACCCATTTCGGCTTCGAGGACGATACGCCCGACATGGAGCGCAGACGCCTGCGCCAGGCGAACCTGTTCGGACCGGCCGGGTTTGTGTCCGCTGACGATGGCGAAGTCATCGAATTTTCCCAGCAAACCTTTGAGCAAAAGCCGGACGGACAAACCATCGCGGAGCTTGGTGGGCGGGGCGTGGAAAACACGGACCACATGGTGACGGAGACCTTGATCCGCGGCATGTATGCCTACTGGCGCAAGAAGATGGAAATCTGAACCCATGAGCAAATCTGAAGCCATGCCCGACTTCCAGACCTGGATGGACTTGTCGCGGCTCTACACCGACTATGCTGCCGCACTGGATTCCGGCGACTGGGCGCTCTGGCCAGAGTTCTTTACCGACGCATGCAGCTACAAGTTGCAGCCGCGCGAAAACTACGACCGTGGCTTCCCCTTGTGCACCATGTCACTCGAGAGCAAGGGGATGTTGAAGGACCGGGTGTACGGCATCAGTGAAACCATTTTCCATGACCCGTACTACCAGCGCCACGTTGTGAGCGCGCCTCGCATTCTCGCGTTTGACGACACCGGCATTGATTCGGAAGCGAACTACGCGGTGTTCCGCACCAAGCCGGAAGCATTGTCGACGGTCTTCAATGTTGGCCGCTACATCGACCGCGTGGTACGCACCAGCGAAGGACTTCGCTTTCAATCGCGCCTGTGCGTGTTCGACAGCGAAACGATACCGAACTCGATCATTTATCCGATCTGAGAAGGACGCGGTCAACGCGCCGCACCAACCAGGCGGCACGGACTCTTCGCGGGATGGAGATTGCGCCGCATGGGCCTTGCGCGTCCTGCCACCGGAAGGGCTCCGGCGGCCGGTGCGACTGCTTTATACCAGTCCTCTGCTTTATTCCACCTTCGCGCCCGAATCCTTCACGACCTTGCTCCATTTCTGGATTTCACTGCGCTGGTATGTCGCCAGTTCATCCGAGGTTGAACCGACTGGCTCCAGGCCGAGGTCGTTCAGTTTCTTCGACACGTCCGGCGATTTCATGATGCGCGTGACTTCCGCCTGGATCTTGTCGACCACCGGCTTGGGCGTGTTAGGCGAAGCGAACAACGCGAACCACGATACCGCATCGAATCCCGGCAAGCCCTGCTCGGCGATGGTCGGGATTTCCGGCGCTGCGGCCGCGCGTTTCAGACTGGTGACGCCCAAGGCCCGCAGTTTGCCATCTCTCACAAGCGGCAGGCTGGAGGGCATGTTATCGAACATCATGGTGACTCGACCGCCAAGCAGATCGGGAATGGCGCTGGCGCGTCCCTTGTAGGGAATGTGCTGCATATCGATGCCAGTCATGGTCTTGAACAACTCGCCAGAGACATGGATCGATGTTCCAGACCCCGACGAAGCGAAGGTCATGTGTCCTTCCTTCTTGCCAAGCGCAATGAACTCGCTCAGGTTTTTCGCCGGGACGTCATTGTTAATCACCAGCATGTTGGGCGTCGTGGCGAGAAGACTGACCGGGGTGAAGTCCTTCACCATGTCGTAGGGCATCTTGGCATACAGGGCGCCGTTGATGGCGTGCGTGCCTACGGTGCCGACCACCAGCGTATAGCCGTCGGGCGGCGACTTGGCGACGACGTCGGCGCCGATGTTGCCGCCCGCCCCCGGTTTGTTGTCGACGAGGACAGGCTGACCCCAGGCCGCCGTGAATTTCTCCCCAAGGATGCGCGCGAGTATGTCCGGCGCGCCGCCCGGCGTGAAGGTGACGACGATGCGGATCGGACGGGAAGGATAGGTGGCCGCCGACTGCGCGGATGCGGAAGAAGGCAGCAACAACGACGCGGCCATTGTTGCCGCCATGCCGGCCGCGATCGCTAGGCGGGAGACCGTCTCAACTGACTGCCTGGCTGCCTTACCAATTTGCTTTGTCAGCTTCTGCTTGATCCCCTGCGTCAGACCCTTTCCTGTTGCCTGCATCATGTCGCCTCTCCGTGGTTGATTTTTTATGTTGACCGTTCGGAGCGAGTATATGCGGCTTTCCCGCTATGTCATGACGCACCGCAACGCGTGTAAAAGCGAGGTACCCACCAATGGGCCGGCCCCGGATACGCACTTCCCGATCGCTGATTCAGGGCGCGCTGACTGGCTGGTCTATGCCGCAAACGTCCTCGCTGGCTGCAGCCTGTGCTGCGTTCTTCGCGCCGGCCACCCGCACCGTGTCCGGCAATGCCACACCGTTCTTCACAGCGGTCAAATCGGCGAGGATGGAGATCGCAATTTCTGATGGCGTCTTGCTGCCGATGTAAAGCCCAATGGGCCCATGCAGCCGCGCCACTTGCGCATCAGTCAAATCGAATTCCTTGAGCCGCTCGCGGCGCTTTGCATTATTCGAGCGCGAGCCGATTGCGCCGACATAGAATGCGTCCGACTTCAGCGCTTCCATCAACGCGAGGTCGTCCAGCTTGGGGTCGTGGGTGAGCGCGACAACCGCGCTGCGGTGATCCAGATTCATGTCAATCACGAGGTCATCCGGCATGGCATGCACCACCTCTACACCTGGCACATGCCAACCTTCGCGATATTCCTCGCGCGGATCGCAAACGGTGACGTGGTAATCCATGCCCAGCGCAATCTGCGCGAGGAAGCGCGACAACTGGCCGGCCCCGATGATGAGCAGCCGCCAACGCGGCCCATGGATGCTGGTGAGCGTGGTTTCGGAAATCTCCAGGTTCATTCCTGCGCTGCCAGGGGCCAGGGTCACCGCCCCTGTTGCAAGGTCCAGGGTGCGCGCGACCAGTTCATGCCGGTCAAGCCGCTCCAGCAGTTCACCGATGCGGCTCTTTGCCGACAGCGGCTCAATGGCAAGCTGAATGGTGCCGCCACAAGGGAGGCCAAACCGGTGCGCCTCGTCGGCCGTGATGCCATAGGTGACAACCTCCGGCAGGAGGCGCGTGATGCCGTGCGTTCGAACCCGTTCGATCAAGTCATCCTCGATACAACCCCCTGATACCGAGCCGACAACCTGGCCATCGTCGCAGATGCCCAGTGTGGCGCCCTCCGGACGGGGGCTGGAGCCCCAGGTTTTTATAACCGTGACCAATTCGCAGCGGTGGCCGGCGGCAAGCCATGCGTCGCAAGTTTTGAGGACTTCAAGATCGATGCTTTCCATTCGTTGTTACCCTGGTGTTGATGAGGCAGTGCGGCCGCCGACTGTGGCGCAATTGAGTACTGCGGTATACGCTCTATTTTCCGCGAAAAGCGCCCGCCTCGCCGAGCCGATTTCCGGTGCATGAATAGCGCCGATCGCGCCAATCGATTCCGCAGGCACAATGGCGATATGAAAACCAACGCCAGCGCAAGTCGGCTGGCCAATATGACAAGCCATGTCAACGCGAAAAATAATCGGCATCCTCCTCGCAGCCGGCCGTGGACGCAGATTCTCTCCGGACGGCCAGCACAACAAATTGTTGGCTCGCTTGAATTCCGCCGACAGCGTGCTGGATGCGTCGGCGCGCAACCTGCGGACAGCCATGGACGATGTGCTTGCCGTAGTTCGACCGGATTCGGCTGCGGTCGTGCGGTCCCTCGAAGCGGCGGGTTGCCGGATTACCGTGTGCCCCGATGCGGATGAAGGCATGGCGGCGTCGTTGGTGCATGCCCTGTCGCAGAGCATGGATTGCGAAGGCTGGGTTGTCGCGCTCGGCGACATGCCCGGTGTGCGGCCTGCCACGATTCATGCACTGGCAGAGGCGTTGCGGGCCGGCGCCGATATTGCGGTACCGGTGTTCCATTGCAAGCGCGGGAATCCGGTGGCCTTTAGCCGCAAGTACTTGCCGGAGCTGCTTGCGCTCCAGGGCGACCAGGGCGCGCGCGGCCTGCTGCGACGATGCGAGGTCACGGAAATCGCGGTGGACGACGCGGGTATCCTGCATGACATCGACCAGCCGGCGGATCTGGTTACGGCGCCGCCCGACGTCATGGCACCGTAACGAGTAGCGCCCTGCCCTGCCTGAACTTCAAGGCACCGATTCGGTAACCAGTTTTGGCGGCGGCCCGCCGGTTTCTACGCGTTCGTATTCCGAAATAACCTGGCCGCCAAACAGCAGCAAAGTTGCGGCAATTTCAAGACTGAACAAGACCACGATCGCCGTCGTCAGCGAGCCGTACACCACGTTGACCTGCGACAGCGTGGTGAAATACCAGACCAGTACGTGCCGGGTAATCTCCCACAGGATTGCCGCAGTGGCGCCGCCGATCAATGCGTGGCGCCAGGATAACCGCCCGACCGGCATCACCAGATAGATCGATGTGAGTACGAAAATTTCACCGGCAAAGCCCAGCAGGTAAAGCAGCCCGCCGGACAGGCCACGCAAGGACCAGGATCGCCCTAACAGCTGCACACTTTCCTGTCCCACCGTTTGCAGCACGCCCGACACCAGTGTCATGAGCAGCAGGCCAACCGCAAGGAAAAGGATATAGCAATAGGGCAGCACGGCGGAGACCAGAAAGTGCCGGCGGCGGACCGAGACGCGATGCAAGAAGATGACCGACATCGCGTTCTCGAGCACCGTAAAGGCGAGCGAACTGAAGAACAGCATTGTCACCAATAGAACCCAGCCGAGCACGTCGCGATGCGCGAGAAAGTTGCCCAGTTCGGTGACGATTGCTCGCGACTGGCCCGGCATCAGCCATTCGAGATAGTGCCCCACCGTTGCCAGCAATTCGGACTGGTCGATCACATGCGAGAGCGCAATGACCAGCAGGATCAGGAGCGGGACGATGGACAGCAGCGCGTAGTAGGCAACTGCGCCGGCGAGCAGAAACCCCTGGTTTGCGCGGAACGCCTTGACTGTGCGCAAGGCGAAGCGGCCGGGGTGAGCCATAACGAAGCGTGCGGGATTTATCGTCGACCTCCAGGTAAGGATTAGCAGCGTATCATGGACTTAAATACAAAGAGGAAAAACGGAGACAACGATGAGCGACAGCAAACCCGTTAGCCCGGTTGACGGCGGCACGAATCCGACCGCAAGCCAAAACCCGGACCAACCAACGAACTGGCGTGACAACGGCGTGCGCGTGGTTCCCGGCGATCAGCTTGATACCAACACGGCGCAGACACCAGGAATGAACCGGGCAGCGGCCATCAACTTCGCTCGAGTCGGGGCACAAAAGCTTTGGGCCGGCACTGTAACCATCCATCCGAAAGCCAAAACCGGCGCTCACCACCACGGCGCACTTGAAAGCGTCATTTACGTCGTGCGTGGCCGGGCTCGCATGCGCTGGGGCGAGCAACTCGAATTCACCGCTGAGGCCGGCCCCGGCGATTTCATCTACGTGCCACCCTATGTCCCGCACCAGGAAATGAATGCGAGCGATCAGGAGGCGCTCGAATGCGTGCTGGTACGCAGCGACAACGAGGCAGTGGTCATCAATCTCGACATCGCCGCGGTCGAAACCCCACAGGAAGTGCATTGGGTCGATCCGATCCACAAGCATCCGCACGCTTGAGCCGGCTGCCTTGCCGTTGCTCGCGTCCTCTGCAGTCCACACGCCCTCTGCATGCACGCGTTGCAGCAGTTCCGTCATAATAATTGCGGCCCAGTCGTCGCATGCCAAAGCTGGTTCGGCGGGAATGCCATCAAGAATCCGCTGACCGACAATCAATTTCGAATCCGCCTGGTCGTTCGCGCCCGTGACCGGCGGCGACCATGTACCGGCCGACCTTCAAGTGGCCGGTCTCTTACAACCTCACCCTGGATCATTCATGCGTATTTTTAATTTCAGTGCCGGACCCGCCGTTCTGCCGGAACAGGTCCTGCAGCGCGCCGCCGCCGAGATGCTGGATTGGCACGGTAGCGGCATGTCAGTCATGGAAATGAGCCACCGCGGCAAGGAATTCATCAGCATCGCTGACAAGGCCGAGGCCGACCTGCGCACGTTGATGTCCATACCGGACAACTACAAGGTGCTGTTCCTGCAGGGCGGCGCCATGGCGGAGAATGCACTGATACCAATGAACCTGCTCGGCGACAAAACCGCCGCCGATTATGTGAATACTGGCGAATGGTCGAAAAAATCGATCAAGGAGGCGAAAAAATACTGCACCGTGAACATCGCCGCCTCCGCCGAGGACCGGAAATTCACCTACGTGCCTCCGCAATCGACCTGGAAGCTCAACCCTCAAGCCGCCTACGTACACATCTGCACCAACGAAACCATCGGCGGTGTTGAGTACCACTGGGCTCCGGATACCGGGGATGTGCCGGTGGTGGCGGACATGTCCTCCCACATCCTGTCACGCTCAGTAGACGTGTCGCGCTATGGCGTGATCTACGGCGGCGCGCAAAAGAATATCGGGCCGGCCGGCGTCACGCTGGTCATCGTGCGTGAAGATTTGCTCGGCCGAGCGCTGCCGATAACGCCGTCGGCCTTTAATTGGAAAGAGCAGGCCGAAGCCGATTCCATGCTCAATACACCACCAACCTACGCCATCTACATTGCCGGCCTGGTATTTGAGTGGCTGCATGAGCAAGGCGGTATCGCGGCAATCGAAAGCCGGAATATTGAAAAGGCTGCGCTGTTGTACGACTACCTGGACCAGTCCGATTTTTATAGCAATCCGGTCGACAAGGCGGACCGGTCACGCATGAATATTCCGTTCCGTTTGAAGGACGATTTCCTTGACGAAGCTTTTCTCAAGGGCGCCCGGGAACACGGCATGGTTCAGTTGAAGGGGCATCGGGCTGTCGGCGGCATGCGCGCCTCAATCTACAACGCGATGCCAATCGAGGGTGTGCGCACCCTGGTCGCCTACATGAAGGACTTCGAGAAACGGCACGGATAACTTCTTCGAGATTTCCGGTCGGCGCCATGCCGACCGATTCTGGCCGGAGTCCCTGGTCAACCGTAGCGGAACGTTTGTAGAACAGGAGCCAACATGGCCAGATACCGGGTACTGACACTGAACCAGATCTCAAACCGGGGCCTGGAGCGCCTGCCGACGGAACACTACATCACAGGGTCGGACATCGGCGAGCCGCATGCCATTTTGCTGCGCTCCCACGACATGCACGGCATGTCGATTCCGGGCAGTGTGCTGGCCGTAGGACGCTGCGGCGCTGGCACCAATAACATTCCCGTGGCGGCACTGACGAAGCGCGGCATTCCGGTTTTCAATGCGCCCGGAGCGAACGCGAATGCGGTGCGTGAACTGGTGCTGGCCGCCATGCTGATGGCGGCGCGCAACCTGGTGCCGGCCTTGCGCTATGTCGACAGCCTCTCCGCTGATTCGCCGGACATGGAAAAGCGGGTCGAGGCCGCCAAAAAGCAGTTCGCCGGCATTGAACTGCCGAACCGGACGCTGGGCATCGTCGGCCTTGGCGCTATTGGTAGCCTGGTGGCGGACACCGCCATCAAGCTGGGCATGAATGTGATCGGCTATGACCCGGAAATCACGGTTGATGCCGCGTGGCGGCTGCCATCCAGCGTGGTGCGAGCGAGCCGGCTTGAAGAGTTGCTGCGGCAATCCGATTTTGTCACGCTGCACCTGCCATTGATAAACGCCACCCGGGGGCTTATCAACGAAGAACGGTTGGCGCTTATGAAGCCGCATGCGGTGCTGCTCAATTTCGCGCGCGACGGCATCGTCGATGAAGCCGCCGCGGTTAGCGCGCTAAAGGCCAATCATCTCAAGGCCTATTTCTGTGACTTTCCCGGACCGGGCCTCGCTGGCAAGCCGGGCGTCGTCGCTCTCCCCCATCTTGGCGCATCGACCGAGGAAGCGGAAGAAAATTGCGCAATCATGGTGGCGAGCCAGGTACGTGCCTTTCTTGAAGACGGCGTGATTACCAACGCGGTGAATTTCCCCGCGGTCGACATGGCGCGAGAATCGCCGTTTCGGCTGTCAATGGCCCACTTGAATGTGCCGAACATGCTGGGGCAGATCTCAACCGCCATGGCGGCATCGGGGCTGAACATTCACAACATGGTCAACAAGTCGCGCGGCGAAATGGCTTACACCCTGCTGGACGCGGACAGCCCCATACCCGCATCCGGACTCGCCGCCATTGCCGCCATTGAGGGCATGCTCGCGGTGCGCGCCATTTCATCCGAAAGCGATTGATGGGCCGTCCAGCCCTGGGATCGCTGGCATCCTCGACTGCAATTTCGACTGCAACCACCGCGCTTAGAACCGCGGCAGCCGCAGCGGCAACGCTCGTGCTCGCAGCATGTGCCGCAATGCCAGGCGGTTCTGCTTCCCCAAACAACTCTCAAAACAGATCCGCCACCATGAAAGAATTCGCACCGAGCGGCACGCTCCGCGCTGCAATCAACTTTGGCAACCCCATCCTGGCCCGCAAGGACCCACAGAGCGGCGAAGCAAGCGGTGTCTCAGTGGACCTTGCGCGCGAACTTGCAAAGCGGCTGGGACTGCCGCTTGAACTTGTTACCTACAACGCCGCGGGCAAGGTGGTGGAAGGGGTGCTGGCGCAGCAATGGGATATCGGTTTTGTTGCGATCGATCCCGAGCGTGGCCGTGACATGGACTACACCGCGCCCTACGTCGTCATTGAAGGCGCTTACATGGTCCGACAGGACTCACCGATACGCGCCAACGCCGACGTGGACAAGGCTGGCAATCGGGTTGTGGTTGGCAAGGGTAGTGCTTACGATCTCTACCTCACGCGCGCCATCAAGCATGCCGAAATTGTCCGCGCACCGACCTCGCCGGCTGTTACCGACACCATGGCCTCACAGAATCTGGAAGTCGCGGCCGGCGTACGCCAGCAACTTGAAGCAGACGCAAAGCGTGTGCCGAATATGCGCATGCTGGACGGTCGCTTCATGGTAATCAACCAGGCCATGGCACTCCCAAAAAACCGGCCAGCAGCACTGAACTACCTTCGTGAATTCGTGGAAGAAATGAAAAGTTCGGGCTTTGTTGCGGATGCGCTCAAGCGGCATCGCATTGAAGGCGCAGCTGTGGCGCCGCCCGGGCCCGTCCGCGCGGATTGAAGCGCAGCAATGCTGGCTGGGACCGGCATGCTGCGCCAATGACGTCACCCTCCGCTGGCGCTCGCAGAGCGCCAGACTGTCTGACAGCCTTAGCCGCCGTGGTACAGCGTCAACCGGCCAGTACGCGGGTCAATGACCGTTTGCTGGCTGGCGCTGTTGTAGTTAATGTTGCTTTCGTCCCCGGCGTTCATTGCGCCCGAAGAGGCGCTCGATCCGGACGACGAAGATTGCCCTGATCCCATGCCCATACCCATTCCTGAGCAACCGGCAAGCATCGCAACCAGAAAGCCAAGTGCAAGTTTTCCCATCATGTTTCTCCTTTTTGGTGTTAGGGAAAAGGCTAGACAAAACAATCACGGCTCGGTTCTTGAATCAGGGAGCGGCGCCGCAAATATTGAGCGCGATAGAGGAAACAATTCCTTGGGTCCATTCAGATGTGCGGGGAACGCAACAGGTAGGCGGTAGCATGTCCGTATTTAGCGACATTTGCGAGTTGCTAGACTACCTTCGGACCATGATGCGTTGCCGCAAAACTCTTTATGCTCTGTCGCCAATACCGCTGTTCATTACCAGTAGGTGACAAGCATTTTCGTCGCAAGCACATAGAGCAACAGGGCGAATATCCGCTTCAGGGCGAGGACCGGCATTCTATGCGCCAGCCTGGCACCATACGGTGCCGTCAAGATGCTGCCGCTCACCAGCCCGACGAGGGCAATCGTATAGACGAAGCCGACCGCGTAATGCGGCAAGGCTGGGACGTTCCAGCCCGATGCCAGATAGCCCAAGGTGCCGACCATTGCCACCGGAATGCCGATGGCGGCCGCCGTGCCAATGGCGCGGCGCATAGGAACGCCGCACCAAAGCATGAGCGGCACAGTGAGGAAGGCGCCGCCCGCGGACACCAGGCCGCATACGGCCCCAATTCCCAACCCGAACGCAAAGAGTGGCCACGGTCCGGGAAGGGGACGCGACGCGACCGGCTTGCGATTAAACAGAATCTGCGTCGCACCTGCATAAACGATCACGGCGAAGGCAAGCGCGAGATGGCGCTGCGAGATAGTCCCTGCTGCCAGCGTCGACAGCAGACTGCCGGCCACCATGCCGCTGGCCATGCGCTTGACGATGTCGACGTCCACGCCGCCGAGACGATAGTGCTCGCGAACGCTGGAAGCTGAAGTGAAAACGATGGAGGCCATGGCGGTTGCCAGTGCCAGGTGCACGATGTGGTCTGGTGCAAAACCCTGCGCCGTGAACAAGGCGGCGAGGACCGGCACCAGCGTCATGCCGCCACCTATACCGAGCATGCCGGCCATGAGCCCTACAACCGAGCCTGCCGCCACGTAAATCGCGAACCACATCATGGGATCGGCCGCAGGTTTGGCTCTTGCAGGGTTGCTTCGATGGTGGCACTGGAATCGGGGTAAATCAACGCGGGGAGGCAGGGGTTTGAATCGATGGGCTTCATTGGAAAAATCGCGGGACGCTGGAATGTTTCTGGCAGCACGAAGTGTACCGCGCGCACGAAAATGGTGCTGAACCGCAAATGACGCGGCCGGCAAAATCTGCCGGCCGCGATGTTCAACATGCCAGGCGGTGGAACAGGCGGGAAGCCCGTTCCACCGTGGTCAAGTTACAGCAGTCCCGCGCCGCGAGCCCACTGGTATTTTGCACCCAGCACAGCCACCGGAATCTCGGTGGAGTACGCATAGGCCGGAATACCGTGCTCATAGAGGTACTGAGCGGCTTCTTCCACCTGCACGTCGCCGGCGAGCGAGGCCACGATTGGCTTCTCGATGCCCTTGGCGCGCATTTCATCACGCGCTTCGACGATGATCTTGGCGAAGACCATTGGCGGCGTGATGATGGTGTGCCAGTAGCCCAGGATCAGCGCATGGATGCGGTCGTCCGCGAGGCCGTACAGCACCGTGTTCTTGTAGGTGCTGGGAGGCTCGCCGCCGGTGATGTCAACCGGATTGCCAGCTGCGCCGAACGGTGGAATGAACTTGCGGAAGCCGGCGTCCAGATCGGCTGGCATTGGCATCAGGTGCAGCTTGTTGTCGACGCAGGAGTCCGACAGCAACACGCCCGAACCGCCGGCGCCAGTGATGATTACGACGTTCTCACCTTTTGGCGTCGGCAAGACCGGCACGCCGCGCGCGAATTCAAGCAGGTCACGCAGGCTGCGAGCGCGAATCACGCCGCATTGCTTGAAGACGTCTTCGTAGATCTTGTCGTTGCCGGCCAGTGCGCCAGTATGCGAGCTCGCGGCCTTGGCACCGGCTGAGGTGCGGCCAGCTTTCAGGACAATGACAGGCTTTTTCTTCGACACGCGGCTGGCGACTTCCGCAAAGGCGCGGCCATCCTTCAGATCTTCGCAGTGCTGCGCGATGACCTTGGTGTTCGGGTCCTGCTCGAAAAACAGCAGCAAATCGTCTTCGTCGATGTCCGACTTGTTGCCAAGGCCGACAATGGCGGAAACGCCCATCTTGGCCGAACGCGAGAAGCCGATGATGGCCATGCCAATACCGCCGGATTGCGACGACAGCGCCGCCGAACCCTTGACGTCGTAGGCAGTGCAGAAGGTAGCGCACAGGTTGGCTGGCGTGTAGTAGAAGCCGTAGATGTTCGGGCCCATCAGGCGGATGTTGTACTTGCGGCCGATGGCCACCAGTTCATCCTGCATCGCCTGCTCGCCGGTCTCGGCGAATCCGGACGGAATCAGCACCGCGCCAGCGATTTTCTTTTCACCGCATTCAATCAGTGCGCCAGCCACGAACTTGGCTGGTATGGCAAAGACCGCGGTATCGATTTCACCCGGCACATCCTTGACGCTCTTGTAAGCCTTGAAGCCGAGGATCTCTTCCGCTTTCGGATGGATCGGATAGATGTTGCCCTTGTAGCCACCGTTGACCAGATTCTTCATCACCGAGTTGCCGATCTTGCCGTCTTCCGAGGACGCGCCGATCACGGCAACCGACTTCGGCTGCATGATGCGGCTCATCGCGGTAACGACATCCTTCTCTTCCGGACGGAAGCGCGGCGCCTTCTGCGCGAAGTCGACCACGATGCGCACGTCGGCGGCAATGGCGCCAGACTTCGATGCGAACACCGGGTTCAAATCCATCTCGGAAATTTCAGGGAAGTCGCTAACGAGTTGGCTGACCTTCACGATCATGCTGGCGAGCGCCTCGCGGTCAACCGGATCACTGCCACGGACTCCCTTCAGCATTTCAGCGGCCTGAATGCCGTCGAGCATCGACAGCGCATCGTCCTTGCTGGCCGGTGCGAGGCGGAAGGTAATGTCCTTCAGAACTTCGACCAGCACACCGCCCAGGCCGAAAGCGACCAGCTTGCCGAAGCTGCCGTCAGTCACGGCACCGATAATGACTTCCTGCCCGCCCTTGACCATCTGCTGCACTTGCACGCCGATGATTTGCGCATCGGCCTTGTATTTCTTCGCATTGGCAATAATGGTGTCGAAGCCCTTGCGCGCCTCAGCCGCATCCTTGACGCCGACCAGCACGCCACCGGCCTCGGTCTTGTGCAGAATATCGGGCGAGACGATCTTCATGACAACCGGGAAGCCCATCGAAGCGGCAAGCTTCTCGGCTTGTGCAGCATCGGCGGCAACGCCTTCCTGCGGCACCGAAATGCCGTATGCGTCGCATACCAGCTTGCCTTCTGGCGCGGTCAGTGAATCGCGGCCAGCGGCCTTCACCTGATCCAGTATTTCGCGGACCTTGTCTTTATCAATGCTCATGTGTCTCTCTCCATCCGTTGTTGTTGTAGCGCAGCAGGACTGCCGCGCCGCGAAGGGTCCAGGCGATCCGGCAAGTACGCGCCGGACCGGTTTGCAGGGTGACTAAATCACGCGCTCAGCACGCAGCGCCGCGATGTCTTCCATCGTGTAGCCAAGTTCCGTCATGACTTCATCCGTGTGTTCGCCCAGCAGCGGCGAACGGGTAACCTCGGTCGAGCTGTCAGACATCTTGATCGGGTTGCCAACGGTCAGGTACTTGCCGCGGGTCGGATGGTCCACTTCGACCACGGTGCCGGTAGCGCGCAGCGCCGGTTCCTCGGCGATTTCCTTCATCGACAGGATTGGACCGCAGGGAATGTCGTACTTGTTGAGGATGTCCATCGCCTCGAACTTGGTCTTGGTCTTGGTCCACTGCTCGATTGTCTCGAAGATGGGCATGATGCGTGGAAGGCGTGCTGTCGGCGTCGCGTAGTCCGGGTCGTCGATCCACTCTTCCTTGCCAATCACCTTGCAAACGGATTTCCAGACTGGCGCCTGCGTGATGAAGTAGATGTAAGCGTTCGGGTCGGTTTCCCAGCCCTTGCACTTGAGGATCCAGCCCGGCTGGCCGCCGCCCGATGCATTGCCGGCACGCGGCACGGCATCGCCGAAAACGCCGTTGGGGTACTGTGGATATTCCTTCATGATGCCAGTGCGCTCAAGGCGCTGCTGGTCGCGCAATTTGACGCGGCACAGGTTCAACACGGCGTCCTGCATCGCAGCCATAACCTTCTGGCCGCGGCCGGTGGTCTTGCGCTGGTACAGTGCCGCAACGATGCCAAGTGCCAAATGCAGGCCGGTGCCGCTGTCGCCGATCTGAGCGCCGGTCACCATCGGCGGGCCGTCGTCGAAACCGGTGGTGGAAGCGGAGCCGCCGGCGCACTGTGCGACGTTTTCATACACCTTGCAATCTTCATATGGACCTGGGCCGAAACCCTTGATCGAAGCCACGATCATTGCGGGGTTCAGCTCCTGGATGCGCTCCCAGGTAAAGCCCATGCGGTCGAGCGCGCCGGGAGCAAAATTCTCCACCAGCACGTCGCACTGCTTGATCAGCTTTTCGAGCGCTGCTTTCCCTTTCGGGTTTTTCGTATCAAGCGTGATCGAGCGCTTGTTGTGGTTCAGCATGGTGAAATACAGGCTGTCCACGTCGGGAATGTCTCGCAATTGTCCGCGCGTGGCATCGCCTTCACCGGCACGCTCCACCTTGATAACGTCGGCGCCAAACCATGCCAGCAACTGGGTGCAGGTGGGGCCGGACTGAACGTGCGTAAAGTCCAGAATCTTCACGCCATCTAGTGCTTTGCTCATCGGGTAATTCCTTTCTTGCTTTAGTCGAATTCTGTGTCGTGCATCAGACCCGGCAGTGCCGGGTTCTTTCGAAGACTTACTTCTTTTTTGCCGCGCTTTGCGGGTTCAAGTTCGTCAGGCGTCCGCTCTCGGTGCCCGCATCCTCGTCGATGACGGCGTTGATCAGTGCCGGCTTGCCCGAGGCCAGCGCTTCGGTCAAGGCTTTGGTCAATTCGTCGGGCGAGTTGACGTTGTAGCCGATGCCGCCAAAGGCCTCGATCATTTTGTCATACCGCGCGCCCTTGACGAAAGCGGTGACGGCGACGTCCTGCTTGTTCGGATTGAGGTTGGGGTCACAACCCTTGTAGACGCCGTTGTTGTTGAAGATGATGCTCACCACAGGGAGGTTGTAGCGGCAGATCGTCTCGAGTTCCATGCCGCTGAAACCGAAGGCGCTATCGCCCTCGATCGCCACGACGGGCAGCCCGCTGGTGACGGCGGCGCCAATGGCGAATCCCATGCCGATGCCCATGATGCCCCAGGTGCCGCAGTCAAAACGCTTGCGGGGCTGGTACATGTCGATGATGCTGCGGCCGTAGTCGAGCGTGTTGGCGCCTTCATTGACGACGTTAATGTCAGGACGGGCCTTGAGCACATCGCGAATTGCGCGCAGCGCGCAATGGAAATTCATCGGCGACGTGTCCTTGGCGAGCGTGATCGCCATCTTGCTGATGTTCTTCTGCTTGCGCTCGTTGATGGCGTTGATCCACTCAGCGGGCGGCTTGCCAAAATTTTTGTCAATACCGGCCAGCATGGCGGCGACGCAGGAACCGATATCGCCAATGACAGGCGCGGCGATGGCGACGTTGCTGTCAATTTCAGTTGGCGCAATATCCACCTGAATGAATTGCTTCGGACCGCCCCAGGTTTTGCCCTTGCCGTGTGAAAGCAGCCAGTTCAGGCGCGCCCCGATCAGCAGCACCACGTCGGCTTCGGCCAGGACGAATGAACGGGCGGCGGAAGCCGACTGCTCATGGGTGTCTGGCAGCAGACCCTTTGCCATTGACATCGGCAGGTACGGCACGCCTGACTTCTCGACCAGCGCGCGAATGTCCGCGTCGGCCTGGGCATAGGCTGCGCCCTTGCCCAACAAAATAAGCGGCTTCTTCGCGCTCTTGAGCAGATCCAGTGCGCGCTTGACGGCGTCTGGCGCTGGGATCTGACGCGGTGCCGGGTCAACTACCTTGATGATGGATTTGCGGCCGCGCTCTGCATCGAGTGCCTGGCTTAGCAACTGCGCTGGCAGATCGAGGTAGACGCCGCCGGGACGGCCAGAGACGGCAGCACGGATTGCCCGCGCGACGCCAACGCCGATGTCTTCCGCTTTCAACACGCGAAATGCAGCCTTGGCATAGGGCCGCGCTGCGGAAAGTTGGTCCATCTCTTCATAGTCGCCTTGCTGCAAGTCGACGATTTCTCGCTCGCTGGAGCCGCTGATCAAAATCATCGGGAAGCAGTTGGTCGTCGCGTTGGCAAGCGCCGTCAGGCCATTCAGGAAACCGGGCGCGGACACGGTCAGGCAAACGCCCGGCTTCTGGGTCATGTAGCCGGCGATTGCCGCGGCGTGGCCTGCGTGTTGCTCGTGGCGGAAGCCGATGAAGCGCATCCCTTGCGCTTGTGCCAGACGCGCCAGATCCGTGACCGGAATCCCGACAAGCCCGAATATCGTGTCGATGTCGTTGGCTTTCAGCGCGTCAATCACAAGATGAAAGCCGTCAGTCAATTCGGTGGACTCGGCGTTGAATGCTTCTGATTGAACGTCATTTTTCATGGTGGAGTTTTCTCGTCGTGTGATTGCTATAAAGGTTGTGGAACCGGACGGTCAGGCGGCCTGCCATGAGCTCGAATGGGGCGCTACCTGGAATCGTTGCGGCATCAGCCAAAAACAGGGACTGCACAGTAGGTACAGGCGAACGTCGTCGGCTCCAAACATCAAATTTGGGGCACTCTTCAACATGCCATTCAGGCAGTTGCTTTCAAGTGGGCGTATCATAGTGGGGTGCCCCGTCTTCTATCCTTGACCATGGTCAAGTTCACCAAATTCGCTTCGTAACGACCCTCGGGATCGATCCAAAATATGGCTCGTGTTGAATCGTGTGCCGATAAAAACGTTATTCGGCTGCAGCTAAAAAACAATATAGTGCTCAAGGAAATGACTGAGGCCGAGGCGGTCGAACTTGAGCCGCTGCTAGACATCGTCGACTGCCACAAGGGCGATTTCCTCCTGCACCAGGGTGTGCATGCGATGGAACAGTATTTCGTGCTGGACGGCATTTTGAAGCGCGTTGTCACCAATCCCCAGGCCAAGGAAATGATCCTTCGTTTCGCCGACGCAGGCGACATGGAAACCAGCTACGCCGCTTGGCGTCTCGACACCCGCACGCCCTACAGCATTGTGTCGGTGACCAAGGCACGCGTCGCCAAACTGCCGATGGAACAGTGGGTTGCCTTCATCGATCGCCACCCGTTGCTAAAGCAAAGCTTCGAGTATGAAGTGATGCGCGGCATGAGCGAGATCATGGCGCATACCATCACGCTCCACCTCCTTGACGCGCCCGGCCGGGTACAGCGTTTCCTGCGAAAGCACGCTGACCTGTGCGACCGTATTCCGAAGAAGGAGCTCGCGTCCCACCTGAATCTTTCGGCCGAGACGCTTAGCCGGCTCAAGCACGACGGCAAGATATAGGCTTAGACAGAAAAAGGAGCACGGATCGGTAGCGGAAAATTGCGGTTCGGCTACGCGGTTGCTTGGCGAGCCTGTTATATGAACCGCGCATAAGGCATATCCTGCATAAGAATTGGACGACGACTTGGTGCGCATTTAAGCTGCACTGCAACAAATCCATTCTTTCAGGAGTCCTCCATGTCTACCATCAATACCGCTATTGAAGCGTCCGTCGGTAACACCGGCAGCGACAGCCTCGCACGCATTTCGGCATTTTTCGCTTCGCTGCTCACCGGCTTGCCTGGAGACGTCGACACGGAAGCCGCCGATGACGCTGGCGTGATCTACGGCGCCTTCGGCCTGTAACAAGTCTGGCAGTACAGCCAGATAACGGATCGGCGCTGCGACTCTCGCAGCGTCGCCGTAAAACCCGAAGCCTTCGCCAAGCATCTCCATTGGCGACTTGGCTGGCGGGTCAGCCTTCCCCCTTCTCCAGCCTGCTCCTCAAACGCCAACTTGCGCGTGCATCCCGGCCCAACGGTCACCGAGATGCCCGGTGTGGCCACATTCTTCCCGCGTCGAAAGGCAGCGCTCTTTCGTCTGCACAATAGCGTCGATCAGAAACTCTGGCTTGTAGGCCGTCAGCATGTGGGCGTGCTCCGATTCCAGGTATCCCCGGAGTCGTTGCTGCATGCCAGGCGCGTCGGGCTCCAATGCGCGATAGGTAGAAAGATCCCAGTACCAGTTCAGGCCGAGGTCATAGAATGCGGCATTGAATGCTTCACAGTGATTCAGGTCATCACCGGAGGGTCCGGCCTTGCGTTCGATGGTGGTCATCATGGTCATGCCTTATGAGTCAGTGTTGAAGGACAGTGGACTCATGGTAGTCATCGCGAACCATAATAGATAATCAAACTTCCTTACGATTACCATTCCTCATAAGTTATACTTTTCGCGTCCCTTCCCCTTCCAACGCGGCGGTGTTCCTCATGCGACATGCGACCTTCCGGCAACTGAAGATCTTCGAAATGGTTGCGAGCCATCTCAGTTTTTCCCGTGCCGCTGAAGAGCTGCACCTGACCCAACCGGCGGTCTCGACCCAAGTTGGCAAGCTGGAAGAGCATGCGGGCGTGCCGCTCTTCGAGCAACTCGGCAAGAAGATTTATCTCACGCCCGCTGGCCGGGAAATGCTGGAGTTCTGCAAGACCATCTCGCTGCAGTTCCAGAACGTGGAAGAGGCGATGGCGCAGTGCAAGGGCGTCTCGGGCGGGACGCTCAAGGTTGGCGTCATCAGCGCCGGCGACTACTTCTTCCCGCGACTGCTGGTGCAGTTTGCAAAGGAAAACCCCGGCGTCCATTTCGACCTGGCCGTGCACAATCGAGAGGAACTGCTGCACGAGCTTGCGAATAACCTGACCGACATGGCAATCATGGTGCGTCCTCCTCTGGAGATGGACACGGTCAATGAATCGTTCGCGCCACACCCCTATGTCATTGTCGCCGCGCCGGACCATCCGCTCGCGGGCCGCAAGCGCATCTCGATGGCCCAACTCTCCAAAGAAAAATTCATTGCCCGCGAGCGCGGTTCGGACACCTGGCATTCGATGGAGGAAGGCTTCCACGGCAAGCTGGACCACCTCAACATCGCGATGGAGATCAAGAGCACGGAAACGATCAAGCAAGCCGTTATTGCCGGCATGGGCATCAGCTTTCTTTCCGCGCATACCATCGGCCAGGAACTCAAGGCGGGCAGCCTGATCGTGCTCGACGTTGTGGGATTTCCGGTCATGCTGAACTGGTACATCGTGCATCGCCAGAACAAGCGACTTCCACCCGTTGCGCTGGCCTTCAAGCGCTTTCTGATGGAGAAAGGGGCGCACCTTATTGAAGACATTACGCAGGTCACGCGGAAGTTCGGAAAATAGCCGGCGACGAGTCAATCGAGCGATGCGTGCATGGCATCGCCGACCCTGGGTTGCGCGAGCATGGGTTGAGCGAGCCTGGGTTGAGCAAGCCTGGGTTGAGCAAGCCTGGGTTTGCCAAGCTTTGGTTTTGCGTCCTTGACGCTCTATCGACCGGCCGCACTGAAGCGTCGCCGCACACGCATTTGTCACTGCGTTTAAAATCAACGCCGCATTCAAAAAAACATCCGACGAAAAACAGTAACTCTCCTCAGGACTCTTTCATGCGCCTAAAGCCAACCCTGCCCCGTGCACTGCTCGTCATCGCCGCGAGCCTGCATCTCTCACCCTCCATTGCCGCCGATTCAATTATGCCGAGTTCCTATTCTGCCGAGTTCGCCGCGGGAAACCGGACGCAGGCAGCCCGTGTTGGCGCACAGTGGAAATGGGAGCGGAGTTGGTGGAATTCGAACGGCACCCGCATCGGCGGCTATTGGGATGCGGACATAGCGCGCTGGCACGGGACGCGCAACGACAATATCCCGGACAAGGTGCAGAATTTGTGGGAAATCGGTGTGACGCCGGTATTTCGCTTTGAGCGCGACACTGGACTGGGCCCCTACGCCGAAGCGGGCATTGGCGCCCACCTGTTGAGCGCCAAGTACAGCAACAATGGCCGGCAGCTTTCGACGCACTTTCAATTTGGCGACCACATCGGCGTCGGCTATGTGTTTAGCAACCGCCTCGATTTGGGACTACGCTTCCAGCACTTTTCCAATGGCGGTATTGAGCAGCCCAATAGCGGCGTAAATTTTGCAACCCTGCGCGCAAGCTACGCATTTTAAAGGCCGTAGAACTGCGCCAGGCGGCGCCAGGACGGCTGCGCGTTGACAGTGAGGAAGCGCCTGGGAACAGCGTCCATCAGGCGGTTTCTACTTTCGACGCTTCGCTTTCGTCGGCGGACGAGGCGGGGATCCAGTGACCCAACCGCGTCGCCTTGGTGTCGAGGTAGCGCTGGTTGAACGGGTTTTGATTCACGAGCAGGGGAATGCGCTCCTCCACCACGATGCCGAGCTTCTCAAGCGCCACAACCTTGCGGGGATTGTTGGTCATCAGGCGCAGGCGCCCTATGCCTAAACGTTGCAGCATTGGCAGGCACAGGGTGTAGTCGCGCTGATCGGCCGCGAAGCCGAGCGTCACGTTAGCGTCGACGGTATCGGCGCCCGCCTCCTGCAGCTTGTAGGCCCTAATCTTGTTGACCAGTCCGATACCGCGCCCTTCCTGGCGAAGGTATAGCAGCACGCCACGCCCTTCGGCGGCGATCTGCTCCATCGCGCTTTCCAGTTGCGCCCCGCAGTCGCAGCGCAGGCTGAACAGGGCGTCGCCAGTGAGGCATTCGGAATGCAAGCGTCCCAGAACGGGCTCGCCATTTCCCACGTCCCCGAGGGTAAGCGCAAGGTGCTCCTTCCCGGTCGCATGCTCGATGAAAGCGTGCAGCCGGAACGTGGCCCAGCGCGTGGGCAATTCGCACGATGCAAGAAATTCCACTGTGCTGTCCGTCTGGGTTTTCGGTGACGGCATGACTATATCCTTATCTTCCCTTGACTGGCTTGCCGTGACTTCATTTGACGCGACTTGCCTTGAGCGAACTCGATGGTTCGGCACCGCGGTGCGCCCCGGCATCGTCCACAAGGCTACCACCAAATCAAGCGGCATATCCCGGCGTGGCGCAACGGCGACCGCTGGCATTGCTTTCCGCCAGGTGACGCTAATGTCCCGCAGGCGCCGCGGGCGCTTTCAGCCTTTCTACCAACTCCGACCAGCGGTAGGGCTTGCTGATGAAGTTGAAGTTGGCGATGTCGCCGTGATCCTTGACGATCACCGACATGGGATATCCGGATGCAAGGATCACGCGGGTGTTGGGCCGGATCTCCGCAGTCAGGCGCGCCAACGATACGCCGCTCATGCCACGGGGCATGACAACGTCTGTGAACAGCACGTCGATTTGCTGGGAACGCCGAAGTATGTCCACCGCCTCCAGCCCGCTCTCCGCAGTCAGTACGTTGTAGCCAAGGCTGCGAAACAATTCTGTTGAAATCGCCAGCACGTCCGGCTCGTCCTCGACGATCAGCGCAGTGCCGGGCGCGTAAGGGATTGCGGTAACTTCTTCAGCACTTCGCTCGACCAGGTCCATTCCCTCGGGCGCTGGCGGGAAATGCATAACGACTTCGACCGCGTCTGCAATTCCCCCGCCCGCGGGC
Source organism: Herminiimonas sp. (assembly GCA_028292265.1). GTDB lineage: Bacteria > Pseudomonadota > Gammaproteobacteria > Burkholderiales > Burkholderiaceae_D > JAQGMR01. The sequence continues at coordinate 168,564 of JAQGMR010000046.1, forward strand.
AGCGACTGTATCGTGATATCGCCGTTTGCCTCGGCGACGAAGGCATAAAGGCGCGCCATCCCCAAGTCAGCGCCATCGACGGCGTCGGTGGGGCCTTGATCAAAGGCGGCCGGCAATGCGCGCTCAATCAGATCCGGTGTCAGGCCAGCGCCGCTGTAGCGCAGCACGATCCGGATACCGTTTCGCGGTAGCCGCTCGCCGGAGTGCCGCCGCTCGGGCAGGCGGGCATCCTCGGTACTGAGTTCGATCCGGCCGCCGCCTGGCATGACCCGGTGTACGCCAACCACGAGGGCCCGCATCACCCGCGCAAACAGTTTGGAATCGAGGTACACCGGTGGCAGGTTCCTGCCGAACCTGGTCCGCAACGTAATCCGGTCGCGCAGCGCTTGACGCCAGTCGGCTTCATTGCCCTCGATGGCCCGGTTCAGGTTAACTTTCTCGGCAGGTCCCGGCTCGCCATTTGCAAACGCCAGCAGTTGCTGCGTTAGTTTCCGTCCTCGATCCAGCGATCGTCTTGCAAGTGTCAATGACGCCGGATTCTGCGTACTAGCGAAGTCGTGACTCAGTTGTTCCAGACTGGACGCAACGGCCGCCAGCACGCTGTTGAAGTCATGCGCGATGCCGCCCGCCAACTGCGCCATGGCCTCTATCTTCTGGAGACGAAGCAGGCTTGCGCGTGCTTCGTCGCGCTCCTTCGCAAGCCGATTTTTGCCAGTGATGTCGCGCGTAACCTCCGCAAAACCGGTCAGCGTTCCGGAATGGTCATGCAAGGGATGGATTACCGTATAAGCCAAAAAATCGGAGCCGTCTTTCCGGATCCGCCATCCTTCGCTTTCAAAATATCCCTCGCGCGCAGCGGTCTGCAAGGCATTCTTGGGCGTCTCGAGCTCGCGGTCCTGTTCGGTATGGAAACGCGAAAAATCGATGCCGATCACCTCAGCCGCGGAGTAACCCGTAATGCGCTCTGCCCCGCTGTTCCAGGTGACCACAGAACCGGATGGCGACAGCAGGTAAATTGCCTGTGTAGCGACGCCCTCGACCAGTTGCTGAAATTGCTCGTCGTGTGTCGGCGCGACGCGTGGAATGCGGCCTTCGTCCATGTCTCGCGTCACCTCCGCGAAACCGGCCACGCGACCCTTCTTGTCCCATACCGCTTCAATGGTGATGCGTGCCTGAAAGCGCGAGCCGTCCTTGCGAACGCGGCACCCTTCCAGGGTTGATTTTCCTTCGGCGACGACGCTGCGCAGCGCTTCAGCCGGCAAACCGGCCGCCTGGTCCTCCGCGGTATAAAGCAACGCAATACTTTTTCCGCTGATCTCCATGGGCTCGTAGCCGAATAGGCGGTGCGCACCCGCGTTCCAGGATGTGATGTGGCCTGTCAAGTCGAGCTCGATAATTGCAAGATCAACGATACCGGCGATTATTTGGCCACTCGGCTGGTCGGTTACGGCTGGATCAGAACTGGATGGCTTTTGTGTACTCATGAATAAGGCTTTAGGGCATGCGCGCAGTGCGCACGCCGAGACTGCGAGAAGTCCGCCAGTGTATCGCAGATGCGAATATCGAGCTAACACAGTTGTCTCAGAAAAGGTGCCGAATGGCATGAGTTTTGTGAATGAAAACGATGTGCGTCGACGCGTGCCGTGCCGACTTTGAAACGCGGTTATCGAAAGGGAAAGGAATTGCAAGAAAACGAGCGAGCACAGGCCACAACGGCGTACCGAACCGCGCAAGCTGGACAGGCATGCGTGTTTCGTTTGGCCGCGGTCACCAGGCGGCGATGTACGCCTTACCATAGCAAAACCGGGTAACCTCACTATCCCACTATCCCACTATCCTTTGCCACTAAAAAGGGCCGACGATTGCAACGCACGGTTCGGCGAAGCCAGCCATGCCATGTTTGCTGGTTCGAAGCACCGGATAATTAAATTTAAAAATACACCCCTGGAGACAAAATGAAAAAACTGGTCCAAGCATTCCTGGCAACAGCCGCCGCCGTCTTTGCACTGTGCCCAGGCGCCTATGCCCAGCAGCCGGTGAAGATCGGCTTGGTACTTCCCATGAGTGGTCCCTATTCGGACTACGGCACGGAGATCAGCAATGGTGTCAAACTTTTCATGGAACGACATGGGAACGTGGTGGCGGGACGCAAGGTGGAATTGATCGTGCGGGACGATACCGGCATCGCACCGGAGCTGACAAAGCGCCTGGCCCAGGAGCTTGTCACCAACGACAGGGTGGACATTCTTGCCGGCTTCGGCCTCAGTCCAGGCGCGCTTGCGACGGCGCCACTTGCCACCGAAGCGAAGCGGCCGATGGTCGTGATTAATGCAGCGGCCTCAGTCCTCACTACCCGCTCCCCCAACGTGGTACGGGTGTCCCATACGCTGCCGCAAATGGCGGCGCCAATGGCGATGTGGGCGGCAAAGAACGGCATTAACCGGGTCTATACGCTTGTGGCCGATTTCGCGCCGGGCATCGATGCGGAAGTCGCCTTCAAGAAGGCCTACGAGGCAGCAGGCAAGCAACTGGCTGGCGAAGTTCGCGTGCCGGTTCGCAGCATGGACTTCGGCCCTTTCATCCAGCGCATCAAGGACGCAAAGCCGGACGGCGTCTTCGTCTTCCTGCCGCCTGGCGAAGCGACCATCGTATTCATGAAAACCTGGGTGGAACGCGGCCTGGACAAGCAGGGCATCAAGCTGCTTGGCACCGTCGACCTGACTGATGACAGCCTGATCGAAGCCATCGGCAAGCCGGCACTCGGCGCGGTCACCGCTGGGCACTACTCCATCGCGCATGACTCCGCACTGAACAAGGAATACACCGCGGCCTACCTGAAAGCCTACGGCACCAAGCTGCGCGCCAACTACATGTCGGTCGCGGGATACGACGGCATGGCGGCGATCTATCTCGCCCTCAAGAAAACCGGTGGCGATCCGGAAGTCGGCAAGTTCATGGCGGCGATCAAGGGCGAAAAGTGGGAAAGCCCGCGCGGCATGGTGTCGATCGATCCGGCGACGCGCGACATCGTCCAGACGGTGTACATCCGGCGTGCCGAATCCGTAGACGGCAAGATCGTCAACGTCGAGTTCGACAAGTTTCCGGACCAGAAAGACCCGGGGAAATAAGGCGATGGCAGACAGCGCTACACCCGTGGATCCGCAGCGAGAGTCATCCCCAAGTTCGCACGCGGGTTTGCAGTCCGTCCAGAACCGGGCGGCGCGTCCTGAAACAGTCATCATCGTCGGCGGCGGCATAGGCGGCATGGCGGCCGCTCTGGCCCTGTCCGGACTGGGCATGAGTGTCACGCTGTTGGAACAGAGCGCGGAGATCGGTGAAATCGGCGCCGGCATCCAGCTTGGGCCAAATGCCTTCGCTGCGCTGGACGCGCTCTGCGTCGGCGAGAACGCGCGCAAGCGTGCGGTTTTCACAGAGCGGCTCGTCATGATGGACGCGGTCGACGGGAGCGAGGTCGCGACCTTTCCGGTTGGCGAGCGCTTCCGTGAGCGCTTTGGCAACCCCTATGCGGTAATCCACCGCGCCGACATCCATAAATCGATCCATGAAGCGGTCGTCGCATCGCCCCACATTCGCTTCGTCACCTCGTCGCGGGTGATCGATGCGGTTGACGAGGGCGGCCGTGTTTGCGTCACGGACAGCAACGGGCAGCGCTATACCGGCGACGCGGCGATCGGTTGCGACGGCGTCAAGTCCTTGATCCGCGAGCGCCTCGTGGGCGATGCAGCGCGCGTATCTGGCCATGTGGTTTACCGTGCCGTGGTCCCGGTCGAAGACATGCCGGCAGACCTTCGCTGGAACGCGCCGGCAGTGTGGGCCGGCCCCGATTGCCACCTGGTCCACTATCCGCTGCGCGGTGCGCAGCAATTCAACCTGGTCGTCACCTTCCACAGTCGTGAGACGGAAACCTGGGGCGTACGCGAGGGCAGCAAGGATGAAGTACTGAGCTACTTCACCGGCATCGGGGCTCGGCCGCGCCAGTTGCTCGATCGGCCCACGTCATGGAAGCGCTGGAGCACCGCCGATCGCGATCCGGTTGAAAGCTGGGGCGATGGCAGGCTCACGTTGCTCGGGGACGCGGCGCACCCCATGCTGCAATACCTGGCGCAGGGCGCCTGCATGGCGATCGAGGATGCGGTCACCTTGCGGGAAGCAGTAATCCACTGCGGCTTCGACCTGCCCGCCGCATTCCGCCTTTATCAAAAGTCCCGCATTACCCGTACCGCGCGCGTGGTGCTGTCGGCACGGGAGATGGGCCGCGTCTATCATGCCAAAGGCGTAGAGCGACTGGTACGCAACTCGCTTTGGCAGGGCCGAGACCCGGAGCGCTTCTACGACGCGCTGGAGTGGCTGTATGGCTGGCGGGCGGAGAATTGCCTGGCCGTCTGAGGCGTTTGCGACAAGCTGCTCCGCATCCCGTTGCCTTGCCTGCCATGCCTGAGTTGTCTTGCCTTACTTGTCTTGCCCTACTCGTCTTGAGCTACTTGTTGCCTTCTTTTTTTGCGCAAGGCCACGCATCTCCAAGTGCCTCCGCAATGGCCCGATGCGCGGGTAGCGTCGCCATTTGCGGATGACCCTTCAGATAGTCGTACACCACCCGCGTCGTCTCGCGCAACTTCACGTCGGGCGGCGAGCACACGACAAGGCTGTCAAGCGTATCGACCACCCCGGTCACATAGCCGAGCGCCACCGCTACCTCGAAGGACGGCACGCCGCGCGCTTCTTCATCAAGGTGCTGCAGCAAGGTGCTGCCCTTCCAGTAATAATCGGCTCGCGCGTTACCTCCGGCGAAAAGTGTGCACAGCAAAAGGGATGCCGCCGGCAAGAAGCGGCGACTGAATAGCAGCTTGGTCATGGGCAAGGCGCTTTGAAATGTGGAATGATTCGGACCACGGGCGTTGGCACGCGGCGGGAGCAAACTAGGATGGACAATACGCTTCAGCCTCGCCTCCATGTCGAGCCAGCGCAAACTACATAGAGGTCGCGGACCGTGCCGCCTGATCGTAAAGGCCAGACAGTACGCGCAAGAAGCGCGCGAGTTCGCTTAAGGCGAAGCTCTCTGTGCCGTCACCGGCCAGGCCGGACACCAGCACCTGCTCGCGAATCTCATGGTAGCGCTTGCACAGCGCCTGCCCGGCCTCGTTGGTCGAGTACAGCACTTCCTTCCCGCGCTTCTCGGTGTGCACCAAACCCAGCGTCGACAATTTCTTGAGCGAATAGTTGACGATGTGCGTGTCTTCGATGTTGAGGATGAAGGCAATATCGCCAAGCTTCTTTTCACGTGCGCGATGGTTGATGTGATGCAGCACCAGGACATCGGTAATCGTGATGTCCTTCATGCCTGCGGCATTCATGCAACGCACCGCCCAGCGGTTAAAGGCATTGCTGGCGATGATCAAGCCAAATTCGAACTCGCTCATCTCGGCGCTGCGGCCGGCCGCGAGATGAGCCGAAGATACAATCGGCACTTTTTTGGTAGTGGCCTTCACGATATCGGTAAAGGACGCCGCCGGCTTGGCGCCGACAGCGGGCTGACCGGGTTTCAACTGTTTCTTTTCACGGCTCATGCCGGGTTTCCCATTTCTGTTTGTGTGCCGCGTGTTGCTGTAAAAGGCTGCGGTGGGCGCGTCACGCGGTCTGGTAATCAGTGACAAGCATCTTTCCGGGCGCGTGCGTAATGCAGAACGGAAGGCGCGATTGCTCCGCAATGTATTGCGGCGTTACACCGCAGGCCCAGAACACCGGCAATTCATCTGGCATCAGTGGCACCGCGTCGCCGAATTCGGGCCGGGCCAAATCCATGATGCCGATCACTTCGGGATGCCCGATGTGTACCGGTGCGCCATGCACCTGCGGGAAGCGGCCGGAAATCTCGACAGCCTTCGCCACATCGCGACTCTTTACCGGCCGCATGCTCACCACCATGTTGCCGCTGAAGCGTCCGGCCGACTGACATGGGATGTTGGTCTTGTACATCGCCACATTGACGCCCGTATCGACGTGGCGCAACGGGATGCCGCCCGCCATCAGCGCGCCCTCAAAGGAGAAACTGCAACCGATCAGGAAGCTCACGAGGTCGTCGCGCCAATAGTCGCGCAGGTCTTCAACTTCTTTCGCCAGCACGCCGCTTTCGTAGATGCGATAGCCCGGAAGATCCGACCGCAAGTCCGCGCCGATAGCGCAGCGTGGCGCGAACTGGCCCGGATCGAGCACCTCTACAAGCGGGCATGGCTTGGGATTTCGCTGGCAGAACAGCAGAAAATCGAAAGCATCTTCACGCGGCACTATCATCATGTTGGCCTGCACCCTGCCCTTCGCCAATCCGGAAGTTGCGCCGGTGAAGGCGCCGCTGCGGCACAGTGCGCGCACTTCGGCGGAGGAAAGATTCTCGATTTGATTGGTCATGTCATTTGTCCCCTGAATGGTTCTAATATTCCTGCGCTGTCAGACATTTGGGCCCTGTCCTCACTGAAGGCAGACGCGCCGATGCTCTCGCCGCGTTTCTGAAGTCAGTTCCGCGAAGGCCGCGAAGTTACCGCGACCCTACAGTCCAAGGTAAGCCTTCTTCACATCTTCATTGTTCAACAATTCACTGCCGCTTCCCTCGAGCGCAATGCGCCCGGTCTGGATGACGTAGCCGTAGTCGGCAATGGCCAGCGCCTTGTGCAAACTCTGTTCAACCAGCAGAACAGATACGCCTTGCTGATTGACCTGCACGATGGTGTCCAGCACGCGCGTCACAAACTTGGGTGCAATTCCCCATGACGGCTCATCCAGCAAAAGCATGCTGGGGCGCGACATCATGCCGCGCCCGATCGCCAGCATCTGCTGCTCGCCGCCACTCATGGTGCCGGCTTGCTGAAAGCGTCGCTCCTTGAGGATCGGGAACAGGGAGTAGACCCGGTCCAGCGTTTCACCGACTTCATGCGCATCGTCGCGCGTGTAGGCCCCAAGTTCCAGGTTACGCTGCACCGTCAGCCGTGCGAACAGTCGCCGCCCTTCGGGCACCAGCGACAGGCCCATCGGCACGCGCTTGTGGGCCGGCACATTTTGAATCTCCACATCGTTAAAAAGAATCTGACCTTCCTCTGCGGCGTTAAGCCCGGCGATGGCGCGCAAGGTGGTCGACTTGCCATTGCCGTTGCCGCCCACGAGCGCGACGAGCTTGCCCTTGCCCACCTTCAGATTGACGTTTGACACTGCGAGCACCCCGTCATAACTCACCTTGAGATTGCGAACTTGCAGCATCATTCGTCTCCCAGGTAGGCGGCGATGACCTTGGGGTCGACCGAGACCTGCTGCGGCGTTCCGTCGGCGATTTTCTTGCCATAGTCGAGCACGATAATGGCGTCTGCGATCGGCATAATGCCTTCCAGGACATGCTCCACGATCAGGCAGGCGATGCCGCGCGCGCGGATCTTCAGGACCACGTCGACCATCTCCCTGACCTCGGTCGGATTAAGACCGGCCATCACTTCATCCATCAACAGCAGGCGCGGCTGCACCGCCAGGGCGCGCGCCACCGCCAGCCGCCGCTGCTCGCTGATGGTCATGCTTCCGGCGGCCCGGTCGGCATGGCGCGCGAGATTGACGAACTCGAGCAGGGTGAGCGCATCGCGTCGGGCGTGGCGCACGCTGCGGTCCTTGAGAAAGCAGCCAACCATCACGTTCTCTTGCGCCGTCATGCTGGTGAAGGTGCGCGCCACCTGAAAAGTGCGGCCGATGCCGGCGCGTGCGCACTGCTCCGGCGTCAGCCCCGATACCTTTTTCCCGTCGAGCCAGATGTCACCGGAGGTTGGGGCGGCGGACCCGGCTATGGCGTTGAACATGGTGGTTTTGCCGGCACCGTTCGGTCCGATCAGGCCGACTATCTGGCCGGCGCCGACCTGGAAGGACACGTCCTGGTTGGCGATGATGCCGCCAAACTTCTTGGTAACATTTTCTACACGCAGCAGGCTCATGGCGCGCCTCCGGGGGGCGCGGTTCCTAGCGCCGTGTTGTCGGCGCCAACCTCTGCGTCGGACCGCAATGCGGGTTGAGCCACCGCAGACGGCACCGAGGCTTTTGATACAGGTGGAAATGCAGTCCGCGATGCAGCCTCCCGCGCGTCGCTTGAGGCGGCATGCGCCGCCGCTTCCTGCTGGGCGGCGGCTCGTCCTGCACGGCGTGCTCGGAAGCTGCGGAACCACCCGACCACGCCGGTAGGGTAGTACACGGCAATCACGATGATCAATGCGGCATAAATCACAAGGTCGGTGCCGCGACCGCTGCCACCGAACAGAGCGCGCGTTACTTCATCGATGGTGGTGAGCACCACCGCCCCAATAACGGGGCCAGACAGGCTGCCAATACCGCCAAGGATGGACACCAGCGCCATCTTTATTGAAAGGCCGGTGCCGAGCACAGAAGGCGGGTCGATATACAGTTCTTTCTGCGCATATAAACTGCCGCCGAGTGCAGTCAGGAAGCTGCTGACAACGAAGGCAATCTGCTTGTATTTTCCGAGTGGCACGCCGAGGCTTCGCGCGGCATCCGGCTCGTCCTTGATAGCGCGGAAGTAGTAGCCAAGGAAGCTGCGTTCAATCGCCAGGTTCGCGAGCAGTGTCAACAGAAGCAAGCCAAGCGCGATGTAGTAGTACGGGAGTTTGGACGCGAATACAAAAGTGTCCCAGCCCTGCTTGTCCATCGGTATCGTCAGGCCAACCGCCGCACCGGCAAAGTCCCAGTTGGTGAAGATGATTTGAACGATCTCGGCCACCGCAATGGTCGCCATGGTGAAGTAGTGGCCTTTCAAGCGGAAGCAGGGCCAACCTATCAGAAGGCTGATCAGTGCGGCCACGACACCTCCTGACAACATGCCGAGCCAGGGGTTAACGCCGAACTGCGCAAACAGCAAGGTAGACGTGTAGGCGCCAATGCCATAGAACGCAACGTGGCCAAGCGACACCTGGCCGGCATAGCCACCAAGGATGTTCCACGCTACGCCGGTTTGCGCCGCCATCAGGATCAGTATGGCGATGTTCTGGGTTGCCGGATTGGTGAAGACATGCGGGAACGCCAGCATGGCAAGGAACAGCGCCAGCAGCAGCAACGGTTCAAGCCCGAAGCGGCGGCGCGGTGGTGGCGGCATGATGACGGCTTCGCCACCAGCCTGATTCAGCGCGGCCGGCGTCGGCGTCATGATGCGCGCCCCATCAAGCCCTGCGGGCGAACAAACAGCACCAGCAAAAAGAGCGTCAGGACGATCGCCATTTTGTACTGCGGCCCGACCAGCAGGCCGCCCATGACTTCAACCAGACCCACCACGATGCCAGCGATCAAAGCGCCCATGACGCTGCCGAAGCCACCGAGGTTGACCACCACGAAGGCGATCAGGATGAAGTTCGCGCCAACCTCCGGAAAGATCGGAAAGAAGGTCGAGAGCAAGGCGCCCGCCACGCCTGCGCAGGCCGCGCCGATGCCCCAGGCAAGCGCAAACATTTTTTGAGAATCGATGCCCATGAGCCGTGCCGCCTCCTTGTCGGCGGCGGTCGCCTCGAGCGCGGCGCCGGCCCGGGTGCGGGTCAGGAACAGGTATAGCGCCACAGTCACCACGATCGCGCCAGCGCCCGCCACCACTTGCGGCAGTCCGATCTGGAATGCACCCAGCTTGAGGTGTCCGCTAACGACGGATTGATGCACGGTACGAAAGTCCGGCTTCCAGAAAAATTGTGCCAGGCCGCGGAACAGCAGCATCAGTCCAAAGGTGGTAAACAACTGCGACACCATCGGCGCGTTGACCACCTTGCTGATGACAAGTCGATAAACCATGACGCCGAGCGCAAACAGCATCAACGCCGTTAGCGGCAGCGTAAACATCGGGTCGAGCGCGTACAGCGAATACATCCAGAAGCTGGAATACATGCCGAACATGAGGAACTCGCCATGGGAAAAATTGACGATATCCATGACGCCGAACACCATCGTGAGTCCGATGGCAACGAGCGCATAAATCAATCCGATCAACAGGCCTGATGCGAGCGACTGCAGGATTATTTCTTGTGACATGTAGACCTCCGGGAACTGCCTTGCTGTCACGGATTTGCGTCTGGCGGGACGACAGTGGGCCGGCCGGCGCTACGTCGATCCATACCTCAAAAGGTCGCGCTCGCGTCCCTCTGCGGCATGGATTGATACTTTCGCTATGCCAGACGCCCTCTGTCGCGCTTGCGTGTTTCGGCTTATGCCAGGCGCTTCAAGCCCGCTTCATTACTTGCGCTGGTCCCACTTCGGCATCGGCCAAACCATTTCCTGCGTCGCGATCTCGAACGGCCAGATCGTGTGATAGGTGCCGCCAATGATCTGCACCAAAATGCCGGAGCCGTAGATGTTCTGGCCGGTCTCGTCAAACTTCACGCCTTTCCACGGCATGATCAGCTTGTTGCCGGCGATGTTTGTTTCGGTCAGGGCCTTGCGGATGGCCTCGGCGTCGGTCGATCCAGCGCGGTTGATCGCATCGGCCAGTGTCATCAGGCCAGTGAAGGTGCGCGAGGAGTTGCCGGTAAAGTTGGCCTTGTAGCGGCTGTTGTAAAGATCATTGACCTGCTTGATCAGCGGGTTGTTCTTGGCCAGGTCGAGCGACCAGACGTCACGCGAAATGATGAAGTCGGCATCCTTGCCCAATGTGCGGGTGAACTCCGTATCGGAGAAGCCGGCGTCGTTCGCCAGAATCATTGCCGGGGAAAACCCAAGTTCCTTGTAGGTCTTCATCGACAGGATCGCATCGCCCAAATAAGACGACTGCATCACGACCTGGGGATTGCCTGCCTTGAGCGACTGCACTTCGGAAGTCAACTGAGTGCTCTTGGCGGGGTACGTGATCGACTTGACCAGGTCAAAGCCCTGTTCCTTTGCCAGCTTGGTCTCAAGCTTGGTCGTTTCATTGCCCCACAACGTGTTCTCGTTGAAGGCGCCGATCGTCTTTACCTTGATGCCCTTCTTCGCATCGATGTCCTTCAGGAACTGGAAGAAGTTGGCGACGAACAGGTCATCATGCGGCGTCGTGCGGAAGAAATACTTGAAGTTTCGGGCTGTCAGCGCGGCCGACGACGACTCCGGATTGAGGAACGGCACCTTGTAGCGTTCAGCCACCTGGCTTGCTGTCGCGGTCACGTTGCTGAAGTAGCAGCCGACCAGCGCTACGACTTTCTCCTGGGTGATCAGGCGCTCGGCTTCACTGGCGCCGACTTGGGGATTGCCCTGATGGTCGGCAAACACCAGCTTGATTTTTGCGCCCTTCAAATTTGGCAGACCGCCACCTGCGGAGAACGGCAGATTCGGTATCCCCTTGGCGCCATTGTTGATAACGTCGGCAGCGAGTTCCAATGCGTTCTTCAATTCGGCGCCGGTTGAAGCGGCAGCGCCGGTCAAGGGGTAGATCACGCCGATTCTTATTTCTTGCTGCGCGTGCGCGGTAACGGTAAAAACCAGCGCGATTGCCGCCAGCGCCATTCTCCTGACAATCTTTCCAAGCATGATGGGTGCTCCTTCAAGGGGTTATTGCGAAAAGTGTCCCGCCCCGCAGTGCCCCGTCGGCGAATGAAACAGCGGCCGGAGCAACAGCGATGCAGGATTGCGGAACTGTGCTGCCACATCGGTGTTCAATCGCCGCTACATCCCGCGGAAATCTTGATGGTTGTGCGAGGCCGAACGCTACGACGCCATCCTGTTGCCAAACATTTCACTTGAATACTAGGTTTTATGACAATAATATGTCAACGAATCTTTTACAAATTGTCAATATTCTTCCAGGCCGTCCTCTTTCTCCACCAACGGGTATACCGACATGGCTTCCTCCCGCAGTCCCGCAGCCGAAGACAAGCGCTGGCAATTCTGGATTGATCGGGGCGGCACCTTTACCGACATAGTGGCGCGCCGTCCTGACGGCAGCCTTCTCACCCACAAGCTGCTCTCCGAAAACCCGGAGCAGTACCCAGACGCGGCGGTCGCAGGAATCCGCCACCTGCTCGGCGTGCGCGAGGATGAGCGGATCTCCCCGGCGCAGGTTGAAGCGGTAAAGATGGGAACGACCGTCGCCACCAATGCGCTGCTGGAGCGCAAGGGCGACCCCACCGTGCTGCTGATTACCAAAGGCTTTCGCGACGCATTGCGCATTGCGTATCAAAACCGGCCGCGTCTGTTTGACCGGCACATCGTGTTGCCGGAACAATTGCAGGAGTGCGTCATTGAAGTGGACGAGCGCATCGGCGCGCACGGCGAAGTCGTACTGCCGCTCGATCTGGCGCCGGCAAGGCATGAACTCAAGGCCGCGTTCGACCGCGGTTACCGCTCTGCCGCCATCGTCCTGATGCATGGCTACCGCTACCACGCGCATGAGGATGCGGTTGCGGCCATGGCCAGCGAAATCGGATTTACGCAAGTCTCGGTATCGAACCGGGTCAGCCCGATGATGAAGCTGGTGTCGCGCGGCGACACGACCGTCGTTGACGCCTACCTCTCGCCCATCCTGCGGCGCTATGTGGACCAGGTGGCAAGCCAGATGGAAGGCGTACGCCTGCTCTTCATGCAAAGCAATGGCGGCTTGACCGATGCCCACCGCTTTCAGGGCAAGGACTCGATCCTTTCCGGCCCGGCCGGCGGCATCGTCGGCATGGTGCGCACCGGACAGACTGCGGGCTTCGACCGGCTGATTGGCTTCGACATGGGCGGCACCTCGACCGACGTGTCGCACTACGCCGGCGCGTTCGAACGCGAATTCGAAACCCAGATTGCAGGCGTGCGGATGCGCGCGCCAATGATGAGCATCCACACCGTGGCTGCGGGTGGTGGCTCCCTCCTGCATTTCGATGGCACGCGCTATCGCGTGGGGCCTGATTCCGCAGGGGCCAATCCTGGGCCGGCCAGTTACCGTCGCGGCGGCGCGCTCGCCATTACCGACTGCAACGTGATGCTCGGCAAACTCCAGCCCGATCACTTTCCATCCGTATTCGGCCCGCGAGCGGACCAGCCACTCGACCGCGACGTCGTCGTGGAAAAATTCGCGGCAATCGCCGAGCAAGTATTCCAGGCGACCGGCAAGCGCAGTACGCCGGAGCAAGTGGCGGAAGGCTTTATCGATATCGCGGTCGGCAACATGGCCAACGCCATCAAATTCATCTCGGTGCAGCGCGGGCACGACGTGACCGAGTACACGCTTGCCACATTCGGCGGTGCTGGCGGCCAGCATGCGTGCCTGGTGGCGGATGCACTCGGCATGACGCGCATCTTTGCGCATCCCTTCGCTGGCGTGCTGTCGGCCTATGGCATGGGCCTCGCCGACCAGACCGCTATGCGCGAGCAAACCATGGAAGTGAAGCTGGAAGCGGCGCAAATGGCGCTACTGCAATCAAGTCTGCAGACATTGGCCAAAGCCGCCAGCGCGGAACTGCTGGCTCAGGGCGTTGACGCGGACCACATACAGGTATTGAACCGGGTGCATGTGCGCTATGACGGCACGGACTCGAACGTCATTGTCAACATGGGCAGTCTTGAGCAGATCATTGCGCAGTTCGAAGCGGGCTGGCGCAAGCGCTATTCGTTCCTGATGCCAGACAAGCCGATCGTGGTGGAAGCAATTTCTGTCGAGGCGATTGGCGGCTCCGGCGAAACGGCGGCAGAAAATGCAGAAGGAGCCGGGGTTGCGGAAGTTACGGAAGCGGCAGCAGAAGGCCGTCCGGCGCAATCCGCCGTATCGCAGGCGCAACCATCGCCGTTGCAGCCGGCGAAAACAGTCCGCCTGTTCTCAGGCGGGACATGGCACGACACCGGGCTCTACTTGCGCGAAGACATGAAGCCGGGCGACCGCGTTACCGGGCCGGCCATCATCGCGGAAAAGAATGCGACAAACGTCGTTGAACCAGGCTGGGCGGCGGAAGTCACCCAACGCAACCATCTTGTCATGACGCGCATTGAAGTGCGGCGTCAGGCCCGCGCCATTGGCACCGACGCCGACCCGGTCATGCTGGAGGTCTTTAATAATCTCTTCATGAGCATCGCCGAGCAGATGGGCCTGCGACTGCAGAACACCGCCTTCTCGGTGAACATCAAGGAGCGCCTTGATTTCTCCTGCGCGCTGTTTGACGCCGAAGGCAACCTGATCGCGAACGCACCGCACATACCGGTTCATCTCGGTTCGATGGGAGAAAGTATCCGCACCGTCATGCGTGAAAACGCCGGCCGCATGCAGCCGGGTGACGCCTTCATGCTGAATGATCCCTACCACGGCGGCACGCATCTGCCGGACATCACCGTCATCACGCCCGTCTTCGACCGGGCCGGCATGACAATTCTCTTCTACGTTGCGTCGCGCGGCCACCACGCCGACATCGGCGGCATCACGCCCGGCTCGATGCCAGCTGACAGCAAACGCGTGGAAGAAGAAGGCGTCCTCATCAACAATTTCCAGCTCGTTAGCGGCGGCCGCTTTCGCGAGGCGGAAACCGCCACGCTGCTTTCAAGCGGCCAATGGCCTGCTCGAAATATCCACCAAAACCTGGCCGACCTGCAGGCCCAGGTTGCCGCGAACCAGAAAGGCGTGGATGAGATTCTGAAGATGGTCGATCACTTCGGGCTGGTGGTTGTGCAGGCCTACATGCGGCACGTTCAGGACAATGCCGAGGAAGCGGTGCGACGCGTGATCGCGACGCTGTCCGATGGCAGCCATGAATATCGGCTCGATAACGGCGCGCTCATCAAGGTGGCGATCCGCGTGCACGCCGCCGAGCGCCGCGCGGACATCGACTTCACCGGCACATCGCCACAGCTCGACAACAACTTCAATGCGCCGAGCGCAATCTGCATGGCCGCCGTGCTCTATGTTTTCCGCACGCTGGTGGATGACGACATCCCGCTCAATGCCGGCTGCCTCAAGCCACTCAATGTCATCATCCCCAATGGTTCGATGCTCAATCCGCGCTATCCGGCGGCGGTCGTGTCGGGCAACGTCGAGACCTCCAGTTGCATTACCAATGCGCTCTACGGCGCGCTTGGCGTGATGGCGTCCGCGCCAGGCACCATGAACAATTTCACTTTCGGTAACGCGCGCCATCAGTACTATGAAACCATTGCCAGTGGCTCCGGCGCCGGCAGTGGTTTTAACGGCACCGACGCGGTCCAGACCCACATGACGAACTCGCGACTGACCGATCCGGAAGTGCTGGAATGGCGCTTCCCGGTACGCGTCGAGAGCCATGAGGTCCGTGCCGGTTCCGGCGGCCGCGGCCAGTGGCACGGCGGCGATGGCGCTGTCCGAAAGATCAGATTCCTCGAAGGGATGACGGCGTCGATCCTGTCGAACAATCGCCTGATTGCGCCGTTCGGCATGGCGGGCGGCGGGCCGGGTTTGTGCGGGCGAAATTATGTCGAACGGGCGGATGGCACGGTTGAGCCGCTTGGTTTTGTCGCCAGCACGGAAGTCGGGACCGGCGATGTGTTCGTGGTGGAGACGCCGGGCGGAGGCGGATACGGCGAGGTGCAGGGATAAGGGGCGGGAGCAAGGCTAAGGAATGCGCCTTGGGACCGGCGAAGCGAAGCCCTGACCTCGAAAGAGAAAGCGAAGCAGCCCGCCTTGCAGCGCTAGGCAGCCGCCGTCGGCACGGCCCTGCCTGCAAGACAGAAGGTCCGGGCCCTGGCAGCAAGGCCGAATATCACGGCCCCGGCCTAGCGGCCGCTAAAACTCGGCTTGCGCTTCTCGTGCCATGCATTCACACCTTCGAGCATATCCTCGCTGCGCAAGCTGTTGGCATGGCGCAGATTGGATGCTTCAGGATCGAACTCCTGCCGCGCAAATTCATTGAGCGACTGCTTCATCCCTTCCACCGCCAGCGGCGCCTGCGCGGCAAGCACCGCAGCAAGCCGAATAACGGCGAAGTCTAGTTGATCAGCGGTCACGACTTCATCGAGGTAGCCAATGCGGTGCATCTCCGGCGCCTTTAGTGTTTGCCCGGTCAGAAACAATTTCTTGGCCGCGTTGACGCCCAGTCGCGATGCATAGCGCACGATGCCCCGCCGGTAATAATGCAGGCCTAACCGGCTGGCAGGCATGAACATTTCGCAGGTATCGATTCCGATACGGAAATCGCAGCACAGCGCCAGATCCGTCGCACCGCCATAAACGCTGCCGTTCAAACGGCAGATAGTCGGAGGACGCAAATCTTCCAGCGCATCGCACATCAACTCGAAAGCGGAATCGGCATAAGGCACGTCATCCGGCGCATCGGCATCCATCTTCTGGCGCGACTTTGCAAGCGCGCCGAGGTGATAGCCGGCGCCGAACACGCGGCCGGTGCCAGTCAGCACCACCACGCGGATCGACTTGTCGCGGTTGATTTCCTCGAAGAGGCGGGACAGTTCCAGGACATCTTCCGGATGCAGCCGGTTCAGGTGCGCAGGCCGGTTTAGCCGAATGGTGGCACGACCGGATTGCACGGTGTAAAGCGGCAGGGTTTCTTGCGGCACGGGTGGCGTGGTGGCAGTGGCGGCAGCGTTCGGCATAGGCTTCTCCGTTAATGACATGGCATGGCCAGATCGCCCGTGAAGTGAAAACCGCTAGCCGGACGATCGAGTTAGGGATCGATGAGCAATTCTACATGGCGCGGCATTGTTCGAAATGATTGGTGGTGTCACGTCCTGGCGCCTGGGGTGTTTTCGATCCACAGGCGAAGAATGTCGACTGCGATTACATACAAAATTTCAGACACTCTCGGCGTCTCCTGAGGTCTGGGCTGATTTACCTCGACGCGACCGAGAAAGCCGCAGCGCTGGCCACGCGAGAGACGTCACGATCACGGCCGAGGAACTGAAGTTGGAGTACGAGCGCAAGCTGAACGCTGCACTCGACCTGGCATTAGAGGTAGCGTCGATTCGCTACGCTACTGGTCATCAGGCTCACGCGGTGACTGTTGCCCCTGATTCGGGCGATGGCGCAGCTTGCCGATCATCCGCAGCGGCGACTACCGCAAACTGGCTCACGTTGTCAGCCAGCCAGCGACGCGCTAGCGTGATGTCCTGGGCGTCGGGATGAAAGTCCTCGCGATAGTATTGGCGCCATGCCCCGTAAGTCAGGCGAATCAACCCCTCGCGACCCAGCAGGAAGCGCCAGGCGGATTGCAGCGTGCTCAGCTTCCAGAGTGCGCCATCGCTATGCAGGTTGCGCACTGTCTGGCGCGCCAGATCAGTCATGAAAAAGAAACTCACTCGTCGAAACCAGCGAATCCGCCAGGCGTGGTTTCCGCCCAAAGCCTGATACAGGTCGAACGCCAGGTTCTTGTGTTCCGATTCTTCGGCGCTGTGCCAGAGCCACATGGTTTTAAGACGCGGCTCACAGGAATCAAGCAAATGGTGCTGGGCCAGCATCCAGTCGGCGAAGATGGCCGTGAAATGCTCGTACGCGGCGGTAATGCCAAGGTAATGACGCGCCTCCAGATCCTTTAGCCCCGCAAGTCGGCGCATCACGCGGTGCGACCAGGTATTGACCAGTCCCTGCTTTTCCAGATGCTGGTTGAACAGTGCATGGATGCGGCGGTGGGTGGCTTCCTGCCCGATGAATCCGTCGACGTCGTCCTTCATCTTCAACTGCTGCTCGGGCGTTAATTCGCGAAAGCCGGCCCGGACCGAGTCGATGAAGAATTGCTCGCCGACCGGGAAGCTCATTGAAAGCGCGTTGAAAAGCGCCGTCATGAACGGATCGTTGCGACACCAGCGGCGTGGCAGCGGCGTTTCGAGATCAATAAGTAATCGACGGACGGTGAAGTGACCCATGTTGCCTCATGCGGATAGCGGCGGGGCAGCGATTGTGCCGCCCGAGTGCCGACCGACGCATGTTACACGGTGACTTCGCTGCTTACAACGACGATCCGGCTAGGCCTATCGTCGATCGCGATCGTCGAATTTGTCGGGCCGAAACCGGCATCCG
Source organism: Herminiimonas sp. (assembly GCA_028292265.1). Classification (GTDB taxonomy): domain Bacteria; phylum Pseudomonadota; class Gammaproteobacteria; order Burkholderiales; family Burkholderiaceae_D; genus JAQGMR01. The sequence continues at coordinate 186,532 of JAQGMR010000046.1, forward strand.
GCCACGCGATGCATCGTCGGTGTCCGTCACACGCCGTTCGCCGCCTTCGGTTTCGGGCTGCGCAAAATCGTACGATCGCACAATCGTCGATTGCGGCTTATGCCGTAACGATAAATCTTCCACTCATGCCCTCGTGTCCGTCACCACAAAAATTATCGCAAAGGAAGTCGTATTCGCCAGCCCTGTCGAAGCGCAGCGGCACCCGCACCACCCGACCGGGTAGCAAGTCTTGCCGCAGGTGCAGATCCGGCACATTAAACCCGTGCACGAAATCGACGGCTGTAAAGGCAAGTACGACCGGCTGTTGCGCCTTCACGGCGATCCGGTTCGGCGAATAAAAGAACCGTCGGGCCTCGATCGCGATTTCGCGCGCCCCTCCGGTTCCCACGTCGCTGCCAGCCGCTGGTTGCGCCCCGAGCCGATTGGTGAAGGCGGACGCTGCTGCCGCAAGGCCGGCCAGCCACACTAGTCTTCTGGTTCGGTCCATGTTCAGGCTCCCACGACCGGCCGTTCTGAAATTTCGATGTGCGGCGGCCGTGCTTCCATCTCGACCTCCCGAAAACCCAGCCCGCGGTATGGCAAGGCTGCATTCCACGGTAACGGCAACCGCTTGTCCTGCGAACCGGGCGCGGGCAAGGGGAAAATCAGCGATTTCGCGGCGTGGTGCGCGATGTGGCCGGTCTGGTGGTGGTGTTCCTGATGAATGTGCCCATAAAACACGGTAAGTTGCTGGTAGGGCATCAGCAGTGCGATCGCCTTGTCGCCGTCGCGCGTGGCCCAGTCCCATTTTGGAACGAGATCAAACAGAGGGCGGTGCGTGAAGACAACGATGGGGGCGTTGCGAGCGTGCTTTGCGAGATCAGATTCCAGCCAGGCCAGCTGTTCGTCGCCGAGACGGGCGCCCGCGTCCGAGACGTTATCGAGCGTGACGAAGTGCACCCCCTTGTGATCGAAGCTGTAATGGGTTTCGCCAAAGAACTCCTTGAAGGCGGCGCCGCCGTCGAGCGAAGCGTCATGTTCTCCGGGGATGAAGCGCACGGTCTTGACCTTCAAATGACTCACGATGTCGCGGAACTCCGCCATGCGGCGCCGCCGCTCAGCCGGATCGTCGGTCGTGTGCGTAAGGTCGCCGGTGAACATGATGAAGTCTGGTGGTTCTGCGAGCGCATTGACCGCAGTGACCGCTTTCTTCAGCGTCACATCCGCCTCCGGGTTGGCGTCTCCCTTGAATCCCCAGTGCGCGTCGGACATCTGCACGAAGTAGAAATCGGATTGCGGCCCATCGGCCGCGCCGATACTCCGATACAGCCCCGACATGAACACTGCGCCGCCGCCAACAGCGGCCAGCCTGACGAAATTCCTGCGATCCATGATGTCACCTCCGCGCTATGATGAAATGGCCTGCAGGGGAGTAAACCCGGCATCGTCGCGGTTTATTCCCAGTTTTTTTTGGCATGCACGGCGCACGGGAATAAAACCGTCTCGTGGCGGGTCTTGAAGCGTGAAGGCATGCCGACGTCCCGGCATTCCGATGGAAGCTGGCAGAGGCAGGAAGGCATGGAAGACAAGGTCGGCCGGTTCGAGGAAGTGGTGCTGCCGCACCTGGATGCGGCCTACAATCTTGCGCGCTGGCTGACTCACGACAGTCAGGACGCGGAAGACCTGGTACAGATGGCGTTTGTGCGGGCCTTCCGCTTTTACGGCGGCTTCCGCGGTGACAACGCGCGGGCCTGGCTGTTGACCATTGTCCGCCACGCGTTCTACACCTCGCAGCGCGACGGCAGGAGTGCCAGACAGGATGTCGAGTTTGATGAGACGGTTCACGGCGCCGAGGCCGACGCCGCAGCGGCCGCCTGCTTTATCGGCGCCAACCCGGAAGCGACACTGTCGGGCCGCGACATCAAGGCGGCGGTCAATGCCGCCCTGGAACAGCTTCCGCAAGTGTTTCGCGAAGTCGTGGTCTTGAAGGATATCGAGGAATTGTCTTACCGCGAGATCGCCGATGTGGTGGGTATTCCGGTCGGCACGGTCATGTCCAGGCTTGCGCGCGGGCGCCGGCTTCTGCGATCCCTGCTCAGCGCGACCCATGCCGATGGTCGGGATGGACGGCCATGAATAACGACCGCATTTCCGAACCAACAACGCGCCAGCCCATCTCCGCCCAGAGAGGACCGAATGGATTGCACTGAATTCCAAAGCTTGATTGCGGCCTACATCGACGAGGAACTGTCCGTACAGGACTTGCTGCGCGCCGCGTCCCACTTGAACGGCTGTGCCGGTTGCGAAGCGGACTACCGCCAGATGCTGCAACTGCGTGATGCCGTGCGAGCCAATGCAACAAGCCATGTGGCGCCGCGTCACCTGCGTGCACGCATCCAGAACGATCTCAAGCGGGCGGGCAAGAGCGATGGCAGCATGACACTGACTGCCGGTTGGCCGTGGCGGTGGATCAGGCTCGGAGCCGCCCTGGCCTGCGCGACCGTGTTCTCCGTCGTGCTGGGCTTGCAGGTAATGGCGCCGGCGAGTGTGCCCGGGCTCGAAGAAGAACTTGTCGCGAGCCACTACCGTTCGCTGCTGGTGGATCACCTGACCGATGTTGCCTCGTCGGACCAGCATACGGTCAAGCCGTGGTTCACAGGCAAGCTCGACTTCTCGCCGCCGGTACTGGACCTGACGTCGGAAGGTTTTGCGCTGGCCGGTGGGCGCCTGGATTACATCGGGCGCCGGCCGGTTGCCGCGCTGGCCTACCGGCATCGCCAGCACGTCATCAATCTTTTTGTATGGCCGGAGGGCGGCACGAGCAGCGGGAAGTCCGGTACGGTACAGGGATTCCAGATGGTCCACTGGACTCAGTCGGGGATGCACTACTGGCTTGTTTCGGACTTAAACCGCGAGGAGCTTGAGGGGTTCAAATCGTTACTCTCCAAAGATATTGACCGGGCCACGCCGAAGGGGTAGCCGGCGCGTTTTCCGTTTCAGCACACATCGATTGCACGAGCCACGCTCGCTTTCGCCCACGGCCTTGTTGGTCACCCGCCGACTTCGTATCCGACACAACGAACGCCACAATACTTCCTTGAAGGCGCGCGGTTAGAATGAGATTCCGGTGTGTCAGAGCAGGAGACCGTCATGAATAGTCAAGGAAGAGCCCGACTGGTCAGCATGGTGTGCGGCGTATTGGGCGCCATCTGGTTCGCGGCGCCGGCCCCAGTGGCGGCACAAGGACATCACGATCGCGGACGCGGTGAACATCGTGAACGCGGCCACGCCGAGCGTTGGCACGGCGATATCCGCCGATTCCATCAGTACGACCTGGCGCGGTGGCATGGCGGCCATTGGGCACGAGCGCGCCACGGCGGAAGGTTTGGCTGGTGGTGGGTCGTTGGGCCAACCTGGTATTTTTATCCGGCTCCGGTCTATCCATATCCTGACCCGTACCTGCCGCCTGTGGCGCTGGCGTCCCCGCAGGTTGCGGCACCATCGCAATACTGGTATTTCTGCCGTGATCCACAAGGTTACTACCCTTACGTCCCGCAATGCCGGGGCCCCTGGCAGCCGGTGCCTCCTTCGCCGCAATAAGGCTTGAGCCTGCTGTGCATGCAGCCGCGGCAGACGGGCGGCCGCGGCACAGACAGGCACAGAAGCAGGCCCAGACGAGGTCCGCAGCCACGACAACTCGACGACAACGCGACGACCAAGCGCGAATAACCGCGACCGCCATGCGAGGCGGGCAACGCTGCCGCCAGAAGTTACCGTGGCGATGCCGAGACCCGACAGGGCAACGCCAACCTCTGCAATAATCGCCTCTTCATCGCGCAGGCAAATGCGCTATTCCAGGAGATGCCCATGAAGCAACGCGTGGCGGTCATCACTCTGCCGGTACAGGACCTCCAGGCCGCGAAGAAGTTTTATTGCGATGGCCTCGGCTGGTCTGCGGTTTTCGAGAATGACGAAGTCGTTTTCTTCCAGCTGAACGGGCTGGTGCTCGGACTGTTTCTCAAGCCTTCGTTCGAGAAGGATATCCAGGCGGCCTCCGTGCCCCATGGCCGCACGGTGGCCCTTGCCCACAACGTCGAAACACGGGATGAGGTGGACGTCGTGATGGCAGAGGCGATCGCCGCGGGCGCCACCCTGCTCAAGGCCCCAGTTGCGCCCGGATGGGGCGGCTATGCTGGCTATTTCGCAGATAAGGACGGCCATGTGTGGGAAGTCGCTTACAACCCTGCGTGGCCGATCTCCCCAGAGGGCTATGCCACGTTCCGGCTGCCTTGAGTGAGGACGACGACCGGGGCAATCCGTCCCGTACTTAGGCGCCATGTGCCATCGATCACCAATCCACAAGATTGACCGGGGACCGAGCCTGGCGTCCCGCCACCCCAGGCATCGCCCAGAACACCTAGCTTTCGTAGCGAGCCAGGCTCGGACCAATCTTGTCAGCCAATTCCTCTGGTCCGCTCAAAGTGAGTTCCAGGTCGCGCAGCAATCCATCCTTGATGCCATAAATCCAGCTGTGAATGGAAAGCGGCTGGCCACGCTCCCATGCATCTTGAACAATCGTGGTTTGGCTGACGTTGATGACTTGTTCAATCACGTTCAGTTCGCACAGGCGGTCCAGACGTTCCCTTTCGGGTAATGCCTCGCCGAGGTAGCGGCCATGCTTTTGGTGGACATCCTGCACGTGGCGCAGCCAGTTGTCGGCCAGACCGATACGACGTTTAGTTAGCGCGGCATGCACGCCCGAACAGCCGTAATGCCCGCAGACGATGATGTGCTTGACGAACAGCACCTGGATAGCGAACTGCAGCACAGACAGGCAGTTCAGGTCGCTGTGGACGATGACATTGGCGATATTGCGGTGGACAAAAACATCTCCTGGTAGCAGGCCCAGCAATTCATTGGCCGGCACGCGGCTGTCCGAGCAGCCAATCCACAGGTATTCAGGGGCCTGCTGCGCCGCCAGTTTCTTGAAGAAGTCAGGGTTCCCTGCAACGATGGACTTCGCCCACTCGCGGTTATTGGCAAACAGTTTTTCGAGGTTGGTCGGGTCGTCTTTGGCGTCTGTCATGGGCTTCACATCGTGTGTTTTTAGAGGTTATTGTTGCGCTTTGCCGCGACCAGTATTGCTGCCGGCCTGGGGGTGGGCTGCTCGATTAACGGCTACCGGATTTTGCCGCGCCTTGAGGGTGACACTACTTTTCCTGCTTTCGCAAAAGCGGCGCCACATTGGCGGGCGCCGCCGACACCAACGCAGTGTCCGGATTACTTCGGGTTGTCAACGTAGTGTCCGGATTACCGGTGCCTGGTGGCGATTGCGGCAGCCGCCACGCGAGGCGCCTCAAATCCAGATGACGATTTAATCACAGCTTTGGCATCCCTGCCATGCAGACAGCACGTTAGCGCCGCAGGCAAAGGCACGATCCGCGGCGACCGCACTAATGAACTAGACTTTCGCCCAATGACCGCAGCAATGCAGCACCATCGCCTTGCCACGCGCTGCCATGCATGCAGGCGAGCGTCGACGGATTTTCGCGGGCCAACTTTTCAATCAGTTGTAGTGTGTTCGTCGAATGAGAGATATAGTCGAGTGCATGGCGAAACGCTTCGCTTGGAGCAAGGATATCGTCTGTTGTCACAGGCGCCGCACCATGTCCCGGCTGTGTAAACAAGTCGCCGCACATCAATGTCGAAGTCCGCGTATCCGTCATGAAACCGTTTTCCCAGCCATGCGGCAGGTGTGGCGCATCCAGCCACTTCATGCTGTGCGATCCGAGCTCCAGTATTTCGCCATCGGCCATGGCATGTGCGGGACGGTCCGCGACATCGTTTACCGAAACCATCGCGGCAATCCCGCTGCATACCGGCACGCTTTCCGGTGCCCGGGCCAGCCAGTCATTCAGGGCGCCACATTCGTCCGCTTCGAAATGGGAAAACGCTATGTAGCGCAGGCGCTGCAAGGGCATCACTCTTGCGAGTGCTTCAGAGACAAGGGGGAAGAGCTTTCTCGGGCCGGTATGGAAGAGCAGTGGCGCATCGTCCAGAATGAGATACTGGTTGAATGAGAATCCGCCCGCAATGTCGACCGGCGTGTTGATTCGGTAGATACCACGTGCAATCTCATGAATGTTTGTCGACGATGCGCTCATGGAACCTCCAACAGGTGTTTGAGAAGACTTCCCGATGACGGGTTGGCGCTTGCTATGCGGCGGATGGCTGACACTTTCCGCTCGCGATTGCAGTTCCTCCGCCCTTGCACTCATGATGCTCTGCACTGCGGCTAATCTACGCTCGGGCACTGCTATGCACTGCGGCTACTCTACACTCGGGCTATTTGCACTTAGGCCGACGTGCACTTCCGCCACCGCGCACCGGCTCTGGCCGGCACACGCTTTCCCTTGTAGCGTCCGCTCAGCACTCGCCCAATTCTCGACCCTGGAAATCAATGCCGCTTGATCCTGCGCAACATGCAAGCCCAAGCGGTTGTGCCTGTACTTCGAAACATTGGTCCGGCAGAAACCGCCTATTTTTCCGGGACTGCCGCCGGTGGATCGTGCGTTTCAACGGTCGCTACGAGCTTCCGGCGCAGGATCCAGTCGCAGATGGCTCGCACCGTGGCAGGCTCTCTTCCGAGATAACCGTGAGCGCTATGTGGCCCGCAAGCGTCCCCTTCACTCCCTTCGACCCCATCCACCCAAATCACAGGGTAACGCCCGCCGAGCGCCCTGGCATAGCCCGGCGCAGTGGTCTTGCATCGATCCGCGGTGTGATGCACGAAAAGTAGGGGCTGCGTGATGGATGAGAAGTCGAAGCCTGAGAGTCCTGAACCGGCGCGTGAACTGGCGAACAAGGTGGAAGTGAGGACGACTCCCTCCACCTGCCCTTTCAGCGCCGTGGCGAGGTATGCGGCCGAAATAGTGCCGCGACTGGTTCCAACCAGATAGACCTTGCGTACACCCGTCCTCAGCTTGAAGTCGACCAGTACCTGCTCTACTTCATCGCGGTGCCCGGCGGACATGCGCGCGGCATCGGACAAGGCGCCGAGATCATCGCTCGGGTCGTAGACAGCGACTGCCAGGCCGTTCTGGGCAAACAGTGCCCGCGAACGCACAAGAAAATTGGCGCCCGGCCGCGGAATGCCGTTCGCAAGCCCGACACGCCCCTCGCCGCCGGTAAAGAGGATGACGCCAATCCCCGGCATGGGAGCGCTGGCGGGATCAGTGGTGAGAAGGTAGCGCAAGGCAGCGCCGTCCGGTTTGGCCAGGGTGACGAGTTCATCGGCTGCCGCAGCGTTGGCAGCACCGGCAGCGCCAGCCAGGATAACTCCGCAGACGACCGCTGCAAACAATCTCTGGAATACGCCTTTAAGACTTGATTTCATGGTTGCGGTCTTCATTGCCGTCTCCATCATATTTTTGGAAATACCGCGTCGTTTCATGGCCGTGGAAGGGTCAATGTGAAACCACGGTGCCTTGTCCCGGCCGGCGTTTGAAACTCAAGCGTCCACCCGCTTTTCGGGCTCCGCGAAACTGCGTATCAGCGCAACCACCCTGTCATCTGCACTCCCCGACTGCGCCGTCCGGTCCCGCCACTAAGCTGCCACAGAACCGCTTCGCCACGCAATCGAAAAAAAACCGCGGATGCACCGCGGCTTTTTCGTTTCAACTTAGTCGAACGCGCATGCAGCGAGAGTAAAAATCGTGGACAAGTCGGCATGCGCTCCAGAGACGCTGGCACACCCACGCTTCAACCAGCGCTACTTTGCGCGCCGAGCTAGCGTCTCTGTGACAAGACGATTACCAGGACGAACGGCGGGGAGAACATTTCTAGAAGCCGTATTTCAGCCCGACGTTAAAGTTGGTGACGTGGTAGTTGCCGGCACCGGCCGGTGCTGCAAACCCAATCTGTTCGACCTCGCCGCGCAACTTCAGTGAGGGCGTCAGGGCATAGTCGACACCGAGAGCCAACGATGGCTTCGTCGAGGTCGAGTCTGCATCCAGCGAAGAAATCCCGGCGCGTATGGCGAGCTTCGATTTCACGCTATTAATGCCGACCGCCGCAAAACCGCTGAAGTCCTTGTTGAACGGCACTGACAGCAGGCCGCGCAGTCCAATCCCGGTGCTTTTCAAGTTCAAGGAAGTTGCGCCGACGTTGGCGCCAACCTTGCCAAGGTCGAAGTAGGACGCTTCGAGCGCAAACATCGGGTTAAACGAATAGCCAGCGAAGACCTTGCCACCTTTCGAATTTGAGGTGCAGTTAACACCGGCAGGGCAATCAATATTGGCTGTGGCATACCCAATTGATCCTCCGACATAGGGTTCAGCCATTGCGAGCGTGCATGATGCGAGGAGCAACGCAGTGATGATAATTTTTTTCATTTCGGTACTGCCTTTCGATCGAGATTGACTGCCGGTTTATTAAAGATGAGGTGCTCGCATTACTGGTCTCTGGCACTGATTCGGCAAACGCTGGACGTCCTGCCGTGCGCTGGCCGATACCGGTCAATGCCATGCTCAATTCCGCGAGGCCCGACAGTAGTGCGCGATACTGCGGACGTCAAAAACAGTTTGATTGTTTGATATAAATCTAACAGCGATGTTGTTTTATTTGGTAGGGGATCCATCGCTTGGCGTGCATGTGCGGCGACCGAACCGGCCGCTGTGCTGGCTAGGTTCGTCAGGCACGGCGGACGTTGTGGAGCATGTCGTGTCGGAAGCGGGGCGAAGCGGGAGTTGAGCTCGCAGTAGTGGGGTCAATAGCGAACGCAGCAGAGCAAATGGCAGAGCAGGCGGCAGAGCAAATGGCAGAGCAAGCAGCAGCGCTCGCGAAAGCCCGGGCAGAAGAGGAAGGTGGCGCTATTCGCCTCCCTTGCCTCGTCCAAAAACGACGTCTGCCCGGATTAGAGTGACTCTTATGGTGCGCTATCCGGGAACCGAACCGTCTGCGTGCCGTGCTTGATCGGGCGGACCACCACCGTGCCGGCCAGCTTGTCATGCCAACCCTGTTTTCTCTTGTCGAACGCGACCCAGATAAAGCCGAGGAACAGGAAAAAAGTGGAGAGGAAGTAGCCGAGGTAGCGCACCACATGCTGGCGCAGATTCGGGGGTGCACCGGTACGGGCGTCGACGATCCTGGCCCGGATCACCATTTTCCCTGGGGTTGCGTGCTTGGTGCTCCAGAATGCAATGACGACGATGGCAGGCAAGATGTACGAGAGCAGAATATTCGCTGGCCCGGTCAGCGTGACGCCGTCCGCCAGTTCGTCTTCGCCGTACACCGCGATAAGCAGCGGCACCATGACGACCATGAGAAGTAGCGTGTCGACCATGGTCGCCAAAAAGCGCAGCCAAAACCCGACGTATTCGAATTCTTCCCCGGCTATCTTTTCCGCTGGTTCGGTTGATTCCATAGACTTCATTGATTCCATCGCCATTTTCCTTGTCGCCGGTTTTTACTGATTCTGTTAGAGGCATGATCGCATGGGATGTCTCTTGAAGCGACCGGGAATCGATTGCCGTCATGGGAACCACGATCTGAACAGGTCATCCACAATCAAAACTGCGGTTTGTTCCGGCTGCTTTCTGGGTAAAAACCACTGGTCTCGCACCGATGCCACGGCCAACGGTGTGTGAAAGCCGGGTTACCTCAGTCTGTCCTCCATTCCGACCCCCGATTCTTCCAATTCTCGGGAGCTGCTCAGGAGCGCCGCTCGAGAATGAGGTCGGCCATCGACTTGCCTCCCATTATGCGGCCCGCCAGCAGGCGTCGGGCCAAGCCCTCGAAGCGGGCTACGTCGGTTGCATCGCCACTCAGCACCGCCTGCGCATAACGCGCCGACAGGTTCGATGGATCAAGCCGGTTGGCTCGCTCGATCGCTTCCCGCGCCTCTGCGGCCCTTCCCTCCATGGCAAGCGCAACTGCGAGCCCGCCATGGCTTTCGCCGAAATTGCGGTCCAGTTCGAGCGCGCTTTCAAAGGCGCGACGCGCACCGGCAAAGTCCTTCAACATGAGGCGACACCATGCAAGGCCGTGCCAGGTTCCGATATGGGTCGGCATATATGCGACTGCTTTTTCGTACTGCCGCTGCGCCTCGCCTAGATCCATCTGCAGCATCGACGCTGTGGCGCGCGCTGACCAGGTACGTCCATCGACCGGGTTCACCGTCAGTGCGCGATCGAGCACCAGCGCCGCCGCATCGGCGTCACGGGATGCGAGCAGCGCAGAACCTTGTGCGACCAACGCTTCGTAATGCAGCGGATCGTCCGCGAGTGCCGCCTCAGACCAGACGCCAGCTTCAGCTATTAGCCCGGCATCGAATGCCAGCAGGCTGGCGACGCCAAATGCATCGCTGCTGACCCCGCCAGTGGCGAGGCGCGATTGAAACAGCGCGAGCGCGTCACTGACAGCGCCGAGGCGATGCAAGCATCGCAACAGCAGGACGAAAGCGGGGCCGGATTCGTCCACAGACTCGGGCATCTGTCGCAGCGTCTGCTCGGCGGTGGTGAAGTCACCGTCTCGGAAGGCTGCATGCGCGAGGTTCAGGGTGATTACCGGGTCGGTGAAGCCTTCGTCAATCAGTTGGGCGAGTATTCGGCGTGCTTCGGGGTATTCGGTCTGAGCGATACGCACTAGCGCCAGGCGGTGGCGCCAGGGGGCGTCTTGCGGGGTTTTCTCGAGCATCGCTAACGCCTGCTCTTGTGCAGTGGCTAAGCGGCCTTCGGTCAGTGCCGTGTCGAATATGTCGGCGCGCAGGCGGGGGTTGTCGGGGTCCTGTTTCAGGTATTCGAGTAGCCGGTCTAGCCTGGCGGATGGTGTGGGTGGGGGTGGCGGGATGGGCATCTGGGGTCCTGGTGATCTGGTTCTAGTGCCGCGTGACGGAAATGCTGGGCGGGCAGCGGTGAAAGGTCTGCTGCCTCATTGGAGGCGAGCAGCTTGCACTATTGCTTTCATCTGCTCTGCTCTGCTCTGCTCTGGTCTCATCTGGTCTGGTCTGCGTTGGGACGTTTCGTTGGTAATGAGGTCTACTGCGGCTTCGTGGTTGAGGCTTTTGCTCCGGTGCTCGATACGGGCTCCCTGTCGGGTGACCATGCCGGGTTCCGGCCCGGCGACCGGGTTCATTCTTTTGCTCCGCCAAAAGAACGGAACCAAGAAAAGGCGGCCCGGGTCTGCCGCCCCGCTGC
>JAQGMR010000058.1 GCA_028292265.1 Herminiimonas sp.
ATGATTTATGCTCCACGCTTCCTTTCCACACTCGGTTGCCCTCATGCAGTTGCGCTTCACTTCGCTCACTGTGGTCAGCTCGCGGCGGGACTTTCACCCACAGGAGTGCGCCCATGCTGGGCGCACATGCAAAAACGCGGGCGGCCCTTTGGGACCACCCGCGTCTTTAATTCAAGGCCAACCGCGCCAGTCCGATGGCATTGCGCCTCGGACTGGCGCCGTCTGGTTTAACGGCCAGGAACGATTACAACTGTCTCGCCCGAACCCTTAGCGCCCGTATTGCCGCGAGCACCGGTACTGCCCGTTGCGCCGGTATAGCCTGTGGCACCTGTGTCGCCGGTGGCGCCGGTATAACCCGTAGCACCGGTGTCGCCGGTTGCACCGGTATAGCCGGTTGCGCCGGTCTGGCCAGCACGTCCCGTTGCGCCGGTATAGCCGGTTGCGCCGGTGCTACCCGTGTTGCCGGTTGCGCCTTGTGGTCCGGCCGGGCCGGTTGGCATGGTGAAGCAGCCAGCCAGGGAAGCGGATGCAATGATGGCGAGTAGGTATTTTGAATATTTCATGAGAGGTTCCTTAGAATGATTGTTGAGGCCGGCCGCATGATTGCGGCTCGGAGCCCAGACTTGATCAGATTCTGGCAAAAATGATGGGCGCGGGCGGATCAGGCCATCGCTGTTGCTTGGTCACGCAGCCTTGATTTCCAAACCGCGTTGCGATTGCTTGAAGATACGCACGTTGCCATGCCGAATCTGTGCGCTGGCGCGCATAGGTCTTTTATTCCGGTCGACTCAAAATAAATGCATTTCTCCGGCATCTGATATTGCGCATGCTCAATTTGACAAGCAAACGCGCTATCGAGCGGATACACTGGAGCCCTCCAGAATTGCGGCCAACCCCATCGCGTGGCGGTAACTATCTATGAAGCTCTCTCTTTTCATCAGCGAAAACGTCGAGCGTATCGTGTCGGAATGGGAAGCTTTTGCCCTGACCCTGCACCCGGCTTCACAGGCGATGACGAGGTTGCAACTGCGCGATCACGCAAAACAGATTCTGCTGGCCATTTCGAGCGACCTCGCAACCCCCCAAACTGAAGAAGACCGCCTGCTCAAATCCAAGGGGCTGAAGGCGGACGCTGCAAGCGAGCAGACCGCCGCTGCCATTCACGGAGCGCTCCGGCATGCCTCCGGCTTTACCCTGCTCCAGCTCAGTTCCGAATTCCGTGCCATGAGAGCGAGCGTGCTAAAGCTTTGGGCAGCGGACCAACCCCGTGAGAGCCTTGGCTCGCTGGACGACATGGCCCGTTTCAACGAAGGCATCGACCAGGCGTTGGCGGAGTCGATCGTTCGCTACTCCGAAAGGGTCGAGCGCTCACGAGACATATTCCTGGGGATTCTGGGGCATGACCTTCGCACGCCGCTGAATGCGGTAAGCCTTGCCGGCGAAATGCTTTCACACCCGAGCGTGCCGGAGGAAAGGCGGACAGAACTTGCTGTTATTATTCGACGCAGCTCCGCCACCATGGCGCAAATGATTACGGACCTGCTTGAGTACACCCGTTCATCCCTCGGCGACGGCGTGCCGGTCACGCCTGTCCCGTCGGACTTTGACCGTATCTGCAGGGAAGCCATAGCGGAAATCCGCATGTCCCACCCGGAACGAAAATTCAACTTCGATTCGTCGGGCGAACTTACCGGCATGGTCGATCCGGCTCGGCTGAAGCAGCTTTTGTGGAACCTGCTGAACAACGCCTGCCAACATGGCGCAGCCGATTCCCCGGTCAACGTCGTCGCCCTTGGGGACGGCCCGGCAATCACCCTCACGGTGCAAAACTACGGCGAGACGATTCCCGCGGACTTCTTGCAAACCATCTTCGAACCGCTCGTAAGGGTGCCCTCCGACGACGACCTGAGGGGCGACTCCACCACCGACAACCTCGGCCTTGGCCTTTACATCGCGAACCAGATCGTCCTGTCCCATAAAGGAACGTTGACGGTGGAATCCAATGATGCGGATGGAACGACGTTCAAGGCGGTGTTGCCGCGCAAGGTGTAAGTTGAAGTTCACCGTTCGTGCTGCAAAATTAGCGCGCTACGAATTGGAAGGCCATCGCATCTACGCTGTTCATACAGGGCACGAAGCTGTGCAAAGTGATCGCCACGATCCGAACACCAGAAATTGCGTGTCTTGCACGATATTTCCAGCAGCGCGCAATAGGTGTTCCAGGTCAGATCGTCGCACGCAGTTGCTCCACCAGGATTCTATCCAACAGCCCGACATAAGGCGGTGACTGTCTCAGCCTGTTCGCGTTTTCGTCTCGTCCAGTCATGGCGGAAATGAGCTCGTCGTCGCTCCCGTCCTCCAAGAGTCTTCGCCATTCATCGTATGCCGAACACCATACATTTGTTTGCTTCCAGCGAACGAGGTTGTTGAGGCTACGCGTTCGGACCGTTTTCAGGTCGACTTTTTCGACAACGGCCTCAGCCACTCGAAGTTTGAACAGGTCGAGTTCTGCCTGCGCGTTACGCATCCTCGCAGTCGTCACACCGACATGGATTGTTACGTCCCCAAGCGTCACCAGCCGATTGACCCGCTTCCCAAGACGCGATTTAACCTCCTGTAGCAAGTCCTCCGCCGGCGCCTGCACTCCGGCCCGGAGATAGATGCCGTGCCCGGCTCTTTTCAATACGTTCTCTTGCTCCAACTCGCGGAGCACTCGGGAAACATGCCGCGGCTGCCCGCCAAAAGACAAGTCCTGACGGAAAAACACGCGTTTTGGCGATCGGCGAAGGCTTGCCTTCATCCTGTCTTTTAGCGAATATTGCATGAGAATTTTCCGCAAACTTTGGCTGTTAGTGTCCCATATTTGCATAGCTGATTCGAAGGATCAAGCGCCGCATTCTCGGTCTCATGCCTTGAGCCCTGGGCGAAATTCCAGCTGATGGAGGTGGCAAGCGGCCATTCGATTGTCCAAGATGAGCCGACGGGGCCGAAGCAGGCGGTTTTGCCGGGTCTTCCACGGGACGAGCAGCGTGGCACGGGACTGGTCCGCTGCTGGCGAATGTGTCAGTCATCGCGGCCGCATTTTCAACACGCTTGTTCATATCCGTCCTCCGGTGAAGTGCGCAGCCGCCTCTCGCCCGCTCTCCGGGCTTTCAACGTTATCAAGACCCAAGCAATGTGTCGCGGGCCTAGAGGTCTGTATGAAGCGGGGCAAGGAAGGCTGCCGCATACTCAAACCAGCGAGCCACCTCGCCTCGCCACTTCCAATTAAGATAAACTGCTGATTCACAACGTCTTTCCGGCAAACTTCATGCGTCTTTCCCGTCTGTACCGTCTATCCCTCACACTCGTCCTGACCTGCAGCGCCCTGCCCGCCTTCGCGCTGGAACGCATGTTCCCGCCAATCGCCAAGCGGGGCACGCTGTCGATGGAAAATTATCCGACGGTAGCCATGAACGGCGAAGCGCGCCGGCTCTCGGCGGGCGCGTGGATTCGCAACGAAAACAATACGATCGACATGCCGGTGACGTTGCGGGGTCGCCAGTTTGTCGTCAATTTCACGGAAAACAATCTCGGCGAAATTGACCGCGTCTGGATCCTCAACCCGACCGAGGCGAGCATGCCGGCGCCCGTCGACCGCAACGCGGCACAATTACCGCTGCAACCCTGGCGCTAGTCTGACCAAGCGACAAGATCTAACCCATGCAAAAGCAAAAGAAATTATTCATCAAGACCTTCGGCTGCCAGATGAACGAGTACGACTCGGACAAAATGGCAGACGTACTGAACGCGTCTGACGGCTATATCAAGACCGACACGCCGGAGGACGCCGACGTGGTGCTTCTGAACACGTGCTCGGTGCGCGAAAAGGCGCAGGAAAAAGTGTTTTCCGACCTGGGCCGCCTGCGCGAAATCAAGCTGCTGCGGCCGGACATGGTGATCGGCGTTGGTGGCTGCGTGGCATCGCAAGAGGGTGACGCCATCGTGAAGCGCGCGCCATACGTTGACATGGTTTTCGGGCCACAGACGCTGCATCGCCTGCCCGATCTTTTGAACAGGCGACGTGCAAGCGGCCTGCCGCAAGTCGACATCAGCTTTCCCGAGATCGAGAAGTTTGATCACCTTCCGCCAGCGAAGGTCGATGGCCCGACCGCCTTCGTGTCGATCATGGAAGGTTGCAGCAAGTACTGCAGTTACTGTGTGGTGCCCTACACCCGCGGCGAAGAAGTCTCGCGCCGCTTTGATGACGTGCTGGCTGAAGTGGCGGGACTCGCGGCGCAGGGCGTCAAGGAAATTACCTTGCTGGGCCAGAACGTTAACGCTTTCCGAGGCGCCATGTCCGACGGCGAAACCGCCGACTTTGCGCTGCTGATTGAGGTCATCGCGGAAATCGACGGCATAGAACGGATCCGCTTCGTGACCAGCCATCCGAAGGAGTTTACGCAGCGCTTGATTGACGTCTATGCACGCGTGCCAAAACTGGCCGACCATCTGTATCTGCCGGCGCAACACGGTTCGGACCGCATTCTCGCAGCCATGAAGCGCGGCTACACATCCCTTGAATACAAATCCATCCTGCGACGCTTGCGCGAAGTGCGGCCCAACATCACGATCTCATCTGACTTCATCGTTGGCTTCCCCGGCGAAACCGAAGCCGACTTCGAAGCCATGATGAAGCTAATCGACGATGTCGGTTACGACAACAGCTACAGTTTCCTGTTCAGCCCGCGCCCTGGCACACCGGCCGCCAACTTGCAGGACGACACGCCACGCGAAGTGAAGCTGGCGCGACTGCAGCGATTGCAGGCCCGCATTATAGAAAACACTCGAGCCATCAGCGCCGCAATGGTCGGCAGCGTTCAGCGCATTCTGGTCGAAGGACCGTCGAAGAAAGACCCCCTCGAATTGCAGGGGCGCACGGAAAACAATCGGGTAGTGAACTTCGATGGCGGAAACGCTGCCTCAGCCCTCATTGGTCGCATGCTTAACGTGGAGATAACCGAGTCGCTCTCGTTCTCACTCCGCGGCAGGATTGCGGCAACTCAATAATCACCCGACCCTATCTACCTTGGCTTACCATTTGAAAAAAACGCCCGTACAACCGCTGGATTTCATTCCGCACCCCGTCGACAACACCCGTCTTGCGCACTTGTGCGGCCCAATGGACGAGAACCTGCGCCAGATCGCGGCGGCGCTCGATGTAACGCTGTTCCGGCGCGGCGAAAAATTCGTTGTCAGCGGCACCAACGCCCAGCGCGCGGTGGAAATACTGGAAAAATTCTATGCGCTGGCTCTACGTCCTGTGTCCGTGGAAGACATCCAGCTTGCATTGGTAGAGCAGCGGGCCGTGATTGCGCATGGCGGCGAAACGCCTGCCATCCTGGCCAAGACACCGGTCGAAGAAGAAAGCACGGAAATCCCGGTCCTGAAAACCCGCCGCAGCGACCTGCGGGGTCGCACGCCGCATCAGAACCAGTACATCAGATCCATTCTTGAGCACGACGCCACATTCGGCATCGGCCCGGCCGGCACCGGCAAGACCTACCTCGCCGTTGCCTGCGCGGTCGATGCGCTGGAACGGGATGCGGTCAAGCGGATCGTGCTTACCCGCCCGGCGGTGGAAGCGGGCGAACGGCTTGGCTTTCTCCCAGGCGATCTTTCGCAGAAGGTAGACCCGTACCTGCGGCCACTCTACGATGCGCTCTACGATTTGCTCGGCTTCGACCGTACCCAGAAGATGTTCGAGCGCCAGGCAATCGAGGTCGCACCGCTCGCGTACATGCGCGGCCGCACGTTGAACCACGCCTTCATTATTCTGGACGAAGCGCAAAACACGACGCCGGAACAAATGAAAATGTTCCTGACCCGCATCGGCTTTGGCAGCAAAGCCGTAGTCACTGGGGACATTACCCAGATCGACTTGCAGCGCAGCCAGAAAAGCGGCCTGGTTGACGCGATGAAGGTGCTGGACAAGGTGCGCGGCATGGCGTTTACCCACTTCACCAGTGCCGACGTGGTTCGCCACCCTTTGGTCGCGCGGATCGTCGATGCCTACGAAGCCGCCAGCAGCATCGGCACACTGCCCGTGCCCTATCGCGATGCCGGCAAAAAATAAGCTTTCGCTGTCAGTCCAGTATGCCGACACGCGACTTCAGCAAGCCTTGCCACGCGAGTCTTTGCGGCGCTGGACGCAGGCTGCGCTGCTGGCGCCGGCTGAGCTGACTATCCGCCTTGTGGATGCCTCGGAGGGGCGTGGCCTTAACCGCGATTATCGCGGCAAGGATTATGCGACCAACGTCCTGACCTTTCCCTATACCGAAGATGGCGACCCGGTGACGCGCGCCGACATCGTGCTCTGCACCGATGTCCTGCTGGAGGAAGCGGCACAGCAGGCGATTTCGGTGGAGCAGCATGCGGCCCATCTGGTGGTGCACGGGGTGCTGCATGCGCAGGGGTACGACCACGAAGACGAGGCGGAAGCCGAAGAAATGGAAGCCCTTGAAGCTGAGATTTTGGCTAGCCTCGGCTGGCCAGATCCATACCGGCATGAGCGTGAGCCGCTGCCATCCTGAGTTGCCCGACATGCTGGCCAATGCCGCGGCGCAATGGATTCGCGCGCCGGACCGGAACTTATGCTCATGTAGTGGACCGAGAATTCCTCATTCGTTGTATCCTATATCCCTTCTAACCTCCGCCGATCTCGCGGCGAAGACCTCATGCAAGACTATCCCAGTAGTACCCGGCCCCCGGAAACAAAGCCCCACAGATCGCTGTTTGAAAGACTGACAGCCCTGATCGCACCCGAGCCAGAAAGTCGCAGCGAACTGCTCGAAGTCCTGCATGACGCCCACGAACGCAATCTGATCGATGCCGACGCACTCTCCATGATTGAGGGTGTGTTCCAGGTTTCGGATTTGTCCGCGCGCGACATCATGATTCCCCGCTCGCAAATGGACATGATCGACATCTCCAAGCCGATCGAGGAATGGATGCCGCTCGTGCTGGAAACGGCTCACTCGCGCTTTCCCGCGGTTGAAGGTGAACGCGACAAGGTGATCGGCATTCTGCTGGCGAAAGACTTGCTGCGCTACTACGCCGAAGATTCCTTCGATGTGCGCGGCATGCTGCGCCCGGCGGTATTCATTCCCGAATCCAAGCGTCTTAACGTTCTGCTGCGCGACTTCCGCGCCAATCGCAACCACATGGCAATCGTGGTGGACGAATACGGCGGCGTCGGCGGATTGATCACCATTGAAGACGTGCTGGAACAGATCGTGGGCGACATCGAAGACGAATATGATTTCGATGAAGAAGAAGACAACATCCTGGCGCTCGATGCCGGTGAACATGGTCCACGCTGGCGCGTCAAAGCGCTGACCGAGATGGAACAGTTCAATGAGACGCTCGGCACCGCATATTCCGAAGAAGACGTCGACACGATCGGCGGCCTCGTTGCAAATCACCTCGGTCGCATGCCGCGCAAGGGCGAAACCTTCGACATTGACGGCGCCCGCTTTGAAGTACTGCGTGCCGATGCGCGCCAGGTGCATGTGCTTCTTGTGGAAAAGCTGCCGCCGCCGGTTGAACCGGTAGCGGAATAGTCAAGTTGCCTGTCACACAGCGGACAGCCGCGGCCGCTCCTGGCCTCTCGCTCGCCGCGCCAGCTTGCCTCGCGGCCGGCGGCCTTTCCGTCCTTGCGTTCGCGCCCTTTCACTACTGGCCAGTCCAGATCGCGGCAATGACTTTGCTGTTCTGGCACTCGTCGCGCCAAGTCCGAATCCGCGACAGCGCACTGTTGGCCTGCGCCTACGGCACCGGCTGGTTCGGCGCGGCGGTCTGGTGGCTCTACGTCAGCATGCACGACTTCGGCGGACTGCCCGGCTGGATGGCGGCGCTGGCGGTCGTGCTGCTTGCAGTCTTCCTCTCAGGCTTTCCCGCGCTGGCGCTCGCGTGCGAGGCCTGGTTCCGGCTACGACGCGGGGTCCGGTGGGAGGTCTCACTCTTAGTCGTGCTGCCTGCCCTGTGGATGCTGTCCGAATGGCTGCGAGGGTGGGTGCTGACCGGCTTCCCTTGGGCCGCGACCGGTTACGCCCATACCGACAGCCCGCTGGCCGGCTTCGCGCCACTGCTTGGCGTCTATGGACTCGGATGGCTCGCGGCGGTTTTTGCCGCGCTATTGGCGGCTTTATTACTCCGGAAACCCCTGACGTCCCTGCAGCGCAACTTGCTAGTGCTGCCAGCGGCGCTCGTGCTTGTGGCCGGCGTACTGCTGCAACAAATTGACTGGACCCATCCTCACGGCAAGCCGATTTCTGTGCGACTGCTGCAGGGCAACGTACCGCAGGAAATGAAGTTCGACCCAGCCCAAATCCGCGAGAACCTCGACCTGTATCGCGACATGATCACGGCCAGCCCGGCCGACCTGGTGGCTACGCCCGAAACGGCGCTGCCGGTTTTGTTGCAGAGATTGCCAGCTGACTTCGTGCAAAGCCTAGTTGGCTACACGAGTACATCAGGCAGCGCCGTCCTGTTTGGCATACCGGCCGCGGATAGCGCCCAGCACTATGCCAACAGCGTAATCGGACTTGGGCCGAATGCGCCACCTGGCAGCGCCTATCGCTATGACAAGCATCACCTGGTTCCCTTCGGCGAGTTCGTTCCACCGGGCGCGCGCTGGTTCATCGACATGATGCATATTCCGCTCGGCGATTTCTCCTCGGGCGGCGTGGCGCAACCACCCTTCGCGGTGCGCGACCAGCAAATAATGCCAAACATCTGCTACGAGGATCTGTTCGGCGAAGAGATTGCCGCAACCATCCGCCATGCCGTTCTTGCCGGGCGCCCGCAGCCAACCATACTTTTGAACCTCTCAAACATTGCGTGGTTCGGGAACACCATCGCCTTGCCACAGCACCTTCAGATTTCACGCATGCGCGCATTGGAAGTGCGGCGACCGATGCTGCGTGCGACCAATACCGGTGTCACTGCGGTTATTTCACCTCATGGCAAAGTGCTCGACCAGCTGAAACCGTACACCCGAGGAATATTGAGCGCGACGGTGCAGGGCCAGTCCGGATGGACGCCCTATTCTCTCTATGGGAACTGGCTGGTCGTCGTGCTCGCAGCTGCGTTGCTGGCGGTCGTGAGCCTGCGCAGCGGCGGAGGTACTGCAAAAAATGCTCCAGAGAGCCTGAGAGCGGGGAAAAACCGCTAAAATCCATGGTTTTCGGCGCTTGCTGCGATTCGCCTGATGCTGGCGCACTGCCTTCGGGTGAATATCCAGTGTTCTCGTCCCGGTGGTACTAGTGCTGTTTCGCTAGTCCCTTTTCGCTAGTCTGGTTTCACTAGCCCGGTTTCCTTGGCCCTGGATCGACGGTGCTGGTCCAATGGTGCGACCCCATGGTTTGCCCATTGGCGCCGTCAGCATTTGCCAGCCGGTACAGCAACCCCGTCGCGCAGACCTCAACTTGCCGAACCCTAATCGAAACGGCACTCTCAACACATGCTCACATTCCAACAAATCATTCTCACGCTACAGCAATACTGGGACGCGCAAGGCTGCGCGCTGCTGCAGCCCTACGACATGGAAGTTGGCGCCGGCACCTCACATACCGCAACCTTCCTGCGCGCCATCGGCCCCGAACCGTGGCGCGCCGCCTATGTCCAGCCGTCCCGCCGCCCCAAGGACGGACGCTATGGCGAAAATCCGAATCGCATGCAGCATTACTACCAATACCAGGTGGTGCTGAAGCCCGCCCCGGAAAACATCATCGACCTGTATCTCGGATCGCTCCGGGCGCTCGGCCTCGACCTGAAGCAGAACGACGTGCGTTTCGTCGAAGACGACTGGGAGAACCCAACGCTCGGCGCCTGGGGCCTAGGCTGGGAAGTCTGGCTGAACGGCATGGAAGTAACGCAGTTCACTTATTTCCAGCAAGTCGGCGGCCTGGATTGCAAGCCAGTCCTCGGCGAGATCACCTACGGCATTGAGCGGCTCGCGATGTACCTGCAGGGCGCGGAGAATGTGTACGACCTGATCTGGACCGAGTGGGAAGAACACGGTGTCAAGAAGCGCCTGACTTACGGCGACGTGTTCCATCAAAACGAGGTTGAGCAATCGACCTACAACTTCGAGCATTCCAACGCCGAGTTCCTGTTCTCGCTGTTTTCCAGCTATGAATCCGAAGCGAAGCGCCTGCTGGAAGTACCGGTGACGTTGCCCGCATACGAGATGATCCTGAAGGCCGCGCACACCTTCAATCTGCTTGATGCGCGCGGCGCGATTTCGGTCACGGAGCGCGCCGCCTACATCGGCCGCATCCGCAATCTTTCCCGCGCCGTAGCGCAGGCTTACTACGCCTCACGCGAGCAGCTCGGCTTTCCCATGTGCGGAAGTGGTAACGACAGCCAGCGCGCCGCGTGATGACAGGGCCGCGTTATTAGGGCCACTCTCAGCGCAGCATATGAAACACGTAGACCAATACACAAAAAAATGAATCAGACCCTGCTCGTCGAGCTGCTTACCGAAGAATTGCCGCCGAAGGCGCTGGCCAAACTCGGAGAGGCCTTTTCCGCTGGCATGCTCAGCGCACTGAAGGCGCGCAACTTCGTGGATGCTGACGCAGGCGCAACGTCCTATGCGACACCGCGCAGGCTGGCCGTCTCCATCACCAGCGTGCGCGCCGCGTCACCTGACCGTTCGATCCGCGAGAAAGTGCTGCCCGTTTCGGTGGCATTGGATGCTCAAGGCAATCCGACAGCGCCACTGCAGAAGAAACTCGCCGCGTTGGCGTCGGCCACCGGCGGCAAGCCGATCGAGCTGGCCGCATTGGAGCGAGCGCAAGATGGCAAGACGGAGAGCTTCTTCCATACCTATACGGCGCCCGGTTCGTCGCTTGTCGCCGGCTTGCAGGCAGCGCTGGAAGAAACGATCGGCAAGCTGCCCATCCCCAAGCTGATGAGTTATCAGCGTCCGGACGGCACAACGGTACAGTTCGTGCGGCCTGTTCATAAACTGATGGCGCTGCATGGCGCAAGCGTGGTGCCAATCACCGCGCTCGGGCTGCAGGCCGATCGCGTGACGCTCGGTCATCGCTTTCTTTCGAGAGGCGATTTGCGCATCGCCGATGCCGAAAGCTATGCGGCAACGCTGGCAGAGGGCAAAGTTATCGCGAGCTTTTCCGTCCGCAAGGAAAAGATCCGCGCCGCCCTGAAGGAGCAAGCGGGCGACGACAGTATCCTGATGCCCGAAGCCCTGCTTGATGAGGTCACCGCACTGGTTGAATGGCCAGCCGTCTACACCTGCAACTTCGAAAGCCAGTTCCTGTCGGTTCCACAGGAATGCCTGATCCTGACGATGCAGACCAACCAGAAATATTTCGCATTGACCGACAAGTCGGGACGGCTGCGTTCTCGCTTCCTGATTGTGTCCAACATCGCAACGGACCAGCCGCGCCACATCATCGAAGGCAACGAACGCGTGGTGCGCCCACGCTTGTCCGACGCAAAATTTTTCTTCGAGCAGGATCAGAAAAAACGCCTCGAGGATCGCATCCCCGGACTCGCCAGCGTGGTGTACCACAACAAGCTCGGCACTCAGGGTGAGCGCAGCCTGCGCGTGCGCACGCTTGCATCCCTGATCGCGCTTGCCAGCGGCAGCGATGCGCACGGTGAAGCGCTGGCGCAGCGCGCGGCAAGCCTCGCCAAGACCGATCTGCTAACCGATATGGTCGGCGAGTTCCCTGAACTGCAAGGCATCATGGGCACTTACTATGCGCGCCACGATGGCGAGCCGGAGGAAGTGGCGCTTGCGATTTCCGAGCATTACCAGCCGCGCTTTGCCGGCGACGCATTACCGGTCACGGCAACCGGCGCCACGGTCGCCATGGCGGACAAGCTTGAAATCCTGGTCGGCATTTGGGGCATTGGTTTGCAACCCACTGGCGATCGTGATCCGTTCGCGCTGCGTCGCCATGCGCTCGGCGTTTTGCGCATGCTGATCGAAAAGCGCTTGCCGCTTTCGCTGCAACAGTTGCTGAGCGATGCGTCGCAACTGTTTGCTGGCAACGCAAACTTCAAGGACCCGATTGCAGACGTCACCAGCTTTCTGCATGACCGCCTGCGCGGCTTGCTGCGCGAGCGCGGTTTCCAGCCGAACGAAATCGAAGCCGTGGTCGCCCAGCAGCCAGACCGGCTCGACAACATTGTCGAGCGCCTCGAAGCCGTGCGCGCCTTCGCCGCCCTGCCAGAAGCCGAAGCGCTGGCTGCCGCCAACAAGCGCATCACCAACATCCTGAAGAAAGCCGAAGGCCAGGTTGGCATGGTGCGGCCCGCACTGCTGCACGAAGACGCCGAGAAGGCACTGAACGCCGGCATGGCGCGATTGGCGCCGCAAGTTGAAGCAGCCTTCGTGGCCGGCGACTTTACTGGCACACTCAAGGCGCTGTCTGTGCTGCGTGATGACGTCGACCGTTTCTTCAACGATGTGATGGTGATGGCCGAAGACCCGGCATTGCGGGCCAACCGCATTGCCCTGCTTTCAGCCTTGCATGGCATGATGAATCGCGTTGCCGATATATCGCGGCTCGCGGCATGAAGCAGTAACGGCCTGGACCAGCCCATCCGATGAAACTAGTCATTCTTGACCGCGACGGTGTGATCAATCAGGATTCCGATCACTTTATCAAGTCCCCGGACGAATGGATACCGATCGAAGGGTCGCTTGAGGCGATCGCGCGGCTGAACCGGGCCGGCTACTCGGTCGTGATTGCCACCAATCAGTCGGGCCTTGCACGCGGGCTTTTCGACATCCTTGCCTTGAATGCGATTCACCAGAAGCTGCATCGGGCGGCACAGCAAGTTGGCGCGGACATCGCGGCGATTTTCTTTTGTCCGCATGCGGCGGACGACAATTGCGACTGCCGCAAGCCGAAGCCCGGCATGCTGCAAAATATTGCGCGACGCTTTGAGTTGAGCCTCAAGGGCGTTGTCACCGTGGGCGATTCGCTCCGTGATTTGCAGGCCGGCTTTGTAGTTGGATGCGTACCCTGCCTTGTGTTGACCGGCAAGGGCGAGAAGACCCGCGCCAAGGGCGGCCTGCCGCCCGGGACTAAAATATTCCCTGATCTCTTCGCCGTCGTCGACGATTTGCTGCGCGATGTCGGCCCGGCCGATTCCGCGCTGGATGCAGAATCCAGTGCGCGGTCGGATGACCATTTCGGCGCACCGGCCGATGCGCAGCCTGATCCACGAACTAGAGCACGATCCAACGTCTCGCCCCACGCCAGATCCGATACCCGTCGCAAGCTTCCCTGAGACCAAAAACCAATCCCATGCTCTTTCTTCGCTCGCTGATTTTTGCCGTACTCGTCGCCGCTATCACCGTGGTGTGGGCGATCCTGTGCTTCGGCTTTGCGCCCTTGCCTTATGCGAAGCGTTACTACCTCACCTCGCGCTGGAACGCGATGGTGATCTGGGCAGCGCGCGTCATCTGCGGCATCCGCTATGAAGTGCGCGGCATGGAGAATTTGCCCGACAGTCCGGCAGTGGTGTTGTCCAAACATCAGTCGGCGTGGGAAACGATTTTCTATTTACTGATCATGCCGCGGCCGCTGGTATTCGTATTCAAGAAGTCGCTGACCTATATTCCGTTTTTTGGGTGGGGCATTGCGCTCCTGCGCATGATCCCCATTGACCGCAGCAAGGGTCGGGACGCCATGGCGCAGATTGTCGAGTCCGGTCGCAAGCGCCTGGCGGACGGTCAGTGGGTCATCATGTTCCCGGAAGGCACCCGCATTCCGGTCGGACAAGCAGGCAAATACAAGGTTGGCGGCCCGCGTCTTGCGGTTGAAACAAACACAGTCGTGGTGCCAATCGCGGTGAACTCTGGCGAGTGCTGGCAGAAGAATTCCTTCATCAAGAAACCTGGGTTGATCACGGTATCGATCGGCAAGCCGATCTCGCCGGAGGGATTGACAGCGCCAGCCTTACTCGCAAAGGTGGAAAGCTGGATAGAATCTGAAATGCGGGTTATTTCGCCTGCTGTGTACGCCAACGCCAACCTGCAACCTGCCGCAAACATTTGAAAAAACTGCTACGACAGAACACGCCAGATCCGCGCCAGCTACCGCTGCAACTGGATTTATTTGTGGGCGGGAGCGCATCTCCGCCGCTGCCTGCCACGGACGTGAAAGCGGTTGCAGCTTCACCCTCCCCTTCCGCGCCGACGCCGTCGGTCCTTGCAAAGCCACCCGCCGTGCGACAGCCTGGCGCTCGCCGTATCCAGCTTGGCGAGCAGGTGCTGGACTACATCCTGCTGCGGTCCCGCCGCCGTTCGATTGGCTTTGTGATCGATGACGAAGGGCTGCGGATTACCGCGCCGCGCTGGGTGACGCTGGCAGACATCGATAGCGCCATCCGGGAAAAGCAGCGCTGGATTTTTGCGAAACTCAACGAGCGGCGCCAGCGATCCGCCCGCCGCATGCAACCGCAGATGCAGTGGCGCGATGGTGCTACTCTGCCTTTCCTCGGCAAGGAAATAAGCCTTCGCCTCGCTGCGGCGGCCGGCGCCGAACAGCTGACGGAGCACGGAATCGCCTATGACGAATCTGAGCGCCAGCTGTTGATCTGGCTACCCCCGGAAGCCGGAGAGCAGCAGATCCGTGACCGCGTGCTTGGATGGCTGCAAAGCGAAGCAAGGCGCCTCTTTGCAGAGCGGCTTCCGGTCTATGCCGAAAAGCTTGGCGTGCGTTTTCATTCGTTCCGCCTCACTTCGGCGAAAACGCAGTGGGGTTCCTGTACAGCCGATGGAAAAATTCGCTTGAACTGGCGCCTGATGCATTTTGCGCTGGAGCAGATCGATTACGTCATAGCGCATGAACTGGCACACCTGCGCGAGATGAACCACAGCCCGCGCTTCTGGGCCACGGTGCAATCGGTGTTCCCGGACTTCGACGTGGCGCGCAAGGCGCTGCGAGATCACGGGCCGGAGACGTTGCCGGCGTTCTGAGTGCCAAGCGTGACGGTCTGGCGGCGGCCGCAGCAGGCGACTACTCCTTGCGCTGGATGAGTTCTACCTTGTAGCCGTCCGGATCGGTCACGAAGGCAATCACGGTAGTGCCACCCTTCACCGGGCCCGCTTCGCGCGTCACATTTCCACCGGCTGAGCGGACTGCGTCGCAGGCCTTGGCGGCATCATCGACGCCGATGGCAATATGGCCGTAGGCGGTGCCCATCTCATAGCTGTCGACCCCATAGTTATAGGTCAACTCCAGTTCGGCATGGTCGGGGTTATTACCGTAGCCAACGAACGCCAGCGTGTACTTGTATTCCGGGTTTTCGGTTTTTCGCAGCAGCTTCATCCCGAGAACGCTTGTGTAGAAATCGATGGACCGCTGAAGGTCCCCCACACGCAACATGGTATGCAGGATGCGCATAAAAATCCTTGTAAGGTTGAGTTGGAACGGCTGATTTTATGCCGATGCGGTACTTCCTGCCGACCGGACCGCGCACCTGCTCGCGACCTCAGTAATTGACAGAGAGCCGCTTATTGTATACATTGGCATACACTTGGTCGAGCCGACTTTCGCGGCACCTTGGGCGGCTGACTCTTTCGTCACTCCATCGATTTCGCTGCGCCGAAGCGCCTTCATTGATGGCCGTGCGGCGTGCCTCGCTCTCCACGATCCACACATACCCGGCAGGCGACTGCAAGGCCGCCCAAGGTTTATTTTCAATCTATCTACGAATAACAAAAGTCAACGCATGTTCTCTGAAACCTATGACGTGTTGGTGCTCGGCGGCGGCAATGCTGCCTTGTGCGCGGCATTGACCGCCCGGGAAGCCGGCGCATCGGTCCTGGTTCTGGAAAGCGCCACGCGCCACATGCGCGGCGGTAACAGCCGTCACACCCGAAACATCCGCTGCATGCACGATGCCCCGGCCGATGTGCTGACCGATGCCTATCCTGAAGAAGAGTATTGGCAAGACCTGTTGAAGGTCACCGCCGGGCAGACCAATGAAGAACTGGCGCGCCTGGTGATTCGGGAATCGGCCGACTGTCGCGACTGGATGCGGCAGTACGGGGTGCGCTTCCAGCCGTCGCTGACCGGGACACTGCATCTGTCGCGCACCAACGCGTTCTTCCTCGGTGGCGGCAAGGCGCTCGTCAACAGCTACTATCACCACGCGGAACGTGTCGGCGTGGCGATCGCCTACGACGCGGAAGTCGTTGGCCTGGACATCGTGGATGGCGTATTCCGCGGCGCCAGCGTGCAGGTTGAAGGCGCGCTGCACAAGGTGCGAGCCCGAACCGTGGTCGCGGCCGCTGGGGGATTTGAATCCAACCTGGCCTGGCTGCGCGAGGCATGGGGCCCGACCGCGGACAACTTCCTGATCCGCGGCACGCCCTACAACATGGGCAAGGTGCTGCGCCAGTTGATCGACGCCGAAGCCGAGACTATCGGCGATCCGACTCAATGCCATGCGGTGGCAATCGATGCACGGTCGCCTAAATTCGATGGCGGGATTATCACGCGGGTCGACAGCGTTTCACTTGGCATCGTGGTCAATCGACATGCCGAACGCTTCTACGACGAAGGTGAGGATTTCTGGCCGAAGCGCTATGCAATCTGGGGTCGCCTTATCGCCGGCCAGCCAGACCAGATCGGCTACTCCGTTGTCGACGCCAAGGCGATCGGCAAGTTCATGCCGCCGGTATTCCCGCCGATCCAGGCCAATTCCATCGCTGAACTGGCCGCCAAGCTGGAACTCGATCCTGCTGCGCTTGAAAAAACCGTACGAGAGTTCAATGCCGCCGTCGTTCCTGGCGACTTCGACCATGCGGTGCTCGACAACTGCGTCACGCAAAATATCACGCCGCCGAAAACGCATTGGGCGTGTGCCATTGACACCGCGCCGTTCTATGCCTACCCGCTGCGGCCCGGCATCACCTTCACCTATCTCGGGGTAAAGGTCGATGCCAACGCGAGGGTGCGCATGAAGAACGGGCAATTCGCAGAAAACATTTTTGCAGCAGGAGAAATCATGGCTGGCAACGTGCTGGGCAAGGGCTATATCGCCGGAATTGGCATGACGATCGGTACGGCCTTTGGCCGCATCGCTGGCCGGGAGGCTGCACGGCATGCATGAGCTTGAAGTGAACAGGCCGGATGCAACCCGCAAGCTGGACCGCTCCCGCAAGACAATTCCCATTGCACTGGTAGAGGAAGGCCAGCGCATGATGAGCATCTGTAACGCCTGCCGTTATTGCGAAGGCTATTGCGCTGTGTTCCCGGCGCTCGAGCGCCGGTTGAGCTTTGCCGAAAGCGACCTGAATTATCTGGCGAATCTGTGCCACAACTGCGGCGCGTGCTATACCGCCTGCCAGTACTCTCCGCCCCATGAATTCAACCTGAACCTGCCGCGACTCCTCGCGGAGATACGGGTTGAGACCTACGAAAAATATTCCTGGCCCTCGAGGTTCGGCGCGCTGTTCAGGCGCAACGGTCTGTTTGTTGCGCTCGGCGCGTCCGTTGCCGTTGCGCTGGCGCTGTTGCTCGCGGTGATGCTGGTCGCGCCGGGCCAAGTGCTGCGAGCCCACTCTGTCGCGGAAGGCAGCTTTTACGCACTGGTCCCGCACAACGTCATGGCCAGCATTTTTGGTGTGGCCGGCATCCTGATCCTGGTTGCCATGCTGGCGGGCTTCGCCTCGTTCTGGGACGACATGCATGAATCGTTCGCTGACCTGGGTCGCCCGTTTGCCTTGCGCGAGGCCTTTTCCAGCGCGGCGCAATTGCGCTATCTCGATGGCGGCGGCGAGGGATGCCCCGCGCCGGGAGACCAACCCTCGTTTGCTCGCCGCAACTTCCACCACCTGACCGCCTATGGCTTCCTGCTGTGCTTTGCTGCGACCAGCGTCGCGACGATCTATCACTATGTGTTTGGATGGGAAGCGCCGTACCCGCTGTTGAGCCTGCCGGTGATACTTGGCACGCTGGGCGGCATTGGCCTCTTGATCGGGCCGGTCGGATTGCTGGCGCTAAAACTGCGCCGCAATCCCGCCATGAACGATCCGAAGCAAACCGGCATGGATGTCGCCTTTTTGGTACTGCTGTTCGCGGCCGGGTTATCGGGCTTGCTGTTGCTCGCGTTGCGTGAAAATGCGATCATGGGACCGCTTCTGGCGCTGCATCTCGGCATTGTCATGGGGCTCTTCATTTCGCTCCCCTATGGCAAATTTGTGCACGGTATTTACCGCTTCGGCGCGCTGGTGCGCTATGCCCTGGAACGACGCCGACCAGGGCTGGCCCTGCCTTCTGACTAAGTCTTTTCCATGACGCGCTCCGCTACCCCGCCGCTCGCCGCATTCCAGCCTTCGCAGGTCGGGAATCTGTCGCGGGGCGAGCAGGCATACGGCCGGCTGCGCGATGCGATTCAGTCGGGCCAACTGCTGCCGGGCACGCGCTTGCGCGAGGTCGACGTGGCGCAGTGGCTCGGCATCAGCCGCACGCCGGTTCGTGAAGCACTGGCGCGACTGCTGGCGGAAGGTCTCGCTTTCAATGAATCACCGCGCGGCATGGTGGTGGCGGAGTTGGATCAGGCGGCCGTGAGCGAGCTCTATGTCATGCGCGAAAACCTCGAAGGCACCGCCGCAAACCTGGCCGCGCAGCATGCGTCGGCGATGGAAATAGATCTGCTGACCGAGATCGCCGCACGCGACCGTCGTGAAGGTGTGGACTCTGCCCAGCTGGCCCGCAACAACCGCCTGTTCCACGACACGCTCTACCGCAGCGCGCACAACCGCTTCCTCCTGAAGACCCTGGCCTCGCTGCATGAGTCGATGGCCCTGCTCGGCCAGACCACGCTATCGCTGCCAGGCCGTTCGTCGCATGCACTTAAGGAGCACGAAGAGATCGTTAGCGCGATTCGTGCGCGCGACTCCGCGCGGGCCGAAGCGGCTGCACGCGCGCACATCCGCGCGGCCTACCAGTCGCGTTTGCAGGTTCTGTTTGCAGGCACAGAATGAGGTCACACATATAGCCATGTTTTGAGGCCACGTCTACAGCGGGGTTTGCATTGGCGTCCCAAGCCGAAACCAGAACCCTGTTTGAAGTCCCGATAAAAACCACGTTTGAAGTGCTGCAAGCCCCAACAGATGAATCCAATTGAACCCGTCAATCAGCCGATTGATCATCCCGTTCCGAAATCCCTTACCGATTTATTCGTCTCCTTTACCGTGCTCGCGTTGCAGGGCTTTGGTGGCGTGCTTGCGGTGGTTCAGCTGGAACTGGTCGAGCGAAAGCGCTGGTTGACCCGGGAAGAATTCATCGAAGACTGGGCAGTCGCGCAGATCATGCCGGGTCCGAACGTGGTGAACCTTTCGCTCATGATCGGCGGCCGCTATTTTGGTTTGCCGGGCGCGCTTGCAGCACTGGCTGGCATGCTCGCCGCGCCGCTGGTCGTGGTGCTGCTGCTGGCGCTGGTGTATCGCCACTTCGCCGACTATCCGGGTGTGGCGGGTGCGCTGCGTGGCATGAGCGCCGTGGCGGCCGGGCTGATCTCTGCGACCGGGCTAAAGCTAGCGTCTTCGCTCAAACTCAGCCCGTTGCCGTTGTGGCTTTGCATTGGTCTGTGCGTGGCCTGCTTTGTATTCGTCGCGCTGCTGCACTGGCCGCTCCTGTATGTGCTCGCCGGCCTCGGCATCCTGGCTTGTGGACTCACCTATCGCAAGCTCAAGCCATGACGCCGCCGATCGAGCTCCATATGCAGGCGGCCGACTGGTTGTCGCTGTTCATCCATTACCTCTCGCTGTCGCTGCTGGCGATTGGCGGCGCGATCACCACCGCGCCGGATATGCATCGATTCCTGGTGGACGACCAGCATTGGCTGACAGATTCGCAGTTCAACGCGTCAATCACACTGGCGCAGGCCGCGCCCGGCCCGAACGTCCTGTTCATTGCGCTAATGGGATGGAATGTCGGCATCAACGCCGGCGGCGTAATGCCGGGCTTGCTCGGCATTCTGGTGAGCATGGTGGGCATTCTGTTGCCAAGCACCTGTCTGACCTACCTTGCGGCACGCTGGGGCCACCAGAACCGCAGCCTGCGTTCAGTGCGGGCCTTCAAGCAGGGCATGGCGCCAATCGTCATTGGCTTGCTGATTGCCACCGGCTGGATCATGGCCAGCACGCACAATCATCCCGCGACGGACTGGAAATTGTGGCTGCTAACGGTGGCGACCGCGATTGTGATCTGGCGGTCCCGCATCCACCTGCTTTGGTTGTTGGGTGCTGGCGCATTGCTCGGCTGGTTCGGCTTGGTTTGACGTTGAAACGGCGGGCAGAGGTGGCATAAGCTCGCCAGGCTGACGGTCCGCTGTCCAGTTGTGTCGGTGTTATTTCGCTCGCACTCCTGGAATCGCTTCTGCCGACGCCGACTTCTGTTTCACTGCCTTCAAACCGCTTGCCGTTCCTGTTCCGTCAACAGGTTGGCCAGCGCGACATACTGTTCCAGCGCCACGGTTTCCGCCCGCGCCTGCGGGTCGACGCCGGCTGCCCGCAACTGGTCTTCCCCAAACATCGTGCCAAGGCAGTTGCGCAATACCTTTCGCCGTTGCGAAAAGGCCTGCAGTACCACGCGCGCCAGCGCCGACTCGTCGCAGGCCAGCCGCTGCTCCCGGGGAATCATGCGCACGATTGCCGACTCGACCTTTGGCGGCGGATCAAACGCGGTCGGCGGCACGATGAACATTAAATCCATGTGGTAGCGCCATTGCAGCATGACCGAGAGCCGTCCGTAGGTCTTGCTGCCAGGCGCCGCCACCATGCGCTCGACTACTTCCTTTTGCAGCATGAAATGCTGGTCCTGAACCTGCGCGGTGAAGGTTGCGAGATGGAACAGAAGCGGGCTTGATATGTTGTAGGGCAGGTTGCCCACGACGCGCAGTTTGGCGGGTCGGGCGACTTGCAACGCTTCGGCCGGTTCATCCTGCGCGTCCGTTGATTCCCGACCGGGGAGCAGCGACGCAAAATCAAATTCCAGCGCATCGCCGTCATGCACGGTCAGCGTGGTCGCTGGAAACCGTTTTCGCAAACGGGTAACCAGATCGCGGTCAAGCTCCACGACATGCAGGTGACTGACTGATTGCAGAAGGAACGCGGTCATTGCTCCAAGGCCCGGGCCGATCTCCACCATCAGGTCGTCCAGTTGCGGATCGACGACACGCATGATGTCGTGAAGTACAGTTTGGTCTGTGAGGAAGTTTTGACCGAAGCGCTTGCGCGCGACGTGGCCTCGGGGCGAAGCCGGCGGCTTTGAAGTCGGCTTCAGGGGCGGCTTTGAAGGCTTCGAACGCTTCGAAGGCGGCTTGGCAGGCGACTTCAAGCGCGGCTTCCAGGCTGAGACGGAACGGCGGAAGATCCGCCCGCTGTGGCCGCCATCTCGCATGCCACGCGAAGCGCTTCCAGCATGCTGCCATAATCGGCGTGGCCGATGCCTTTTGCGGCAAGGTCGAGCGCCGTTCCGTGGTCCACGGACGTCCGGATAATGGGAAGCCCAAGCGTGATGTTGACGCCTTGACCGAAGCTTGCAAACTTGAGTACTGGCAGTCCCTGGTCGTGGTACATCGCAAGCACGCAGTCGGCGTCTTGCAGGTACTTCGGCTGGAACACGGTGTCGGCCGGATACGGCCCACTAACCAGCATGCCGGCGGCCCGCGCCGTGGCGATGGCCGGTGCGATCACGTCTATCTCTTCGCGCCCGAGATAACCGCCCTCACCGGCGTGAGGGTTCAGTCCCGTGACCAGGATACGCGGCGTGGCAATGCCGAATTTGCGTATCAGATCCGCATGCAGGATGCCGAGCGTTCGGACAAGCGTCTCCACGGTGATGGCAGCGGGCACGTCCTTTAGCGCGAGATGGGTGGTGGCGAGCGCGACGCGCAGTGGAAGCGCCGCCTTGCCGGGTCCTGCGACCGGAGATCCGGAAATGTCGCAAGCAAGCATCATCACGACGTGCGGCGTTCCGGTTCTTTCGGCCAGATATTCTGTATGCCCGGTGAAAGGAACCCCGGCATCGTTGATGGTGCTTTTCTGCAGAGGTGCTGTAACGATCGCATCGAAACGGCGTGCGATGGCGCCGTCGATAGCAGTGTCGAGTATGTCCAGCACATGGCGGCCATTCCGGGCGTCCAGGGTGCCGGGCACGACCGGTTGCGCAACCGGGCAATCGATGACAAGAAGCCGGCCCGGACCGACCGTTGGCAAGCCGTCGTGTTCGAATGCGCGTCTGGTCAGCGCCAGCAGTTCGATTTCCGGATCAATGCCGGACGCTGTCATCGCCAGCAGCGTCGCATCACCGATCAACACCGGTGTCATCGTGTCACGCGTCTGCCATGCAGCGCGGAGCGCGATTTCCGGGCCGATGCCAGCAGGTTCGCCACAGGTAATGGCGATGACGGGGCGCTGCTTCAAGTGGTTCAACAAAACGAGATCAAACCAGGCGACTTGGAACCCGGGTTATCACGCGGGCATAGGGCAACCGAATCCGCCTGGCATCCACGGCCGACGTCTGGCGTACAGGGCACTATGCAAAAACCTGCGGAAAGCATCAGCGTTCCTCGTGTCGCCTAGCCGGCGCTGACGTCATCGGCGCGATACTCCACATAGGCGCGGTCACGTATCTGCCGCAGCCAGTCTTCGGTCGCCTCTTCGAGCTTGCGGTCGCGGACCACCTGGCGGGCCGCCATCCGCTGCCGCTCTCGTGAGACATCATCGGTCTTGCGTTCGATAACTTCGATCAGGTGCTGGCCGAACTGCGACTCTACCGGATCGCTGATCTCTCCCGGCTTAAGCGAATTCATCACGCGCTCGAATTCAGGAACGGTGTCGCCCGGATAAATCCATCCAAGGTCGCCGCCCCTCGAAGCCGACAAGTCGTTGGAGTAAACCTTGGCAAGGTCCTCGAACTTCGCGGTTTTGTTCTGGAGGCGTTCCTTAAGATCGAGAAGTTTGCGCCGGGCTTCCGCCGCGGACATGACCTGGTTCACCTTGATCAGGATGTGCCGCACATGGGTCTGCTGGACGGCCGGGAATGCTGAACTGGAGGTGGTGGCCGGCGCATCGCGTCGACCCAGGAACTTCAGAATGTGAAAGCCGTTCGCACTCTTCACTACAGTGATGTCTCCGGGCTTGCGGTCCGAGATGGCCTCAACAAATAGCTGCGGCAGGCGATCCTGGCTGCGCCAGCCAAGTTCGCCGCCGCGCAGACCTTCGACCGCATCCGAGTAGGCTGCAGCCACCTTGCCGAATTCCGCACCAGCGCGCAATTGCTGGAGCGCCTCGTCGGCCCGCTGCCGACGTTGAGCAATCTGCTCTGGGGACGCGTTCTCGGGAATGCGGACCAGCACCTGCGCAATATTGACCTCTGACTGCTTGGTCGTGCCGCTGGCGGCACTCGACGCCAGCACGGCATCGATCTCGGATTCACTGATCTGTATCTTGTTGTCGACTTCGCGCTCGCGCAGCCGCTGCATGATCACTTCCTCGCGGATGCCTTCACGAAAAACGGCGAACGGCGTACCGTCTTTTTCAAGCTGATTGCGCAGCTCCTGCACCGACAACTTGTTTTGCTCTGCAATACGGGCCACCGCCTTGTCGAGGAAAAGGTCGTCGACGGTGATGCCGGTTTCCTTCGCTAGCTGCAACTGCGCCTTGTCCACGATCATGCGTTCCAGCAGCTGCTTGCGGAACTGTTCGACCGGCGGCATGGATACGCCCTGCGCCTTCATGCGCTGCTCGACCAGCTTGATGCGCCCTTCCAGGTCCTGATGGGTAATGACTTCGTTGTTGACGACGGCGACAATGGAGTCGACTGGCGCAGGCTTGGCGCGGGTTCCGGCTGCCGGGCTCGGCTTGGCGGCGCTGGGGGCGGTAGCAGCAGGCTGTGTGGCCTGGACCGCTGCGCTCGGAGCACCCGTCATGGGAGGCGCGAGGGGAGCGCCCAGGGGCGATCCGGTGAGCGGCGAAGCAGAGAGGCTCGGCGATGAGCGCGACGCGCCGGGTACCGTCAGGCCTTGCGCATGGACCGCTTGGGCCAGCATCAGGCAGAGCAATGCGGGCAGCAGCACGGGCCGATGCAGCTGACTGCGCGTGATGGTTCTAAGGATCATATGCTTCGTCATGGTCTGAACTTTCAATTAGAGATATCTGGGGCTTGCATGCAGCTGAATCAGTCTGCGCGACACTAGCTGCTCGACATTAACTGGTGTGGTGTTGCCGCCGGTGCCTGAGTGCAGGGCGTCCTCAGGTTCTGGACGCGTTCGCAATCTGGGCGCTGGCAATCAGGGCGAGTTCGTAATCGGCTGATATCCCGGCACATAGGTCCTGAGCGCCTGCATCGGGTTGGAACCGAACTTCGAGAGGCCGGACAACTCCAGTTGCAGGAACAGGGCGGACGCCACCACGCCGGCCGCGGTAGGTATCCGCTGGACCACAGCGCGGAAGATCCAGCAATCCGCCTTGTATTCCACGCCGCCCAGCCCTTCGGCCAACTTTTTTTCCAGCAGCGAGTAGTTTACACGCCCTACGGCATACCAGCGTCCGCCGATTGGCCACTGCCCGGAAGCGTCGATCAGTTCGAGCGCGGTTGGCACGTCTTTCCGGTATTGAACGTTCAAGATCTTTTTCGGTCCTGGCTGCCAGCGTACGCCGTACACGGCGCGCTGGAAGGTCCGCAAAGACTGACTATACTGCACACTTGTGTCTATGGAAAAGTTGGTGGTGATCTGCCCCGACGCCGCCGCCAGCAGATCCGATTTCGTTTCAATCGGGGCGCCATTCGTGACCAGTTGATCGTTGAAATAGAAACGCTGGGCAAGCGCGAACCGCATCCGCTCCACGCCGTTGCTTTCAATAAAGCGCGAGGTAATCGCGGCGGTGAGCTGGTTGGCATCGCTGATACGATCATTGCCGCTGAACCGATTTTCGGCAAACACCTGCGAGAAGTTGAAGTCGGCCAGCGCCGTATCGAAGTTCGGGAATTGGCTTTGGTCTCGGTACGGTGTGTAAACGTAGAACAACCGCGGTTCCAGCGTCTGCGTGCCTTCCTTCCCGAGGAACTTCGCATCCCGCTCAAAAATGAGCCCGGTGTCGAGCGACGCAGTCGGAAGAACCCGATTCAAGGTGTTCGGCGCCCCGGGGACCTGGTTGTCAAGCATGTAGTTCGTCGCATGGACCGAAAAACTCGGGGTGATGAAATACCCCGGCTTGATGATGGGATACGACACCCGCGGATTCACCACGGAACGATCGCCGCGGACGAGGTCTGGATGCCAGAACCGCGTGAACTCTGAAGCGACGGACCAGGTAATGCCCTTGTCCGTGGTGCGACCGGCCAGCAAGGTCGCTTGCGGCAGACGGTCGTACGGCCGGGCAATCGGCGCTGCAGGATCTTGCAGGATCTGATACTTCGACGCATGGGCCGACGCGGACCAGAAGGAGCCGCTGCTGTAACTCAGTGCAACGTCATTTTCCAGCAGTCGCTGCGAAGCCGCGGTGATGGTGCTTGGAAAATCGTTCGGGTAGTTGTCATCCGACGCGAGATTGATCTTCGACGAAAAGGAAAAGCCAGATCCGAGCGACTGATTATGCGAGGACGAGATCGCATAGCGATTCGTGCCGGACAGGCGGTCATTCAGCAATCCTTCAACCTTGGTTTCCCCCGCATAGCCCTGGCCGAGATAGCGCCCGTCCGCCCCTATCTGCACACCACGCTGGGAGATGATCTTCGGATACAGCGTCAGATCGCGGTTCGGCGCAATGTTGAAGTAGTACGGCACCATGAGCTCAAGTCCGCCCTTGTTGGTGGTGCCAAAAGTTGGCGGCAGCACACCCGATTTGCGCTCGGTAGAAAGCGGGAACGACATGTACGGTGAGCCCAGGATAGGGACGCCCTTGAAAATAACAATCGCATTCGAGGCGGTGCCCGTGCCGGAAGCCTTGTCGATATTCAGGACGCTGGACTTCAGGTACCAGTCCGGGTCCGGTCCTTCGCATGTGCTGTATGTGCCCCGCTGGACACGGGTCCGGTCGTCCCCTTCGAAATCGACCCGCTCTGCCTTTCCCTGGGCACGGCTTGTGTCCATCCGATAGGTCGGATTGTCGACATAGCCGACGCCGGTATCCATCTTGAGCTTCAGGTCGTCGCCGGTATAGCGATCGTTAAAGCGCTTCATCCGAACATTGCCTACGGCTTCGACTTCATCGTTGACGATATCGTAGGTGGCGCGATCCGCATTGATGACGTTGGCGCCGCGAATAATCTCGACCTCCCTCTCGAGCACAATATCGCGGTCGGGCCGACCGGTCATGCGCTCGGCGCTGACCGATGTCGGCCCATTCTTGTCGGCCGCGCCTCCCGGTTTGGGCGCGATTGCGCCTGAGGGCGGCACACCTGGAGGCACTCCTGACGGCGGCGGAATCGGGATCGATGCAGGCCCGGTTGGCGGCGTCGGGACACCCATTGACCCGATTGCCGGTGCGGACACGGCGTTGGACGCCGGAGGGGCTTCCGCTGCGCCGGTTACGGGCGCCATGCCAGGCGCAGAAGTCGACGGGGCGCTGGTTGCCGGCGACTGCGCGGAGGTGCCCTGGGCGCTGGTTGTCGTGGGTGCGCTCTGGAACGTCGTGTCGGAGCTTGCCGTGCCGGTCGGCGCGGTGCCCGTCGGTGCTGCGGTGCCTGGGGCATTGCCGGCAGGGGCAGTAGTGCCAGCACCAGCAGCGCTGGCGCCGGACCCGGTTCGCTCCGCTGTGTCGCCCGGCTGGTTTTGCGCGTGAGCGACGGCTGGCATGCTAGCCATCGCGGCTGCAACCAACGCGCCCAGCATCGTCCGGGCAACAAGGTTGTCTCGGAAGTTTTTATTGGGAATGTGGCCAACCCTGCCGAAAATTGTTGCTGAGCGGGTCATGAATAGCAGATGTCGAAGACCATGAATGGATATCTGCAGGCGATTTTTTGAAATGAATCCCTTATTATAGGGGAACTCGGCGGCGCCAAGCGCTGTTGCAGTGTGCCGGGAAGGCAATACCGCACGGGCCGCGCCCTGCACTCCTTCCCTCTGGCCAAGCCCTACTTTCTTTTCCGGATTTATTAATGCCCCCCGAAACAATTTCCGACTACGACTCCACCGCCGATCCCCGACTTCATCAGCTCAAAGGCTGGCTTGCCAGTTTGCCGGAATCCGAGGCGCGCAACGTGCTTCCCGACTCCTTGCGCCCAGCGTCCGCCGACGCCAGTTTCCGGCGCTATTTCCGGGTCGATACCCGGTCCGGGCCCAGCCTGATTGTGATGGACGCACCGCCGCCCCAGGAAGACGTCCGGCCCTTCATTCATGTGGCGCAAGTGTTTGGCGCCACGGGTGTCTCGGTGCCGGAAGTCATTGCGCAAGATACCGAGCGCGGATTTCTGCTGTTGTCCGACCTTGGATCAACTACCTACCTTCATCAACTGGACGCCGATCG
This sequence comes from Herminiimonas sp., assembly GCA_028292265.1. Classification (GTDB taxonomy): domain Bacteria; phylum Pseudomonadota; class Gammaproteobacteria; order Burkholderiales; family Burkholderiaceae_D; genus JAQGMR01. The sequence goes on from JAQGMR010000058.1 coordinate 27,515, forward strand.
GGCTCACAAGCTTTATCTCGATGCCATCGATTCGCTGATCCTTCTTCAGACGCAAAGCCAGCCAGGCGTTCTGCCAGTATATGACCGCGCCCTGCTGCACCGTGAACTGATGCTGTTTCCGGACTGGTATATCAGCAAGCACCTGGGGCAGACGCTAAGCGCGGAACAAACCGGCGAGCTCAACAAGGTTTTCGAGATGCTGCTTGCCAATAACCTTGCACAGCCGCAGGTCTATGTGCATCGTGACTACCATTCACGCAACCTGATGGTGCTGGAGCGTGGCAATCCCGGCATCCTCGACTTTCAGGATGCGGTCTACGGCCCCGTCACCTACGACCTGGTCTCCCTCCTGCGTGATGCCTATATCCAGTGGGACGAAGAACTGGTGCTGGACTGGGCAATTCGCTACTGGGAGCGCGCCCGCGCTGCAGGGTTGCCGGTGCCAAACGATGTAGACAGCTTCTATCGCGACTTTGAATACATGGGGCTGCAGCGCCACCTCAAGGTGCTCGGCATCTTCGCCCGCCTGTCGCACCGCGACGGCAAGGACGCCTACCTGAAAGACATGCCGCTGGTGATGGAATACACGCGCAAGGCGGCCGCGCGATATCGCGAACTGATACCGCTGTTGCGACTGCTCGATGTGCTTGAAGCACGCCAGCCGCAAGCGCGTTACACCTTCTGATGCGGACAACAGCCGACCCTCACCATCGATGAAAGCCATGATCCTTGCAGCAGGCCGCGGCGAACGCATGCGGCCCTTGACCGATACCTGCCCAAAGCCATTGCTGAAGGTGCGCGGACGACCGCTCATCGTGTGGCATATCGTCAATCTTGTGCGGGCCGGCATCACTGACATCGTCATCAACCATGCGCACCTCGGCCAGATGATTGAGGATGCGCTCGGGGATGGCGCACAATGGGGTGCACGCATTCGCTATTCCGCCGAAGGCACCGCGCTGGAAACCGCCGGCGGCGTAGCCAGGGCACGTCACCTGCTTGATGAGGAACCATTTATCGCGGTTGCGGCTGACATTTGGTGTCCACAATTTGATTACGCCATGGCCAAAGATGTGTTGCAGGACAATGACGTGTGGGGCAACCCACACGCGCGAGAGAGCCGGGACGTCGCCTGGCTTTACCTCGTGAAGAATCCGGAGCACAACCCACGCGGCGACTTTGCACTGGAGAGCTACTCGGTGGCCAACGAAGGTGATCCGCGCTACACGTTTTCCGCTATCGGCGTGTATCGGCCAGAAATTTTTGACGCCATCAAGCCAGGCGAATCAGCGAAACTTGCGCCGCTGCTGCGGCACTATGCGACGAGGCGCCAGGTGGGCGGCGAGGTGTATCGCGGAACATGGGCGGACGTTGGCACGGTCGAACGGCTGGAAGCACTAAACGCGCCGCAAATACAAAGGAAATCGCAATGAAACCCTATGCAGACCGACGCGAAGCCGTGCTGGCGGACATGCGCGCGCGCGGGGGCGGCATTGCCATCATCCCGACTGCGCGGGAAGCCATGCGCAACAGCGACGCCGACTATCCGTACCGGCATGACAGCTACTTCTATTATCTGACCGGCTTCATTGAACCCGAATCGGTACTGGTGCTGGTCGCGGGAAAAACATCGCAGACCATTCTCTTTTGCCGCGAAAAAAATCTGGAGCGCGAGATTTGGGATGGTTATCGCTTCGGTCCAGAAGCGGCGCGTGAAAAATTCGGCCTTGATGCGGCCTTCCCGATCGACGCCATGGATACCGAAGTGCCCAAATTGATGGCGAACGCCGCCGCAATTTTTTATGCGCTAGGCAGCGACGCCCGTCTCGACGCGCAAGTGCAGGGCTGGCTAAATGCCGTGCGCGGCCAGGCCCGGGCCGGCATTACGGCGCCGGCCGCCGTGCTGGATATTCGCGTGCTGTTGAACGAGATGCGACTGCGCAAGGACCCGACCGAGATTGATGTCATGCGACGCGCTGCGAAGATTTCCGCGGTGGCGCATGAGCGCGCCATGCGCCTGTCGCGCCCTGGCATGCATGAGTATGAAATCGAGGCGGAGCTATTGCATGAGTTCCGCCGCAACGGCTCACAATATCCGGCCTACACGTCCATCGTCGCCACGGGCGCCAACTCTTGCGTGCTGCATTATCGGGCCGGCGATGCGGTGCTGAAGGATGGTGACCTTGTGCTGATTGATGCAGGTTGCGAGCTCGACAGTTACGCCTCTGACATTACGCGCACCTATCCGGCCAACGGCAAGTTTTCTGGACCGCAGAAGGCACTCTACGAAATTGTACTTGCAGCCCAGGCTGCGGCTATTGCGGAGATCCGGCCGGGCAAGCGCTTCACAGATGGCCATGATGCGGCCGTGCGCGTTCTTGCGCAAGGCATGCTCGATACCGGCCTGCTTGATGCAAAGAAGGTCGGCAGTCTCGACGATGTCATTGCCAAGGGTGATTTCCGCCAGTTCTACATGCATCGCACCGGGCATTGGCTCGGCATGGACGTGCACGACGTTGGTGAATATCGCGATCCCGTTCCGGAGGGCGAAGAGAAGCCGTGGCGCACGCTGGAAGCGGGCATGGCATTGACGGTGGAGCCGGGCATCTATGTGCGTCCGGGCGAAGGCGTACCGGAGCAGTTCTGGAATATCGGCATCCGGATTGAAGACGACGCCGTGGTCACGCATGACGGCTGCGACATCCTCAGCGAAGACGCGCCGAAGTCGGTAGCCGATATTGAAGCGATCATGCGTCAAGGGAAATGAGCAACGACGACGAAACAGGCCATACGTCGGCTGGGGGCGAAGAGTCTGATATGCCTCCTGACGGATTGGTCGTGCCCAGCGACGCGTCAATAGCGCCCCTTGCCCAATCCACTACGCCCGCGGTAGCGTCCAGCGTGCCGGCGTCCGTGATCGCGTCCACCGCCCCGGTTGAGACGCCGCCAGCGCAGGTTGCACAGGTGCCGCTTTTGCCCGGCGCCGCCCCAATCGCGGCAAAGGCATTGAGCGCGCCCCCTGCTGTCCCGCTCTTGCCCATGCCTGAGCCGCTGCATGTTGACATCGCCATTTGCGGCGGCGGGCCGGTTGGCATGGCGCTGGCGCTCTTTCTGATGGCGCGCGGCGTACCGGCGCAATCCATCGCCCTGATCGACGCCAAACCCATTACCGAAGTGGAACGTGATCCGCGCGCCCTGGCGCTGTCCTGGGGCAGCCGCCAATTACTGGAGCAGGTACATGCCTGGCCAGCAGCGACGACCCCAATAGCCGAAATCCATGTGTCGCGGCGGGGCCACTTCGGCCGCACCTTGATCGACTGCAAGGAATACGACTTGCCGGCGTTGGGCTATGTAACGCGTTACGGTGCGCTGGTGTCGGCATTGAATGCAGTCGTTGATAAATCTACGTCGCACGTACTGCGGCCGGGGCAGGTTAGCGCCATGACGGAAACCGAAGAACGCGTCTCGCTGGTTTTGGCCGGCGGAGAACGCGTCGAGGCCGGCATCGTGGTGCAGGCGGAAGGCGGCGTCTTTAACGATCAATCGCAGCGGGCGCTGACCCGCGATTACGGACAAACCGCCATTGTCGCCCACGTTTCGACCAGTGCGCCCTTGTTATCGCGGGCATTCGAGCGCTTCACCGATGAAGGCCCATTGGCATTGTTGCCGCAAGACGGCGGCTACGCGATGGTGTGGTGCATGCGGCCGGCCAACGCGGAACGTTTGATGGCGCAGGACGATGCTGTATTTCTGGCCAACCTGCAGCACGCGTTTGGCGAGCGGGTCGGCGCCTTTCTGTCGGTCACGCCACGCCACAGTTATCCACTCGGCCTCAATGCGCGGCCCGGCGCGACGCCACGTAGCATCAGCATCGGCAATGCGGCGCAGACCCTGCACCCGGTCGCGGGGCAAGGCTTGAACCTTGGTTTGCGCGACGCTGTCGTACTGGCGCGCATGTTGGCTGAAGAAATTTCGCCTGCCACGCTGCAGCGTTTTGGCGCCAGCCGGCGCAACGACCGAGGTACAACGATTCACCTGACCGATCTGATGGCGCGACTGTTTGCAAGCACGCCAGACGGGTCACTGCGGCAAAGCATGCTCGGGCTTTCCCTTGGCCTGATTGATGCGGTCAAGCCAGCGCGCAGGTTGCTGGCGGAACAGATGATGTTCGGGCAGCGCTAGCAGTCGTTTGCCGGGCGCCACCGCATAAAGGCTTGAGGCGGCCCTGCGAGGTAGCCGGGCCACGTCGAAAGTTCTGGGCGAAAAAAAAGGCGGACACAAGGTCCGCCCGTTCTCGAACTACGCTGATACCGATCGCTAATCCACTGCCTTCACCATGTCTTCGATGACCTTCTTGGCGTCGCCGAACACCATCATGGTTTTATCCATGTAGAACAGTTCATTGTCGAGACCAGCATAACCCGCGGCCATCGAGCGCTTGTTGACGATGACTGTCTTGGCCTTGTATGCCTCAAGGATGGGCATGCCGGCGATGGACGACGTCGGGTCTTTCGCGGCCGGATTCACCACGTCGTTTGCACCGAGAACCAGCACCACGTCCGCCTGGCCAAACTCGTTGTTGATGTCCTCCATCTCGAACACCTGGTCATACGGGACTTCAGCTTCGGCCAGCAAAACGTTCATGTGGCCAGGCATGCGGCCCGCGACCGGGTGAATCGCATATTTCACATTGACGCCCTTGTGTGTCAGTTTTTCGGTGAGCTCTTTCAGCGCATGCTGGGCACGGGCGACCGCGAGGCCGTAACCGGGAACGATGATCACGGTTTCGGCATTGCTCATCAGGAAAGCGGCGTCGTCGGCCGATCCGGATTTCACAGGGCGCTGCTGCTGAGCACCGCCGGCCGCCGCTGCAGGCGCGCCACCAAAGCCGCCGAGAAGCACGTTGAAGAACGAGCGGTTCATCGCCTTGCACATGATGTACGAGAGGATCGCACCCGAAGAACCAACCAGCGAGCCTGCCACGATCAGCATCGCGTTGTTAAGCGAGAAGCCGATGCCGGCAGCTGCCCAGCCGGAATAACTGTTAAGCATTGAAACAACCACCGGCATGTCGGCGCCGCCAATCGGGATGATGATCAAGACGCCGAGCGCGAAGGCGATCAGTGTCATGAGCGCAAACGGCAACCAGGCTGGCTGCTCGCCTGGCGCGAAGCAAAAGATCAGGCCAAGGCCGATCATGGCGACGGCAAGTATCAGGTTGATGTAATGCTGGCCCTTGAAACTGACCGGCGCGCCCTGGAACAGCCGGAACTTGTATTTGCCCGACAATTTGCCAAACGCGATGATGGAACCGGAAAACGTGATGGCGCCGACGAAGGTGCCCACGAAAAGCTCGAGCCGGTTACCGAAAGGCAGTGCCATGCCATGCTGCGCAATGCCGAAGGCCCATGGCTCGGAAACCGCGGAGATGGCGATACAGACCGCCGCCATACCGATCAGCGAGTGCATGGCCGCAACCAGTTCCGGCATCTTGGTCATTTCGACCCGCTTGGCCAGCGTGGCGCCAATACCACCGCCAACCGCCACGCCAAGCGCGACAAGTCCATAGCCGAGACCAGAGCCCTGGCTTTCGGATTTAAGCTTGATGATGAGCGCAATAGTGGTGACAACGGCGATCGCCATACCCGACATGCCGAAGGCATTGCCGCGGCGCGCGGTCGACGGATGCGACAAACCCTTGAGCGCCTGGATGAAACAGACCGAAGCGATCAGGTACAGCAGAGTGACAAGGTTCATGCTCATTTCTTGTCTCCTTCTACTGCCTTGAGCTTCGGTTCTTTTTTCTTGAACATCTCCAGCATTCGCTGCGTGACAAGGAAGCCACCGAAGACGTTGACCGCCGCCAGAGCGACCGCAAGTGTCCCCATGACCTGCCCGAGCAACCCTTCGGTCAGGCCGGCGGCGAGCATCGCCCCCACGATAATAATGGCGGAAATCGCATTAGTGACAGCCATCAGCGGCGTATGCAGGGCTGGCGTGACCGTCCAGACCACGTGATAGCCCACATAGATGGCGAGCACAAAGATGATGAGGTTGGTTACGGTATGGCTGACTTCCATGATGTCCCTTTAGTCCGGTTCAGTGCTGCGGCTTGCTTGCTCCACCTGCTTGCTATGGCTGCTTGCCTGGTTCTTTGGCTGCCTGGTTCTGCGGCGTCCTGTTTGGCTCATTACATGAGCCGCGTCAGCCCGCCTGCTTGCGCAGTACTTCACCGCCCATGCAGAGTAGCGTCGCGGCGACGATTTCATCTTCACGGTTGATGGCCAGGCCGGCATCCTTGTCGATGATCAGCTTCATGAAGTCGAGCACGTTGCGGGCATAAAGCGCCGACGCATCCGCGGCGAGCAAGGTTGCCAGGTTCGGTTCGCCGATGATGTGGACGCCGTATTTCGTCACGGTTTTGCCCAGTTCGGAAAGCGGGCAGTTGCCGCCCTGCTCAACGGCCATGTCCACGATGACCGAGCCCGGCTTCATGGCCTTGACGGTTTCTTCGCTGATCAGGATCGGCGCCTTGCGACCGGGAATCAGGGCCGTCGTGATGATGATGTCGGCCAGCTTTGCCCGTTCATGGACGAGTTGCGCCTGGCGCTGCATCCAGCTGGCCGGCATCGGCCGGGCATAACCGCCAACACCCTGGGCGATCTCGCGCTCTTCATCGGTCTCGAACGGGACATCGACGAACTTGGCGCCGAGCGATTCCACCTGTTCCTTGACCGGAGGCCGCACGTCCGAGGCCTCAATCACGGCGCCGAGACGCTTGGCGGTCGCGATGGCTTGCAACCCTGCCACGCCGACGCCCATGATCAAAATGCGGGCGGCCTTGACGGTGCCCGCCGCCGTCATGAGCATCGGCATGAAGCGTTGGTAAGTGTTTGCCGCCAGAAGTACGGCCTTGTAGCCCGCAATATTGGCTTGGGAAGACAGCACGTCCATCGACTGCGCTCGCGTGATGCGGGGCGCAGCTTCCAGTGCAAAGGCGGTCAGGCCGCGGCTGGCCATCGCCGCAATATTTTCCGCATCGAACGGGTTCAGCATACCGATCAGCACGGTGCCGGGCTTGATCATTGCGCGTTCTTGCGGGCTTGGCGCCCGAACCTTGAGCAGCATGTCGGCGCCGAAAGCCGCGGTGGCATCCGCAATCTGTGCGCCGGCCGCCGCATAGGCTTCGTCCGTCACGCTGGATGAAGTGCCGGCACCGGACTGGACGACCACCGTGTGTTTGGCCGCTACCAGTTTTTTTACTGTTTCAGGCGTAGCCGCAACCCGGGTTTCACCGGGGCGGGTCTCGGCAGGTATGCCGATCTTCATGGGCTTCTCCAACGGATTAGAATTTTGGCCACGATCTTACACGCAAACTTGTGAAGGGAACAATGTTAGCTTTACCGTCAAATCCTTCGCCGGTCAATGACAGAAGCGCCAAATGCTGCTTCCGGCCAAGTGCCGGCAAAGCTGTGCGCCTGCCTGTAAAATGGCGCCTCTTTCAGGAACCCTCATGAGCACTATCTGGAAACCGTCGGTCACGGTCGCGGCTGTCATTCTTCGCGACGGCAAGTTTCTCTTGATTGAAGAGGAAACCAGCGACGGCGTTCGCCTCAACCAGCCGGCAGGACATCTCGACCCGTACGAATCGCTGACGCAGGCCGTCATCCGCGAAACGCTTGAAGAAACCGCGCATGATTTCGTGCCTTCCGCCCTGGTTGGCGTGTACATGTCGCACTACCTATCTTCCCGTACCGGCGAAGACGTGACCTATCTGCGCTTCGCCTTTACCGGCGATCTTGGCGAACACCACGACCGTCCGCTGGATACCGGCATTTTAGGAACGGTTTGGATGACGCTGGAAGAATTACGCGCTTGCCCTGAGCGCCATCGCAGCCCGCTTGTGCTGACGTGCGCCCAAGATTACCTCGACGGAAAACGTGCGCCGCTGTCGCTTCTTTATACGCATCCGAGCGTTTTGGAAGAGCGCAATGGCTAGCGACCTGCCCGGCGGCGGTTTTTCTTCCGCACGCGCTCCCGGTAAAAAGGTCGTCATCGGCATGTCCGGCGGCGTCGACTCATCGGTTGCGGCATGGATGTTGAAGCAGCAGGGCTACGAGGTCATCGGCCTTTTCATGAAGAACTGGGAAGACGACGACGATTCAGAATACTGTTCCACGCGCCAAGACTGGATCGACGCGGTCAGTGTCGCCGACGTGATCGGCGTGGACATCGAAGCGGTTAACTTCGCGGCGGAATACAAGGATCGCGTATTCGCGGAATTCCTGCGGGAATACCAGGCCGGTCGCACCCCCAACCCGGACGTACTCTGCAACGCCGAGATCAAGTTCAAGGCCTTCCTGGACCATGCCCTAAAGCTTGGCGCCGACTTGATCGCAACCGGCCATTACGCACGGGTGCGGCAGGTCGACACCGGCCCGGATGCTGGGAGCTTCCAGCTTTTGAAGGCGCTCGACGGCAGCAAGGATCAAAGCTATTTCCTGCATCGCCTGAACCAGTCCCAACTTTCCAAAACCTTGTTTCCACTCGGCGAAATTCGCAAAACGGAAGTGCGCAAAATCGCCGAAGAAATCGGTCTGCCGAACGCCCGTAAAAAAGACTCCACTGGCATTTGCTTCATCGGCGAGCGCCCGTTCCGCGACTTCCTTAACCGCTACCTTTCCTATACGCCTGGGCCCATGAAAACGCCGGAAGGCGAAGTCGTCGGCGAGCATGTCGGCCTGAGCTTTTATACGCTTGGCCAGCGCAAGGGCATTGGTATCGGAGGCATGCGGTCGCACAAGAATGCCGACGGAACCAGCGATGCGTGGTACGTCGCGCGCAAGGATATCGAAGCCAATACCCTTTACGTGGTGCAGGGGCACGACCATCCGTGGCTGCTGTCGTCGCAGCTAAGCGCTGACCAGATGAGCTGGATTTCGGGAATGCCGCCGGACGCGGGAGCCTACTCCGCCAAGACACGCTACCGCCAGGCCGACATGTCTTGCGCCCAGCAGGCGCTTGCGGATGACAGGTTTGAGTTGCGGTTCGAAACGCCGCAGTGGGCGGTGACGCCCGGCCAGTCTGCAGTGCTGTACCGGGACGATGTGTGTCTCGGGGGCGGGATTATCTCGGGGAGCACGCAGGCGGACTGAACAGTTTCACCGCCGGCGCTCCTGTCAGTCGACCTTGATCCCAGCCTTCCGCGCGACGTCTCCCCAGCGTGCGGTTTCGGACTTGATAAAGCCTGCCAGCTCGCCGGAGCCCAAGGTCCCGGCTGACACGCCCTGATCTTCGAACCGCTTTTGCAGCGCAGGGTCCTTGAGCACTTTGGCCAGCGCCGCGCTTGCCCGCTCTTCGACTGCCGCTGGCGTGCCATGCGGCGCCATCAGCGCAAACCAGGTGGTCACGGTATAGCCCTTGATGCCAGCCTCATCCATGGTCGGCAGATTCGGGAAGGTGGCGGAACGTTTGGTGCCGGTGACGGCGAGCGCTTTGACCTTGCCGCTGCGGACATACGGCGTTGCGGAGGCGCTGGTCTCGATCGCCATCTGGATTTGCCCGCCAATAAGGTCCGTCATCATTGGGGAGCCGCCCTTGTAGGGAACGTGGGTGATGTCAACGCCTGTCATGGAACGGAACAGCTCAGCAGAGAAGTGTTCGGTGCTGCCGCTGCCAGCCGAACCGTAGTTGACGGTGTTCGGATGCGCCTTGATGTAGCTGATTAATTCACTGACGTTATTGACCGGGACCGACGGGTTCACCACCAGAATATTCGGCGTCGTGGCCACCATGCCGATGGGGTCGAGATCCTTGATAAAGTCATAGGGCAGTTTCTTGTAGATGCCAGGTGCCATTGCATGCGCCACGGTGGACAGGAAAAGCGTATAGCCGTCGGGGGACGCATGTGCAACAAGCGAGGCGCCCAGAGTGCCACCGGCACCCGGACGGTTGTCGATAATGACCGGTTGCTTCAATTCCTCGCTGAGCTTCTGACCAACTTCCCGGCCGATGATGTCGGTCGTGCCGCCCGCCGCAAAAGGGATCACGATTGTGACTGGCTTTGTGGGCCATGCGTCGGCTGCAAAGCATGGGCTTGCTGCGCAGGCGAGGAACGCGGCGCCAAGCGAAGCTAGTAGTAGCGAGCGGCGGTAAGGACGGACTGGTTTCATGAGGTCTCCAAAAACGATTTTATATTTGGCGCGCCGTAAGGCGCCGCCGGTTTCGGCTGTGCCGTCCGCTGCGCTGCGACAGGACAACGGCATTCTGGACATGCTGCTGGCATGGCACCGGCGGGATTGTACGCCTCTATGTACTGGCGGCAAATTCGTCAGGCCGGGATTGTCTGGATGGGCCGTGGTGTTGATGCCCACATCGACTCGCCGAGAGGCTGGGTTCGCCCCCCGGGTCTATTGAGATTCGCCCCGCCCGTTGCGCCAGTCCTACTCTTTCAAGACATTCAGAAAAGTGCTGCTGCGTTCTGACCATCGTCGGCGAACCAGCATTGGTCCCCTCATCTTCCGCTGCAACCTGCGGTTATTACGAAGGCTGATGAAGGCGACCCGCCTTGCGTTGGTGGATGCCTGCATTGAGGCGGTTCATAACGCTCAAGAAACCGCTTGCCATTTCTTTCCGCCTCCTCAATAATAGATGCGAATGGTTCTCATTTGATGACTATTCATCTCCCCGCCGGGTCTTCCGCGGCATTTTTCAGCACACCACTGAGACATCCAATGATCGTTTGCGTATGCAACAACGTTTCTGACCGAAAAATACGGCGCGCCGTCGATGACGGTCTATCGACGATGCTCGAACTGCGTACCGAACTCGAAGTAGGAACATGTTGCGGCAAATGCCACTCCTGCGCCAAGGCAGTACTGCGGGAATGCCTCGAAGACGCGCGTGCATCGGCCGCCTTCATGCCCCAAGGCGCGTTGGCAGCCTGATCAATCATCAACGAAGTCGGCAACGATCATTGGCCAAGCGCGGCGTGCTGGCTTCGCCCGGTCCCGAGCGGTATGGCGCTCGAGTCGCCTGTCGTGCTCACAGCGATTTATCTCCGTCGATGCAGGCGCTGGGGCCCTACCTTCACTTACTTGTGAGCGGTTTTGCGCAGGGCGTCCACACTAATGCCCGATCGTGCCTGGACAGCCTGCGGCGACTTTGACCCGCAGCCACCGCAACTGCCGCAGCCATCATCGCAGGATGGCGCCGCCACGAGGGGCTCACGCTCCAGCCGGCTGGCGAGGCGCTCCATGCCTGCAAAGCGCGCGTGCCGGGCCAGCGTGGTAGCGACCAGCCGGCGCACCGACGCCGGAAGGTAACGGCGCAGCAGCGTAACCGCGGCGGTCAGCACGATCAAGGCGACGATCACTTCCTGCATCACCCTCCTCCCATCAAGGCGCGACTCACCTGGTACGTGACGAAGGAAGCGACGTAGGCCAGCACGAACATGTAGGCGGCCATGGCTGCGGCCGGCTTCCATGAGTTGGTTTCCCGGCGGACGATGGACAAGGTGGAGATACACTGCGGCGCGAATACGTACCATGCCAGCAGCGACAGCGCGGTCGGCAGGCTCCAGGTTGCGGCGATCATGGGCGTCAGCGCCGTCGCAAGCTGGTCCCCGGTGGACGACAACGCATACACGGTACCCAGCGCGCCCACCGCTACTTCGCGCGCCGCCATGCCCGGGATAAGGGCGATTGAAATCTGCCAGTTGAAGCCGATCGGCGCAAAGACGAATTGCAGCAGATGCCCGATTTTCCCGGCGAGGCTGTACTGGATTGCCGGACCGATAGCGCCAGGCGGTGGGGCCGGGAAGCTGGACAGGAACCACAGCACGATCATGAGCGCCAGGATGGTAGTGCCGACCCGCGTCAGGAAAATCCGCGCCCTCTCCCATAGGCCGATACTGAGATTGCGCAGGTTGGGCAAGTGGTAATTGGGCAGCTCAAGTATCAAAGGCTGATTGCGCCCTTTGCCGATCGTGCGCTTTAATACCCAGGCGACCGCCATCGCGGACGCAATTCCAGAGAGATACAGGCCGAAAAGAACCAGCCCCTGCAAATTGAATATCCCCACATCACGCATCGGAATGAAAGCGCCGATGATCAGGGCGTAGACCGGCAGCCGGGCCGAGCAGGTCATCAGCGGCGCAATCATGATGGTTGCAAGCCGGTCGCGCGGATCCTGGATGGTGCGGGTCGCCATAACGCCCGGTATGGCGCAGGCAAAGCTGGACAGCAGCGGAATGAAGGCGCGCCCCGACAGCCCGACACTGCCCATCATCCGGTCAAGCAGGAAGGCCGCGCGCGGCAGGTAGCCGGAATCTTCCAGCAGCAGGATGAAGAAAAACAGAATCAGGATCTGCGGCAGGAACACCAGAACGCTGCCCACGCCGGAGAGGATCCCGTCCACCAGAAGGCTGCGAAGAATGCCGGCCGGTAGCAGCGCCTGGACCGCCTGCCCCACACTTTCCACGCCGACCTTGATCAAGTCCATTGGCGCCTTGGACCAACTGAAGACGGCCTGGAAAATCAGGAAGAGCAATACCGCCAGAACGGCATAGCCGAGCACGGGATGGAGAAGGAATGCGTCAAGCTTGTCTTCGGTGGTCTTGCCGGCCCCTTCCCGCATGACGACCCGATCCAGGATGCGACGGACTTCGCGCTGGGTTTCTTCCAGCGACGCGCTGGCAACCTGCGTCAGCCCCGAAGAAACCGGCGGTACACGACCCTGCGCATGCAGTTGTTCCAGCTGCGCGACGAGGGCTTCGCCCCCGCCGGCATTGACGGCGACGGTCTCCACCACCGGAACGCCGAGTTCCTGAGACAACCTGGCAATGTCGATCACCACGCCGCGACTCTTCGCGATGTCCATCATATTCAGTGCCAGCACTGTGGGGCGCTTCAGCCGCAGTACCTCCAGCACTAGCCGCAGGTTCAGGCGCAGGTTCGTGGCGTCAACCACCAGCACCAGCACATCTGGCAGGACTTCACCAGCGCGCAACCCTAACAGCACGTCGCGCGTGACGGCTTCATCTGGCGTCATTGCATTCAGGCTGTAGGCACCGGGCAGGTCGACTACCTGGAAGGCGCGACCAGAGGCTGCGGTGAAGTGGCCCTCCTTGCGCTCGACGGTCACGCCAGCGTAGTTGGCTACCTTCTGGCGCGCACCCGTGAGGCGATTAAAAAGCGCGGTCTTGCCGCAATTCGGATTGCCAACGAGTGCCAGACGGAGTGGCTTTACGGTGCTCACAGGGGTTTGCCCGAATGGATCAGGCTGGAGGAAGAAGTTCTATCATTTCGGCTTCGTGTCGGCGCAGTGCGAAGGTGCTGCTGCCGAGGCGGATTGCCAAAGGCGCCCCGCCAAACGCCGACTGGGCGACGACGCGTAACTTCTCGCCGGGCGAGAACCCAAGTTCAAGCAATCGAGTCCGGATGGAAGCTTGCTCCAGGGACTGCGCCGGATGCAGGAAGGCAACGACGCCGCTCTCGCCCTTTTTCAATGCGGCAAGCGAGCTTGAGGCGCCGATAGAATCTCGAACAGGCAACGTCGATGTGGTCATGGAAAAGGTGTCAGCCATGCGCGAAGTATAGCACCTGGATGATAACAATTCTTATTTGGCTTTGGAGATGGGCTGCGTTTTGGCAAGGCTGGAACATGGCGTGACTTCTGCGCTAGAAACATCCGGAGCTCGGCATCGGAATTGGCCAAAAAACGATAAACTTCTGCCAGCACTCCGTGCCGCGAACCCGGTCCAATCTGCTCGACCGTCCCGGCTTGCAGCGCGAGCCCCTCTTCTTGCCGTTTGCGTGAGCACCTCCGCGTGACAAGTTGCGGCCACGTCTGGTTGTCCTACTTAAGAGGCACTATGAAAGGCGATGCGAATATCCTGCGACTGTTGAATGCGCAGCTGACGAACGAGCTGACTGCCATCAACCAGTATTTTCTCCATGCCCGCATGTATCAGCACTGGGGGTTCGGCAAGCTTGGCAAGAAGGAGTACGACGAGTCCATCGGCGAGATGAAGCATGCCGACAAGCTCATAAACCGGATATTGATGCTGGACGGCCTGCCCAACCTGCAAGCGCTGCACAAGGTTCTGGTCGGTGAGAACGCGCCGGAGATGTTGAAATGCGACCTGAGCCTGGAGCAATTGTCGCAAAAGACGGTCAAGGAAGGCGTCGCAGCCTGCGAGCTCGCTGGCGACTATGTATCGCGCGAGATCTTCCAGGTCATATTGGACGACACAGAGGAACACATCGACTGGATCGAAACGCAGCTCGACCTGATCGACAAAGTCGGCTTGCCGAATTATTTGCAGTCGCAGATGGAAGAATAGGCGTCTCCGGGGGCATCGCCCGCCACGGAAGCTACCGCCCATATGCTGCTATTCACCATGACCCGTGTCACGGGGGCTGGCGCCGATTGGCTTCACCATGCCCATCGCTACGACCGATTTCAATTGGCGCCGATGGACGACGGATGGTCCCACGCCGGCATGGCATCTAGCGGAATGCAGGTATAAAAAAAGGAGCGTTTCAGCTCCTTGTTTTTCACCTGCCTGCCGACCTCAGGACCGATCGCCGATTATTGCGGCGCCGTGTCCTTGAACGAAGGGCGCTCCGACAGCTTGTCGAACAGCTTGCCAAGATTGGAGTAATCCTCACGCCAGGCAATTTCGGGAAAGCGGAATGAAAGCCATCCCAACGTACATCCCACTGCTACGTCGGCCAGCGTAAACTGGTTGCCAGCGCAATAGGTCGTATCGGCGAACCCAGTGGACATCGCCTTCAAGCCGGCGTTTACCTTGCCCAACTGGCGCGCCACCCATTGCTCGCTTTGCTGCTCGGCGGGTCGCAGGGTTTTTTCGAGGCGGATCAGGATACCGGCGTCCAGCACGCCATCGGCCAGCGCTTCCCAGCACTTTACGCCGGCGCGCTCCCGACTCTGCGTTGGAATCAGCTTGCCAACCGGGGTCAGTGTGTCGAGGTATTCCACGATGACGCGGGAATCAAACATCGCGCCCCCGTCCTCCATGATCAGGCAAGGCACTTTACCGAGCGGATTGGACATTGAGATCGTCGTATCGGGACTCCATACGTTCTCGACGACCAGTTCATGGTCGATCTTTTTCTCCGCCATTACGATTCGGACTTTGCGGACATACGGGCTGGCGAGCGAACCAATCAGTTTCATAGAGGCTTTTCTGTAAAGTGCGGGCGATTATAGCATTAGGGGGCGATGCAATTCCGCGTTCCCGGACGCGCAAGCCTGGCCGGGCTGCGAGGTTTTTCTTGCGGGAGTTGCTGAATTTGGGGTAGCGGGCCAATGGTAAAATTGCGCCTTCCCGCCGCTATTGAAGCAGCTTTTCACTCACTCGGCATCACTTTTTTCAAGACCGCGAATACATCATGCCGCTTACCCCGCTTTCCGCCTTGTCGCCGCTTGATGGCCGCTACGCATCCAAAACCGACACCTTGCGCCCTATTCTGTCTGAAGCGGGATTCATGCATCACCGTGTAAAGGTCGAGATCGCGTGGCTGCAAGCCCTGGCACAGGCTGGCTTGGCCGAAATCCATCCTTTCTCTGCAGCTGCCAGCAAGGCGCTGGACGATCTGGCGGCCAACTTCACTGAAGGCGATGCGGCCCGCATCAAGGAGATCGAAGCGGTCACCAACCATGACGTCAAGGCTGTCGAATACTGGTTAAAAGAAAAGTTCAAGGACTTGCCCGAACTGGTCGCCGCGTCTGAATTCATTCATTTCGCCTGCACCTCGGAAGACATCAACAATACTTCGCACGGCATGATGTTGAAGGCCGCGCGCGACACGGTGCTGCTTCCCATGCTGGCAACCCTGGTCAGTGCGCTGCGAAATTTGGCCCATTCAAATGCGGCCATGCCGATGATGTCCCGCACCCACGGGCAGCCGGCAAGTCCGACCACACTAGGCAAGGAAATGGCAAACGTCGTCGCGCGGTTGCAACGCGCCAGTGAACGCATCGGCGCTGTGGAGATACTTGGCAAGATGAACGGCGCAGTCGGCAATTACAACGCTCACCTGGCCGCCTATCCCGATATCGACTGGGCCGACTTCTCGCGCAAGGTCATCGAACAACGCCTCGGTTTGCGCTTCAACCCTTACACCATCCAGATTGAACCGCACGACTACATGGCCGAATTGTTCGATGCCATTGCCAGGGCGAACACCATACTGCTCGACTTGAACCGCGACATCTGGGGCTACATTTCAATCGGCTACTTCAAGCAGCGCACCAAAGCCGGTGAAATCGGCTCCTCCACCATGCCGCACAAGGTCAATCCGATCGACTTCGAAAATTCGGAAGGCAATCTCGGCATGGCCAATGCGATCCTCAAGCACATGGCCGAGAAGTTGCCGGTCTCGCGCTGGCAGCGCGACTTGACCGACTCGACGGTTCTGCGCAATATCGGAGTCGCCTTCGGCTATACCGTTCTGGCGTGGGACAGTTGTCTGCGCGGGCTTGGCAAGCTTGAAGTCAACGCGGCGCGCATGGCGGAAGACCTGGACGAAAGCTGGGAAGTACTGGCCGAACCAGTGCAAACAGTCATGCGACGCTACGGTATAGAGAACCCCTACGAGCAGCTCAAGGAACTGACCCGCGGCAAGGGCATTTCACGAGAGGGCCTTCAAGAATTCATTCACGGCTTGGCAATCCCCG
Source organism: Herminiimonas sp. (assembly GCA_028292265.1). Classification (GTDB taxonomy): domain Bacteria; phylum Pseudomonadota; class Gammaproteobacteria; order Burkholderiales; family Burkholderiaceae_D; genus JAQGMR01. The sequence continues at coordinate 44,219 of JAQGMR010000058.1, forward strand.
ATCAGGCGAAGGAACACTTGCTCGCCATGACGCCGTCCAACTACATTGGCATCGCGGAGCGCCTGGCACGCGAAATATAGAGAGCCAAGGCATGTCCGCCAGACAACTCCTTTTCGGAAAAACGAATATGATGCGATTTGCCGTCCGGTAGCATCGTTCGATATTCTAAAAAAATCGGGGAGTCCGCATGAAGAAAATGATCTTGAGTCTGGTTCTGGCTAGCGCTGTTCTACCTATTGCCGCCAATGCGCAGTTCGCCAAGGTGGAAGACGCCGTCAAATACCGGCAGTCGGCGCTGAGCGTCATGGGCACCCATTTCGGTCGAATCGGCGCAGTGGTCAAGGGAGACAAGCCGTACGACAAGGCCTCAGTCGAGCGCGACGCGGCTATCGTCGAGGTGATGGCCGCCATGCCATGGTCGGCCTTCCCGGCCGGGTCCGACCTTTCGAACTCCAAAGCGAAGCCAGAAATCTGGAAGGAGCATGAAAAGTTCGCTTCCAATGGCGACAAGCTTCAGACGGATACCGCAAGGCTGTCGGCAGCGGCCAAGTCTGGCGACCTCGCCGCCATTAAAACTGCCTTCGGGTCGGCCGGTCAGACCTGCAAGTCCTGCCACGACAATTTCCGCAACAAGTAAGTCCAGGTCGGTCTGCCGCGCTGCCTCGACACTTTGACGAACCTGCAGAATGGAATATGCAGGTAACCCATGGCACCCCAGGCAGGCGTAAGTGAAACAAGCGGGCGCAAGCCGAATAAAAAGCGCCGGACGAGCGATCGTCCGGCGCTTTTTATTGAGACAAGACTGGATCCGGCCGTATCCCGCCCTGGGATCCGTTGGCTATCTACTCGCAATCATCCTATTTCAGGTGGACCACCCAATATACGAAGCCACCACAGAAAGTCAGGGTAGCCGCCGCCAGCAGACGAACGCGCCATGAGTCGTTGATGGCTGATACCGCCGCGTGTGAGCCTCCCTCAACCGCATGGTCCGCAACTTGATCGCCGGTAAACATGGGCAATACCAGGTTCTGCCGCTTGCGGAAGAAATACCAGGCGACAGCGGCCAGATGCAGTCCAATGAAAAAATAGATCAGGTTGCCGCTCACGTCCTTGTGGAACCAGGTAATCCGGTCAGAAAGTTCCTTGCTGACGAACTTCACCATCGGGCCTTCGCTGGCGATATCGTCATTCGCGAAAAGCCCCGACAACGCTTGCGACAGCACGATCGTGAGAAGCGCCAGAACTGACCAGCTCCCGAGTGGGTTATGTCCAAGATAAGTGCGGACCGCCGAGCCGTCCGTGCCGCGCAGATAAGCGATCACGCGGGTCGGACCCGCCACGAAGTCTGAGAAGCGCGCGGTTCGCGGCCCAATAAAACCCCAAACGATCCGGAACAGCACCAGGCTTAACGCCGCGTAGCCAGCGTAGAAATGCAAGCTCATCGCGTTGCCACCGATTTTCTGGGACACGATCGAGACAGCGATAAGTATCACCAGTGTCCAGTGGAACAGCCGCAGCGGCAGATCCCAAACCCGAATCTTCTTCATTGCGACAGTCTCCATCGACCGTGGCTAAACAACGGCTCCGCCTGTCGTGTCTTTTTCCTTGACCGGCTTGATCAAGTCTTCGCGTTTCACACCAAGCCACATCGCTACCGCGGCCGCAACAAACACGGAAGAATAGATGCCGAACAAAATACCAATGGTGAGCGCCAGCGCGAAGTAGTGCAGGGTCGGACCGCCGAACAGCAGCATGGACAACACCATCATCTGGGTCGAACCGTGGGTAATGATCGTGCGCGAGATTGTGCTGGTGATGGCATGGTTCATCACGTCCGGTGTCGCCAGCTTGCCATGCCGCCGGTCGCGGAAAGTCTCACGCACCCGGTCGAACACCACAACCGATTCATTGACGGAATAACCCAGCACCGCGAGCACAGCCGCCAGTACCGTCAGTGAGAATTCCCACTGGAAGAAGGCAAAGAATCCAAGGATGATCACGACGTCGTGCAGGTTGGCGATAATAGCCGCCAGCGCGAACTTCCATTCGAAGCGAACGGCCAGGTAAATCATGATGCCGATGACCACCATGGCCAGCGCCATGAGTCCGTCGTGCGCCAGTTCTTCCCCGACCTGCGGCCCGACGAACTCTACCCGCTGCAAAGCGACCGTGCTGTCCTGCTGCTTGAGCACCGTGATCACCTTGTCGCTGATCTGGGTCGAGTTCAGGCCCTTCTGGCTCGGAAGCCGGATCAGGACATCCTGTGCAGTCCCAAAGCTCTGAACCTGGTTGTCAGAGAAGCCGAGTGTGTCGATCGTCTTGCGGATCTCTTCGATATGCGCCGCGTGGGGATAGCGCACTTCCATCACTGTGCCACCAGTGAACTCGATCGAAAGATGGAGTCCGCGATGCAGCAGGAAGAACACTGCCGCGGCAAACGTCAGCGCCGAAATCACATTGAAAATCAATGCGTGGCGCATGAACGGAATGTCTCTTCTGATGCGGAAAAATTCCATGTCTTAACCTTTTGCCTGTTTCGGTATCCATATCTGGCCAATGGACACGCCAGACAGTTTCTTTTTGCGGCCGTACCAGAGATTCACCATGCCACGCGAGAAGAACACCGAAGAAAATATTGATGTCACGATGCCCAGACAATGCACCACCGCAAAGCCGCGGATAGCGCCCGACCCAAAGATCAGGAGCGCCAGGCCGGCAATGAGGGTAGTGACGTTGGAGTCAAGAATCGTCGCCCATGCCCGATCGAAGCCCGCGGAAATCGCCGCCTGCGGCGTATTGCCATTGCGGAGTTCTTCACGCACCCGCTCGTTGATGAGCACGTTGGCATCAATCGCCATACCCAGCGTAAATGCAATAGCCGCGATACCAGGGAGCGTCAGTGTCGCCTGCAGGCAGGACAACACGGCGACCAGCAGCAACAGGTTCACGCCCAGCGACATGACGCTAAAGAATCCGAAGAGCAGGTAATAGAACATCATGAATGCAGCGATGGCGGCGAAGCCGTACAGCGTCGAGTCGAAGCCCTTGCGGATATTGTCCGCGCCGAGTTGCGGCCCAATCGTGCGCTCTTCTATGATCTCCATTGGCGCTGCCAGAGAGCCCGCGCGCAGGAGCAGCGCCAGGTCGTTGGCTGCCTCCGCCGAACCCATGCCGGTAATCTGGAAGCGCGAACCCAGCTCGTCACGAATCGTCGCAACGGTCAGGACTTCACCCTTGTTTTTTTCGAACAGGACGATTGCCATCAGCTTGCCGATACGACTGCGCGTTGCCTCGCGCATGCGCCGACCGCCGTCGCCGTTCAGGTCGATGCTCACAGCAGGCTGCTGATTCTGGTCAAAGCTGGCTGATGCGTTGGAGATATAGTCGCCGGAAATGATCGGGTCTTTAAACAGGACGACTGGCGCCCCTTTGCCAACCTTGAACAATTCGGAGCCAAAAGGCACCGCGGCGGTTTCCTCGTTGCCGCGCGGGACCGACTCATCCACCAGGCGCACCTCGAGCGTCGCGGTACGACCGATGATGTCCTTCGCGCGCGAAACATCTTGCACGCCCGGCAATTGCACCACGATCCTGTCCGCACCCTGTCGCTGAATAACTGGCTCAGCCACGCCGAGTTCGTTCACGCGCTTGCCGAGAGTTGTAATGTTTTGCTGTACCGCCTCTTCCACGGTTTGCTTCAACGCCTGCGGCTTGATCGTTGCAACCAGTTTCAGATCCGTGCCTTCGGTTGCATCGGCCAATGTCAATTCAGCCAACTGCGACGCCAGCGCCTCGCGCGCGGCATTGCGGGTCTCTGCATCCCGAAAGCGAATGTCGATGCCGTCGCCAGATGCAGACCGCGCGATGCCGGCGTAGCGAATTTTTTTGTCCACCAGAATGCTGCGGGTGCTGGACTGCAAACCCTGCAAGCGCTTGTTCAGGACGGCACGCACGTCGACCTGCATCAGGAAATGGACGCCGCCGCGCAAGTCGAGACCCAGATACATGGGAAACGCATGCATCGCTTGCAGCCAGCGCGGCGTATTCGGTAGCAGATTGAACGCGGACAGATAGGTCGGATCGTTCGGGTCCTGGTTCAGCGCTTTTTCCAGCAGGCCCTTGGCCTTGAACTGCAGATCGGTGTTGTCGAACCGCACCCGTACCGAGCCCTGCGTGCCATTCAGTTCATAGACCGCCGGGTCGGCCTTGATGCCAGCCTTCTGCAGCACCTGGTCAACCTGGGCCGTCAGGCTGGAATCGACTTTGACGGTGGCCTTGGCGCTGCTGACCTGCACCGCGGGCGACTCGCCGAAGAAATTGGGCAAGGTGTAAAGCACGCCGAAAATCAGCGCAATAACGATAAGGATGTACTTCCAGACTGGATAGCGATTCATAGATACGACATTCCCGGCTTGGCCATCGTGAGGTGAGCGAAGTCCGCGAGCGCAATGGCCCGCGGATCGAGACGATGGACTGGATTCAGACGGACTTCAGCGTGCCCTTTGGCAGCAACAGCGTGACGGCATTTTTTTGCACAACGATTTCAGTCCCTGCGGCGATTTCAAGCGTGACATAGGCGTCAGTCACCTTGCTGATCTTGCCCAGTACGCCACCCGCAGTAACCACTTCGTCACCCTTCGCGAGGGCCTCCATCATGGATTTCTGTTCCTTCTGGCGCTTCATTTGCGGGCGGATCATCAGGAAGTACAGGACCACGAACATCAGAACGATAGGCAAGAAGCTGGTCAGATTGCCAGTGTCGATGCCGCCAAACGGCGATTGTGCGTATGCATTCGTAATAAACACGTGTACTCCGGGGTTGGGGTGTTGAATAACCCGGCATTTTAGCACTGGACGAAGTGTTGCCCCGGTTTAAACGCTCGGCTTCGGCGAGCCTGAAAAAAGCTATGGGGGGCGGTTCGGCGCCGATGCGTTCGTCCCTGTCACCACATGCGCGCCCTTCCCCGCCAGGTTCGGACGACTCGCGCCGATGCCTCGTTCCGCCGCCGGCCTTTTCATGTTGAAACATTACTGGCCGTATGATGCTGAGCGGGGTCTACGTGCCACGCGCTCGCTCTGAGTGGAATCGCACTGCGAAGGCGGTGAAAGTGCTCGCTTCAATCGCGCCGCGCATCTCGCTCATCAATTGCAGGTAGTAATGCAGGTTGTGGATGGTGTTAAGCCGCGCACCCAGAATTTCGCCGCTGCGATGCAGGTGGTGCAGGTAGGCGCGCGAAAAATTCCGGCAGGCGTAACAACCGCAGGTGGCATCAAGCGGCTGGACATCGTCGCGGTAGCGCGCGTTCTTGATCTTGATGTCGCCAAAGCGGGTGAACAGCCAGCCGTTGCGCGCATTACGCGTCGGCATGACGCAGTCGAACATGTCGATGCCGTTAGCCACACCAGCAACGAGGTCTTCCGGGGTGCCGACTCCCATCAGGTAATGCGGCTTCCCGGCCGGCAGGCGTGGGCCGACATGCTCCAACACCCGCATCATTTCCTCTTTCGGCTCCCCGACCGAAAGCCCGCCGATCGCGATGCCGTGAAAGTCCATGTCGTTGAGCGCTGCGAGCGATTCGTCGCGCAGCGTCTCATGCATGCCGCCCTGGACGATGCCGAACAGGGCATTCGGGTTTTCCAGCTTGCGAAATTCATCCTTGGACCGCTTCGCCCAGCGCAGGGACATGCGCATGGACTGCGCCGCCTCGTCCTCGGTCGCCGGCCGATCGTCAATCTTGTACGGTGTGCATTCATCAAACTGCATCACGATGTCGGAATTGAGCGCGCGCTGTACCTGCATCGAGACCTCCGGCGAGAGGAACAGCTTGTCGCCGTTGATGGGCGATGCGAATTTCACCCCTTCTTCGGTGATCTTGCGCATGGCCACCAGCGAGAAAACCTGGAACCCACCGGAATCGGTGAGGATCGGCTTGTCCCATCCCATGAAGCCGTGCAGCCCGCCGAATTTCTCCAGCACGTCAATGCCCGGACGCAGCCAGAGATGGAAGGTATTGCCAAGGATGATCTGCGCGCCGATTTCTTCCAGCTCGTTGGGCGCCATGGCCTTGACCGTGCCATAGGTGCCAACGGGCATGAAGATCGGCGTTTGAATCACGCCATGATTCAGCGTGAGTTGGCCACGTCGTGCGTGGCCATCTGTTTTGATGAGTTTGAAATCAAGCATGCAATGTCACGATTCAGTTTTATTTTCTGGTCAACAGCATGGCGTCGCCATAGCTGAAAAAGCGGTAGCGCGCTGCGATGGCGTGCTGGTAGGCGGAGCGGATTTCTTCATAGCCTGCGAAGGCCGACACCAGCATGAGCAGGGTCGACTTGGGCAAGTGAAAGTTGGTGATCATGCGGGTCACCGTGTTGAAGCGATAACCCGGCGTGATGAAGAGCGCGGTATCGGCACTGCCCGCCTGCAGTGTGCCAGTCTGTGACGCCGACTCCAGCGCGCGCATGCTGGTCGTACCGACAGCAACCACGTCGCGGCCGACCGATCGGGCAGCCTGCACGGCTGCCACGGTTCCAGGCGATATCGTGTACCACTCGCTGTGCATGCAATGGGCCGACAAGTCTTCAGTACGCACTGGCTGAAAAGTGCCCGCGCCAACATGCAGGGTAATAAAAGCGGTTTGCACGCCCTTTGCTACAAGGCGCCCCAGCAGCGCTTCGTCAAAATGCAGGCCGGCAGTTGGCGCGGCAACCGCGCCAGGCTCACGGGCGTACACCGTTTGGTAGCGCTCTTGGTCGACCTCGCCGGCGGCATGCTCGATATAGGGCGGTAGCGGCAAGCGGCCATGCGCCTCAATCAATTCCAGTACATCGCCCGGAAAATCGAGCAGGAAGAATTCGCCTTCGCGCTCACCAACCTTAACGTCGATAGCGTCCTCCAGCCGAATGCGGCTGCCCGGTTGGGGTGTCTTGGAGGCGCGCACTTGCGCGAGCACGCGGCGGTCGTCCAGCACGCGTTCCACCAATACTTCAACTTTGCCGCCGGTTTCCTTGGTCCCGAAGAAGCGCGCCTTCAGGACACGGGTATCGTTGAACACCAGCAGATCGCCCGGTTGAAGCAGGTCGACGATGTCGGCAAAGGCGCGATCGACGAGAGCGCCCGACTGCACCTCCAGCAAGCGCGATGCCGTGCGCTGGTGAAGGGGCATTTGCGCGATCAATTCTGGTGGCAGGCTGAAGTCGAAATCGGATAAGGAATACATGAACCGGGAGGTGGTGAAGATAGCAAAAGAACGACCAGGGTTGCCGCAAGCAGATTCGCCAGGAGTCTGCGCGTAGAAGGCTTCGAACGCGCCCATCCTTTCTGCCTCGCAGGCTCCTGATTTCGACCCGGCGCCGCGGCACATCGCCCGCAGGCAGTCGTATATGATTCGGGAAGCCGCTATTCTACGCCCTGCCGCCGATCACCATGCCCTTCGCGAAGCCACAAGCCTCCCTCTCGGAAGTCGCAGCGCCTGCCGCCGAAAGCGGCCGCCCGGTCGCGGCCGCGAGCAGTGCAACCTCGGGGCCGGCGCAAGGCCGGGCGCCGAAAGCCGCTGCAAAAAAGGCGAAAAAGAAGGCTGTATCAGCACCCGCTGGCGGCAACACCACGGCAGACGGTCTGCGCAGGCTCGGCCTGCGTACCGACATGGACTTCATCCTGCATCTCCCCTTGCGCTATGAAGACGAAACGACCATCGTCAGCATCCACGAGGCCGGCTTCATGATGGGGCGACCAGCACAGGTTGAGGGCGTCGTTACCAGTTGCGACATTCAGTTCCGTCCACGCCGTCAGCTGGTAGTCACCATGGAAGACCAGTCCGGCCCGCTTGTGATGCGCTTTCTGAATTTTTATGGCAGCCAAACGAAGCAGCTTGCCGTGGGCAATCGGGTGCGCGCGCGCGGCGAAGTGCGGCAAGGTTTTTTCGGCAATGAAATGGTGCATCCGGCCTATCGCATCGTGCTGGAAGGCGCGCCGCTGCCGGACGTATTGACGCCGGTCTACCCGACCGGGGAAGGCGTGTCGCAACCGCTGTTGCGACGGGCAATCGCCAATGCCCTCGGCAGCGTCGACTTGCGCGACACCCTGCCGCCCGCACTACTCGAACAACTTGGCTTGATGCCGTTCGAGGCCGCGGCACGACTGTTGCACAACCCGCCGCCGGACGTCAGTGAAGACGCGCTGGCGGAGCGCTCGCACCCGGCCTGGGTCCGGATGAAATTCGATGAACTGCTGGCCCAGCAGCTTTCCATGAAGCGCGCGCAACTGGCACGCCGCAAGAAAGGCGCCAGTCCGCTCAAGGTTGAGGGGACGGTGTTCAAAGGCTTGTTGGCGGCCCTGCCTTTCGCGCTGACCGCCGCCCAGCAACGCGTGCTGGCGGAAATTCGTGCCGACCTGCGTGCCTCTTTCCCGATGCAGCGGCTGCTGCAGGGCGATGTCGGCAGCGGCAAGACGGTCGTTGCGGCACTCGCGGCGGCGCAGGCGATTGACAGCGGCTTCCAAACGGCGCTGATGGCGCCTACCGAAATCCTGGCCGACCAGCATTTCCGCAAGATTGCGGCGTGGATGGAGCCACTCGGCGTACAGGTCGCATGGCTGACCGGCAGCCTCAAGAAAAAGGACAAGGCAGCCGCGCAGGCGCTGGTGGAATCAGGCGAGGCGAAACTCGTGATTGGCACCCATGCGCTGATCCAGGAAGCCGTGCAGTTTCCGCGCCTTGGGCTGGTGATCGTGGACGAGCAACATCGCTTTGGCGTCGGCCAGCGGCTGGCACTGCGCAACAAGGCAGGCGACGCCAGGTCACCAGCGCGCGTGCCGCATCAACTCATGATGTCGGCCACACCGATACCTCGAACGCTGGCCATGACCTACTACGCCGACCTTGAAGTCTCGGTGATTGACGAGTTGCCTCCGGGCCGCACACCAATCGTCACGCGCCTGATTGACCAGAACCGGCGCGACGAAGTCATCGAACGGGTCCATGCGGCCGCGCTGGAAGGTCGCCAGGCGTACTGGGTTTGTCCGCTCATTGAGGAGTCGGAAGCGCTGCAACTGCAGACCGCCACCGACACCCACGCCGCATTGTCGGCCGCGCTGCCGGAGATGCGGGTTGGACTGGTGCACGGCCGCATGAAGCCCGCGGAAAAGCAGGGCACGATGGACGCCTTCACCCGCGGCGAAGTGCATTTGCTGGTTGCCACGACCGTGATTGAGGTTGGGGTCGACGTGCCGAACGCGTCGTTGATGGTGATCGAGCATGCCGAGCGCTTCGGCTTGTCGCAATTGCATCAGTTGCGTGGGCGCGTAGGTCGCGGTGCGGCGGCCAGCGCCTGCGTCCTGCTGTATCAGTCGCCGCTCGGCATGGTGGCGAAGCAGCGCCTGGCAACGATGCGCGAGACCAGCGACGGTTTCGAAATCGCGCGGCGCGACCTTGAGATTCGCGGCCCCGGCGAATTTCTCGGCGCGCGTCAGTCGGGCGAGGCGCTATTGCGCTTTGCGGACTTGCAAACCGACCAATGGCTGGTGGACAAGGCGCGCGCGGTCGCGCAAGAACTGCTGCGAGACGACAAGACGACGGTCGATGCGCATCTGGCACGCTGGCTCGGCTCGCGCGAAGACTATCTCAAAGTATGATGTCGGCATGACTCTGACAGAACTCAAATATATCGTGGCCGTGGCGCGTGAAAAGCACTTTGGGCATGCGGCCGAAGCCTGCTTCGTGGCGCAGCCTACCCTCTCCGTCGCAATCAAGAAGCTGGAAGACGAACTCGGCGTCGTCATCTTTGAGCGGGGCGGTTCCGAGATTTCGGTCACGCCGCTTGGATCGCAGATTGTCGCGCAGGCCGAACGCGTGCTCGAGCAGACCGCGACCATCCGCGAGATTGCACGCCAAAACAAGGACCCGCTTGCAGGGCAATTTCGGCTCGGCATCATCTACACGATCGCGCCCTATCTGCTGCCGGTCCTGGTGAAGAACATGATTGAGCGCGTGCCGCAAATGCCGCTGGTTTTGCAGGAAAATTTCACGACGAGACTGATCGAGCTCCTGCGGCAAGGCGAACTCGATGCCGCGATCATGGCGCTGCCTTTTCCCGACCACGGACTGGTGGTGCAACCACTGTACGACGAACCGTTCGTGGTGGCCGTGCCGCGCAATCACGCGTGGGCCAAGCGCACCGAGATCAGCAACGACGAGTTGAAAGGCGAAACCATGCTGCTGCTCGGGAATGGCCACTGTTTCCGCGACCAGGTGCTGGAGGTATGCCCGGAAATGTCGCGCTTCTCCACCAGCGGCGACGGCATCGCACGCACCTTCGAAGGCTCGTCGCTGGAAACGATTCGCCACATGGTGGCGTCCGGGATTGGAATCACCGTGCTGCCAGTTGCGTCTGTGCCGGACTTGAAGGCGCGCGACGGCATGCTGCGCTACATACCTTTGTCAAAGCCAGTGCCGTCGCGCCGGGTTGTCATCGCCTGGCGCAAGAGCTTTACGCGAAGCGCCGCCATCGAGGCGGTGCGCCAGGCAGTGTTGGACTGTCACCTGAACGGTGTAACGATGCTGCCGGACGCACCGCGTACCGAGACTTAAAAAGCGTCAGGATGCTACCGGACGCGCCACGGGCGGACGCTTAGCAAGTTGGCCCGCTAGATTCGCAACGTGCTTTGCGAGTCGAACCAGTGCATCGACGCGGCATCGAAACCAGCCAGCACACGCTGGCCGGCCGATACCATTGCGGCCGCCGGCGTGCGCATGATGACCGGTTGCGCCCCCACTCTGGCATGCACCAGCAGGTCGGCGCCAAGCGCCTCGACCAACTCCACGTCAAGCTCCAGTCCGGGCTGGCCGAGGACGAGGTGCTCCGGCCGCACCCCGAGCACGCATTCCCGTCCGCTGTGCATGCCGCGCGATGCGGGCAGCGTCACCACATGGCCGTCGGCCGCGACAAACTGGCTGCCATCAGCCGAGACAGTGCCGTGCAGCAGATTCATCGGCGGCGATCCAATGAAGCTTGCTACGAAGGTGGTGGCCGGTTTGCCATAGACTTCTGCCGGTGTGCCGATCTGCTCGGCGCGGCCGGCGTTCATCACCATCATGCGCTGGCCGAGCGTCATTGCTTCAACCTGATCGTGCGTGACGTACAGGCTTGTCGTGCCGAGCGTGCGATGCAGCTTTTGGATTTCCAGCCGCATTTGAACGCGCAATTTTGCATCAAGGTTGGACAGCGGTTCGTCGAACAAAAACACCGCTGGCTCGCGCACGATGGCGCGCCCCATCGCCACCCGCTGGCGCTGTCCGCCGGACAACTGCCGTGGCGAGCGCGCCAGCAGCGGACCAAGCTCCAGTATTGCTGCGGCCTTTTGTACACGCTGCTCAATATCGTCCTTCTTGAAGCCGCGAATCTTCAGGCCGTAAGCCATGTTCTGGTGCACGCTCATGTGCGGATAGAGCGCGTAGTTCTGGAACACCATGGCGATGTCGCGGTCCTTCGGCTCCAGCTCATTGACCACGCGATCGCCAATCGTCACTTCGCCACTGGTGATTTCCTCCAGCCCCGCCACCATGCGCAGCAGCGTGGACTTGCCGCAGCCGGAAGGGCCAACCATCACCATGAATTCACCGTCCGCGACGTCGACATCGACCCCATGGATGACCGCGACCGCCTTGGCACCATGGCCGTAGGTCTTTGTGACGTTTCTTAGATGTAGTTTGGACATAGCTTATTTTTCGGTATCAACCAGGCCTTTTACAAACCACCGCTGCATGACCACCACAACCAGACCTGGCGGCAGCATGGCAAGGATCAACGTCGCCATGACCATGTTCCAGTCAACCGCCGCATCGCCACCGGCGATCAGTGTCTTGATGCCGATACCGACCGGGTACATGCTCTGGTCTGTTGCCACCAGCAGCGGCCACAAATACTGGTTCCAGCCGTAGATGAACATGATGACGAACAGCGCAATCAGGTTGGTGCGGGACAGTGGCCACAGCACGTCCTTGAAGAAGCGCAGCGGTCCGGCGCCATCGATGCGCGCCGCCTCGGCCAGTTCGTCGGGCACGGTGAGGAAGAATTGGCGAAACAGGAAGGTCGCCGTGGCCGAGGCAATCAGCGGAATGGTTAACCCGGCGTAGGTGTTAAGCATATGCAGGTCGGACACGACCTTGTAGGTCGGCGTAATGCGCACCTCGACCGGCAGCATCAGGGTGAGGAAGATCATCCAGAAAAACACTGAGCGAAAACGGAAGCGGAAATACACCATGGCGAATGCCGACAGCATGGAGATGGCGATCTTGCCGGTGGCGATCAGCACTGCCGACACCAGGCTGACCCACATCATGTGCCCGACCGGCGGCATGGAAATATTCCCGCTCGCCCCGCGCGAAATGACTTGGGCATAGTTACTCAGGAAGTGGGTGCCCGGCACCAGCGAGATCGGTGCTTGCGCGGCCTGTTCCGCGGACTGTGTGCTGGCGACAAATGCCACGTAGATCGGGAATGCGACGATCAATACGCCCAGTATCAGAACCAGATGACTAATGAAATCCAGAATCGGGCGACGTTCAATCAATATTGCACCTTCTTTTCAACGTATTTGAATTGCGCCACGGTGAGGACAATCACGATTGCCATTAGCACCACCGACTGTGCGGCGGAACCGCCAAGGTCGCCACCCTTGAAACCATCCTGGAACACTTTATAGACGAGGATTTCCGTGTCCTTGCCGGGGCCGCCCTGGGTAGTGGCCTCAATGATCGCGAAGGTGTCGAAGAATGCGTAGACCACGTTCACAACCAGCAGGAAGAAGGTGGTGGGGGTTAGCAGCGGGAACACGATCGTAAAAAAGCGCCGCACCGGGCCGGCGCCATCAATGGCGGCTGCCTCGATCAGGGACTTGGGTATGGACTGCAGGCCTGCCAGGAAGAACAGAAAGTTGTAGCTGATCTGCTTCCACACCGCGGCGATGACGATCAGGATGAGCGCATGCCGGCTGATCATGGTGTGGTTCCACTCAATGCCGACATGGCGCAGCGCATGCGCGACGATGCCAAGCGTCGGGCTAAGCAAAAACATCCAGAGCACGCCGACCACCACGGGCGACACCGCATAGGGCCAGATCAAAAATGTCTTGTAGATCGAAGCACCGCGCGAGACGCGGTCGGCGAAGACGGCAAGAATCAGCGCAATGCCCAACCCCAGCACTGCAACCAGCACGGAAAACAGGCCCGTGGTCTGGAACGATTGCAGGTAGTTCGGATCGTTGAACAGGTCACGGAAATTGTCGAACCACACGAATTGTGACGACACGCCGAAAGAGTCCTGGATGAGCACCGACTGGTACAGCGCCTGTCCCGCGGGGAGAAAGAAAAAGACAACCGTGACGATAATCTGCGGCGCTACCAGAAGGTAGGGCAGCCAGGCGGATTTAAAACGTGCGCGTTTTTCCATGTCAGAAAAAACAGTGCGGATCGATGATCCGCACTGCTCTCCTCCTTATCCGGCGTTGCCGGTCCAGCGATAGACCAGCATCAGGGCGTTGCTCTCTGCTGCTTACTTATTGGCCTTCTGGAACCGGACAAGCTGATCGTCACCGCGCTGGACTGCGGTGTCGAGCGCCTCTTTCGCGCTCTTCTTGCCAGTCCAGACGTTTTCCAGTTCCTCATCGATGATGGTGCGGATCTGCACAAAGTTGCCGAGCCGGATACCGCGTGACTTCGATGTGGTCTTGACGATCATCTGTTGAACGGAGACATCCGTCCCGGGATTTTTTTCATAGAAGCCAGACTTTTTGGTCAGCTCGTACGCGGCCTTGGTGATTGGCAGGTAGCCGGTTTCCTGGTGCCACTTGGCTTGCAGTTCAGGCTGCGAGAGGAATTTGAAAAACTTCGCCACTGCCTTGTATTCATCGGGCTTCTTGCCGCTCATGGCCCACAGCGACGCACCGCCGATGATGGTGTTTTGTGGTGCGCCCTTGACGTCACTGTAATAAGGCAGCGGCGAGACGGCGAACTTGAATTTGGCGTTCTTGGCGATGTTGGCATAGGCAGCGCTGGACGAAGTAAGCATGCCGCATTCACCAGAATAAAACTTTGCTTCTGGCTCATTCTTGCGGCCGGCATAGGTGAACAGGCCCTGCTTGGCCCAGTTCGCCATGTTCTCGATGTGGCGCACATGCAGTGGGCTATTGAATTTAAGGCGCGTATCCATGCCGCCAAAGCCATTGTCCTTCGATGCAAACTCGACGTTATGCCAGGCCGAGAAGCTCTCCAGTTGCACCCACGACTGCCAACCAGTGGTGAAGCCGCATTTTTCACCGTTCGCTTTCAGCTTTGCCGCGGCCGCCGTCACATCCTGCCAAGTGACGGGCGGCTTGTTGGGGTCCATGCCCGCCTTCGCGAACGCGTCCTTGTTGTAGTAAAAAACCGTGGTGGAGCTATTAAACGGGAAGGACACCATGTCACCGTTGGGCGCGGTGTAATAGCCGGACACGGCGGGGATGTAGACCGACGGATCGAACTTTTCGCCAGCCAGCTTCATGACTTCCGTCACCGGTTTGATGGCGCCCTTCGAGTACATCATGGTGGCCGTGCCGACCTCAAAGACCTGAAGAATGTTTGGCGCATTGCCGGCGCGATATGCAGCTATGGCAGCCGCCATCGCTTCGTCGTAGCTACCTTTGTAGACGGCGTTGACCTTGTATTCAGACTGGCTCTTGTTGAACTCGTCTGCAAGACCGGCGACGCGATCGCCCAGGGCCCCGGTCATTGAGTGCCACCAGGCGATTTCGGTGACCGCATGCGCGGACGAAGTCATGGCGGCGAGCGCCAGCGCGGCGGCAAGCGATTTGAACTTGAGTTGCATTTCCCGTCTCCTGAAAATTATTATGGTATGTCCCTGCGATGACCGGAGAATTACGTCGGTTGCTCGTGCGCGTTAACCCGTGTCTGCCTGCCGCACTGAGACTGCCAGCCTGATCTTCAGGGAAGCAACCCGCGCACCGGACCGTGGGCTCTCATGAATACTGGCGCCAGACACAGGCTTCCCGCACCCATTTGGCCCGGAACGGCAAATACAATAACCCATGCCATCGACCCCGCCACTATAATTTAATTTTGCGGCGCAGCGAATCTGCTGCCTCGAATCCGGCGCCTTGAAGCGGTGGCGCCAAATCCGACGTCCCAAACCCCGCGAATTTTAATCATATGTCTGAGCGAGTTCAATCGTATTTGCGCCTGGTAAGGCTAGACAAGCCGATCGGCATTCTGCTGCTTCTTTGGCCCACGCTCTCGGCCCTGTGGCTCGCCTCACATGGCAAACCCGACTGGCACCTCGTCCTGATTTTTTCGCTTGGCACGGTACTCATGCGCTCAGCGGGATGTGCCGTTAATGATGTGGCGGACCAGGATTTCGATCGCCATGTAAAGCGCACTGCCGACCGCGAACTGACCAGCGGTCGAGTCTCGACGCGGGAAGCGCTGGTGGTGGCGAGCGGCCTGGCCGTGCTCGCTTTCTTTCTGATCCTGCCACTCAACGCTTTGACAAAATGGCTTTCCGTTGCGGCGGTGCTGATTGCTGCCAGCTATCCCTATTTCAAGCGCTTCTTCGCCCTGCCGCAGGCCTACCTTGGTATCGCCTTCGGGTTCGGCATTCCGATGGCGTATGCAGCTGTGCAGGAAACCGTGCCGCCCGCTGCCTGGCTACTGCTGCTGGCTAACGTGTTTTGGGCGCTGGCTTATGACACCGAGTACGCCATGGTTGATCGCGACGACGACTTGCGCATCGGCCTGCGCACCTCGGCCATCACCTTCGGTCGCTTCGATGTGGCCGCGGTCATGCTGTGCTATGCCATCAGCCTTTGCATTGTGTTTGCGGTAGGCTGGCATGAAGGCTTGCGGGCATGGTTTGCGGTCGGCATGGCGGTCGCAGTCGCGCTCGCGCTCTATCATTACAGCCTGATCCGGCGTCGTGATCGGGCTGGGTGCTTCACCGCATTCCTGAACAATAATTGGTTGGGGGCCGCCGTTTTCGCCGGCATCGCGCTCGACTTTGCGCTGCGGCGCTAATGTGGTGTTGAAGGACAAAACAAGTCCTGCATGGGAGTGACAATCAAATGCTGACGTTATGGGGACGCACCAATTCAATCAATGTCCAGAAAGTGTTGTGGACGCTGGCCGAAGTGGCCACGCCGTTTGAATTGGTTAATGCAGGCCGCGAATTCGGCTTGGTGGACACGCCGCAATACCTGGCCATGAACCCAAACGGAAAAGTGCCCACCTTGCGCGACGGCGAACTCGTGCTGTGGGAGTCGAACGCCATCGTGCGCTATCTGTGCGCCCGCTATGGTGACGCCACACTTTATCCGACGGACCTTGCCGTTCGGGCCGATGGAGAGCGCTGGATGGACTGGTGCGTCTCCACCGTTACGCCGGAGATGACACCGCTGTTCTTTGGATTGATCCGCACGCCGCCCGAGCAGCGCAATCAAACCGAGATCAACGCGGCGGCAATAGCCATGAATGAATTGGCGGGCATGGTGGACGCGGCGCTGGACGGGCGGGACTACCTGGCCGGCAGCGCGTTTTCCATGGCCGACATTCCGCTCGGCTGCTACATCTATCGCTGGTCGGCCTTGCCGATTGAGAGGTCGCGGTACCCAAACCTTGAAGCGTGGCAGGCGCGCCTGGCTGAACGTGACGCGTTTCGTCGGCATGTGATGCTGCCGCTAAGGTAAGGAGTTGCTGTCGATCTGGCGCGGTGCCTGGTGCCAGCGCGATGTGCCCGGGCGCTGACTCTCAGGAAAAGCGGTGCTCAGGCTTTGATTTGTACCCGAGTCAATGACTGCGCGCGACTGCTGGCCGACCTCGCCGATCGCCTCGTAACTTGCGCGCCAACGCGGAAACATCGCCGTCTCAATCCCGGCCAAACTCTTCGCCCATTTCGCGCCCGCGCGCGGCGGCAGCCTTCAAGGCCGTGACGATCGCCTGCTTCACACCGGCCGCTTCCATGCTGGACAGCGCGGCATGGGTCGTGCCTCCCTTCGATGTCACGCGCTCTCGCAGTACCGACACCGGCTCCGGCGACTGCGCCGCCAGTTGCGCCGCTCCAGTAAAAGTTGCGACCGCCAATTCCGTTGCCTGTTCCGCCGTCAATCCCATTTCTTCGCCTGCCTGTTGCATCGCCTCGATGAAATAGAAGACATAAGCTGGCCCGCTGCCCGAGACCGCCGTCACCGGATCAATCAGCGCCTCATCGTCGAGCCATACCGTGGCACCAACGGCGCCCAGGATTGCGTTCGCTGTCTCCCGCTGCTGCGCCGAGACACCTTCGAGGGCGACCATGCCGGTGACTCCGCGGCCTATCAATGCCGGTGTATTGGGCATTGTCCGCACGATTGCGGTATGGCCGCCAAGCCAGCGCGACAGGTCACTGGCGCGAATGCCTGCGGCGATCGACAGCACGAGTTGCTTACGCAACTGCGGCGCCAATTGCCTGGCGACCTCCCGCATCTGCTGCGGCTTTACCGCGAGGACGATGACATCGCTTGCTGCCACCGCCGCATCGATCTGCTTTGCAGTGCTCACCTTGAAGTGCGAACGTAACCGCTCCAGCGCCGCTTCTTCCGGATCGACCACGTGTATGTTCGCCGCGGGAATGATTTCGGTCGCGAGGCCGCCGATGAGGGCGGTCGCCATGTTGCCGCCGCCGATGAAGGTGATTTTCAGTTCATTGTGCATAGTCTCTGTGTCCAAAAATCGCGGTGCCAATCCGCACGATGGTTGCGCCTTCGGCGACTGCCGCGGCAAGGTCGCCCGACATGCCCATGGAAAGCGTGTCGACCGCCAGTCCCTCAGCACGCAGCCGGGCTAGCAGCTCGCGCATGCGCACAAACGGTGTGCGCTGTTTTTCTGGGTCGCCAGCCGGCTCAGGAATAGCCATCAAGCCGCGCAGGCGCAAGCGCGGCATGGACGCAACCTTCTGAGCGAGTGCCAACACTTCTTCGGGCGCCACACCACTCTTGCTTGCTTCGCCGCTGATATTGACCTGCAAACAGATGTTCAGTGGCGGCATGCCTTCGGGCCGCTGGTCCGACAAGCGTTGCGCCGTTTTTTCACGATCAACCGCATGGACCCAATCAAAGTGCGAGGCGATCTGCCGGGTTTTGTTGCTCTGGATCGGGCCGATAAAGTGCCACGTCAACGCCAGGTCGGGCCGCATGGCATGCACCGCGGTCATCTTGTCGAGCGCTTCCTGCAGGTAGTTCTCGCCGAATGCGACTTGCCCGTTGGCGGCCGCCTCAACCACAGCGTCCGGCCCGAAGGTCTTCGACACCGCAAGCAACCCGATAGTGGCCGGGTCGCGATCCGCCTTGTGCGCAGCTTCCACAATCGCGGTGTGCACGGCTTGCAAGTTGTCGGAGATTGCGGACATAATCAATTAACGTAGAGAAATAGTGGTGGTCGCGCGAAGGGCGGGACGGGACAATAGCAAAGTAACACTGAGTCCAGTCTCCGGAGCGTGCGCGACTGAAGAAGCACGGATGTATAGCTTCGCTGCCGCCTGCCACGCAGTTCCAGGCCGCCTTCATCTCGAACCAATTGACGCCTTTGTCAGCATGAAGCCCCAAGGATTATAAATGGACATCTCCGAACTGCTCGCCTTCTCGGTCAAGAACAAGGCTTCCGACCTGCACCTGTCGTCCGGCCTGCCGCCGATGATCCGGGTGCATGGCGACGTCCGCCGCATCAACCTGCCGCCCCTTGAGCACAAGGACGTGCACGGGATGATCTACGACATCATGAACGATGGCCAGCGCAAGGTATATGAAGAACACCTTGAAATCGACTTCTCGTTCGCAATCCCTGGCCTCGCACGCTTCCGCGTCAATGCTTTCAACCAGGACCGGGGCGCTGCCGCGGTGTTGCGTACGATTCCCGCCACGGTGCTGACGCTGGAACAACTGAATGCGCCAAAAATCTTTACCGAACTGGCAGCACGGCCACGTGGACTGGTGCTGGTGACCGGGCCAACAGGGTCCGGCAAGTCGACCACGCTGGCCGCGATGGTCAACTACGTCAATGAAAACGACTACGCGCACATCCTGACCATTGAGGACCCGATCGAGTTTGTGCATGAATCGAAAAAGTGCCTGATCAATCAGCGTGAAGTCGGTCCGCATACCCATTCATTCGCCGCCGCCCTGCGCTCGGCATTGCGCGAAGATCCGGACGTCATCCTCGTTGGCGAATTGCGTGACCTTGAAACGATCCGACTGGCATTGTCCGCTGCGGAAACCGGCCATCTGGTGTTCGGCACACTGCATACCTCGTCGGCGGCCAAGACCATCGACCGTATCATCGACGTCTTCCCCGGCGACGAGAAAGAAATGGTGCGTGCCATGCTGTCCGAGTCCCTGCAGGCCGTCATCTCGCAAACCCTGCTGAAGACCAAGGACGGTTCAAGCCGCATTGCGGCACACGAGATCATGATCGGCACGCCGGCTATTCGGAACCTGATTCGCGAAGGCAAGGTGGCGCAGATGTATTCCGCTATCCAGACCGGCTCCAACGTCGGCATGCAAACTCTGGACAGTAACCTGCTGGACCTGGTCCGACGCAATATCATTTCTGGCGCGTCCGCTCGCATGGCTGCGAAGACGCCGGAGAACTTCCCGGGCTGAGTCCCGAAGCCGGTCGATTGACCACCGCACGCTCACACTCGCGCCCCGTTTTCACATGATGCGGCGCACAGCAAGGACAGACCATGGAACGCGAACAGGCCACTAAATTCATGCACGACCTGCTGCGCCTGATGAAGACAAAAAACGGGTCGGACCTTTTCATCACCGAGGGCTTCCCGCCGGCATTCAAGATTGACGGAAAAATGACGCCAGTTTCAAACCATCCGCTGACGGCCGCCCATACGGTCGAGTTGGCCCGCGCAATCATGAACGACAAGCAGTCAGCTGAATTCGAAGCGACCAAGGAATGCAATTTTGCGATCAGCCCGGCGGCTCTTGGCCGCTTCCGCGTGTCGGCATTTGTGCAGCAGGCCCGGGTCGGCATGGTGCTGCGGACCATCACCACCGTCATTCCGAAGGTGGAAGACCTTGGCGTGCCAGAGATTCTGAAGGAAGTCGTCATGACCAAGCGCGGCCTGGTCATCATGGTCGGCGCAACCGGTTCCGGCAAATCGACAACCTTGGCCGCGATGGTTGGCTATCGCAACGAGAACAGCCACGGCCACATCATCACCGTGGAAGACCCAGTCGAGTATGTGCATCCCCACAAGAATTGCATCGTGACTCAGCGTGAGATTGGCGTGGACACGGCTGACTGGGGCACGGCGCTAAAAAACACGCTGCGTCAGGCCCCGGACGTGATCTTGATAGGCGAGATTCGCGATCGCGAATCGATGGATTATGCGATTGCCTTCGCCGAAACTGGCCACCTTTGCCTGGCCACCATGCATGCAAACAATTCCAACCAGGCGCTCGACCGCATTATCAACTTCTTCCCCGAGGAACGGCGCCAGCAATTGCTGATGGACCTGTCGCTCAACTTGCGCGGCATGATTTCGCAGCGCCTGATTCCGCTCAAGGCCACCAAGGGCCGCTGCGTGGCGGTTGAGGTCATGCTCAACTCGCCGCTCATTTCAGACTTGATCTTCAAGGGCAATGTGCACGAGATCAAGGAGATAATGAAAAAGTCGCGCGAGCTGGGAATGCAAACCTTCGACCAGGCCCTGTTCGATCTGTACGAAGCTGGCAAGATCTCGTATGAAGACGCCCTGCGCAATGCAGATTCGGTCAACGACTTGCGGCTGTCCATCAAGCTGCATGGCAAGGACTCGAAGGACCGCGACCTGTCTTCAGGTACGGCGCATTTGGGCATCATCTAGCATCGTGTTAGCTGCGGGCGCTGCGGAATCGTAGCGGGCTAGAACCTAGCGGCGCCGCTGGAGTGCCGGTGTGTCGTCAATCCCGGTCCGACCTGATGCCGCGCCGCGGTGCACTCTGGACCGCGTTCAAAGTTCCACGCCCTGAAGCGGCACGAGCGTATAGGGATTCGCCGGTTCAACCTCAGTGTCGACGATGCCGCCCAGTTTCAGAGTGAGCCCAATCATTGCGACATTACTCGCAGCGGTTTTTCCCATAATTGCCTTGTAGCCGGCATTGTCGGCGCTTTGCATCTGGGCTCCTTTTAGCTCGGTGCCGATGCCAATGCGCCGCGTCGCCACGAGGATGGTGGAAACGCAGACTTCGGCCTGAACCAGGCGGGCCTTCATGAGCAATGCCTCGTTGACCCCGAACTCGTCGACCGGCATGTACGTGCACATCCCTTCAATTTTCCCGTCCACTTCCGCAACGAGCACGTCGTGGCCGGGTGCGATTGCGCTGCCCACAATGTCGCGCAGGGCCCAGTCGCGACTTTTTGCGGCGCCAACCAGATGGGAGCACATGGCGCTCGACGCGCAGAGGAATGGAGTGCGATCCAGGAACTCGCCCAGGCTCCGTGCATCTTGATCCGTCAGGCCGGCGTCATTCAGCCGCAATTGCCGCGAAATGACTTCCCGCCCATCTTTCAAGATAGCGCGGCGTTCGACCGGGCGTTTCGCATGCATCGCTCGAAGTTGCCCAGGACGCGAAATTAAAGGCCTGGATCGCCGGCTTGAATGCATCAATATCCTGTCCATGCACACCCCTCCCCTGATCGTGATCCCAGGCGCATGCAAGGTGCGCCCAAGCTGCTAGGTGGAAATCTACGCGGTTGACACCGGAGGCGGGGCCAGAAAAAAGTGTGGCTTTGAAAAAGATCAAGCCATTGCGCTGCTCAGTCGCACGCTGCCCAAACTTGCGTCCCCCCGTTATGGCGGCCCACATAACAAGCCGAGCGCGACCGCAGATTAGCCGGTCGGAGGCCTTCATCCAATCACCGCTCACTACGGCGGCATTTACGAACGCACTCGACCAAAACCGCGACAGCTGATTGACGCCCCTCAAGCCCGCTGCAGTCGCCGTGCCTTGAGCCGCTCCAGGCGCGGTGCGGCGTTACTAATCGTGGAGAGGCCTAAGCGGCGTGGTGCTGCAAATGCGGTAAGCCCGCTCGGGTCCGTACTTTCGCCGCCGTGCTCTGGCCTGCCGCGCACATTACTTGGGGAGTCGCCATTGGATATTGCTCAGTTCGAAAACCTTTGCCACGCAATCTGCGTGAAGTTGACTCTCCAGGACCCGCATCAGATCCGGGATCATGGCCGTCTGAACTTGGACGGCGTTGACATCGGACTTTTTTTCGACGAGGACATCGATCCGGACCATGTTTCCTGCTATGTGGATCTGGGCGAGATTGCGAAGGGAATGCGGCAGGACATCTACGAGCATCTATTAATAATGAACGTGGTAGGCGGCTCCCGAGAGCGCGGCGTGTTCGCCATAGATCCGGCAAGCCGCAATGCCGTGCTGCTGTCGCGACTGAGGCCACCCGCAACAGAAGCCGCCACAAAGCTGGCGGCTACCTTGCGTCGTTATGTCGATGCGGCCCTGCAAATACGCGAAGGGCTGCTAATGGGCGAGTCGGGTGACATTGCTACGCTCCGCCACCCTGAGGAACCTCATCCCCACAACCTTGCGTGAGAATCGAACATGAGTGTATCGGGCGCAGGTACGCGCAGCCATAGCCCTGCAACTGGCCGAACCGCAAGCGCGAGCCGAACCAACCGTGGGAGCCGAACCGACAGTGCGAGCAGTACAGGCGGTGAAAGCAGCACACAGTCCAGCAGCGATCGCAACCCATCGGTGCAGCCCGCGCCACGTGTAGACCTGCAGTCGCTGCATGCGCAGTCAAGGTCAGTACCGGGCTCCACGGATTTCACGCTCAACGTGGAGCCCGATGCGGGGCCGGGGCCGATGCTGGAGCCGGAGTCGAGGCCGGAGTCAAGACCAGAATCGCGGTCGAAGCCGGAGTCGGAAACGGATTCCTCCAGCATCATCGTCGAGTGTTCCGAGACAACATCCGACGTTGACAGCAACGCCTCCGCCAGCGTCAGTTCAGCGAGTCAAGGGCCCTCGCGTCCCATGTCACCCGACCGCGGAAAACAAGGTCAGCGGCGCGACCATCAAACCGAACGCACTCGACGAAGCGCGCCAGTACCGGGCACGGCCAGCACGACCCGTGGCACCTGCGATCGCGTCACAGTCCGGGTCTACGTCTCACCGTACACCCTGCAATTGCGCAAGGAACTCGACGCACTGGTCGAGGCCCGAATCGCCGCTGTCCACCCTGGAACATGGCGCTATGCTCGGCGAGCCCTGGCGAGTGGCGCTCTCGGGTACCTGGCCACCTTCGGCGCCGGCGCTGTGATGCAGAAGCTATTGAGTGATCACTTCCCGCGCGCGGCGCCGTTCATATTTATCCTCTCAGGCGCCCTGCACGTCGCCGCCGAGCCGCTAGGCAAGCGGATTCGACACGGGGAGGTCGGTTCGACGGCAATCAAGGATGCGCGCAAGCAGATCAAGGCAGAGGCGAGACGTTGGCGCGACCTGGTGGCCGGCAGCAGCAAACCGCAGGCTGGCGGAAACTGGAACGCCTACTGGAAGGCGCGCAAGTCGTTGTTCCTTTACATGGATGCCGTCTTTTGCTTCTTCATTAATTTTCTGGCCTGGAAGGGCGCCGTGCCAACCGCCTTCCGGGTCTACAACTTCTACGACCACAAGCAGCCACATGGGCCCCTTAACGACTATGTCACGCACCTTGCCGCTGGCGTGGCGGCCGGCAGCCTAGTTGCCTACACCTCGGCGCTCCTGCGGTGGGAGTTGAATACAGGATCTTTCGAGCCGCGCAAGACGCAGGAAATGCTGTTGAAGGAAGAGGCGTATCTCGGGTCCCGCCTGCATGACCTCGAGCAAACCAGGAAGAATTCGCCTCACAGAAATGTGGCGGCGGTCGACAGGCTGATCCGTGACATCAGCGCCGATCGTGCAAAGGTGCGGGGTGAGCTCAGCAGTTTCGGCACGATGCCAGCAGATTGCCGCGACATGTTCTCATTCGGGACAAATCCGGCGACGCGACAGGCGGGCAAGCTTGGCATCACCCTGGCCAGCATGCTTGCGCGCATGGAAGTCCTTTTGCCTTTCGTGCTGGCGACGCATTACATTAACGACGCCATCGCCGATGAGCCCGACTCGTTCAGCCTGCGCCTGGTGCGTGACACGCTCCTGCCCATTCTGCTGATCGCATGTTTCTTCGGCCGCTTTGACCTGACCGCTCTCAATCGCCTTCTGTTTGCGGTTCCACTCGGTCTATGGGACCGGGTTCGGCCCGCGCAAGCCGCGCCCGACACGCTTGATAATGTCGTCGAGGTGCCGTCGAAGGTTAGGCTGGTGCCGGTCGACGGGCTCGAGGACGATCCCGCGGAGGGAACGAATGACAGCGGCGTCGAGAGCGCCGACCAGGCCAGGGAATCGGATTCAATACCGGAATCCGAATTCAGCTCGGAATCCGAATCGGTGGTTGTGACTGTCAACGACAGCGACACCGATAGTGAAAGTGACGACGAGGTTCTGGTATGAAAGCGTGCAACCGGCCGACCGGCAAAGGCCGTTGCATGCCAGCCGAGTGGCCCCGTACTTGGTGCCAAGCCTACAGGGCCGTATCAAGCCTTCAGGGCCGCATCGATCAGCTCAATCCAGTGCTTCACCGGAGTCTCCGTGCCCGATTGCAAATGCGTCAGGCAGCCGATGTTGGCGGAGACAATCATGTCCGGCTTCGTGGCTTGCAAGTTGTTGAGCTTGTTATCACGCAGCTGATAAGACAGGCCCGGTTCCAGCACGGAATAGGTGCCAGCCGAGCCGCAGCAGAGGTGGCTGTCTGCGCAATGGGTTACGTCAACGCCGGCGGCCCGCAGGATGCCTTCGACCTTGCCGCGAATCTGCTGGCCATGTTGCAGCGTGCAAGGCGGGTGGTAGGCAACCCGCTTGCCGATGCGGCCCCGAAGCTTGTCTTGCAGCCCCGATTCAAACTCCGCCATGACCTCGCTCAAGTCGAGCGTCATGGCGGAAATGCGCTCTGCCTTTGCCGCGTAGGCCGGGTCGCTTCGCAGCAGGTGGCCGTATTCCTTGACGGTCACGCCGCAGCCGGACGCGGTCATGACGATCGCCTCGGCGCCGGCTTCCACCAGCGGCCACCATGCATCGATATTGCGGCGCATGTCTTGCAGCCCGCCTTCGTGGTCGTTCATGTGATACCGGATAGCGCCGCAACAGCCGGCCTTGGGTGCGCTCACCAATTGCACGCCCAGCGCATCGAGCACGCGCGCCGTGGCGGAATTGATGTTGGGCGACATTGCGGGTTGCACGCAGCCTTCCAGCAGCAGCATCTTGCGCGCATGCTGCCGTTGCGGTCGCTGTCCGGCATCCTGTCGGACTGGCACCTTGTTCTTGAGCGACTGCGGCAGCAGTGGCCGCAGCAGCTGCCCGGTCTTCATGGCAGGCCGGAACAGCCACTCGCGTGGCAGCGTTTCCTTCAACAGGGTGCGCACGAACCGCTGCCCAAGTGGCCTCGCAACCTGCTCTTCCACCACCTTGCGGCCGATGTCAACCAGGCGTCCGTACTTGACGCCGGACGGGCAGGTGGTTTCGCAGTTGCGACATGTGAGGCAGCGGTCGAGATGCACTTGTGTGCTGCGCGTGGCAGCCTTGCCCTCAAGGACCTGCTTGATCAGATAGATGCGGCCGCGCGGCCCGTCCAGTTCGTCGCCGAGCAGTTGATAGGTGGGACAGGTGGCCGTGCAAAAGCCGCAATGCACGCACTTGCGAAGAATGTCTTCCGCCTCCTGGCCATCGGCGGTGTTCTTGATGAAATCTGCGAGCGTGGTTTGCATGTTAAAGGTCTCTGTACATCCGGCCCGGGTTGAAAATGCCCATCGGGTCGAACGTGGTCTTCAGGTTGCGGTGGATGCGGGCAACGGCGGGCGCCAAAGGATGGAATACGCCGACCGATTTGTCGCCGCCGCGAAACAGGGTGGCATGGCCGCCCGCCACGGCAGCAGCGGCGCGGATCTCGAGTGCAGTTGCCTCGGTGCGAAGCCAGCGCTGCGCGCCGCCCCATTCGATCAATTCATTACCGGGGAGTCCGAGCGGCTCTGTCACGGACGGCAATGAAAGCCGCCATAGTGCTCGACCGGGTTGAACGACAAAAAAGTCGGCGCGCTGCTCACGCAAGTCGCTCCAGAAGCGGTCGGCCTCTGGCACCGCCTCGCCGCCAAGCTTTTGTTGGGCAGCCCGGACCGCTGCGGCCGCGCCTGACAGCCGTACAGTCAAGTGGCCGTCGTGCCAGGCGCTCGCGGATATCGGTAGCGGCTGTCCGCCCCACTGGTTCAACAGCGTGATGGCGCGTGACTGGTCCATGTCCAGTCTCAGCGTGGCTTCGGCGAACGGCTTCGGAAGCACCTTGAGCGAAACTTCGAGTAGCAGCCCAAGGGTGCCGAGCGATCCAGTCAACAGGCGGGAGACATCGTAGCCGGCAACGTTCTTCATGACCTGCCCGCCGAACTGCAGGACATCGCCTTTGCCGTCCATCAGGACGGCGCCGAGTACAAAGTCGCGCGCCGACCCCACCGCCTGCCTGCGCGGACCGGAAAGGCCCGTTGCAATCGTGCCGCCTACGGTTGCGCCGGCTCCAAAATGCGGCGGCTCAAAGGCTAGCATCTGGTTCTGTTCGGCCAGCGCCGCCTCTACTGTTGCAAGCGGTGTGCCGGCGCGCACCTGGATCACAAGCTCGGTCGGATCATAGGCAACGATGCCCTGGAAGTCCCGGGAATCCAGTGCGGCGCCACGCGTTTCATTGCCGTACCAGCCCTTGCTTTCGCCACCGTGAATGCGCAGCGGCGCGCGTTCGCGATTTGCGATACGGATCCGTTCTCTGAAATATTGCAGTACATCTTCCAGCTGCGCCTGGTTCATTGGAGCCTGGTTCATTGGAGCCTGGTTCATTGGAGCTTGATTCATTGGAGCTTGATTCATTGGTGGTCCTAAGAACGCCATCCT
Source organism: Herminiimonas sp. (assembly GCA_028292265.1). Classification (GTDB taxonomy): domain Bacteria; phylum Pseudomonadota; class Gammaproteobacteria; order Burkholderiales; family Burkholderiaceae_D; genus JAQGMR01. The sequence goes on from JAQGMR010000058.1 coordinate 71,256, forward strand.
AAAAACGCGGCAGGTGCGCGAACTTCAAGTCGCCGTTGCGAACATGCATTTTTCCGTATTCAGCACAGCGCTGAAGCGTAGGAATTCCCTTGTCAGGGTTAAGCAAGAATGCGGTATCGAACGCGCGCTTTACCGCAAAAAATGCTTCACGCTCGGTCTCGGTGAACTGGACGCACATTGAATTAATCTTCTCGATGCCGACGCCGTGCTCGCCAGTGATGGTGCCGCCAACCGCGACGCACAACTCCAGTATCTCGGCGCCAAACTCTTCCGCGCGATGAAATTCGCCGGGCAGGTTCGCATCGAACAGGATGAGCGGGTGCAGATTGCCGTCGCCGGCATGGAACACGTTGGCACAACGCAACCCGTACTTCACTTCCATCTTGCTGATGCCGACCAGGACCTGGGCCAGGTTCCTGCGCGGAATGGTGCCGTCCATGCAGTAGTAGTCCGGTGAGATGCGGCCAGCCGCCGGGAACGCGTTCTTGCGGCCGGACCAGAACTTCAGGCGTTCCGCCTCGCTGGTGGAGACCGCGATGGCCGTTGCGCCCGAGCGCTCAAACACTTCGGTCATGCGCGCGATTTCTTCTTCCACCTCTTCCGGCAATCCGTCCGACTCGCACAGGAGGATCGCTTCCGCATCGATGTCGTAGCCGGCCTTGACGAAGGGCTCCACCATGCGCGAACTGGTCTTGTCCATCATTTCGAGCCCGGCTGGAATAATGCCGGCGGCTATCACGCTGGCCACCGCATTGCCGCCTTTGACGACATCATCAAACGACGCCATGATGACGCGCGCAATTTGCGGCTTGGGTATCAGCTTGACAGTGACTTCCGTGACGACTCCCAGCATGCCTTCGGAACCGATGAAGACGGCGAGCAAATCGAGCCCCGGCGAATCGAGCGCGCCGCCACCCAACTCGACGACCTCGCCGTCGATGGTGACCATCCGAACCCGCAATACGTTGTGCACGGTCAGGCCGTACTTGAGACAGTGCACACCGCCAGAATTTTCAGCGACGTTGCCGCCAATGCTGCAGGCGATCTGGGAAGACGGATCGGGTGCGTAGTACAGCCCATGCGCTGCCGCGGCTTCGGAAATCGCGAGGTTTCGAACACCTGGCTGGACCACCGCGGTGCGCGAGTACGGGTCCATCCGCACGATGCGGTTGAGGCGCGCGGTGGAAAGCACGACGCCATCGGCGATTGGCATGGCGCCGCCGGACAGGCCGGTGCCGGCGCCACGCGGGACGATGCGAACCTTCAGTTTGCGGCACACGTTCAGGACTTCAACGACGTGCGCTTCGTTCTCCGGAAGCACCACAATCATTGGCAACTGTCGGTACGCCGCAAGTCCGTCGCACTCGTACGGCCGGGTGTCTTCCTCGTTATACAGAATGCACTCGCGCGGCAGCACCTGCCGCAGGGCGGCGACGACTTTGTGCTGGTGTTCCGGCGTGAACGACGGCGCGGGCGATGGCGTAGGCAACGCAGCGGGGGCTTTCATGGATCGGGTCCAGTATAAAAGGCGGTACGGGGAGTCGGCGATGCGCGCATGCTCCGGTTTACGGGGATCAGGAGCCGTCCGCCGGAAGCATCACGTGCCACCCGATGATGCGGGCGGCATGTGACCGCTCATGGCATCGGTCGTGGCAGTTCCCGAGGACCACGACGGCTCGCCAAGCGTGACCCAGAGTGTAACGAAATCTGGTGCTCCAAAGAATGCCGAAGCCCGAAATCGCGCTGAAAAGCGTTGCGCCAGTGGCTGAATTCTTTTCACGAGCGCCAAGTCATGAAGCAGTCGCCGTAGCGCAGCGAGCGGCCGACTAGCCTGGTCTCAGCCCGGACCGCCGCCAAGCGCAGCTTGATTGCCTTCCCGAAACGTCGATCGCAGCCAGTCTATAAAAAGTTTCACCTCAGGCCGACTCGCCGCCACCTTTTCGTAGGCCATGTAATAGGAATGCGGCGGTGAGGCCAACTGCACATCGAATAGCCGCACGATTTCTCCGGAGGCCAACATCTCGCGCGCGAAGTGCTCACGCGTCAAACCGATGCCGTGCCCGTGTCGAATCGCTTCCAGCAGCAAGCCCAAATCGTCGATCCGCAAGCCGGTCGAAGGTTCCGGCCAGTCCAGACCGGCCGCTTCGAACCAAGGCTGCCATGGCTCCAGCGCCGAACGCAGCAGCGTGGCGCGTTTCAGGTCCATCGGTGTGGTGACGTGTCCGATCCGTTCTAGATAAGCCGGCGTGGCGGCGGCAAACGCCGGCTCGTCGAACAGCTTTTCAGTCTCCATGCCCGCATAGCGCCCTGCCCCAAAACGCACCTCAACATCGCTTTCCGACAGGCTCAGGTCGTAGAGCGGAACCGACAAGAATATCTCGACGATGATGTCCGGATGCGTTGCAGTGAATTCCGCAAGTCGCGGTACGAACAAATAGCGCGCGAAGGTCGGCGGCAATGTGAGCTTGACCCGCGGTTGCAATGCCGGCCCGCGATTCGGCATCGGAAAATCCGTCAGCGTGCGCAACGCGGCGCGCACTACGTCCAGATAGCGGCGGCCGAACTCCGACAGCGTGACAACCCGTCCATCGCGGATGAACAGCCGTTCGCCCACGAAGTCTTCCAGCAACCGAATGCGGTGCGAGAGCGCCGACGGTGTGATGCACAGCTCCTCTGCCGCCAATGCAAAGGAACCGACTCGAGCCGCCGCTTCAAATGCGGACAGCGCGTGCACCGGAGGCAGTCGGGTAGCCACGCGTTATGCCCTCGGAGGCGACGAAGCGATACTTAAGTTGGCGTTCACCGCCTTACTCGGCTTCCCAGTGAACGATCTTCCCGGGATTGAGAATGTTCTTCGGATCGAGCGCGTGCTTGATGGCGCGCATCGTGTCAATCGCGCCTTCACCATGCTCCTGAATCAGGAAACCCATCTTGTGCATGCCGACGCCATGTTCGCCGGTGCAGGTGCCGTCCATTTCAATGGCGCGCATCACCATCCGCTCGTTCACGGCTTCGGCCCGCGCAATATCGACGGGATCGTTCGGGTCGACCAGCATCTGCACGTGGAAATTGCCGTCGCCAACGTGGCCAATGATGCTGTAGACCAGCCCGTGCGTTTCACAGTCCGACTTGGTGTCCAGAATGCATTCGGCCAGGCGCGAGATCGGCACGCAACAATCGGTAGAGATGGCGCGCGAACCTGGTCGCAACTGCAGCAGCGCGAAGTAGGCGTTGTGGCGCGCCGTCCAAAGTCGGGACCGGTCTTCTGGACGGGTGGCCCACTCGAAGCCGACGGCATTGTGGTCGGCGGCGATCTGCTGCACCAGTTCTGCCTGTTCCTTTACGCCGTTTTCACTGCCATGGAATTCAAACAGCAGCAGGGGCGCTTCGGGCAAACCCAGTTTGTCGTGCGCGTTGAGTGCCTTCACGCCGTTCTCGTCGAGGAATTCGACACGCGCTACAGGCACGCCCATCTGTATGGTCTGGATCACGGTATTGACGGCGTCGCCCGCGCTCGGGAACGAGCAGACGGCGGCCGAAATTGCTTCTGGTTGCGGGTAAAGGCGCACCGTAACTTCAGTGATGATGCCGAGCGTGCCTTCGCTGCCGACGAAGAGGCGCGTCAGGTCGTAACCGGCAGAAGATTTCTTGGCGCGAGTCCCGGTACGAATGATGCGGCCATCCGCCGTCACGACGGTCAGCGCCAGGGTGTTTTCCCGCATGGTGCCGTAGCGCACTGCGTTGGTGCCGGAAGCCCGGGTTGCCGCCATGCCGCCGAGCGAGGCGTCGGCGCCGGGGTCGATCGGGAAGAACAGGCCGGTGTCGCGGATTTCCTGATTCAGTTGTTTGCGGGTGACGCCGGCCTGGACCGTCGCTGTCAGGTCTTCGGCATGGATTGCTACCGTCCTGTTCATCTGCGATAGATCGATCGTGACACCGCCCTGCAGTGCGAGGATATGGCCTTCGAGCGAGGTGCCGGTTCCATAAGCGATTACGGGAACGTCATACGCCCCGCACATCTTGACGGCTTCAGCTACTTCTTCTGTGGTCTGGGCAAATACGACGGCATCCGGCAACATCGGGTCATACGACGATTCGTCGCGACCGTGATGCGCGCGCATTGCCTCGGTGGTTGAAACCCGATCCTCGAAAACCGATTTAAGGGCAGAAAGCAGGGATTCAGGCAAGGGCCGCTTGATGGCGGCGAGTCGGGCGGGGTGGTTCATGGGGGGTCTCCGTAATGCGCCGATTTTACTCTGCGCAAGGGTGTTTCGCCATGCGCCTACCCGAAGCGCCGACCAGACTTTTGACGTATCCTCGATTCACTTTCAACTTTCACCACGACCATGGGCAACCGACTCTCCAAGATAGCGACGCGAACCGGCGACAAGGGGACCACAGGTCTTGGCGACGGCAGTCGCGTCGACAAGGATGCGCTGCGGGTGCATGCCATGGGTGATGTGGATGAGTTGAACTCGAATCTGGGCTTGCTCCTGTGCGAGGACATGCCGGCCGATTTGCGCGAACAACTAGTGACAATACAACACGACCTGTTCGACCTTGGCGGCGAGCTTTGCATACCTGGTTTCACTGTGCTCACCGACGAGCATGTCAGCCGCCTCGACGCGCTGCTGGCGAAGTACAACGCCAACCTGCCTGCGCTCCAGGAATTCATCTTGCCCGCGGGGTCGCGCGGCGCCGCGCTGGCGCATGTTTGCCGAACCGTTTGCCGCCGTGCGGAGCGCAGTATCGTCAGCCTCGGCAAAACTGAAACACTGAACACGCATCCACGCCAGTATGTGAACCGGCTTTCGGATCTATTTTTCGTGTTGGCGCGCGTCTTGAATCGGCATGCGGGCGGCAGCGACGTGCTGTGGGAAAAAGGACGCAAGCGCGACGCTTGACCTTCGTTAGGCAGACTGCTTGACCCACACCCTTGATGCGTACCAGTGCCTAGTTGTTCACCACCAGCCGCGGCATTCCCTTGCTCAGCCGCTGCGTGATCGAAGCGGCAATGCCATCCGCGTCCAAGCCGCATTGCGCAAGCAGTTGGGCTGCATCGCCATGGTCGATGAACTTGTCCGGCAAGCCAAGTAGCAACAGCGGCTTCGTCACCCCTGCAGCCGACAGCGCTTCCGCAACGGCCGAGCCGGCCCCGCCCATGATGGAACCCTCTTCCACTGTCACCAGCAAGTCATGGCTGGCCGCAAGTTGCGCCACCAGGGCGCTGTCGAGCGGCTTGACGAAGCGCATGTTGGCGACCGTGGCATTGAGCTGTTCCGCCGCCTTCAACGAAGGGGCAAGCATGGTGCCAAAGGCCAGGATGGCAACCTGCTTGCCCTGGCGGCGGATTTCGCCCTTGCCTATTTCGATTTCGACCAGGGCGGGATCGATCGCAGCGCCGATGCCCACGCCACGAGGATAGCGCACCGAAGCCGGGCCAGGATAGCGGAAGGCGGTCGTTAGCATGTGGCGGCATTCGTTTTCATCAGAGGCCGCCATCACTACCATGTTGGGAATGCAGCGCATGAACGCCATGTCGTAATTGCCGGCATGCGTGGCGCCATCGGCGCCGACGAGACCCGCGCGGTCGAGAGCGAAGGTGACATCAAGGTTTTGCAGCGCGACGTCATGGATCATCTGATCGTAGCCGCGTTGCAGGAACGTCGAGTAGATGGCCACGACCGGCTTCATGCCTTCGCACGCCATGCCCGCGGCGAAGGTCACCGCATGCTGCTCGGCGATACCGACGTCATGGTAGCGGTCCGGGAATTTCTGCTGGAACTTGACCATGCCCGAGCCTTCACGCATGGCTGGCGTTATGCCTACCAACCGCTTGTCCTGGGCCGCCATATCGCAAAGCCAGTCGCCGAAGACCTGGGTGTAGGTCATCTTGCTGGCGGCCGGCTTGATGCCTTCGCTCGGGTTAAATTTGCCGGGCCCGTGATACAGCACCGGATCGGCTTCGGCCAGCTTGTAGCCCTGCCCTTTTTTCGTTACCACGTGCAAGAACTGCGGGCCTTTCAGGTTCTTCAGATTCTGCAGCGTCGGTATCAGCGAATCAAGGTCATGCCCGTCGATCGGTCCGATGTAGTTGAAGCCAAACTCCTCGAACAGGGTGGCTGGCACCACCATGCCCTTTGCGTGCTCCTCAAGTCGCTTGGCGAGTTCCAGCATGGGCGCCGGCAGAACTGATTTCCCGACGTTTTTGGCCGCGGCGTAAAAGCGCCCGGACATCAGGCGCGCGAGGTAGCGGTTGAGCGCGCCGACTGGGGGGGAGATCGACATGTCATTGTCGTTCAGGATAACGAGCAGGTTGACGTCGTCATGCACGCCGGCGTTGTTGAGCGCCTCGAAGGCCATGCCCGCCGTCATCGCGCCATCGCCGATTACGGCAATCGCGTGGCGGCTCTCGCCTTTCGCTTTCGCGGCGAGCGCCATACCCAGGGCGGCGGATATCGAGGTAGATGAATGGGCCGTGCCGAAGGTGTCGTATTCGCTTTCCGCTCGGCGCGGGAATCCGGAGATGCCGTCCTGCTGGCGCAGCGTCTGCATGCGCTCGCGCCGCCCGGTAAGAATCTTGTGCGGATAAGTTTGATGGCCGACGTCCCACACGACGCGATCTTCGGGCGTGTTGAACACGTAGTGCAGCGCAATGGTCAGTTCGACCGTGCCGAGATTGGACGAAAGGTGCCCGCCGGTCTTGGATACGGAATCTAGTACAAAGGCCCGCAGTTGCTCCGCCAGCGGTGTTAGTTGCGCGCGCGACAGCTTGCGTACGTCGGCCGGACGGTCAATTTTTTTAAGAATATCCATACTTTGCATATCAGGCTTTCCGCTGCACGATCAACTCCGCAATGTCGCGTAGCCGCTGTGCCTTGTCTCCAAATGGAGCGATTGCCTTTTCCGCATCACTCCTCAATTGTTGTGCCAGCCGGCGTGATTCTTCAAGGCCGAGGATGGTGACATAGGTCGGCTTGTTGGCTACCGCATCCTTGCCGGCCGTCTTGCCCAGCGTAGCGCTGTCGGCGGTGGCGTCCAGCACATCGTCCACCACCTGGAATGCGAGTCCGATAGCGGCGGCATAGGCTTGCAAGCCGGCGCGCTCGGCTCCCGACAGCGCCTTGCCACACCGCGCGCCCAACAACACCGACGCTGTCAAAAGCGCGCCGGTCTTGAGCCGGTGCATCTGCTCAAGCTCGGTCAGCGAAAGCGTAAGCCCGACGCTAGCCAGGTCAATCGCCTGCCCGCCGCACATGCCTGTCGAGCCGGATGCGCGAGCCAGCAACTGGACCAGTTCCAGCCTGCAGAGCGGGTCCGACTCGCCTTCCGCCAATATCCCGAATGCCTGCGCCTGGAGCGCGTCGCCCACCAGCATCGCAGTCGCTTCGTCGTATTTCACATGCAGCGTCGGCTTGCCCCGACGCACCGAGTCATTGTCCATGCAGGGCAGATCATCATGCACCAGCGAATAGGCATGGATCATCTCTACCGCGGCCGCGGCCCGCATCAGGCTGTCGCGATCCGCATCAAACAGCGCGCCGGCCGCGAACACGAGCAAGGGCCGCACCCGCTTGCCGCCGTCCATCGCGGCATAGCGCATGGCGGTGTGCAATGCGGCCGGCACTGCGGACGAGGGCGGCAAGAACCGGTCTAGCGCTTCCTCGGTCAACGCCTGCATGGCCGGCATCCATTCGCGGAACGCGGCGTGCGCGCCTCCCAGCCCTGTCATTCCCCTGCCTCAACCACACCTTCGCCGGCAAACGGTTTTAGCATCTCCCCTTCCAGCACCTTCACCTGCGCGTCGACTCGATCAAGCTGGGCGCCACAAAACTTCACCAGGGCCGACCCGCGCTGATAAGCAGCCACCGACGCTTCGAGCGGCAAGGAACCTGCTTCCATTTGAGCGACCAACTGTTCAAGCTCGTCCATTGCCTCTTCGAAAGAGGCCGGTTGTTTTTCGCTTATCGGATTTTTTGGCATAGAAACTCATTCGGATGCAGGTTATTTTAAAACAATCCCACTCAAGGGGAGGCATCATACCCCCCACGTCCGCTTGACGCGAGGGACGCTGTACCATATCGACCGATCCTCAATCGCCTATTTCCACATGGACAACTAGCGACTTCAAGCGCTCTTGACCGCGCGCAAAGCGTTTCAATCCGCCGGCGGCGGGGGGCGTCCACCGGGGTACTCTTTTTCAGACGGTGTATCCGGTGCAAGAACGCCTCGGACCACAGCCTTCGTTTCCAGAAGGCCACCATCCTTCGGGTATAATCTGCGGTTCTGTCCAAAAATTCCCTATTCATTTCGATTGAACACAGGTTATTGCGGATTCTTTCTCTCTTGGGTTGGTGCAAATTAATTTGGGGGTGGGGATGTCCGATCTGGCAAGTCTCGCCAAGCTCGCGCGCTCCGACGCGCAACTACCCGTCAGCGTCTATTTCGACGCCGGACTTCAGCAAACTGAAATCGCACGACTGTTCCATGCGGGGCCGCGCTATGCCGGTCATGAACTCATGGTCCCGATCGTCGGCGACTATGCAACCCTTGGCTGGGAAAATGAGGGCCGCATGCTGGTGCGAAACGCATCTGGCATTGAACTCATTTCCAACGTGTGCCGCCATCGTCAGGCCAAGATGCTGGACGGTCGGGGCAATGCCCGCAACATCGTCTGTCCATTGCATCGCTGGACCTATGACTTGAAGGGTAACCTGATCGGGGCGCCGCACTTCGGCGAAACGCCTTGCCTGAATCTGCCGCGAACACCCCTGCAGAACTGGAACGGCTTGCTGTTCGAGTCTGGCGAGTTGGACATCCGCGCCATCATGGCCAATCTTGGCGTGGCAAAGGACCTCGACTTCAGTGGCTATCAACTCGACCATGTTGAAATGCACGAGTGCGACTACAACTGGAAGTCATTCATCGAGGTGTATCTGGAGGATTACCACGTCGAACCGTTTCATCCCGGTCTCGGCAGTTTCGTTACCTGCTCCGACTTGAAGTGGGAATTTGGCGAGCACTACAGCGTGCAGACCGTGGGCGTGAACCATGCGCTGTCGCGCTTCGGTACGCCAAAGTACCGCAAGTGGCAGGAACAGCTAATGCAGTTTCGAAAGGGCGAACCGCCGCCTTATGGCGCGATCTGGCTGACGCTATATCCGAACATCATGGTGGAATGGTATCCGCATGTGCTGGTGGTTTCGACCATCTGGCCGAAGGGTCCGCAAAAGACGGTCAACGTCGTGGAGTTCTATTACCCGGAAGAGATTGTCTTGTTTGAGCGCGAGTTCATCGCCGCAGAGCGCGAAGCCTATATGGAAACCTTTGTTGAGGATGATGAAATCGCGCTGCGGATGGATGCCGGCCGCCGCATATTGCTCGACCGTGGGGAAACCGATGCTGGCCCTTACCAGTCACCAATGGAAGACGGCATGCAGCATTTCCACGAGTGGTATCGCGCTCGCATCGCCGTTTAAGAACCTCCGTCTCTGCAAACCGTAACTGCGCCGCGTCGTGGCCTCCTGCCGCGCAGGTTGCTGGCGGTATGCCCCCACAATCTCACAGGACGCTATGCCCCATACCACCCTTGTCTCTGCGACCGAACTCCTTCAAAACGTAGCCCGATCGGACTGGGTCGTCGTCGATTGCAGACACGATCTGACCAACCCGGAGGCCGGCCGGGCGGCGTTCGACACCGGCCACATTCCGGGCGCCCGCTTTGCCAGTATGGACGCAGAACTTTCCAGCCATACCCGTGCACCGGACGGCAGCTTTCGCGGTCGCCATCCGCTTCCTGAGCGCGCCGCCTTTGTCGCGACCCTGCGATCCTGGGGCATCAATGGCGATAGCCAGGTGGTCGCCTATGACGCGCAGGGCGGCATGTATGCAGCCAGGCTGTGGTGGATGCTGCGCTGGGTCGGTCATGAGGGCTCGGCGGTGCTAGACGGTGGTTTGCCGGCCTGGGTTGCCGCTGGCGGCGGCCTGTCTACCGACATCGCGAAGCCCGCGACCGGCTCTATAGAAGAGGGAAAGCCGCTGGTGCCGCAGGTTGATGCCGCCGTATTACTCGCGAACCTGTCCGAGCCCAGGAAAATTGTGATCGATGCCCGTGCCCCCGACCGATTTCGTGGGGAAAACGAAACAATGGATCCGGTGGGTGGCCACATCCCTGGCGCGCGCAATTTCTGCTTCAAGAACAATCTCGACCCGCGCCAGCATTTCAGAAGCCCGGAGGAGCTCCGCGCGGATTACGAGGAGCTGATCGCGTCGCCGGAAACCACGGTCTTGCAGTGCGGGTCCGGGGTCACGGCCTGCCACAACCTGCTTGCGATGGAAATCGCCGGCTTGTCGGGCGCTGCGCTTTATCCGGGCTCGTGGAGCGAGTGGTGCAGCGATCCTGGCCGGCCGGTAGCGATCGGCGACTGAGGTTGGGCTGCCGATTCAGCGACTGAGGCTGCGCTGCTGACTCGGCGACTGAGGTCTGGCGGCCGTATCCGCAAGCGAGCCGTTTTTGAGCTGGCATTTTCAAGGCCTCCTCAAAGCGAACAATGCGGGCGACTGTCCGCGCCCCCAACACCATACCGGTCACGCCGCGTGATCGCGCGCCGTCAGCAGCAGGACGATCAGCACACCCGCCCCAATCAACAGCACCTGCGGAATCGTTTCGCGCCACGTCGAGCGGCGCTGCATTTGAGGCATCAAGTCGCTTACCGCGATGTAGATGAACCCGGACGACGCAAACACTAGCACGTACGGAATCCACTGCATCCCCCGCTCCAGCGTGAAATAGCCCACAAGGCCGCCGACCACGGCCAGCAAGCTGCAGATCAGGTTGTAGACGTAGGCCCGCGCCCGACTGAACCCAGCGTTCAACAGCACAATGAAGTCGCCGATTTCCTGTGGGATCTCATGCGCGATGATAGCGAGGCCAGTGACCAGCCCCAGCTTCGGATCGGCAAGGAACGCGGCGGCGATCAGGATGCCGTCAGTGAAATTGTGCAGCCCGTCTCCGACAAGAATCATCCATCCGGCGCGGCCGGCTTCATGCCGGTCGTGTCCGTGCGCGTGATTGTGGCCATCCCCCTCGTGATGATGAGAGTGGCGCAGGATGGCGGCTTTCTCCAGCAGAAAAAATGAGAGGAGGCCGCCCAGCAGCACGGCGAACAGCGTATGGGGGTCTGCCTTGGACTCGAACGCCTCCGGCAAGGCGTGCAGCAGCGAGGTGGACAGCAGAATGCCGACCGACAGGCTGACCATACGGTCGACCATCTTCGACAGCAGCGAAAACGAAAACACCGCTGCTGCGGAGATGCTGAAGACCCCCGCAATGGTTGTAGCCAGCAGTATGGAGAGCAGTACGGGATTGATGTGGAACCTCGGCAAGGCGGCAGGTTGCGCATTACATCACAGCTACCTGTTCTGTACAAACCGCGGCTGCGGAAACGTTGACACAGGTACAGGTGCGTGGGCAATCCGAACGGGATCTCAACCACGCACCGGCTGCGATTCGATCAGCCAACGCCATTCTGTCGAAGCCACGCCAGGCAGCGGGTCCAGCCATCACGCGCGTCGGCCGCGACATAGGTTGGCCGGTAGTCTGCGTTGAAGGCGTGCCCGGAGTCCGGGTACACGACAAACGTTGACTTGCTGCTGCCCTTCGCGAGGGCCGCCTTCATCGCTTCCAGGGTATCGAGAGGGATGCCGTTGTCCTTGCCACCATACAGTCCCAGAACCGGCGTCTTCAGCGTCGGCGCAATGTCGATCGGGTTGCGCGGCGTGAGCGCCGTCTTTTCGCCAACAAGCCGGCCGTACCAGGCAACTCCGGCCTTGACCTTCGGATTGTGGGCACTGTAAAGCCAGGTAATGCGCCCGCCCCAGCAAAAACCCGTAATGCCAAGCTTGTCGGTATTGCCGCCATTCTTTGCTGCCCAGGCGACGCACGCATCCAGGTCGCCCATGACCTGCTCGTCGGGCACTTTCGCCACAATGTCCTTGATAATTTCGGCCACCGAATTGACGAATTCCGGCTCGCCCTGACGGATGAAAAGATCGGGCGCGAGTGCGAGGTAACCTTCTTTGGCCAAGCGCCGCGCCACGTCGGCAATGTGCTCATGCACACCGAATATTTCGGAGATCACGAGCACTACGGGCAGGTCCGTCCGGCCTTCCGGTTGCGCGCGATAGACCCGAACCTTCTGCCCTTTGATCTCGATTTCTACGGTACCCGCGGTCAAACCCTTTGTGTCGGTCTTGATCATGGTCTGCGCCGAGACCGGCAACACGGCCGCGGCAAAACTGGTGCCGAGCGCCACCTTGAGGAAGTCGCGGCGGTCAAGGTTTCCAGACACCGGAGCTTCTGGCGCAATGCCCTGCAACGTCTTTTTCGTGTCGATCATTTTCTCTCCCAATACTTCGTTGACTTCCGTGACTTCGCTTGTTTGCGCGATTCGCGCTTCATCCAGGGGCGGCGGCCGCGGCATGACCCGCTACCTTGTTAAGTTCGATTGCCGCGTGCCGCGTGGGACCGCCGCTTTTTTTATTCCAATCAGTGCGCCTGGTCCCAGTTAGGTCCAACGCCAACCTCCGCCGTCAGCGGCACCTTGAGCGAAGCCACCGCGGCCATCAATTCAGGAATGCGCTTGCGCACCAGTTCGAACTCCCCTTCCGGCACCTCCAGCACCAGTTCGTCGTGCACCTGCATCACCATCAGGCTTTTCATTTTTTCGCGTTCCAGCCAGCCCTGCACTGCGATCATCGAAAGCTTGATCAAGTCTGCCGCGGTGCCCTGCATTGGCGCATTGATGGCGGCGCGCTCGGCGCCCTGTCGACGCGGTCCGTTCGGTGAATTGATTTCAGGCAGCCAAAGCCTGCGGCCAAAAACGGTCTGTACGTAGCCATCGGATTTTGCCTGCAGCCGCGTCTCGTCCATGAAGCGCTTGACGCCGGAAAACCGCATGAAATAGCGGTCGATATACATCTGCGCGGCGCTGCGCTCAATGCCAAGATTACCAGCGAGGCCGAAAGCGCTCATGCCGTAGATAAGGCCAAAGTTGATCACCTTGGCATAGCGCCTCTGCTCGCTGCTAACTTCGGCTGGGGCCGCCCCGAAAATCTCCGCCGCCGTGGCGCGGTGAATGTCTTTGCCTTCCGCAAACGCCCGCAGCATGTTTTCGTCGCCCGAAAGATGCGCCATGATGCGCAGCTCAATCTGCGAATAGTCCGCGGACACGATCACGCTGCCTGAAGGCGCGACAAACGCCTCGCGAATCCGCCTGCCCTCTGCAGTTCGGATCGGTATGTTCTGCAGGTTCGGATCGTTCGAGGAAAGCCGTCCGGTGACGGCGGTCGCCTGCGAATAGGTGGTATGGACTCGCCCCGTCCGCTCATTGACCATGCGCGGCAGCTTGTCGGTGTAGGTGGACTTCAGTTTGGACAGACTGCGGTAGTCCAGCAGCACCTTCGGCAACGGATAGTCCTCGGCCAGCTTTTGCAGCACTTCTTCGTCGGTCGATGGCGTGCCAGAGGGCGTCTTCTTGATGACCGGCAGCTTGAGCTTGTCAAAGAATATTTCACCGATCTGCTTGGGGGAATTCAGGTTGAATGGCTGACCGGCCAGTTCATAAGCTTCTTTTTCAATGTCCAGCATGCGCCGACCCAACTCGCTGGACTGCTGATTCAACAGGCTGGTGTTGACCAGAACGCCATTGCGCTCAATTCGCTGCAGCACCACGGCCGTTGGGATCTCTATCTTTTCATAGACGTAGCGCAGACCGGCGTCACTTTCCACATGCGGCCACATCGCGTGGTGCAGTTGCAGGGTCACGTCCGCATTTTCGGCGGCATACTCCGTCGCGCGCTCCAGCACGACCTGGTCAAAGCACGATTGCGACGCACCCTTGCCGCAAACGTCAACATAGGCGATCGTCTTGCGGTCGAGGTGGCGCAACGCGAGGTTATCCGTTTCGTGGTTCCTGTGGGCCTCGAACACATACGACTGGAGCAGGGTGTCGTGCAGAACACCGTGCAATGCAATGTCGTAATTCGCCAATACGTGGCTGTCGTACTTCAGATGCTGGCCGAGCTTGGGTTTCGTGGCATCTTCCAGCCATGGCTTTAAACGCGCCAAGACAGCTTCGCGCGACAACTGCGGCGGCGCATCCGTATAGCGATGCGCGACCGGAATATAGGCCGCAATGCCTGGCTCGCAGCACAGGGCGATGCCAACCAATTGCGCATGCATGACGTCGAGCGACGTGGTGTGGGTGACAAGCGAGGTCAATGTCGCTGTGTCGATGCGCGCTATCCAGCTGTCAAGTTGCGCCTCGGTCAACACGGTTTCATATTCAGTCCGCTCCGGCTTGGGGGCGGGATGGACAGGGAACAGACTGCCCTGGTCGCGATTTGCATCGCGGGTTGCATCGCGAGTTGCGTCGCCTTCTGCGCCGCCCTGTCCAGCGGCGGTCGGGGTATCGCCGCCGCGCACTGGCGCGCCGCCTGACGCGCCTTCGCCGGTCAATTCGCGCAGCCACGACTTGAAGCCTTTGCGCCGAAAAAATTCGATCAGGGCATCACGGTCTTCCGGCTTTTGCTGCAGGGCTTCGGGGAACGCTGTGAGGTGTTCAGCAAGGTCGCAGTCGATCTTTACCGTCACCAGAACCCGCGCCTGGGGCAGCCAGTCAAGCGCGCGCCGCAGGTTGTCGCCGACAGCGCCCGTAATCTTGTCGGCATTGGCGATGACGCCGTCGATCGAGCCGTATTGCGTAAGCCATTTGACGGCTGTTTTCGGGCCCACCTTCTCGACCCCCGGGACGTTGTCCACGGTGTCGCCGACCAGCGTCAGGTAATCCACAATGCGCGATGGCGGCACGCCAAACTTGTTGAGTACGCCGGGCTCGTCCAGCGTCTCATTGCTCATGGTATTGACGAGCGTAACCTGGGCGTCGACCAGTTGAGCGAGGTCCTTGTCGCCCGTGGACACAACGGTCTTCATGCCCTGCGCCGTTGCCTTGACTGCCAGGGTTCCAATAACGTCGTCGGCTTCAATGCCCTCGACCATCAGGATCGGCCAGCCCATGGCGCGTACTACCTCGTGGATCGGTTCAATCTGGCGTGAGAGGTCGTCCGGCATGGACGCGCGTTGTGCCTTGTACTTGTCGTAGAGATCGTCGCGAAAGGTCTTGCCCTTGGCGTCAAAAACGCAGGCAATGTAGGCGGCGGGGTAGTCCTTGCGAAGGCGGCGCAGCATGTTGATCATGCCGTAAATCGCACCGGTCGGCTCTCCAGCCGCATTGCGCAAATCGGGCATGGCATGAAAGGCTCGGTACAGATAACTCGAACCGTCAACCAGAAGAAGCGTTTTGTCCATGGGGAGTCGGTAAAAAATCGTTCAAGATTATCGCAGGTTTGCGCTGAAGGCCGGTCCAGCGCAAAACCGGTTGCGAATTCGCTTTTGCGCGGGTTGCCCTTTGCTACAATGAATGAGGGTTGCAATGGGGCGCATGCGCCGAACATTCCCCCGGCCAGCGCCGCTGCGGCGCTTGACATGCCAACAAGAGCGAACAATGAAAACACACCGAGCCGCGTTACAGTCCGGCACCCACCTTGTTGTGCAGGTCGGCCTGTTCCTGGCTGCGAGCGTCACCCCGCTTTTCGCTAGCGGACAACAGCAGTCGCGTGCGCCAAACGACGCTCCGCCCCAGATGGAAAAGCTGGAAGAAGGCGAGCCGCCTGCCGTGACCATACCGGGCCGGGAGCCCCACAACAGCATCACGGAAACCCGCGACCGCGGCGCCGTGACGAGTATTCGGGTCGAAAGCGGCAACAGCACGTACTACATCAAGCCGCAGTCTTCAGTCGGTAGCGCGCTGCCGGGGGATGTGCAAAGCCCCACGTCGCGGCCTGCCCAATGGCAGATATTGCAATTCGAGTCCGGGCACAAAAACGATGCCCCACGGTCCGAAGCGGCACCAGTGCCTGCGCCGCCTGCCTTTGCTCCAGAACGCAAACAATAAAGAGCGTTTCAGAACGCTTCACACCAACACGAGATGAAGCCGCATGAGACCATGCGGATCAACTTCACGCCCTACATTGATTCGAACTGCCCATGGCTGTTTTTACTCCTGTAACCCTCGAGGAAGTCTCGCGCTGGATTCAGCAATTTCCGCTGGGAGATGTGCGCTCCCTCCAGGGCATTGCCTCGGGGATTGAAAACACCAATTTCTTTTTGTCGACCGCAAGCGGCGAATTCGTCCTTACCATTTTCGAGAAATTGAGCTTTGAGCAGTTGCCGTTCTATCTCGGCCTGATGCGGCACCTTGCCCTCCATGATGTGCTGGTGCCCTCGCCTGTCGCGACCAACAAGGGCGAGCTTGTTGCAAGCCTGCATGGCAAACCGGCTGCCATAGTCAGCAAACTGGAAGGCAAGTGCCAGCTTTCGCCGGCCCCTGCACACTGTGCCGAGGTTGGCGCCATGCTGGCGAGGATGCACCTCGCGGCAAAGGACTTCCCCATCCGCCAGCCCAACCTGCGCGGCATTGAATGGCGGCGGGAAACAGCGCCGGTCGTGCTGGCTTACCTGTCAGATTCGAACAAGGAATTGCTGTGTTCTGAAATGCTGTTTCAGGACAGGTTTCACCAACAAAGCGTGCCCTCGCTGCCGTCAGGCCCGGTGCATGCGGACCTGTTCCGCAACAATGTCATGTTCGACGGCCTCCGGCTGACCGGGTTCTTCGATTTCTATTTCGCCGGATGTGACACCTGGCTGTTCGACGTTGCCGTTACCGTGAACGACTGGTGTATCGACATAGACAGCGGCGCGCTGGACGAGGCACGCACCCGTGCACTTCTGAGCGCCTACCATGCAACCCGGCCATTTTCGCCCCAAGAAAAGGCCGCGTGGCCCGCTATGCTGCGCTCAGCCGCACTGCGATTCTGGCTTTCACGCCTGGTCGATTACTATATGCCGCGCGACGCCGAATTATTGACGCCGCACGACCCCGTCCACTTCGAGCGCATCCTGCGTGAGCGCATCACCAATCCGGTTCCGATACTCTATTGATGGACATACCACCCGCACTAACAGGCTGGATCTGGATCAAGCAAGGCTTCGCCCTGTTCCGCAAGCAGCCGGCCGAGCTTTCCACGCTTTTCCTTTCCTATATGTTCCTGATGCTGGCGGTCGGCATCGTCCCGCTCCTTGGCCAGGTTCTGCCCCTGATGCTGGTCCCGGTCTTTTCGATTACCTTCATGCAGGCCTGCGTCAATGTCGAGAGCGGCAAGCGGGTATATCCCAATCTGCTGCTGACTGGTTTCCGTTCCCCGGCCCTCAAGCGATTGCTGACGCTCGGCGTTCTCTATTTGCTTGCCGCTGTCATCGCCATGGGGATCTCGAGCCTGGTTGATGGCGGCGTGTTCTGGCAGATGATGACCGGGCGCGCCGCGATTGACGCGAGAACAATGCGGGCTTCCAACATGCTGCTGGCGATGATGGTGGCAGTGCTGGTCTATATCCCAGCCGCCATGGCGTTCTGGTATGCCGCTGCGCTGACCGCCTGGCAAGGTATGAGTCTGCCAAAGGCCATCTTTTACAGCTTCTTCGCGGTGCGCCGTTCGGGAAAGGCCTTCCTTGTCTATCTTTTCGGCTGGCTCCTGATCGGCGTTATCTTGCCGCTCTTGGTCAGTTCGCTACTCGCGCTCCTGACCGGCAAGGCTTTCGTCACGGTGCTGGTGCTGCTGCCGCTGTCGATCATTCTTACGGTCATCATGTACTGCTCTTTCTATTCCACTTACACAAGTGTCTTCGGCAAACCGCCGTCCACCACACCGCGTGCAGGACCGGAGCCGACACCACCCTAAGCGGCACACCGCAGAGGAATCGCGGCTGCGGTTGGCAGCGCGGCCTTTTTCCGCTTAGGCTCTGCGAGCTTGCAACTAGCTAATTTTTTCCAGCTTCGCGATCGTCAAATCGAGCAACTTCATGCCGTGCCGTCCGAAGTTGATGTTCGCCCGAGCGTTAGTCCCGCCCCCTTCGATATTGACGATCACGCCCTCACCGAATTTCGGGTGGGCGACGGATTCCCCAATGCGCCAGCCCAATTCCTTACGGGCGAATTTCTGCGCGATGTTATTGGCACCTGCCTGCGGTGAATCATCCCAAGCCGCGCGGGGCTGATTGGCGAACCAGTGATGCTGCTGCACCTGGGGCGACAGCCACTTCACTGCCTCGTCCGGCAACTCGGCAAAGAAGCGTGACTTGATGTTGAAGCGGGTCTGGCCGTGCAGCATGCGAGTCTGGGCGAAGGTCATGAACAATCGGCGTCGGGCGCGCGTAATGGCGACATACATCAAGCGCCGTTCTTCTTCGATGCCGCCCTCTTCCTTGTCGCTGTTCTCATGCGGGAACAGGCCTTCTTCCAGACCCGTGATGAAGACAGCATCGAACTCCAGCCCCTTGGAAGAATGCACCGTCATGAGTTGCATGGCGTCCTGCCCGGCGTTGGCCTGGTTGTCTCCGGCCTCAAGCGAGGCATGCGACAAGAAGGCCGAGAGCGGCGACATGACCGCGGGCAGCGGCGCATCTGCATCCATAATCTCCACACCCTCGCCGTCTATTACCGCAGGGCCCGCCGGCGCTGCCGCCTGCGGCCCAAGCAGCGCGGGCGCGTCGTGGCCAAACCCTTCTTCCGAGACGAACAGCGAAGCGGCGCTGACAATCTGCTCCAGGTTTTCTACCCGGTCAGCGCCTTCCTTTTCGCTCGCATAGTGTGTAATGAGGCCGCTCCGGTCGAGCACCACCTGCACCATCTCCGGCAGTGGCAGGCTTTGCGTTTCAAACCGCGCACCTTCGATCAGCTTCAGGAAGGCTCCCAGCGACGAACCGGCCTTGCCGGTGACATAGGGCACCGCCGCATAGAGCGAGATGCCGTACTGGCGCGCGGCATCCTGCAACTGCTCCAGCGATTTGGCGCCAATGCCGCGGGTCGGAAAATTCACCACGCGCATGAACGCCGAATCGTTGTGCGGGTTGTCCATCAGCTGCAGGTAGGCAATCGCGTTCTTGACTTCGGCTCGCTCGAAGAAGCGCTGACCGCCGTAGACGCGGTAAGGAATCCCAGCCGAAAACAACGCATGCTCGATCACGCGCGACTGCGCATTGGAGCGGTACAGAATCGCAATCTCGCTGCGCAGCGAGCCCTCGGCGATCAGGCTTTTGGCCTGTTCAATAATCCATTGCGACTCTTGCAGGTCGCTGGACGCTTCAAAAATCCGGACCAGTTCTCCGTGGCCCGCATCGGTTCGCAAATTTTTGCCGAGGCGCTTGGTGTTGTGCGCGATCAGCGTGTTGGCCGTGTCGAGGATATGGGCGTGCGAGCGGTAGTTCTGCTCCAGCTTGATCAGGTTCTGGACCCGGAACTCGCGCTCGAATGCAGCCATGTTGCCGACATTGGCGCCGCGGAAGGCATAGATGCTCTGGTCGTCATCGCCGACGGCGAATACCGCGTTGTTGGGGCCGGCCATCAGCTTGAGCCATTTGTATTGCAGGTCGTTGGTGTCCTGAAATTCGTCGACGAGGATATGGCGGAAGCGCGCCTGATAGTGCTCGCGCAGCGGCTGGTTACGGCTCAGCAGTTCGTAGGTGCGCAGAAGCAGTTCGGCGAAATCGACCACGCCCTCGCGCTGGCACTGATCCTCGTACGCCGCATACAGTTCGACAAAGCGCCGGTTGTACTCATCGTTGGCTTCCACTGCGCCGGAGCGCAGGCCCTGGTCCTTGGCGCCGTTGATGAAGTACATCAGGTTGCGCGGCGGGTATTTCTCGTCGTCGACGTTCAGTGTCTTGAGGAGGCGCTTAATGGCCGAAAGCTGGTCTGCCGAATCCAGGATCTGGAATGTTTGCGGCAGGGCCGCGTCGCGGTAGTGTGCGCGCAGGAACCGGTTGCACAAGCCATGGAAGGTACCGATCCACATGCCACGGGTATTGATCGGCAACATGGCCGACAGCCGCGACAGCATCTCCTTCGAGGCCTTGTTAGTGAATGTGACGGCCAGTACGCCGGCCGGTGAGACTTGACCAGTCTGGATCAGCCACGCGATGCGGGTCGTCAGGACACGGGTCTTGCCGGAACCGGCGCCGGCAAGGATAAGAGCGGACTGCGCCGGCAAGGTGACTGCGGCAAGCTGTTCGGGATTGAGTTTTTCTAGAAGGGACATGCCTTTGATTATAAAGGCTGGGCGGTCGTCCGATGCCGGAAGATCAGCCTGCGGGCGGTCCGGCAAGCTGTCAGATCGACAAGCAGAGGGCGGACATGGCGAAGCGGCCGCCGACCGGCCGCTGGCCGTCTCAGCGAGTCGACCAGAGCGCCTGAAAGCCGCGCGCCGCTTCTTCCGGTTGCGCGGCAAGGTAGACACTGCTGATTGCCGCAACCATATCGGCGCCTGCCGCCACAAGCGGGGCCGAATTTTCGACCGTCATCCCGCCAATAACTACCACCGGCAATGGGATCTCCGCCTTGCTCTGCGCGATGATGTTGGTCGACGTCGTGACTTCATATTTCTTAACGCGCGATGGGTAGAATCCGCCGAATGCCACGTGGGTGGCGCCTTCGCGGTGTGCCTTGCGCGCCAGTTCGAGGTCGCCGTAGCACGATGCGCCCACGATTTTGTCCGGCCCCAATGCAGCCCGCGCTTCGGCTACCGACGCGTCGGTACCGCCAACGTGTACGCCATCCGCATCCAACTCGAGCGCAAGCTGGACATGATCGTTAATGATGAATGGACGCTGGTAACGCCGGCACAGCGCCAGCAGCGCCTCCGCCTGCTTGACGCGCTTCTCGGGGGAGGCAGTCTTATGTCGGTACTGCACCATGACAGCGCCCCCACGCAACGCGGCTTCAGTGCTGGCCAGCAGTGCTTCGGTGTCGTTCCAGTCAGGCGTGACAACGTATAAGCCCTTCATGCGTTTTCCTTCTGGTGATTGAAGCGTCCTGGAATAAGTTGCCCAGATGCGATGGAATAGGCGGCCGCAAGCGAGGCCTGACACCAGGTTTGCGCTTCGTTCAAGGCACCCTCCATCGTCGCCCCTCGTGCAAGCAAGGCGGCAATCGCGGAGGCGAGCGTGCAGCCGGAGCCATGGAATTCGCCGGGCAAGCGCGGCCACTTCCATTCTCTGGTTTGCGCCCGAGAAAGGCCGTCCCCCGTCATCGCGGATGCGCCTTGAAACCAGCTATTAATGATGGTATCGCCAACCCCATGCCCGCCTTTGATCAAGACATGCTGACTTTGCTCCAGCATGCGCGCCGCCTGTGCCTGCAGATCCGTCTGGCCGGTCAAGGCAAGCGCCTCGGGAAGGTTTGGGGTAATCAGCGTCGCCAGTCCGCGTAGTGAACCCAGCATGGCCACCGCGTCTTCACGGGAGAGCGCATCGCCATGGCCGCTTGCAAGCACCGGGTCGAGCACGACGGGCACTGCCGGATGCCGTGCGCGAAGGGTAGCGATGACCTCGGCTATGACCTCGGCATTGGCGCGGCTGCCGACGATGCCGATCTTGACGGCCGCAATGTCGATCTTGTCGAGCAGAACCTGCGCCTGGTGCCGAATGAGAGAAGCCGCGACCGGATGCACTGCCTGCACCCGGTCGTTGTCCTGCACGGTGAGTGTGCTTGCGATCGCCAGCGGATGGGCGCCCTGGGCAGCGATCGCCATGATGTCTGCGTGCAGGCCGGCGCCGCCGCTCGGGTCGAGTCCGGCGAACACCAGCACGCACGCCCGCTTCATGCGATGCGGCCGGCCATCGGTGAAGATGGCGACGCAGCAAATTTGCGCGGAATGCGACCGGCGAGAAAGGCTTCGCGGCCCGCTTCCACGGCAAGTTTCATGGCGCGCGCCATGCGCACCGGATCCCTGGCGCCAGCGATGGCGGTATTCATCAGCACGCCATCGCATCCAAGTTCCATCGCAATTGCCGCGTCGGATGCAGTGCCGACGCCGGCATCCACCAGCACCGGCACCTTTGCCTGCTCGATGATGAGCGACAGGTTCCACGGATTCAGTATGCCCATGCCGGATCCGATCAAGGAGGCGAGCGGCATTACGGCGGCGCAGCCAAGCTCTTCGAGCATGCGCGCCTGGATCGGGTCGTCGCTGCAGTAGACCATGACGTCGAAGCCATCCTTCACCAGCACTTCCGCCGCCTTCAGCGTTTCGGGCATGTTGGGGAACAGGGTTTTTTCGTCGCCCAGCACTTCAAGCTTGACCAGCTTGTGGCCATTGAGCAGTTCGCGCGCGAGTTGCAGTGTGTAGATCGCATCCTTGGCGTTGTAGCAGCCTGCGGTGTTGGGCAAGATGGTGAATTGCGTCGGCGGAACGGCGTCGAGCAGGCTCGGCGCATTCGGGTCCTGCCCAATGTTTACCCGGCGTATTGCGACGGTGATAATTTCGGCGCCGCTGGCATCGGTGGCGCGGCGCGTTTCATCAAGATCACGATATTTTCCGCTGCCAACCAGCAGGCGGGACCGGTAGGCTTTGCCGGCGATGACGAGTTGGTCGACTTCATTGCCGGTTGTGGTGACGGTGCGGTCTGGTGCATTCATGAGAGGCTCACTTTGCGTAATTGTGGGAGTGCGCATATTCGAAGTCTGCGTGGCACAAGAGCAGCGGCCGCAACTGCTTGCCGCGCTGCGCCGAAGCGGCCACTAGCCGCCGCCGATCGCGCGCACGATGTCGACGCGATCGGAAGGTTGCAATACGCGCCCTGGCCATTGCTGGCGCGGGACCACTTCGCGATTAACGGCGACGGCCAGCGCCTGGTTTGACAGGGACAGCGCGTCGACCAGATCAAGGACGCTGCGGCTGTCTTCGATTGGATGCGGCGCGCCATTCAAAACGATTTCAATCATGGCGGCCTACTGCTTGCGATAGATTTCCGCGCCGCTCTTGATGAATTCCACCGCCTTGATTTCCATTCCCTGCTTGATGGCGGCGATTTCGGAAATGCCCTGCTTCGCCGCATAGTCGCGCACCTCCTGCGTGATCTTCATCGAGCAGAAATGCGGCCCGCACATGGAGCAGAAGTGCGCGACCTTCGCGGAATCCTTCGGTAGCGTTTCATCGTGGAATTCACGCGCCTTGTCCGGGTCCAGGCCAAGGTTGAACTGGTCTTCCCAGCGGAATTCAAAACGCGCTTTTGAGAGCGCATTGTCACGAATCTGCGCGCCCGGATGGCCCTTCGCCAGATCCGCCGCATGGGCTGCGATCTTGTAGGTGATGATGCCGTCCTTGACATCAACCTTGTTGGGCAGGCCCAGATGCTCCTTCGGCGTGACGTAGCACAGCATGGCGGTGCCGTACCAACCGATCTGTGCCGCGCCAATGCCGGAAGTGATGTGGTCATAGCCAGGCGCGATGTCGGTGGTAAGAGGTCCGAGCGTATAGAACGGCGCTTCATGGCACTGCTCCAGTTGCAGGTCCATGTTCTCCTTGATCAGCTGCATCGGCACGTGGCCGGGGCCTTCGATCATCACCTGCACGTCGTGCTTCCACGCCACCTGGGTCAGTTCGCCGAGCGTCTTCAGTTCACCCAGTTGCGCCTCATCGTTGGCGTCGTAGATGGAGCCGGGACGCAGACCATCGCCAAGACTGAAGGACACGTCATAGGCCTTCATGATTTCGCAGATGTCCTCAAAGTGCTCGTACAGAAAGGATTCGCGATGATGGGCAAGGCACCACTTCGCCATGATCGAACCGCCGCGCGAGACGATGCCCGTCATGCGTTTTGCCGTCATAGGCACATAGCGCAGCAGCACGCCGGCGTGAATCGTGAAGTAGTCGACGCCCTGCTCCGCCTGCTCAATCAGCGTATCGCGGAAGATTTCCCATGTCAGGTCTTCGGCCTTGCCATTCACTTTTTCCAGTGCCTGGTAAATCGGCACAGTACCGATCGGTACTGGCGAATTGCGGATGATCCACTCGCGCGTTTCATGAATATGCTTGCCGGTAGAAAGATCCATCACCGTGTCGCCACCCCAGCGGATCGACCATGTCATTTTTTCCACTTCCTCGCCGATGGAGGAGGTAACGGCCGAGTTGCCGATGTTGGCGTTTATCTTTACCAGAAAGTTGCGCCCGATGATCATGGGCTCGACTTCGGGATGGTTGATATTTGCCGGGATGATGGCCCGGCCGCGCGCGACTTCGCTGCGCACAAATTCTGGTGTTATCTCGTCCGGGATAGAAGCGCCGAACGACTGTCCTGGATGCTGGCGGCCCATCAACTCGGCCAGCTTGTTGCCGGTCGGTCCGGACTGGTTCAGGCTTTCGATGTATTGCTTGCGCTGCAGGTTTTCGCGGATGGCGATGAACTCCATCTCCGGCGTGACGATGCCCTGACGCGCATAGTGCATCTGCGAGACGTTCTTGCCAGCCTTGGCGCGGCGTGGCTTGCGATGCAAATTGAAACGCAACTCTGCCAGCTTCGGATCGTTCAGCCGCTCGGCGCCAAATTGGGAGGTCGGGCCAGCGAGTTCTTCAGTGTCGTCCCGTTCAAGAATCCACGGCAGTCGCGGTGTGGAAAGGCCGGAGCGGATGTCGATGCGGCAATTCGGCTCGGTGTACGGGCCCGAAGTGTCATAGACGTAAACCGGGGGGTTTTTTTCGGCGCCAAAAGAGGCGGCCGTGTCGCTCTGGCTGACCATGCGCATGGGCACGCGGATGTCGGCTCGCGAGCCTTCTATATATATCTTGCTGGAATTTGGTAGCGGGTGTACCGCTGCTTCGTCGACCTGCGCAGTGGCGGCAAGGAACTGTTGCGGGGGCTGTGGTGCGTTCATTCTTCCGGTCTCCTCTATTACGCGAAGGAATATCGGACGAGATGATGCGGCGCCGAGTGCTTCCCTTCGCTGGCATTATCCAGATCAGGTACAAGGGACTCTCTCACCCGGCCGCGAATCGGTAAGAAGCAAATGCGGCCAGGACCCCTAGCATGGTGTCAGTCCAATGATTGCGACGTGACTCCGACGGATTATAGACGCATCACCGAACCGCGCATACCGCCAACCGAAATGTTCGGCCTGAGGGTCGATGGTAAGCTTGCGCGCTTGCCCATCTTCCGCGAAAGATTCTTTCCCTTTTATTGCATGCGCACTTCCCAAAGTTATCTGTTTCCAATCCTGAGTTTGCTCGGTAACGCAATAGTCTGGGGCCTGATCTGGTGGCCCCTGAAAGAGCTGCGCCT
The DNA here is from genome assembly GCA_028292265.1 of Herminiimonas sp. GTDB lineage: Bacteria > Pseudomonadota > Gammaproteobacteria > Burkholderiales > Burkholderiaceae_D > JAQGMR01. The sequence goes on from JAQGMR010000058.1 coordinate 96,484, forward strand.
CGAGCAATGGCATCCACTGTGGTCGACCGCGGCGGTCTTCGGGCTGGCGTGCGTTTGCCTCATGCTGGCGCGCCCGAAGGCCCTTGCCAGTCTGCGCACCTTTCCGCAACTGTGGATCGTCGGGGTTGCCGCCGGCGTGACGAATGGCGCCTTCAATTGGGGTATTGCGATTGGCGACGTGGTGCGCGTAATCCTTCTGTTTTACCTGATGCCCGTGTGGTCGGCTGTGCTCGCCCGGGTTGTGTTGAACGAGCCGATCACGCCGCTTGCAATCGGACGCATCGTATTAGCCCTCGCAGGTGCTGCACTGGTGCTGATGCCGGCAGGTGGCGGTGTGCCAGTGCCGAGCGGACTCGCCGATTGGCTGGGCCTTGCGGGCGGCATGGCATTCGCGCTCAACAACGTCATGATTCGACGCCAGTCAGAACTGCCTGAAGACGGACGCTCGCTCGCCATGTTTATAGGCGGCATGGTGATTCCCCTGGCGGTTGCCCTTGCATTGTGCACCGGGGACGCCATAGCGCTGCCGCCTGTTTTTACTGGTCATGCTGCCGTCGTGATGGCCGGCCTTGGTATTGCCATGATCGTCGCCAATATCGCGCTCCAGCACGGCGCAGCCGCGCTGCCTGCCAATATCACCGCCGTTGTGATGCTGACCGAAATCGTGGTTGCGGCCGTGTCGTCGGTCCTTTTCGGTGGTGCTGTTTTTACACCATCCATGCTGGCGGGCGCGGCGCTTATCCTCACTGCTTCCGCGCTGGCAGCAATGGAAGGACGGAGCAAGGGATAGTCGATTCCTTTCACCGGTTGCCGGGTCATCGGCGAACGGTGGTCTCCCTTATAATGTCCGGCTAGCCACGCGAACCACACCGACACCATGGAATTACCGAAGTCTTTTGAGCCGGCCGAGATTGAAAAGCACTGGCGCGCCGAATGGGAACGCCGCGGCGACCACACCGCGTCGATCGATCCGTCCAAACCCTCATTCAGCATCCAGTTGCCGCCGCCAAATGTGACCGGCACCCTGCACATGGGCCACGCGTTCAACCAGACCATCATGGACGGCTTGACGCGATACCACCGCATGCGTGGCTTCAATACCGCATGGATTCCGGGCACCGACCACGCCGGCATTGCGACCCAGATTGTGGTTGAACGCCAGCTCGATGCGCAGAAGGTGTCGCGGCACGATCTCGGGCGCGAAAAGTTCGTTGAAAAAGTGTGGGAGTGGAAGGAAAAATCGGGCTCGACCATCACTGGCCAGATGCGGCGCCTGGGTGCGTCCACCGACTGGACCCGGGAATATTTCACGATGGACGCGAAGATGTCCAAGGCGGTGACGGAGGTCTTTGTCCGTTTGGTCGAGCAAGGTTTGATCTATCGTGGCAAGCGGCTAGTGAACTGGGACCCGGTGCTTGGAACCGCCGTGTCCGACCTCGAGGTGGTGTCCGAGGAAGAAGATGGGCACATGTGGCTGATCCCCTATCCATTCGCGGACGGTAACGGCAACCTCAATGTCGCGACGACCCGTCCGGAAACCAAGCTTGGCGACGTCGC
>JAQGMR010000070.1 GCA_028292265.1 Herminiimonas sp.
ACCAGTGCCAGCACCGGTTGGGGTGCCCGCGCAGAGACTGCTGCGGATACAGAACGGCGAATCCCTTTTCTTCGGCGAGCCGGTTCATGCGCGTGCCATCGGCGAATTGCGTGGCTGTTTGCTGACAGCCGTGAAGCATGACGAGCAGGGGCATCGGTTCGGCAGCAGCGGTGGAGGGCAGGTAAAGCCAGTAGCTCATCCGGCGCGCAGGCGCGGCGCCAGCCTCGGCCGAAGTGTAGTACGACTGCAGCCATTTGCCCGGCAGCGTCGTGGATGGCGCCTTGGCCGGCGTGCGGGAGCGGGTTGTGGTGCCATTCGACCCGCTTCTGCCGCTTCTGCCGCTCCTGACGCTGGTGGTCTTCAAAGCGCTTCCGGACCGCTTGACCGGCGCGGCTTTTTTTGCGCGCTTCGGCTTCGGCGCGGCCAGCACGAGTTTCAACATTTTCTTGTTGCGGGCTTGTTGTGCCTTCGCGGCGCGGGCGAGGCCACGCAGCCACAAGCCTGTCAGTCCCTTGGCCATGTTTCACTTGCTCCGTAAATTTGTCGACATGCAGGGAGGGAGGATGCGGCTTTTGCGATAGACCGGGGCTGTGACGCGACGTTCCCCGTGCTCCCGATTCTTGCCTCTTCAGTAGACGTGGCAGGTTGCACAAGAAAGACATTTTGGGGTGGACGCTGGCGCCGGCATCGCGTAAAACGTCACCGGCGATTGAGATTTCGGGGAAAAAAAATCCCCCGACTCCTTGCGGTGGCGGGGGCAGATCAATGTTCAAAACGAATCGAAGATTGAACTCAAAATCTCTTTATTACCGGTTCTGACAATATACGGTCAGCCATCCGCACCGTATGTTCGCCACCGAACGGAGCTTTGCATTCTTCCAGTGCATGCTTCGGTCTGATCTACGGAACAGTTGATTGCTCCAGAACGGTTGGACGTGACAGCGGTGGTCGTTGGTTGCCATAGCGGCAGCATCGACAGCCAAGGTCGCAGAAAGCCCGCCCGCGTGATAAACGAAATCCGGTCCGGACGCCTGCATTCCAGGTAAATTTTTTTTTAAACAAGAGGGCTTTCCCATGAAATATTCTATTCTTCTGCTGGCACTGATCGGTTCTGTTGCAATGACCGCCTGTAATCGTGAAGCACCTGTCGCTGCAGCCGCACCGGCACCAGTCGTCGTTCCTGTTGAAGTCCCAGTTGCAGTTCCAGGACCTGCTGGTGCAACCGGCGCTACTGGCGCTACTGGCGCTACTGTTGCTGGTGCTACCGGCGCTACTGGTGCTACCGGCGCCACAGGCTTTGATGGCGCCAAGGGCGCTACTGGTGCAACCGGCGCAACCGTTGCTGGCGCTACTGGCGCTACGGGCGCGACCGGTTCTACCGGCGCAACCGGTGCAACCGGCTATGACGGTGCCAAGGGCGACACAGGCGCAACTGGCCGGACCGGCAAAACGGGTGACACCGTAGTCGTGTTGCCGAAGTAATTCTTCGCGAGTTGTCCGGCAAGGTGTCCGCACCTTGCGCGCGACTCGGAAAGCCCTCCCTACACTGTACGGAGGGCTTTTTCCGTTTGGGCATGCAATGTGCTCATCGATGTTCCCATCCGGGCGGCTGCACCGAGGTGGTGCCTGACGAGACCGGAATGAACCGAATCAGGGAGCAATCGATGGATCGTGCCGAAGTGACTAGAAAAATTATCTCCGCGAAGGTCGTCAACAAGATGACGTGGAAGCACATCGCCGACAGGATTGGACAAAGCAAGGAATGGACGACGGCCGCCATGCTGGGCCAGATGACGCTGAATGCGCAGCAGGCGGGCGTTGCCAGAGAGTTGTTCAATCTGACCGACGAGGAGACGGCATGGCTCCAGATTGTTCCGTACAAGGGCTCGCTGGCCACGCAGGTGGCGACCGACCCGCTAATCTATCGCTGGCATGAGATCGTGAGCGTGTATGGCACCACCATCAAGGAACTGATCCATGAAGAGTTCGGCGACGGCATCATGAGCGCAATCGATTTTTCCATGGATATCCAGCGCGAGGCCGACCCGAAAGGCGACCGGGTAAACGTCGTGTTAAGCGGAAAATTCCTTCCCTACAAATCATATTGACGACGCGCTTCGGCGCTGCGCCGCCGAGCGTGCCGCTGCATTCTGGAGCGCGCCAATGCATGGGGTGGGCGTAGGGGCTTGTCCGACATCAGAGCAATGGGGCCGCGGAGTTGAAGGTGGTAACATCAACCCGTTATCGCTGCTCGCTCGCGTTGCCGTTCTGGCTCCTTGCGAAGCGCGCGCGCCACTGTCTGGAAGCCATGAAAGTCTACAATCTGCAGTGCACGCAGACCCACCAGTTTGAAGGCTGGTTTGCGTCGGAAGTGGATTTCGAATCGCAAAACGCCAAGGGGATGATTGAATGCCCGGTCTGCAGCGACCATCACGTTACGCGCCTGCCTTCCGCCCCACGTTTGAATCTTTCGCGCCCCGTTGCCGAAAAGCCCCGCTCACCGGAATTGCCAGGCTCAAGCAGGATCTCGCAGCTTGAGCAAGAGTGGATGCGGCTGGCCCGCGTCCTTATTGAAAACACAGAGGATGTCGGCAAGAACTTTGCCGATGAAGCGCGCCGTATCCATAACGAGGAAGCCCCGGACCGTGGCATTCGTGGCACCACCACGGCAGACGAACGGGCAGCGCTTTCTGAAGAAGGCATTGAGGTGCTGCAGATGCCGCTGCCTTCGGTGCCCAAGCAAACGCTGCACTAGGAGTTCCCCGGTAGCAGGCCGAGAAGCGAAATGGGTTTCGCGGGCATTGCAGCAGCGGTACTCTTCAAGCAGGCTCCAGGTCGTTTATTCCGGCCTGTTCGCGAAGTCATTCACCCTGCTTGCCGCGTGCTCCTGGCGAGCTCTTCGTGCCCATCGTTAAACTGTATAATCGATTTGGTACGGTCGTGCTTTTCGGATGGTGCGCTTCGCGATGTGCTCTTCGCGTAATTCTCTCCGTTTAGGGCAGACCGCCTGGTGACCGCAGAAAACTCAGGGGACAAGCATGGATTTGAATTACAGCGCGGAAGACATCGGCTTCCGCGACGAGGTGCGCGCATTCATCGCCGCCAATCTGCCTTCGGACCTGCAACACAAGGTACTCAACCACAAGCGACTTTCGCGCGACGACTTTGTACGCTGGCACAAAATACTGGCGAAACAGGGTTGGGTTGCGCCGAGCTGGCCAGTCGAGCATGGCGGCACAGGATGGAATGCGGTGCAGCGCCATATCTGGGAAGAGGAGTGCGCCACCGCCGGCACGCCGCCGATACTTCCGTTCGGCGTGAACATGGTGGCGCCGGTCATTATGGCCTTCGGCAATGCGGCGCAAAAAAGCCATTATCTGCCGCGCATTCTGAGCTGCGAAGACTGGTGGTGCCAAGGCTACTCCGAGCCGGGCTCCGGCTCTGACCTTGCGTCCCTGAAAACACGCGCCGAGCGCCAGGGCGACCATTACGTCGTCAATGGCCAGAAGACCTGGACCACGCTTGCGCAGCATGCCGACATGATCTTCTGCCTCGTCCGCACCGATCCGGCGGCGCGCAAGCAGGAAGGCATTTCATTTTTGCTGATCGACATGAAGACGCCCGGTATCACGGTACGCCCGATCATGATGCTGGATGAAGACCATGAAGTGAATGAAGTGTTCTTCGACGATGTGAACGTGCCGGTCGAAAACCTGATCGGCGAAGAGAACCGCGGCTGGACCTATGCCAAGTACCTGCTGGGACATGAGCGCACCGGCATTGCCGCGGTGGGACGCGCCAAGCGGGAGCTGCAGTTCCTGAAACGCGTCGCCGGCGATCAACAAAAGAATGGCAAGTCCCTGCTGGAAGACCCGGTCTATGCCGCCAAGGTGGCCTCGCTCGAAATCGAAATCATGGCGCTTGAAGTGACAGTGTTGAAGGTGGTGTCGCAGGAAGGCGCTCGGCGCGGACCCGGACCGGAGGCATCGATGCTGAAGGTCAAGGGCACCGAGATCCAGCAAACGCTGACCGAGTTGATGCTTGAAGCGGTGGGCCCCTATGGCTTGCCGTTCGACCGTGCCTACCTTGAAGGCAAGGCGGAGCATAGCGTGGCGCAGGACGATGATGCAGCCCCGCTGGCCTCCTACTACTTCAATTACCGCAAGACCTCCATCTACGGTGGTTCAAACGAAATTCAAAAGAACATCATCACCCAGATGATTCTGGGCTTGTGAGGAGATAACGATGGATTTCAACACGACACCGGAACAGCAGCAATTCTCGGACGCTTTACGCCGCTGGATGGAAAAGGATTACAGCTTCGAGCAGCGCAAGAAAATCATTCACGGGGACGGGGTATCGGACACGGCCTGGAGCACGCTGGCCGAGCTTGGCATGACCGCCTTGCCGGTGCCGGAAGCGCAGGGGGGCTTTAGCGGTTCCGCGGTCGACATGCTGGTCGTCATGCAGGAACTGGGGCGCGGCTTGCTGGTGGAGCCGTACTTCGCTACCGTGCTGGGCGCGGAATTTCTTCGGCTGGCGGGCGGCCAGGAAGCGGCGCTGGAACAGGTCGCTACCGGTGAGCTGAAGCTGGCTTGCGCGCTCGGCGAGAAGCAATCGCGACATGACCTGTTCGACATTGCGACGACCGCCAAAAAAGACGGCGACGGCTTTGTTCTCAATGGCGCAAAGACTGTCGTGCTGCACGGTGCGCAGGCTGGCATGCTGGTGGTATCGGCGCGCACCAGCGGCGACCGACGCGGCACGGACGGCATAGCGCTGTTCCTGGTGCCAGGCAATGCCGCTGGCGTCACTCGGCGAGATTACCGGACTATCGACGGGCAGCGCGCTGCCGATATCACTCTTGACAACGTCAGGCTTCCAGCAGCAGCGTTGCTGGGTGCCTGGGGCCAGGGTTGGGAAATCCTCGATGCAGCAAGCGACTATGGCGTGACCCTGCTGTGCGCCGAAGCGGTGGGCGCGATGGAAGCGCTGAACGCGGCGACGCTGGAATATACCAAGACGCGCCAGCAATTCGGCGTGCCGATCGGGAAATTCCAGGCTCTGCAGCATCGCATGGCGGAGATGTTTATCCACCTCGAACAGGCGCGCTCCATGGCGACCCTGGCCGCGGTGAAGATGGGCTCGACCAATGCGGAGGAACGCCGCCGTACTGCGTCCGGCGCCAAGGCGCGCATCGGCCAGGCAATCAAGTTTGTGGGACAGCAGGCGGTCCAACTGCACGGCGGCATGGGCGTGACCGATGAGCTACCGGCGGCACACTACTTCAAGCGGCTGAGCATAATCGAGCTGACGCTCGGCGACACGGACCATCATCTGGCGCGCTTTGCGGCGCAGCCGGGATTTCGCAAGGGTGCTTGAACAAGAGGATTCCATGGCAGACAAAAAATGGCATTTTGAAGACTTCAAGGTCGGCGATTCGTTGGAAGTCGGCTCCTACACCATCGGCGAAGAGGAGATCATTTCCTTCGCCCGGCAATACGATCCGCAACCGTTCCATGTCGACCGCGAGGCCGCCACCAAATCAATCTATGGCGGCTTGATTGCCAGCGGCTGGCAAACCGTACTCATCATGATGCGCACCATGGTCGACAACTTCCTGAACGACTCCTCAAGCCAGGGTTCCCCCGGCGTCGATGAGTTGCGTTGGCTACGTCCTGTTCGTCCGGGTGACACGCTCACTTTTTCCACGACGGTGCTGACGGTGAAGCCGTCCAACAGCAAACCGGACCGGGGCATCGTTCAGAGCGAGTGGTCGGCAAAAAACCAGAGCGGGGAGGTGGTCGCTACGATGAAGGGCATGAATATTTTTCTGCGGCGGCCGTCGTAAACGTTCGGTTCATGCGGGGTGCTCGCCCGTCGTGAGCACCTTTTAGCCGAGGTAAATTTGAAAACAGATAAGCGCGGCAAACCAGCCGCCCGAACACAAGGGAAAAAGCATGCGTGAGATAGCATCATTGTCGGCACTAAAGGAATTGATCGGCCAGGAAGTGGCAGTGTCGGACTGGGTTGAGGTGACGCAGGAGCGCGTTCAGCAGTTTGCTGACGCGACCGGCGACCATCAGTGGATACATCTTGATGTGGAGCGTAGCAAGCGCGAATCTCCCTATGGCGGCACGATTGCCCACGGCTTCCTGACGCTTTCGCTGCTGCCGATGCTCATGGCAAGCGCCGTGACGATGAAAGACGTGCGGATGGGCGTGAACTACGGCCTGAACAAGGTGCGCTTCCCGGCGCCAGTGCCGGTCGGAAGCCGGCTGCGCGGTCGCATGAAGCTACTTTCGGTGGAAGACATTGAGGGTGGCGCGCAAGTCGTGTGGCAAGTCACGATGGAGCGTGAGGGCGGCGAGAAACCAGTGTGCATCGCCGAATCGATTACGCGACGCTATACCTGAAGAAGTACTGGGTTGGCGGCTGCGGCAAGCGGTGAATCAAGCGGTGAATCAAGCGCTGAATCAAGCGCTGAGGAAGCGTTGATAGCGCCCCGCGTCGGCATGGACATCCCCTAAGTGGGCCGCCGCCGGCCCACTCTCCACAAGCGTCATATTCCACTGCAGCGGCAGACGCTGCGCCAGCTGGGTCGCGATGGCGCTTACGCGCCTGCGAACTCTAGTGTTTGGCGTACTGCGTCGCCCCAAACAGAATATCGCGCGCCTTGTCGTCAGTCAGTTGGCGGCGCTTGTCCGCCAATACCTGCACGCCACGCTGAACCGCGGGTCGTTCACTGATCTCGTCGAACCAGCGCTTCCAGTTGGGGAAATCTGCCGGGTCAACGCCCTGATTGGCGAAGGAACGGGTCCAGGGAAAACTGGCGATGTCGGCGATGGTGTATTCGTCGCCCGCAAGGTAGCGGCTCTTCTCCAGCTGCCTGTCCATTACGCCGTAGAGGCGCTTCGCCTCATTCGTGTACCGGTTGATTGCGTACTCGATTTTTTCCGGCGCATAGAGGCGGAAATGATGCGCCTGGCCGAGCATCGGGCCGAGACCGCCCATCTGGAACATCAGCCATTGCAGCACCGTGTAACGATCGCGATCGCTTTGCGGCAGGAATTTGCCGGTCTTGCCGGCGAGGTAGATCAGAATTGCGCCCGATTCGAACAGCGAAATCGGCTGGCCGTCCGGCCCTTCTTCATCGACGATCGCGGGAATCTTGTTGTTGGGTGAGATGCTGAGGAACTCGGGTTTGAACTGGTCGCCCGCGCCAATATCGATGTGGTGGATGCGGTACGGAAGGCCGCATTCCTCCAGCATGATGTGGACCTTGTGTCCGTTTGGCGTGGCGGTGGAATAGACGTCGATCATGGTTCTCTCTGGGAAGGCGATATTGGTGTGATTGGGGCGAGCGGATTGCTGTGATCGGTGCAATGTCGAAAAAAAATCTCGAACGCCGCACGATTATGCAGAAGTTCGAGATTCTTCGCAGGCGGACCGCCGCCCCCGTCCAGCGCCCGACGCTCCGTTCAGGAGCGCGTTATCGGCAGCTCCAGATCCTCGCCAGGCAAGTCCATATGGCGCGCCAGTTCCAGCTTGGCGATCGCATTGCGATGCACTTCATCCGGGCCGTCGGCAAGACGCAGCGTGCGGTTGTGCGCCCACATCATCGCAAGCGGAAACTCATCCGATACCCCGGCCGCGCCATGCGCCTGAATCGCCCAGTCGAGCACGGTCTGCGCAACGTTCGGTGCCAGCACCTTGATCATTGCGATCTCGGACTTGGCGTGCTTGTTGCCCACGGTGTCCATCATGTAGGCGGTCCGCAGCGTAAGCAGGCGGGCGGTGTCGATCTGGATGCGCGACTCGGCAATGCGTTCGCGCCAGATGCTTTGCTCTGAAATGCGTTTGCCAAAGGCGACGCGCGAATTAAGACGTTTGCACATATATTCCAACGCGCGCTCGGCCACACCAACAGCGCGCATGCAGTGATGGATGCGTCCTGGTCCAAGGCGACCCTGCGCGATTTCAAAGCCGCGACCTTCACCGAGCAGCAGATTGGCCACGGGAACGCGCACGTCTTCAAACAGGATTTCGCAGTGCCCGTGCGGCGCGTCGTCATAGCCGAATACAGGCAGCGGCCGCTTGATATTGACGCCTTTCGTTTCACGCGGGACCAGGATCATGGACTGCTGCGAATGGCGCGGTCCATCCGGATTGGATTTCCCCATCAGGATGAAAATCTGGCAGCGCGGATCGCCTGCGCCGGAGATCCACCATTTGTGGCCATTGATGACGTATTCGTTGCCCTGGCGCTCGATGCGGGTTTCGATATTGGTTGCGTCCGAGGAGGCTACCGCGGGTTCCGTCATGGCGAATGCCGAGCGGATTTCGCCGCGCAGCAGCGGCTCCAGCCACTGCTTCTTGTGTTCCTCGGTGCCGTAGCGCTCGATGGTTTCCATGTTGCCGGTGTCTGGCGCCGAGCAGTTGAACACTTCCGGCGCCCAGCCGACGCGACCCATGATTTCGCAGAGCGGGGCATAGTCAAGGTTAGACAAGCCTTCCGGCGCACGCACCGACTTCGGCAGGAACAGATTCCACAAGCCCTGCTCACGCGCCTTGGGCTTCAGGTCTTCGATGATGCGGGTGGGCAGCCAGCGATTGTTCTTCTCCTGGCCGTTGCGGTCTATCTCCTGTTTGTAGGCTTTCTCATTGGGGTAGATGTGCTGGTCCATGAAGCGCAACAGCTTTTCCTGCATGCCCTTGCAGCGGTCTGAATATTCGAACTCCATGATGTCTCCTTGGTGAAATCGGTTTGGCTACTGCCAGCTTTCACAAAGCTGGACAGCGGTGTTCAGCTAGTACGCGAGCTTATTTTTTCCGGACGCATAGTCCCAGCCCATTTCGGCCATGGGGCCGGCGGCCTTGCCGGATCGGAGAGCCTGCTCGCTTGATGCGGTGCCGTCGACGTAACGCTTCATGATGCCTTGCAGGATGCCAGCCATGCGGAACATGTTGTAGGCGAGATAGAACCTGAAGTCTTCCATGCGAATTGTGCGGCCGGTGCGCTCGCAATAGCGTGCGATGTAATCGGCTTCGGTCGGTATGCCCAACGCTTCCAGGTCCAGTCCGCCGATGCCACGGAACTGGCCGGGCGGTATGTGCCAGCTCATGCAGTGATAAGAAAAATCGGCAAGTGGATGCCCGAGCGTAGAGAGCTCCCAATCCAGTACGGCCAGCACACGCGGCTCGGTTGGATGGAAGATCATGTTGTCGAGACGGTAGTCACCGTGCACGATGCTGGTCTCGTCGCCAGGCGGAATGTTTTGCGGCAGCCATTCAATCAGCTGATCCATCGCTTCAATCTTTTCGGTTTCCGAGGCTTTGTACTGTCTGGTCCAGCGGTCGATCTGGCGTCCAAAGTAATTGCCCGGCTTGCCGAAGCTTTCGAGGCCGATCGCCTTATAGTCGACAGTGTGGAGTTGCGAGATGACGCGGTTCATTTCGTCGTAATGCGCGGCGCGTTCGGCGTTGCTCATGCCGGGCATGGCCTGGTCCCATAGCACACGGCCGGCGACGAATTCCATGATGTAGAAGGCGCGCCCAATGACCGATTCGTCGGTACACAACGCGTACTGGCGGGCTGCCGGAAAGCCGGCCTTGTTGAGGGCGTCCATCACGCGGAATTCACGGTCGATGGCATGTGCTGAAGCGAGCAGTTTTGCTGCAGGGCCGGGCTTGGTGCGCAGCACGTAGCTGCGATCGCCGGAGCTCAGCTTGAAGGTTGGATTGGATTGGCCTCCCTTGAACTGCTCGATTGCCAGTTCGCCGTTGAAGCCTTCGACATGCGCCTGCATGTAGGCACGCAGCGCGTCGAGGTCAACCTTCTGCCGCTCCGACACCGGCTTGGTGCCCATGAATTCTTCGAACATCCTGTCTCCTGATTTTCGTCATGTGGGCACTGCCATGATTACCCACATTCTACCTGAACGAAACGTACGGTCGTTCTATTCAGCGCCCATCCTCGACTTCAGATATTGCTCCAGCATGGCTTCCATTGTCGTGTTGCGGGTCTCGATATGCAGCGGCAGCGGCGGCGCGTAATTCACGAAGCGCACCACCCAGTCCAGGGCAGCAGGTCCGACGTCCAGCGCATTGATGCAGCCTGCAGTCTGCGCCAGGTTGCCAAGGAAAAGCCGCTGGCCAGTCAGGGCATACGACAAGATGGCGCGATTGATGCCACCGTGCAGAACCATCAGCACCGTGTCCCAGGTTGCATCGCTGCGCAGACGATCGATGGCAGGATGCACGCGGTCCATCAGTTCGCCGATGCTTTCGCCGGCCAGGAACTTGCGCTCTTCTGGCACCACGCCCTCGAAGGCACCGGTGAAAGCTTCACGCAGGCCGTCGTCCGGAATGTCGGATAACTTGCCGCCACGGATCTCGCGCAACTCGGGCCATTCTTCCAGCGCGATTTCTTGGCGGGTTGCGGCAAGGACGCAGCCGGCGGTCTCAAGCGTGCGGGGCAGCCCCGAGACGATCACCCGGTCAAAGCGGATGTTCTCTTGCGCAAAGGCGCGGCCGGCGGCTTCGGCCTGCGCGCGGCCCTGCTCATTGAGCGGCACGGCATCCGGCGGATAGGGATTGCCGGCACGGTCGAAATAGGTGACGCTGCCATGCCGCATCAGGAAGATGCGGCGGCGATTTCCCAGCGCGGCGATCTCGCTCATTTGTAGTGTGGCTTTCTTTTTTCAAGGAACGCGCTGATCCCTTCCTGCGCGTCGCGGTGATGCAGGCTTTCTACGAAACTGTGGCGCTCGGCCTCGAAATGCGTCGCGAGCGAATTGCCCTTCGCCTCACGCACCAGCGACTTGATGCGTTCCACCGCATTTGGGGAGAGCAGTGCGACTTCATCGCCCCATGAGAGCGCAGCATCGAGCGCGCCGCCGTCCGGGACCACGCGATTGACGATGCCAAGCTGGTGGAGGCGGGGCGCCAGGATCGGCTTGCCCTCCATCAGGATTTCCGTCGCAAGCTGGCGCGGCAGCGCTTGGGAGAGGAACCACGAGCCACCGCCATCTGGCGTGAGGCCGACCTGAACATAGGCCATCACAAACTTGGCGCCATTGCCGGCGACGATCATGTCGCATGCCAGCGCAAGTGAAAAACCGGCGCCGGCGGCAGCGCCATCGACCGCCGCAATTACCGGTTTCGGGCAGTCGCGAATCGCTTCGATCCAGCCATGCAGGTTGTCGATGGAGTCGGCCTGTACAGATTTCTCCTTCGCGCGATTTTCCAGAAGGCGGTTCAGGTTGCCGCCGGCGCAGAAGAAATTGTCGGCGCCAGTCAGGATCACCGCGCGAATCGATTCGTCACGTTCCGCGGTCGAAAGGGTCTCAATCGCGGCGGCATACATATCGGGGCTGAGCGCATTTCTTGCGCCGGGATTGGAGATGGTAAGGATCAGGAGGGCATCGCGGCGGGACGCTTTCAGCTCAGCGGTCATGGCGTAGTGTGGTTGGGTTTGGAGACTGGGAATTAAGGGAGCAATCAGTTGAGCAGTTCGGGCATGTTCATTCGAGTGCGAGATTTAGGATAACGACATGGCCAAATAATGGGCACAGGCAATAAAAAACGAGACAGGGAGCCGGCCGATCCAGTTGGCAAGACTAATCCTTATGCGCGACAATGGTCTCACATTCGAATCGAGGCCGGAACCGGCCAGCCGCATCTCGAATTGCGCCGTCATCTGCGATGGCCACAAGCTCACCCAAAATCCAAGGAGACATCGTGCTAAAACTTTGCGGCTTCGCCGTCAGCAATTACTACAACAAGGTCAAGTTGGCGCTGCTCGAAAAGGGGATCGAATTCGAAGAGGAACTGGTATGGGCGGATCGCTCGCCGGAGCTGATGGGGAAATCGCCGCTCGGCAAAATACCTTACATCGAAACCGACAAGGGACCCATCAGCGAGTCACAGGTCATCGTCGAATATCTTGAAGACGCCTATCCGCAAAAGCCGCTGCTGCCGTCCGATCCTTATGAGGCCGCGCGCGTTCGACACCTCATTCAGTTCATGGAGCTTCACCTGGAACTGGTTGCGCGCGAACTGTACCCTGCGGCATTTTTCGGCGGCACTGTGTCGGATGAAATCAAGGAGCGCGCGCGCAAGCTGCTGACCCGCAATGCCAAGGCTTTTGCATCGCTCGCCAAGTTTGGCCCGTACATTGCCGGAAACGAATTCACGCTGGCCGACTGCGCCGCTCTAGTTCATCTGCCGCTGGTTGGCATGTCGACCAAGATCATCTTTGGCGAGGACGTGCTGGGCAGCCTGCCGGTGCGCGACTATACGAAAATGCTCGGCGAGCGTCCTACTGTGCAGAAGGTCAATGCAGACCGCAAGGCGAATATGGAGTTGAGCGCACAGCGGAAGAAATAGGCGGCGTTAGGACTGGCCGCTGCTGGAGCGTCGCCTTGTGGCAATGTCCGCCATAGGGTCCGTTCCTGATTTAGGTACGACCCACCCTAAATCAGGGACACCAGCAGATGCTTTTCCACGGTAGCCGGAGCAGTTCAAACGACTATCGCATTTAGCACTTTAGGTGTTACGCCTTTGAATTAAAAGGGATTTCAACAAAAATTACCGATTCACCGGAATATGCTGAAAACCCTTTAGAATCAAATTACTACACAATATTCGGACGGTCCTTCGAATTCTCGGAATGGCGCCGTTTGAAAGCGACCGCTGTTGTGCCCGCAGCCCATCCGCAGTCCACTCAAAGCTTCGCTAGCCGCTCCAATGCCAGCTTCAGCGTTTCGTCCTTTTTGGCAAAGCAGAAGCGCACGATGCCGGACTCCCGCGGCGTGTCGTAGAACGGCGATACTGGAATTGCGGCCACGCCGATTTCAGTGGTGAGCCACTTGGCGAACTCCGCTTCCGGCAGCGCTGAAATCGCTGAATATTCCACACACTGGAAATAGGTGCCGTCCGACGGCAGCATGTTAAAGCGCGTGTTGCGCAAGCCGTCGCGGAACAGGTCGCGCTTGTGCTGGTAAAACGCGGGCAGTTCCAGATAGGGCGCGGGATTCGCCATGTACGCGGCCAGGCCGTATTGCATCGGCGTGTTGACGGTAAAGACGTTGAACTGGTGGACCTTGCGAAATTCGGCTGTCAGCACTGCGGGGGCGGCGACATAGCCGACCTTCCAGCCGGTCACATGGTAGGTCTTGCCGAAGCTCGATACGACGAATGAACGCGCCGCCAACTCCGGGTCGCGGCAGACGGATTCATGGCGCTGCCCGTCATACACCATGTGCTCATACACCTCATCGGACAGCAGCAGAATGCCGGTGCCGCGGACGATGTCCTTGATGGCTTGCATGTCGGATTGGCGGAACACCGAACCGGTCGGGTTGTGCGGCGAGTTCACGATCATCAGGCGGGTTTTTGGCGTGACGGCCGCTGCGACTTTTTGCCAGGGCACCTTGTAGCCCTCGTCAGTCACTTCCATCTGGACGAACACTGGCTTGCCCCCAGCCAGCTCAATCGAAGGTACGTAGCTGTCGTACGCGGGCTCAATGACGATCACTTCATCGCCGGGATGCACACAGCACAGCACGATCGTCAGGATCGATTGCGTGGCGCCGGCGGTGATGGTTATTTCCGTAGCCGGGTCATAGACCTGGCCATACAGCTTTGCGATTTTGTCGGCCACGGCCTGGCGCAAAAGCGGCACGCCGGTCATTGGCGGGTACTGGTTCAGGCCCTGCTTCATCGCGGTCGTGACCGCATCAACCAGCGCGGGATCGCAATCAAAGTCCGGGAAGCCCTGGCCAAGGTTGACCGCGCCTTTTTCCGATGCCAGCGCCGACATGACGGTGAAGATGGTGGTGCCAACTTTCGGCAGTCGCGAGGCGAATGCAGTGGGGTCGATTTGAGGAGTGGGGCTTGCGGCGCTTGCGGCTTGGGCGTTCATTTTCATGCAGTCCGGGGCAGAGGGTGGAGCGCACATTGTAGCGTCAGTCGCGCCAGTTCATGCAAGTCGCGCCCCGTCTTGAGGCACTGTGGCAGGCGCGGCATGGGACGCGGTCCACGATTGTGGCGTGACGATCTCGAACAACCCGGCGCGCGCTGTCTTGCGCGCCAGTTTCAACAGGAGCTTGTCCTTGGTGATCAAGATTTGCGCGCCGGCGTCGCGAGCCAGTTCCAAAAACTTCTGGTCATCCGGGTCGCGGCAAACGGGCAGGGGAGCGGGCTCGGTCGTCGTGGTCGCAGTGCCGGTACCTGGGGGCTGAGCCGCCGCATGTGAGCGTTGTGGAACCGCAGCGGACGCCTCTTCGGGCTGGTCGACGCAGCGAATCAGCGCATCAAACTCCGACATTGCGCGCGCGCGGCCCGCATCGTCCAGTTTCAGGTGCTCATAGCGGAGTACGTAGAGCCATTCATTGCGGCAGTCTGCGCGCGATACCGCTTCTAGTCGGCCATTGCGCAAAGCGTCGAGCAGCGACTGCCAGCGCGGGTCATGAAACACAAAGAGATCAAGACAGACATTCGTATCGAGGACAATGCGATTGGGTATCATAGGCAAAAAATTTTGGGTCCATCCATGCTGATCGTTCTGTCGCCCGCAAAAACACTTGATTACGAAACGCCGCTGACTGGCATTCCGACTATGGCGTCGACCTATGCGCCGAATGCCGAAAGGAGCTCAAACTCAGGTTCAAAGACGGGCTCAAGGATCAGCCCGGTCACGGCGTCGCAGACCGCCTCAAATGCGGGCTCAGTTATCGGCTTCAATACCAAACCAGACTTCGCAAAACAATCCGGTGAATTGATCAAGGTGCTGCGCACCCTTTCGCCCGCCGACATCGGCAGCCTCATGGGAATTTCAGATCCGCTCGCCGCCTTGAATGCCGATCGCTATGCGTCGTGGTCGCCGCGCTTTACCGCCAAAAACTCTCGACCCGCGGTATTCGCCTTCAACGGCGACGTCTACGATGGACTCGATGTGACATCCCTCAAGCCGAGCCAGTTGCAGTACGTTCAAGAGCATGTTCGCATACTGTCTGGCTTGTATGGCGTCCTGAGACCGTTCGACCTCATGCAGCCTTATCGCCTTGAGATGGGCACCCGGCTTGGCAACCCCCGCGGCAAGGACCTGTACGCATTCTGGGGGGACCAGGTGACGCAGTCGCTGGGGGAGGTGCTGGCTACGCAAAAGACGCGCGTGCTGGTGAATCTGGCGTCGGAAGAATACTTTAAGGTGGTGCGGCCGAAGCTGCTGGATGCGCCAGTCATTACGCCTGTCTTTGAGGACTGGAAGAATGGGCAGTACAAAATTATTTCGTTCTTTGCCAAGCGTGCGCGCGGCATGATGGCGCGACACGCAGCGGTGAAAGGTATTTCGAATCCAGAGAAGTTGAAAACTTTTTCGGCGGGCGGCTACGGCTTTGACGCTACAGCGTCGACCGCAACCCGCTGGGTCTTCCGGCGTCGATTGCCGGAATAGTCACTACAGGCACGAAGGCCAATTACCGAAGTCACCGACCAGCGCCAGTACCCGTAGCGACCTGAACGGCACTGATGCCGACATCTGCTACCAGACTTTCCACCATGGGTTATCCGCCTTTTTCCGGCGGCCGCTTGGCAGATCGCTGTTGGGGAAATTCTTCTTGAACACGCGGTCCGCATCGTCCCGCAACTGCGGCAGGCCTAGGGCATCGTAGGAACGAACAACAATGTAGAGCGCCTCTTCAATGGCCGGCGCCTCGCGGTAGTCGCGAATGGCGCCTTCAGCACGGTTCACGGCGGCCAGGTAGGCGCCGCGACGGTAGTAGTAGTCGGCCACATGCACTTCATGCTGCGCCATGGCATTGATGAGGTAGTTCAGGCGAGCCGCCGCGTCCTTGGCATAGATGCTGTTTGGATAGCGCTCTATCAGCAGCTTGAAGGAATCGAAGGCGTCGCGCAGCGCCTTGGGATCGCGCTCGCTTAAATCCTGGTGGGCGAGGAAATCGAAAAGGCTGACCTTGTCGTTGAAGTTGATCAGGCCCTTGAGGTAGTAGACGTAGTCGACATTGGGATGATTCGGGTGCAGCTTGATGAAGCGGTCCGCTGCGGCCAGCGCCTGGACCTGGTCGCCCTGGCGGTAGTGCGCATAGGCAATCTGGATCTGAGCCTGCTGGGCATAGGTGCCAAAGGGATAGCGCGAT
The DNA here is from genome assembly GCA_028292265.1 of Herminiimonas sp. GTDB lineage: Bacteria > Pseudomonadota > Gammaproteobacteria > Burkholderiales > Burkholderiaceae_D > JAQGMR01. Next base: position 16,164 of record JAQGMR010000070.1, read on the forward strand.
TCCAGCTTCTCGAAATACTTGATGGACTTGTCATAGCCACCGTTATCCAGTTCGTCCTTTGCTTCAGCGTAGAGCTTGGCGGCTGACCAGGTTTTGGTCTCGTCGACCGTCTCTACTTGAAGTAAACTGCAGGCCGACACAGAGAGCGCCAGCGCGAGAAGGATGACCCGGATGAGTTTGTTTTGCATGAATGCCTGCTGGAGTGCGTCGAAAACGATGGCAGATTATATCCGATGGAACATGCGGTGAAATCAATTAAGCCACGCCGACGCGCTTCGTCCACTGAACCGGTCACCGATCCCGCGCAGGAATCGGTGCTTGCGCCCGTACCGGGCGAAACCATGTCACGGTCGCCGGCTTCACAGTCGCCAGCTTCACAGTCTCCGGAAGTGATCGGGGCGGATGGCGAGGCGGACCCGCTGTCCGCGGAAGAGGCTGAGCTTCCCGATGACGAGGTTGCGCTCTCACCCTTCGGCGGGCTGGCAGTGGACCTCTCCCCATTTGTCCTGAAACTAACGCCCGAAGCTTGCGGCATGCGGCTTGATCGTGCGGTGTCAACCTTGGTCACGCGCTTCTCACGCAGCCGCCTGCAGCAATGGATCGAGTCCGGTCACATTACCGTGGATGGCAAGCCCGGCCGTACCAAGATGACGGTATTTGGCGACGAAACCATCGCGGTCAACCCGCAGGCGGCGCCGGACGAACAGGCCTTCACTCCCGAGGCCATGGCGCTAGACATCGTGCATGAAGACGCCAGTTTGCTGGTGCTGAACAAACCGGCGGGGCTGGTGGTCCATCCCGGTGCCGGAAACTGGACCGGCACGCTGCTCAACGGTTTGCTATACAAGCTTCCCGTTCTGGCCGGCGTACCGCGCGCGGGCATTGTGCATCGCCTCGACAAGGAAACGACTGGCCTGATGGTCGTGGCGAAAACGATCGAAGCGCAGACCGATCTGGTGCGTCAGTTGCAGGCGCGCAGTGTGCGTCGCGAATATCTGGCGCTTGCCTGGGGAAAGGTGCCGCGCGACGGCGCGGTAGACGCCGCGATCGGACGGCATCCGAAGGACCGCTTGCGCATGGCAGTCTCCCAAGGACCCACCGCAAAAGCTGCTGTAACGCACTATCACGTGGTTGGGGCCGGCATGCTTGACGGCAAACCGGTCACCTTGCTGCAGTGCCGCCTGGAGACCGGTCGTACCCACCAAATCCGCGTTCACATGCAGTCAATCGGATTCCCGCTGGTCGGCGATCCGCTCTATGGCAAGCCGCATCTGGCTCGCTTCTTCGGGCGGCAGGCGCTGCATGCTTTCCGGCTGGGGCTATTGCATCCCAAAAGCGGCAAGATGGTCGCGTGGGAGATCGGCCTGCCGGATGACATGACGGCGCTTCTCGCCACCGCCGGCGTTCCCGCGTTGTCGCTTGCGCCATGGGACCAGCCAGTCAAGGCCGCCGCCGGCAAAGGCGGCAAGCGGGCATGACCGGTCTGAGGTCGGAATATGAATATCAATATGAGATGTTGAGCATTGGTGGATGAGTAGGGATCGAAGAGTACGGATCGATGAGTGGGAATCAATGAGTACGGATCGACGAGCAGGGATCAATGAGTAGAGATCAATGAGTGCGGGACTGCCGTTGCCGCGTGAGTGGATCGTTCCCGACTGGACCGTTCCGGCAAACGTGCGTGCACTTTCCACGACGCGCCGTGGTGGCTTCAGTTTGCCGCCCTACGATGATGGCGAGGGCGGGGGCGGCATGAACCTCGGGTTGCATGTCGGCGATCAAGCTGAACACGTCCTGCGAAATCGCGCCTACCTCCAGGACCGTTTGCCTGGGCGGCCTGCCTGGCTCGAACAGGTACACGGCGCGAACGTCGTCATGGCCACGGGCGACGCTCAGTCCAATGTGCCCCGCGCCGATGCCAGCATCGCTGCTGCGGCCGGCGGGGTCTGCGCAATTCTCACTGCCGATTGCCTTCCGGTCCTGTTTTGCGATAGTCGCGGCACGGTCGTCGGCGCCGCACACGGCGGCTGGCGAGGACTGGCCGCTGCCGTGCTTGGCAATACGGTCGACGCTATGCGCAAACAGGGCGCACAGGATATCCAGGCCTGGCTCGGGCCAGCCATTGGACCGACTCGGTTCGAGGTGGGCGAGGAGGTTGTGCAGGCGTTTGTCGAGATAGATCCAGGCCTGCGTGCGGCTTTCATGCCCGTGCCAGCGAAGCAAGGCAAGTATCTGGCCGACATCTACCGGCTGGCGCGCGTCCTGTTGCTGGCGACCGGCGTAGAACGCGTCAGCGGTGGCCGGTCGTGTACGGTCGAGGACCGCAGTCGTTTTTATTCTTACCGGCGCGACGGCGTGACTGGTCGAATGGCATCGCTGATCTGGTTAGAGTAAGTCGCGGCCAGACGGAGGCGCGGTTTTTGACTGTGCTGGCGGTGGTGACGGCGGAGACGGTGGAGGCGTCGATTGTGATCCTGTCGACTGGGGCGCGTCTGGCATCTGTGGCGAGCGTGGGGTGTATGGCGGTTGCGGCATCCCGTGCACTGTCGGAGAAGGCGGGGTTGGCGGCTCTGCTTGTACCTCTGTTTGTCCTTGTCCTTGTGCTTCTACTTGTGCTTGAGCCTGCGGCGATGCCGCCCCTTCTCCTGACGCCGGAAGTTCGGCCGCTTCGGTTGACCCAGTCTGGCTTTCTGCCGTCGCCTGCTCTGCACGTCCCCGTGCCCGCCGCTTGCCGGAGCCGGACAAGTACCAGATTATCCCGACCGGCACCGCGCCATAGAACACGAATGTCATCACCCCGGCCACGAATGAGTTCTCGGTCAGGGACATCATCACGACCACATACATCCAGCCAATCGCTACAATGTGCATCAAGATAGTGGCCGCTCCAGGTAAGCCGTTGAAAGTCCCGCTGCCGCCACGGGTCCGATAGAGTCACGAAGGTGCACGATGCCGGGCATAATAAATCATGGCTCGCTGATTTATGGTTTCTGAAAAAGGCTCGCCAAATCGTGGCTGGGGAAACGCTCGGTGCTCGAGCCCGCGCAGGCAGAGATCGCCGGATGTGGGCCCGAGCTTTTGCTTCGCCGATTAGCAAACTTGTGCCGCTACACCGATCCATAACGATACGTCAAAACGTGAGGCCAAAATGAAATCAGGCAGTGAACAGACTGGCGCCCCGGCCTGGATGGCGCAATTTACCGATCCCTCGTCATGGCAGTCGATGTTAAGTCAGCCCGCCACCAAGGCCCAGGCCATGACATCGGAAGCCGCGAAAAACATGGCAATGTCGGTGGACCCGGAAACCTTGAGCCGCCTGCAGAAGCAATACATGCAGGAAATTTCGACGCTATGGCAAGACCTTATGACTTCCAAAGTTCCTGAGTTGTCGGACAAGCGCTTCAATAAGCCGGCCTGGCAGTCCAACCCGTTGTACGCATTCAATGCGGCCGCCTACCTGCTGAATGCGCGCTACCTGCTGGCGATGGCGGATTCAGTCAAGGGAACGCCCAAGGCGCGGCAAAAGCTTAAGTTCAGCTTGCAGCAGACAATTGACGCGATGTCGCCCGCCAACTTTCTGGCGACCAATCCGGAAGCGCAGCAAAAGATCCTCGAGACGAAAGGCGAAAGCCTGGCGCGTGGCATGGCGCACATGCTGAGCGACATGCAAAAAGGCCATATCTCGCAGACGGACGAAACCGCCTTCGAGGTTGGCCGCAATGTTGCGACTTCGGAAGGGGCAGTGGTTTTTGAAAACGAACTGTTCCAGCTTATCCAGTACAAGCCGTTGACCCGCACTGTCTACGAGCGGCCGCTGCTGCTCGTTCCGCCGTGCATCAACAAGTTCTACATCATGGACCTTCAGCCGGCGAATTCGCTGGTCCGCTTCGGCGTCTCTCAGGGGCATACCGTGTTCCTGGTGTCGTGGCGCAATGCCGACGCCAGTTGCGGCCACCAGACGTGGGATGACTATATCGAAGAGGGTGCGCTGAAGGCAATTGAGGTGGTGCAGGCGATCTCAGGTCAGGACAAGATTAACGCTCTGGGCTTTTGCGTTGGCGGCACCATTCTTGCCACCGCGTTGGCCATCCTTTACGGGCGCGGCGAGAATCCGGTTTCCAGCATCACTTTGCTGACGGCCTTGCTGGACTTCACTGATGTTGGCGCGCTCGACGTCTACATCGATGAAGCTCAGGTGTCCGCGCGTGAGGCGGAAATTGGAAACGGCGGCTTGATGCCCGGCCGAGATTTCGCGGCGGCGTTTTCCAGCCTGCGCCCCAACGACCTTGTGTGGAATTACGTTGAGTCGAATTACCTCAAGGGGGAAGAGCCACCCGCATTCGATTTGCTTTACTGGAATGCAGACAGCACCAACCTGCCAGGCCCCATGTTCTGCTGGTATCTGCGCAATCTTTATCTCGAAAACAGCTTGAAAGAACCCGGCAAGTTAACCGTCGCTGGTGAAAAGGTAGACTTGGGGAAAATCAACGCACCGGCCTTCCTCTACGCTTCGCGCGAAGACCACATTGTGCCGTGGCAGTCAGCCTTTGCTTCGACCGGGCTGATCAACCTGAAGAAGCCGTCACAGAACCAGTTTGTGCTTGGCGCTTCAGGACATATCGCGGGCGTCATCAATCCGCCAGAAAAAAAGAAGCGCAGTTTCTGGACTGGCGGCAAGGCCGACGGGAACCCAGACAAGTGGCTGGAAGGCTCGACAGAACAGGTCGGAAGCTGGTGGCCGACGTGGGCCGAGTTCCTGGCGCGGCATGCCGGCAAGGAAGTGCCCGCACCGCGCCGCTATGGCAATGCGAACTTCAAGCCGATCGAAACTGCGCCCGGACGCTACGTGAAGGTCAAGGCCGAATAGGTGCCGGAGCCGCCGACATTGCTATAAATGACGCAAGTCATTGAATCCGGACGACAAATAGCGGTATAAAGCATGGTTTTCTGGAACTATAATAAATTTGGAATCGCAAAGAAACCTGCGCACCAGAGAAACCGCGACTGCAATGCGTGAAAAACCGGTTTATTTTTGGAGCAACGACTACGCCTACGGGACCACCGTCGGCTTGTCCCTGCCCGAAAAGACGGACCGCCGTTTTACACATTTCGCTTCGCGGCCTCGAACCGCACAGTCTCCTGTCATGCGATTTCGATTTTCCGCCAGTCGTCATCAAAGCAGCCGGCGCAACCACATGGGGCTCTAATGAACAGTACTAGAAAGTCGACCGAGCGCTTGATCAAGAAGTACCCGAATCGCAGGTTGTACGATACACAGACCAGTTCCTACATCACCCTCGCCGACGTCAAGCAACTGGTGCTCGGTAACGAAGACTTCACGGTCATCGACGCAAAGAGTGACGAAGACCTGACACGCAGCATTCTGCTTCAGATCATTCTTGAGGAAGAGTCCAACGGTTCTCCGATGTTTTCCAGCGGCGCGCTGTCGCAAATCATCCGCTACTACGGTCATGCGATGCAGGGCATGATGGGCTCGTATCTCGAAAAGAATATTCAGGCTTTCATCGATATACAGAACAAGCTGACTGAAAACTCTAAAGGCCTATACGAAGGCAAACCTTTCAGCCCCGAGATGTGGGCCCAGTTCATGAACGTTCAAGGGCCGATGATGCAGGGCATGATGGGTAATTACATCGAGCAAAGTAAAACCCTGTTCATTCAGATGCAAGAGCAGATGCAGAACCAGACCAAGAATATGTTTGGGACTTTTCCCTTTGTTCCGACGCCCGGAGAAAAGACCGAGAAGTAGTATTGCTGGGTCGGTTTGCTTCTACGCGTTTCAAAAGTCGTCAGAGCCGGAATTTGATAATCGCAAACAGGACGCCCGCATGCGCGGGCGTTTTGGCGTGGGAATACCGGTGACGTTGCCGTGGACGAGGCCGCTGACCTGGCCGTGGACGTTGACGTTGACGTTGCCTTTGCCTTTGACGTTAACCCCGTTGTATGCCGCCACGACGGCGGTATCGAAATCGGATCAGAAGCGGCGGCTGTCTGAGATTCTATGGTTCGCGTCAAGCCCCCACCCTCACCATTTTTGGATCGAAGGTGGCGCCGGACTTGCAAATGGCAAAGGCGATGCGCAGAATTTTTCGTGCAATGATCAGGATGGTCGGTGTCGAGGCCCAGCCAAGCTTACGGTAATGCTCATAAACCTGTTTCCAGGTTTTTGAGCGCGCTGCGGCCATACCCACGTTGTACAGAAGCCGCCGGCCTTCGGCTGGTCCCCGCTTTGAAAGCCGGCGTCTGCCGTGCTTCTGCCCTGAATCTGAGGGACGAGGATCCATGCCGGTGAAGGCAACCAGTGCATCGCTATTTTTGAACTTCACTCGGTCAAGCAGATTAGCCAGCCAGGCGCTGGTCAGCGGACCGACTCCACTTATTGTTTCCAGGCGTTTGGCTTGCTCGGCGCGCTGATGAACTGCAGAATCTCGTCGAAGCCTGCCGTTAATTTTGCAGCCCTCTTTTTAAGCACTGTCATCTGCGAACAGGTCAGCTGAATTGCCGTTTTATGCGCGACCAGCGTAGCGCGCCGCTTGAGCAATTCGTCAATCGCCCTTTGCGTCGGTGTCGGCGGCTCATAGGCGCGCAGCTGCTTGATTTCGTGTGCGAGGAAACGGGCAATGACGAGCGAATCAACCCGATCCGTCTTGGCCCGCATGCCGACACCTTTAGCGTAATGCCGCATGTCCTTCGGGTTCAATACATAGACCTTGAATCCCGCCCGATGAGCAAGGTCGGCCAGCGTTCGATGGTAAATGCCGGTCACTTCCATGGCGATGCAGGAACCAACTGGGAGACACTTCAGAAGCTTCTTAAGCTCAGGTACGGTATTAGCTACCTTTCGCACAGGGAAGGACATTTGCGAACATGCTGCAACGACCTCGGCCTTGGCCACATCAACACCGATAAATAAGGGGGATTGCATACGAACCTCCGCACGGTTAGAGTGAACTCTGTCGGGGTGGTCACTTTTCTACGTTAGCTTGCACATATCGGCGGTCCGGGCTGGCAGGCCAAATCGGCCGCTGGATTCCTAATCGACGTTGGAAAAGTGAGGGGTGGGAGAACTCTCAGACAGTCTGTCTGCAAAGCAGCAGATGCGAAGCGATGGCCCTCCACCCCGACGCCTTTCAGTTTCCCGGAAGTCGTCAAGAAGAACCATACAAGCGCAGCGAGTTTCCGCCGCTTCCCGATTTCGGTGCCGACGGCGTGGGGACCCCGCGCAGCGGGGCGGCAGACCCGGGCCGCCTTTTCTTGGTTCCGTTCTTTTG
>JAQGMR010000032.1 GCA_028292265.1 Herminiimonas sp.
CGCACCAAACCCTGGATTACCAAACCCCAGTCGACGTCGAGGCACGGTACCAGAAAATGCTTAATTAACCTGTCCGTGAAAACCGGGGTACCTCAGACCACGGTTTCCTTGTCCATTCAACTCGCAACGAAATCAAGAAATCCACAACGGACGAAGCAAGAAGCAGGCATTGCCTCGGGTCCTGACGCTCTCGTCAAGCCTTGTCGCCGGTATCCGGAATCAGCTTCGCGGCATTGACTGCATGCACCGCGCAAATCTCGTCGTTGTCCGAGGTGTCGCCGCTAATGCCGACAGCGCCGATGATGCGACCCTCCGCTGTGCGGATCAGCACGCCGCCTGCAACCGGTACCACGCGGCCGCCGGACATGGCATTGAGCGCTGTGAAAAACGTTGGCACCTTCTCGGCGCGACGCGCAAGCTCTCTGCCGCCGAATCCCATGCCGAGCGCGCCCCATGCCTTGCCGATGGCAATGTCAGAACGCATGATGCTCGACTCGTCTTCGCGCTTGACCACCTTGATGTGCCCGCCGGAATCCAGTATGGCGACCGTCAGCGCAGCGAAGCCCAGGGCGCGCCCTTTTTCAAGCGCCGAATCAGCGATGGCGTCCGCGATGGCGAGTGTAATGTTGTGCATATCTGCCTCTATGTCGTGTGCGCGGTGCGCTGGTTGCGTGCCATGTCTTCAAGCACTGCGCACACCGCGGCCGTGTCCTGCGCGCCGCGGCCCTGCGCCATTGCAGCCGTGTAGATCGGGGCCGAAGCGGACAGCAGCGGCGTTGGGCAATCCAGCGAGGTCGCGAAATCCGCAATGATCTTCATGTCCTTCTGCCAGATCGAAACCTTCATGGTCGCCGGTTCATAATCGCCAGACACCATCTGCGGGCCGCGGACCGAAAACATCCTTGAGCCGCCCGCACCTTCGGCCACCACCTTCAGTATTAACGCCGGGTCCAGCCCCGCCTTCATGCCGAGCACAAATGCTTCGGCGGCCGCGACGTTATGGATGGCCACCAGCAGGTTGGCGACGAACTTCATTTTGCTGCCGCTGCCGAATGGGCCCACGTAATAGTTCGAGCGCGCAAAGCCATCGAAGATACCGAGGCACCGGTCGATCGCTGCCTGCTCGCCGCTGGCATAGACTGTCACATCCTTGTTGATGGCCTGCGCCCCGGTACCGCTCAGTGGGCAATCCAGGATTGTCAGTGCGGGCGCGGCCAGGTCATGGTTGCGCTGTTTAACTTCGATCGGGAGCGTGCTCGATTCGATGAGCACAAGGCCGCTGCGTCCGGACGCCAGAATGCCATCCGGCCCGCCCACTACATCGTCCAGCGCGGCTGCGCTCGGCAGCATGCTCATCATGATGTCGCAGGTCGCCGCCATCTCGCGCGGCGAGCCCGCTGGTGAACCGCCCTTCCCGATGAAGTCATTCATCCGGTCCGTTGACGGATCGAATCCGACCACATGGAAGCCGGCCGCGATGAGGTTGGTCGAAATTGCCGAGCCCATGATGCCCAGCCCAAGAACGCCGATGCTTTGTTGCCGTGCTTCTGCCATGATTCCTCTTCTCTCATTGCGCCAGTCGCAGGCCGCCCGCACTAACGGGGCGTGGTCCTGCCACAGCCGTTGTTGAATCAGCCCTTGATTTTCAGCAGCTTCATTGCGTTGAGGCCTTCGATCTGCTGGCGGTCGGCCTTCGACAGGCGCTTGACTTCAGCAAGCAGGCCAACTGGATCGTCCTCGCCCATGTCGTAGGGGTAGTCGGTGCCAAGCAGCACGTGGTCCGCCCCGAAACGGTCTATCAGGCGGCGCAACATCTCCGGGTCGAAGGTGATGGAGTCGAAATAGAACTTGTTGAGATAGGTTGACGGCGCCCGCTTGATGACGGTGCGGCAGTCCGGCCGTGCACGCCATGCGTGGTCCATGCGAGCCCAGTAGTTGGCGATAAAGCCGCCGCCGTGCGCGGCGATAAACTTGATCTTCGGATGGCGCGCCACAACGCCATCAAAAATCAGGTGGCTGATCGCAATGGTGGTGTCGAGCGGGTTGCCGATGACGTTGTTGAAGTAGTGATTGGTAAGCCGCTCTGCCTGGGTAAAGCCAAGTGGATGCATGAAGAGCACAGTGCCCAACTCGTTGGCCCGCGCAAAAAACTTTTCCAGGCCGAGCGAAGGATCGGTCAAATCCTTGCCGTTGACGTTGGTGTTGATTTCTACGCCGCGAAGCCCCAGCACCTTGGTCGCATATTCCAGTTCGCGAATGGCCAATTCGGCGTTTTGAAGGGGCACCGAGCCAAGCCCGACCAGCCGGTCTGGATGCGCTGCCACCAGCTTCGCCATGCCTTCGTTGACGTCGCGCGCCAGTTGCGCGCCCACATCCGGCTCGGTGAAGTAGAAGTACTGATAGGGCGCTGGGCAAACGGCCTGGATATCGACGCCCATCGCGTCCATGTCCGTGATGCGCTGGTCGATGCCGGTCAGCTTGTGGGCCCGCTCCTTCATCTGCTTCATGTTGGTTTCACGCGTGATTGCGTTGGCGAAAACCGTAGTCATGTCGTGTTCGGCCGGCTTCAGATCCGCCGTCTTCGCGCTGATTTCCGGGTTCAGGTAGTGGCAATGGATGTCGACCACCTTCGCCTTGCCACGGCTGTTGCGCGCAATGGTCCGGGTCGGCTTGCTGGCCGCGGTGCGCGAGGTTGCGGCTCGAGCCACCCTCGCGGTCTGCGGAGCAGCGTCAGATGCGGTCGCTTGCGCCGAATGATTGTGGGATGCATTGTTGCAGTAGGGAGTGCATGTATAGAGCATGGTTCTTCCGGTTGAGGGGATTGAGGAAGTAAATCAGTAAAGCAATTCAGTAAAGCGACCGGCGAAGCTGGTCAGTCAAGCAACTCAGTGCAGCAACTCAGTGAAGCAGGTCGGTGAAGCAAGTCAGTGCAGGAAATTCCGCATTCAGAAAACTCCCAAATGTTTTGTGACAAGGGTCGGATCAGCATTGACCTCGGCGGCACTGCCACGAAACGCAATGCGTCCAGTATTGACCACGGCGAGTTCGTCGGCCAGTTCCAGCGCCAGCTTGAAGTTCTGTTCGACCAGAACAATGGACAGGCCTTCGTTCTTCAAGGCCCGGATCGCGCGACCTACCTCGGCCACGATCAGCGGCGCGAGTCCTTCCGAGGGCTCATCCATCAGCAGCACCCGCGGGTTGCCCATGAGCGCCCTGCCGATGGCAAGCATTTGCTGCTCGCCGCCGGAGAGCGTGCCGGCGGACTGCCCTTGCCGTTCCCGCAATCGCGGAAAAAGCCCAAAGACACGCTCACGCGACCACTCTTTCGGACCCGGCCGCCTTTGTTCCGCCACAATCAGATTTTCATGCACCGACAGGCTTGGGAAGATGCGCCGGCCCTGCGGCACCAGACGAATCCCTTCGCGGGCGATCGACTCGGGACTCAACTTCTCAATCGACTTTCCAAACAGCCGGATAGAGCCGCCGCGCGCCTTGAGAAGCCCGGCAATCGTGTTGACCGCGGTCGACTTGCCGGCGCCGTTACGCCCAAGCAGCGCCAGCAGGCTTCCTTCAGCCAGCGTCAGCGAAATGCCGTGCAAGACGTGGCTTTGCCCGTAGTGTGCGTGGACGCCATCCAGGACCAATGCTTCAGTGCCCAAGATAGATCTCCCGGGTCTTGGGATCGTTGACGACGGTGTTGCGGTCACCTTCGACTATCAACTGTCCGTAGTGCAGCACGGTGATCTGTTCCGCGAAGCGGAGCGCCACGTCCATGTCGTGCTCGATCATGACGATTGCAATGTCGCGCGGAATCGCTGCGATCATGTCGCTCACGATCACCCTTTCGTCTTGTGAAAGACCTGCCAACGGTTCATCGAGCATCAACAGCCTTGGCTCTTGGGCCAGCGCCAGCGCGATCTCCACGCGTCGTTGCTCGCCATAGGAAATTTCGCAAACATGGCGGTGCGCCCGCTCGCCTAGTCCGACCCTTTCCAGCAGATTGATAGCGCGCTCGTGCAGATCCTTGCGGCTGCCTAGCGAAGCAAACGGATTGTTCCGAAATGTCGTCAAACCAAGCATTGCGAGCACGACGTTGTGGGCCAGTGAATCGTTTGGAAACAGGCTGATGATCTGGTACGTGCGCGCCATGCCGGCACGGGTCCGGGCCGCAACCGGCAGACCGGTGACGTCCTGACCGTAGATTTTTACCGTGCCGCTGTCTGGTCTTATCTCGCCCTGGATCAATCCAAACAGCGTCGTTTTGCCCGCGCCGTTCGGCCCGATGATCAGGCGACGTTCACCGGGTTGCACCGTCAGCGAAACATCCTGCGTGACGCCAATGCCACCGAAGGCCTTGTTCAGGTTGCGGACTTCCAGCGCCGCCGTCATGGTTTGCTCCGGCGCAGTTTCTTCACCAGGCTTGCTACGCCCGGGACCAGGCCCGCGGGAACGAAGGTGACGATCAGCACGAAGACAATGCCGAGCAACATGTTCCATCGTTCAATGTAGGCGGACGCGACGTTCTTTAGGATGAGGACCAGTGCCGCACCCACCAGCGGTCCGGCAAAGGTGCCGGCACCGCCAGCCAGCACACTCAACAGTGCTTCGGCGGAAACCGTAATCGACATCAGGCTGGGGTGGATGAACTTGTGGAAGTACACATAGAGCAGACCGGCGACGGCGCCGAGGAAGCTCGATGCGACGAAGGTGAACCAGCGGATTGCCCACACATCGAAGCCAAGCGCGCTCATGCGGCGTGGTTGGTCCCGCGTGCCGCGCAGCGAGGCCCCGAACGGCGAGTGAATGAAACGGTAGACCGCGTAGAGGACGACCAGGGTAACCACCAGCACGAACCAGTAAAAGGCGCTGCTGCCATCCAGGTTTAGCCCGAACAGCGCGGGCCGGGTCAACCCGGACAATCCGTTATCGCCATTGGTTACCGCGACCCAGCGATAGCCCAGGCCCCACACGACTTGCGACAGCGCCAGCGTCAGCATCATGAAGCCGAGTCCCGAAGCACGCAGGGAAATCCAGCCGAAGAAACAACCCATCAGCGTGGTCAATATCAACGCCGCCGGCGCAGTAACTGCATGGCCAAGGCCCATGCGCAGGGATAGCCAGGCGGAGATATAGGCCGACATGCCGAGATAAACGGCATGGCCGAGTGAGGTCAGGCCGCCATAGCCGACCAGCAGGTTGAGGCTGGACGCGAAGATTGCCGCGATCAGGATCTGGCTCGCAAGGTTGACGTAGTATTCGCCGATCAACCAGGGAATGGCGGCGAGAACCAGTACCAGCAACAGCAGTGGAATCAGCAAGGAAAATGCGGGGCCGGCACGCTTCATGTCTTGATCGTTCCAAAGAGTCCGGCTGGCCTGAATGCGATAACGATCACCATCGGTAGAAATAGAATGACGTTGGCAAGGTCCGGAATCAACGCCGAACCGAATGTGTAGATAAAGCCGATGATGAAGCTTGCGACGAAGGTGCCGGCGAGGCTGCCAATGCCGCCGAGGATGACGACAATCAGCGCCAGCGGCAGCATGTCTGCGTCCAGTCCCGGGTAGGCCGAGAAGATCGGGCCGCCGATCGCGCCGCCCAGCCCGGCCAGCAGCGCACCTAACGAGAACACAATTGTGAAAAGCCGTGAGACTGGGATGCCGGAGGCGCGCGCCATTTGCATGTCGTCGACGCCGGCGCGAATCATGGCGCCGAGGCGCGTTTTTTCGATCAGCCAGTAAAGCAATCCGCCAACGACAACCGCAATGCCCACAACGACCGCGCGATAGGTGGGAAAGCTGAATCCGAAAAACTTGAGAGACTCCTGGAACATGGCTGGCGTGTTAATGGGAATTGGGTCGCCGCCCCACACGATCAAACAAAAATCCGCGACGAAAAAGGAAATGCCCAGGGTGGCCAACACCTGCCCTTGCGAATTGCCGGACAGGCGGCGCAGCAGCACCCGCTCAATCACCGCGCCGAGAACGGCGATGGTCACTGCGGCCGCGCAAGCGGCGACGAACAACCCGGACCCGTGCCGCATCGCCGTGGCCGCCACGTAGGCGCCCACCATGAAAAGGGAGCCATGCGTTAGGTTCGCGATGCGCATCAAGCCAAAGATCAGGGCGAACCCCGAGGACAGCATGAACAACAGCCCGCCGAGCGCAAAACTGTTCAGCGTTTGTACGACCCAAAATTGCATGCAGTCATTCCGATATGAAGGGACGGGACGGGCACCGAATCACTCGGTGCCCGCTTCCAAAAGGCGATGCGGGATGCGTCCGCTCGATCAGATCAGATTCTTTGCAGGCGGCCAGTCGCGGGAATAGACGGGATTGGCCAGGAATTGCTTGGGATCGTAGGTCCAGAACTGGCTTACGTTCGGGTAAGTCCGGATCACGGCGTTGACGAGGCGGCCGTCCTTGCGCTCGACCTTGCGGATGTAGGCGTCGCCCACGACATTGCCGTAGCTGTCGAACTTGACCGGGCCGCGCGCGGTCAGAACGTCGGTCTTGCGGAGCGCCGCCATGAACGCATCCTTGTTGCCGACATCGCCTTTGACGGTCTTCAGCGCGGCTTCCAGCACGGCGCCATTGACGTAGGTTGCGGCAGCATAGAAGCCGGGGTCATAACTGTAGGCTTTCCGGAAGGCGGACGCGAACTTGGCGTTGACCGGGTTGGCCAGATCTGCGGAATACCAGCACGTAGTAACGATGCCGAGCGCCTCATCACCCATATTGCGCAGCACCGCTTCGTCGAGCGCCGTCATGCCGCCAACGACGGCCATCTTGCCTTTCAGCCCGTATTCATTGAACTGGCGAATGAACCTGAAACCGTTCGAACCCGCGAAGCCGAGGAAAATCGCATCCGCCTCGTTCTTGAGTTGGCCAATGAAGCTGCCATAGTCAGGCGCAGTCAGGGGCGGGAACAGTTTCTGTATGACTTTGCCGCCGAGGTCCTCGAAAACGCGCTGGAAGCCAGCATTCATTTCATGGCCATAGGCGATGTCGTCGGCCACCAGAATCATGCGCTTGTATTTCAACGTCTTGAAGCAGTAATCCGCCAGTGCGTGCGCGCATTGTGACGAGGTGGACGTGGCCCGGACGAACCAGGGATTCGCCTTGCGTTGGGTCATGTCTTCCGCGGCTGCGACCGACAGCGTTGGAATCTTTTGGGCGCGGATATAGTCATCGATGGCAAGTGCCTCGAACGCAGCCAGCGGACCCATCAGCAGGTTCACCTTGTTGCGTTCAACCAGCTCCTGCGTCTTGGTGCGTGCCGTAGCCGGTACGCCGCCCGTGTCGGCGACGATCACTTCGGCCTTGCGTCCCGCCAGCATGCCGTTGCGCTCCGCCAGGTACATTGACAGGCCGCGTTCCATGTCGATGCCGCCGGACGCGAGCGGACCGGTCTTGACGGTCAGCAGTCCGATGCGAATTGGCTCGCCGCCGCCCTGCGCCAGGCCGACACCGGATGCCGCGCTCAACCCCGCGACTGCCGCGCCCTGCAAAAACTGCCGTCGATCTATAGTCATGCTGTCTCCTGATTTGCCTGGTTTATCTGCCGCACCGGTTAGTCCGGCCACTGTGCTTTTTTTAACTTGAACTGCTTTGCATTTCGAGGCTGGTTATGGCCGCCGGTTATAGACGCTGGTTTTATAGACTCTCGTTACAGACGCTACTATCGCCTCGTCAGGCTGCCGGCGCGCCGGGTTGCCGCAATGGGTGGGCGCTGGCAATCGCCGGCATCGCAAGACAGCGGTTGGCGATCGCCTCGAGAGTCGGCGCGCGGTCCAGTGCAACCTTAAACAGGCGCGCGCCAACGACATGCGACACCAGTGCAAGATCCGCCATCGTAAGCTGGTCACCATGGGCGAATTGGCCGGATTGTCCGTCGCCGGCAAGGCGGGCTTCGATCGCTTCCGTGCCCACTTCAAGCCAGTGTCTTGCCCATTTCATGCGGCCTTCTTCCTCGATGGAGAACTCGCTCCCGAGGTAATTGCGTACCCGCGGAACGATGAGAGGATGGACATCGGCCGCCGTAATCTGCGACAGCGCCCGCACGCGAGCACGCCCTGCCGCATCCTTCGGTAGCAGCGACTGGCCGGGAAATGATTCATCAAGATATTCGACAATGGCCAGTGACTGCGTCAGGCGAAGAGCGTCGTGCTCGAGGAGCGGAAGGACGTGCTGCGGATTGAGGGCATGGAACTCGGGGCTGAACTGCTCGCCCGTGCTCAGGTCCACGATCTTTTCAGTGAACGCGATGCCTTTCAGGTTCAGGGCGGCGCGCACCCTGAAGGTTGCAAGGGAACGCCAATAGCCGTGCAAGGTAACGCTCATGCGGGCTCCTTAATGACAGGCAGCAAAACGTAAGCCGGATATCCCGGACCAAAATGGAGTGTAGTCGACCCGCCGAATACAGCGGCCGGACGGTCGCGCGGATCGTTATGCAGAAAAGGGCCGCAGCCCCGCAACTCGTTCTTGAAATTGGAAAGCTTTAATCCCGTCGATTCGGCGAATACGTAATCATTGCCGCGCACCGAGAGACCGATGCGGCAACCCGCCGGTACCACGATTGATGTTGGCCACAGTTCAATCTCAAGTTCAACCGGCTCACCGGGCACCAGCGACTCCCTGGCGGTGTGCAGGTGGTAGGGTCGATACGGTATTGTGAGTGCAGGGTCCAGCGCACGCTGTGAGGCCCGCAACCAGCCCTGAGCCACCGGCGTATGGGGATCGATAGCACCAGCGAAGGTAACCTCGCGCATGTCGGCGGTGAACACCCGCAGCACCAGGAAAATATCCGCGTCCTCAGTGGACGACGAGACTGACAATTTGGCGGCCAGCGGACCCGTAATTTCCGTCGCCGTTTCAAGTGGCTCCGAGAGGAAAGTCAGGCCATTGCCAGACGCGTCGAACGAGACGGTGCGCTCCACGCCTGATTCGTTATTGCGAAGCGATTGCCCTACAGGATCAAGGTGAAGTTTGGTCCAGCTGGTTCGGTCGATCGGCCAGCTTTTCTCGGCACGACGTTCGAACCGATCGACATGGCGCACCTGTAGCTGCACTGGCGGCTCACGGTCCCAGCCGTTTTGCTCGCCCTTCAGAAAGTGCGCGAAGAATCGCTTCTGCAGCGCGACGCCATAGTCCGTATAGAAATGCGTCCAGTGTTCAAGTCCATGCGCTTCCAGCCATTTCTGTCTGGACGCTGCGCGCATCATGCCTTCGAAATTTCCACGGGTATGCAGGCCCTGTCCGCCCCAATTCGCCGCGGACAAAAACGGCACGGTGATCTTGTCCCAGGCGGCGGAGCGCGCGCGGTGGTAATCGTCATCAAGCGGATGGGCAAGGATGGTGTCGCCGAAGTCGCCACGGTTTTTTGCAAGCTCGGCATCGGACAGCGTTTCGTCGCCGCACACCAGGCTGCCGTCGGCGCGACTGCGGGGACCGCGTTCGCCCAAGCCATACTGGACAGTATTGACCTGCATGTCGTACCAGTTGGCCCAGAAGGTGGAAAGTATGCCGCCATGGTGCGTCATGTCGCGGTACCAGTCCGCTGCCCCTTCCCAGATGCACATGGCGGCAAGATGCGGCGGGTTGAGCGAGGCGACCTGCCACTGATTAATGCCGTAATAGGAAACGCCGGACAGGCCGACCTTGCCGCTCGACCATGGCTGCACGCCGGCCCACTCGATGCACTGATAAAAGTCCTGCGTTTCGCGCGGCGAGAAATGGTCAATGAAACCGGGCGACCTGCCGCATCCGCGCGAGTCAATGCGCACGCAGACGTAGCCGTCCGGGACCCATTTCTCCGGGTCGACCACTTCCCAATTCTGATGCAGGTTCGACGAACCGCAAGCCACGTCGGGATGCGACGTGATCATCTTCTGCCAGGCGCTTGGGTAGCCGTCCTGAAATGCCAGTCCCTTGGCATAGGGCCCGTGGCTGAGCAGCACCGGGTATTGTTGCGAATCGTTCGGCCGGAACACGTCTGCGCGCAGCACGACACCGTCATCCATGACGATGGCTATGTCCCTCTCGATCAGCATGGCGGCGGGTTGCTTGCCGCTTGTGTCGAGGCTCGAGTTGAGGCTTGTGTTGGGGCCTGTGCTAGCCATCATGTCTCGTCGTTTTTATTTATTGTTTATCTATCGATCAGCGCAGGTTATGCTCGTGTATCGGAAACGCTTTGTCAATCGATTTGTTCCTGCAGCATGGCGTAAAACATGCCGCCGGTCCATTCACCAATACTACGAGGAGACGACATGCAAATTGGAATTCTTGGCACCGGTCGAATGGGCACCGCCATCGGCGAGCGACTGATCAAATGCGGGCATGTGCTGCACGTCTGGAACCGGTCGCAAGGCAAAACCGCGGCGCTGTGCGCGCTCGGCGCGGTAGCCCATGGATCGCCTGCGGAAGTTGTCGCACAGTGCGAGATCATCATTTCCATCGTGACGGATTCGAAGGCGATCGATAGCGCCTATGAAGGGCCGTCCGGTGCCCTGTCGGCCCCACTGCGAGGCAAGCTTTTCATTGAGATGAGCACAGTGCGGCCCGAGACCGAAATTGCGTTGCGCGCGAAAGTCGTTGCGGGCGGCGGGGCAATCATTGACTGCCCGGTTGGGGGCACCGTGGGGCCTGCGAAAGACGGCAAGCTGCTCGGCCTGGTAGGCGGGGATGATGCCGATGTGGCGCGCGCAAACCCGCTGCTGGCGCAGATGTGTCGTCGGGTAGAACATGTCGGGCCATCCGGCGCCGGGGCGCGTTTGAAGCTTGCCATCAATTTGCCGCTTCTGGTGTTCTGGCAGGCGATCGGTGAAGCGCTGTCACTGGCTGCGCCGCTTAACCTGGACCCCAAGCGGCTGATGGACATCATGGCAGACACCTCCGGGGCGCCCAGCATCCTCAAGGTGCGCGGCACTGCGCTGGCCGACGCGCTGGCAGGGCATGCCGGCGACGCGGCGCACTTTAACGTCGATTCGATCCGCAAGGACATGCGGACCATGCGGGAGGAAGCGCAAGCGTTGGGTCGTGATTTGCCGGTGACAACGGCGGCAATGCAGTGTTTCGACAAGGCGGCGGCCGATGGGCTTGGCGACGCGGACGGCACGCAGCTTGCGGCGTGGTGGCTGAAGCAGGCAGGCAAGGCTTCTTCCTGATCGGTGGCGAGCCGGGATTGAGCAACAAGGATCCGCTGCGCAGACTACGACAGTGCAGTCCGCAGCCACGTTGCAACACGAGCTGTGGCCATCGCCCCCTTAGTTTGGCTTCGCACCCTTCAACGCGGGTGCAATCAACTTCGGAACAAGGATCTCCGCGCCGGCAAGGAACGACGTGATCGTATGGTCGATGATGACATCGAGGTCCAACTGCAGCGGCATGTTGAACACCCAGTGACGCTGTCCGAGATAGAACACGCGGGCGTTGATGCCCCAAACCAGTTCCACTTCGGCTTCGGTCAACGGTAAGACATCCCGGTCTGGCAGGCCCAGATGCACACGCACTTCGGATGCGATGGGTTCGAGAATCCGGCTGCGGAGGAAGTCGAGATAACGGGTATTGATGTCCTCGCCCTTTAACCCGGAAAACATGAAGATGCGGACCCAGTCATAGGTCAGGGCCGTGCGCGCGTAGTCCTTGTACAGACGTGCCAACCGGTCCTGCAGCGGCACCGACCGGTCTGCAATAATGGTCTCCCAGTAGGAGTTCCAGCGGCCCACATAAACTTCCTGGTAGACCCGTTCAATCAGAGCCGCCTTGGTCGGAAAATACCGGAAGATAAGCGACTGGGTAATGCCGAGCCGGCGTGCAAGTTCACGGGTGTCGCCATCGAATCCAACTTCGGCGAAGAAGGCGACTGCCGCCTGTGCAATCTCACGGTCCCGGTCTTCGCGCTTTAGCCGTTTGCGAATCCGCGGCGCGTCATCGACCATTGGATCAGAGGACTTCGGAACCGGCCGCCGCGGTTTTGCTGGCGCGACCGTTTTGGCAGCGGCGCCTGCTGAGTCCGACGACCCGGCCTGGTTTCGAAGTTCGGCTGCCATTATCTGGATACCTTGCTAAAGGTCCGACGATCGACGACGAGCTGAACGCCCGACGCCGAGAACTGTGTACGCCACGAAGGCGCGCCGGTCCATGTTCGGCGCCCTGTGGGCAGATGGGACCGGCTAACTGGCAGCTTGTTCAATCGACTCCACTTTCCCGGTATCGGTAGAGCGCATGATGGCCTCCAACGCCGCCACGTTCGCCAGCATTTCGGCTGTTGCAACAGGATACGCTGCAGCACCGCGGACTGCATCGGCGAAGGCATCAAGGTTGTCGCGCACGGCCGGATGCGGCGGCATGAAATGCACTTCCCGCTCCTTGCCGCGCAGGGTCGTGATGATGTCCCATCCGGTTGGGTGTTCGGGATGGGTGCGGTCACGTATCTCGATCCATCCTTTCGAGCCATAAACGCAGAAGCGTCCATCGAAGGGTGTTGCCAGAACGGCGCTGATCAAGGCGTTCGCCCCGCCCGGGAAGGCAAGCATGATGCCGAGCGTGTCGCCGTTGGCAAAGTTGCTGCCGCGGGTGGCCAGTCGGGCCCACACCGATTCGGCCGGGCCAAGGACCGCAATGGCAAGGTCGACCAGGTGAATGCCGGTGGCGGAAAGCGGCCCGACCGGCGCGAGTTCTTTCGAAAGTCGCCAATTGTCGGGAGGCAGCGAGAAGAATTTGTCCTGGCTGAAATTGGCTTCAATTTGCAAGACCGTTCCCAGATCGCCGTTGGCGATGCGCCGACGCAATTCGATAACGGCCGGCTCAAAGCGACGCTCATGCCCAATACCCAGCACAACGCCGGCCTCGCGGCAGGCCTGCACCGACTCGACCGCATCCTGCCATGACAGGCAGAGAGGCTTTTCACAAAACACGTGCTTGCCGGCCCGTGCCGCGGCCACGATCTGCTTCGCATGCTGCCGGTGCGGTGTACATAGCACCACTGCATCGATTGTGTCGTCGGCGAGAGCCGCCGCAATGTCTTCGGCGACCGCGAATCCCTGCGCGGTCCCAGCTTCCTTCGCCGCCATGCGGATCGTTGCATCTGGCTCGACTACCATGCCCACCGTCGTACGCGAACTCGACTGCAGCGTCTGGACGATGGTCTTTCCCCACCAGCCGTAGCCAACCACTGCGACTTTTACCGGTTGTTGCGCCATGCGATTTGTCTCCTCAAGATGTCCGTGTCAGGTCGATTGTGAAAGTCGTGCGCGGAGCGCCCGAACCGCGCTTTCCACGGTGGTCAGCACTTTGGCGCCGGTTTGTCGCGCTACGGCTTCCTGTGTTCGCGCCAGGCTGAACTGCGCCAGCGCAATCACCGTGCAGCCCTGGTCAACCAGACGCTGGGCCGCCGCCACCACCAGTCGGTCATGTGTTTCTGTGTCGCCGCGATTGAGTGCATCCAGCGCGCCCTCTACCAGCATGGGAAGCACTTTGGTAGAGGCGGGGAACTCTGGCGGCATGGACTCCAGCGTCGGGCCAAAGCTGGCGACCAGGCCGATGGTTTGGCCTGTCGCTACCGCGTCGGCAATCATCGCTTCATTGGGCTTCATGACAGGTCGGTCGGCATGGCGGCGCGCCACCGCTTCGATGCAAGGGCCGAACGCAGAGCAGGTGAAAAGGATGGCATCGGCGCCAGTGCCGACGGCATAGTCGGCCAAACGAATGAAGCGCTCCGTCATGGCGGCGTCCAGGCCTTTTCCCGAGGCGGCGAGATCGGCGGACAAGCTATCGTCAAGCAGATTCATGCGCTGGCACTCCGGCCAGGTCCGCTTCAATTCTTCATTGATGGGATCCACTGAATGAGCAAGGGCGTGAATAAGGGCGATTCTGGTCATGGGGTTCCATGTGGTTAAAGTTGTCGGGAGGTCCAGGTGGACGGCGACACAAAGGCTAGTGGGAACGCTTGCACCGTTCCCACGGAGTGGTCAAGCTACGCCGCGCCGGGAAGGTGCGCACCCTCGCGCCTGCTGTGTAAGAAAGCCGGCTGGCTCATGCAAGATCAGGCAATTCCTGTCCGCGTCGCCGCCATGTCCTGTAATCCGCAATAAGCTATTGAGGCATGCAATATTGAGGCATACAACTCAACGCGACGCAACGCCTTAAACAGAACGCCCCAATGCCTGATTTACCCGCGGTATGACTTCCGTCGCCATCAATTCCATCGAACGTTTGCCAAGCACCGGGTCGATCCAGTCGTGGCAGGCGTAAAGCAGCGTGCCAAAGTCGCCGATTGTGTCGCGGAATGCCAGCAGCTTGTCCACGACCTCGTTGACAGTTCCCGCGATGACGAGCTGATCAAGCGTGTATTCCAGAGTGATCGCGGAGTCCGGCATTGACTGGTCTGGCTTGAACAGATTCGAGCGCCCGTTGCCGCCGATCAGCTTGCGCATCAACTGCTTGAAGTAAAAGGCATAGGGACCGTTCAGGCCGGTGCCATATTCCCTTGCATCGCGGTCGTTGTCAGCAACGAAGATACTCTTCGCCACGCGCCAGTCCTTGGACCGAGCCGGCTGTCCCACGGCTTCGCAGCCCTCAACATACTTCGGCCAATGGCTCGCAACCCACTTCGGCAACAGGAAATTGGCGGAGACCGGCGTCCACCCCCGCTTGGCGGCTTCAGTAACGCCTTTCGAAAATGGCGCCACGGCAGTGACCACAATCGGCGGATGCGGGCGCTGGAAAGGCTTGGCGATAAAGCCCTGTCCAATTTCCGGGATCATGGTTTTGCCGGTAGTGACCGACCAGTATTTTCCCTTCAGGTCGTAGGGCGGATCGTTCTTCCAGATTTCCAGAATCATGTCGATCGACTCGACCAGCATCTCGGTACGGTCACGGTCAAGATTGCCGAAGACTTCAACGTCGGACATCAAGCCGCCAGGGCTTATGCCAAATATGAGGCGCCCTTCCAGCATGTGGTCCAGCATTGCCACTTGCGCAGCCACGGTCGCGGGATGGGTGTTCGGTAGGTTGACGGTGCCGGTCGCCAGATGAATCGACTTCGTCTCGTAGGCAAGACTCGCAAGAAAGGCCACACAGGATGAAACCGGCTCGGCCGCATCCGTTACGTGCTCGCCGACGAAGGCCTCGCTGTAGCCAAGACGGTCCGCCAGCAGCACCGCCTCACGGTCCTCCCGCAAAGTGTCGCCAAGTCGCCGGCCAGGCGGGTGGAGCGGCATCATGAACATTCCGAGTTTCATCGTCTCATATTCCGTTTAAAGATCATTCGCTCACTTTACAGCACGAAATTTTAAGATGCAAGGCGGGAGTTGCGATCGGTGGGAGGTAGCGGCGGGATGTTCTGTAAGGCAAGTGTATCGACTTACGCCAGGAAGTGCGGTTGACTTTTGATGAGCACCGGCTCAATATCAGCGCATTATTTAGACTATCATTTAGCCCGTAGCGCAGCCCGTAATCAGCTCGCGACTCAGCCCATTCTCTGCTTGAAGGACACCCTATGAACGCGGTTGCAACGCCACAGCACATCGGCGAGTTTGACCGGCGAGACTTCCGCAATGCATTAGGCGCGTTCGGCACTGGTGTCACCGTTATCACCACCAAAGACGACGAGGGCAGGCTTTACGGCGTTACCGTCAGCTCCTTTAATTCCGTCTCGCTGAACCCACCACTGGTGCTGTGGTCACAATCTCGTTCTGCGCCGAGCCACCCGGTATTCCGCGAGGCGCCCCGCTTTGCCGTCAACGTGCTTGCCGCCAACCAGGCCCATTTGTCGGAGCGTTTTTCACGCCCAAGTGCCGACAAGTTCGCCGGCGTGGATTTCAGCCTTGGCGACGATGGCGTCCCCTTGTTGGCAGGGACTGCCGGCCATTTCGTTTGCAGTAACGAAAACCAGATCGACGGTGGAGATCATGTGATTTACCTGGCCCGCGTGCTCACCTATTGTCACGACGCGTCAGCGCGACCGCTGTTTTTCTGGAAGGGCCAATATCTCCAGCCGTAGGACTCTGCGCGGCAGAAGGCCCCCGAAGCATTAAGCCGAAGTTTTTATGCCGGGCCGGCACCTGTGCAGCAACCTCTCGTGCTGACGATTTGCCCTTTCACACGGAGCATCCTCATGAAAGAATTCCAGCTCACCGTCAATGGCGTTCCGGCCAGCGTCACTGTCGATCCCGACACGCCGCTCCTTTACGTGCTGCGCAATGATCTGAAATTGAAGGGCACCCGATTTGGCTGCGGCGTCGGCTCCTGCGGCAGTTGTACCGTTATGCTCGACGGGCATGCGGTGCAAAGCTGCGACGTGCCGATCTGGTCGGCGCAGGATCGCAGCGTCACGACGGTCGAGGGTCTCGGCACCTCCGACCACCCACACCCGGTCCAGCAAGCCTTTATCGATGAGCAGGCGGCGCAATGCGGTTACTGCATCAACGGCATGATGCTTTCCCTCGCCAGCCTTCTACAGAAATGCCCCGATCCGACCGACGAAGCGCTGCTCGGCGCGCTAGAGCGGCACCTTTGCCGATGCGGCACCCACATGCGAATCCTGAAGGCCGCCCGGCGTGCCGTGACGCTGATGAAGGAGGCGGCATGAACGCAGCCCTGCCAGGCAACGCCCTACCGCCCGACGTCGCTAACAATCCGGTACTGTCGCGCTGGCTGCGCCTCACCGCGGACGGCATGATCGAACTGTATGCCGGCAAGGTAGAACTCGGCCAAGGCATCGGGACCACGCAACTGCAAATTGCCGCTGATGAACTTGACGTGCCGCTGGCTTCCATCAGGCTCTGCGTCGGCAATACCGCAAGCTGTCCGGACCAGGGACTGACGGCCGGCAGCCTGTCGACAGAAGTGGGGGGCATGGCGTTGCGACTGATCTGCGCTGAAGTTCGCCAGCATTTCGTCAATGAGGCGGCGCGCCGGTTCGGCGTCGCGCCCGAGGCGGTGAGCGTTGCGGAAGGCCGCTTTTTTCCAACAGCGGCACTGCCAGGCGATGTCAGCTTTGACTATCACGCGCTTGCAGCCAGCATCGACCTTGATTGCCATGCAAGCGGACTGGCCCGCCCCAAGCCCTACCAGGACCGCCGTGTTGCCGGCATGGCGGTGCAACGGCCCGACCTGCGGCGCAAGCTGTTTGGCGCCGGCTTCATTCACGATATGGAATTGCCCGGCATGCTGCATGGGCGCATGGTGCGCCCGCCCTCCTACGGCGCGAAGCTGGAAAGCTTCAACGAGGCAGCGCGTCAAGCTATCCTTGCGCTGCCTGGCGTGCGCAACCTGCTGGTCGACGGTCGCTACATCGGCGTCTGCGCCCAGCGTGAGGAGCAGGCTATCGCGGCAGCGAATGCCATAAGTCGTGCCGCGCTTTGGACAGAAACGGAGACACTACCGCAGGAGCGTGAGGACCAGGGCTGGATCAGGAACGTGGACAGCGAAGCCAGCATCGTCGATGAACGGCATGCCACGACGACGCCAAACATCGGGAGCGCCAGCACCGAGGTCCACAACAGCGCTGCACACACGCTGGCGGCGGACTACTCCCGACCCTTCCTGTCCCATGCCTCAATTGGTCCGTCCTGTGCGTTGGCACAATGGGACAACGGCCGACTCACGGTTTGGACCCATGCCCAGGGCAGCTTTGCGTTGCGGCGCGAACTGGCGGAACTGCTGGATGTGCCTGCCGAAGACATCACCGTTATCCACGCGGACGGGGCCGGCTGCTACGGCCACAACGGCGCGGACGACGCGGCGCTTGATGCTGCAATGATGGCTCGTGCAGCCGGCCATCCAGTGCGACTGCAATGGTCGCGCGAGGACGAACTAAGCTGGGCGCCGTTCGGCTCGGCGATGTCGATCCATATTGAAGCCGCGCTCGACGCCCAAGGCCGCATTGCACAGTGGCGCCATGCCACCTGGAGCCAGACTCACGTCCAGCGTCCTGGCATCATGCCGGGGCTCTACGGCCTGGCCGCCGCACACCGCGAGCCGCCGGCCCCAACCCCCGAGGTGCGCGAATTCCCGCTGCCTGCGGGAGGCGGCCAGCGTAACGCCATTCCGCTTTACGACACGGCTTCCCGTACCATCGAATATCACCTGGTCAAGAAGCCGGTCCTGCGCAGCTCTGCCTTGCGGGCGCTGGGCGGGTTCGCCAACGTTTTTGCCATCGAATCATTCATGGATGAGCTGGCCCATTTGGCCGGCAAGGATCCCTTGGAATTCCGGCTGGCGCACCTGTCCGATCCACGCGCCATTGCGGTGCTGAAGGCGGTAGCGGAGGCTTCGAATTGGCACCAGCCGTTGCCACCGGCCAGTCGGGACGGTGCACTGCGTGGCCGCGGCATCGGCTTCGCGCGCTATAAAAATAGCAGCGCCTATTGCGCCGTAGTGATCGAAGTCGAAGTGACAGACCGGATCGTGCTGGACCGCATCTGGACCGTGGTGGATGCGGGCGAGGTGGTTAACCCGGACGGGTTAATCAACCAGATGGAAGGCGGCATCCTGCAGGCGGCAAGCTGGACCCTGAAGGAAGCAGTGCATTTTGATGCCATGCGCGTGACGACGCGCAGCTGGGACGATTACCCGATACTGCGCTTCGATGAAGTACCGCGCGAGCTGCATGTCCACATCGTCCCGCATCCCGAATTGCCACCGCTCGGCGCCGGGGAATGCGCGGCCGGGCCGACAGCAGCGGCGATCGCAAACGCTCTCCATAATGCAATCGGGGTGCGGGTTCGCAACCTGCCGCTGACGCCGGAGCGACTGGCAAAGGCTGTCTTGGGCTGAACGCGTCGGGCGACCGCCCCAAGGCCCGGGTCGAAAACGCTGCACGCAGAAAAAATCATGCGCGGTGCGAAGCTCCGGTCATGCCGCAGCGTCGCGATCTCTTCAGCGTCGCGACATTTTTTATCAGGCGAAGGCAGTTTCCGCCGACAATGGCGGATCGATCGCGGCAATCAGTCAGCCCGCCTTTGCGGCGGTCCAACGGCCCGTTTTGGGCAACCCTTTACAACACCATGCACGGAGAACAAGTAATGCCGACACACGAACACACACGAAGCAAAGGACAAGGCTTTCGGTACCGCATTGAGTACGATCAGGGAGAGTATTTCATCCAGCGGGATAACCAGATGAAAAAAGAAGTACCGGACGCGCTGGTGGCCGGCGTCACACCGCATGAGGCCACGCCTGAACTCATGCTGCGCATGGCAATTGCGGACATCGAGTCGCTTATCGGGATGGATGAATAACCAGACGGCGTCACGACCCGGCTTTTCCGCGGGAGCACGGCAGCGGTCGTCTGGTGGATTGGAGTTATCGCTTCAAGTTACCCTCGTCTGCGGGAAACGTCGCTGCGCTAAAGCATCAACATTATGCCCATCGACTACCTTACCCGGCTGACCGCTCGAGAGAGAACGGCAACGGCGAATCTGCACCTGGGCGTCTTACTCGCATTTGTAGCGGGTGCGTTGAATGCCGGCGGCTTCCTGGCGATCGGTCAGTACACGTCGCACATGACAGGCATTGTCTCCGCAGCGGCCGACAACCTGGTCGTCGGGAATGCCGGCCTCGCGGTCGCCGGCGGGCTGTCGTTGTTTTCATTCCTGGCAGGCGCCGCCACCACTGCATGGCTCGTCAATTACGCCAAACGGGGATCCAACGGAAATATCTTTGCCGTGCCGCTACGAATAGAATCGGCCCTTCTTCTTGCATTCGGCCTGGTCGGTGGCACCTTGCGTCTTCATGAGGTGGTCAGCATCTCGCTGACGGCTATCCTCCTCTGCTTTACGATGGGCCTGCAGAACGCGCTGATTACAAAGATATCGAACGCGGAGATTCGTACGACGCACATCACTGGCCTCATCACCGATATCGGAATCGAACTCGGGAAACTCATCTACTGGAACCGGAGTCGCGACGTATCAGCTTACGCTGTGGTTGCCAACCGTAGCCGCTTGCGAATGCACAGCGCATTGGCGCTCGCCTTTTTTGTCGGCGGGCTGATGGGGGCTCTCGGCTTCAAACATGCTGGCTTCTCGTTCACCATCCTGCTGGCCGTGCCGCTGGTTGCCATGTCGTTGGCGCCTGCGCTCCAGTCGCGAGGGCACGAATGAGTAGAGCGCGGCCAAAGTCATGAAACGCGATGTCAAGACGGTAAATGTTGAGGCCACCGTTGAAGGAGTCGTTGCGTGATCGTTTGGTGCAGACAAGACGCGTCGAGCAAAACTTTGGTAGAGGACGCAGGGCCACGTCGTAATCTCGCATCCTCGGCTTCAAGTCTGCATCCGGGTCAAACCGATAGATCGAAAACTTCACGATTCTGCGCCGTCCCGTTCTTGTGATGCTTCGTTCCCTGTTCCGAGTGGATAGGTAATCTTGAATCCGTCAACGCGCGCCCACGGCGTTAGCACGTGGAGCCTGCGGCCTTTTGCGCCAATGATGTCTTCGACCCGCGCGCCGCGCACCGTGAGCGCGTCCGCAATCAGCGATCGGTGGCAGCGCCAGGGAACCGCCTCGGCACACATCAGAACGCAGCGCTCCTGCGAGGCCAGTTGCATGACCCGCTCCACACCTTGTTCAAATTCGGTGGTTTGCATGTAATCCGCGTATCCGCGAAAAGACACGTTGCGCCAGGCGGCGTTGGGTGAATCAGCTCGCGTCCTGCGCAGGCCACCAAGCTCCGGCAAGTGCGTGTAAGCGATACCGACAGCCTCGAGAAAACCTGGCAGTGCGTCGAGATTGAACTGCGGATTGTGCCTGGAGCGCGGTACCGTGCGAACGTCGAGAACCGAGCGAATATCGTTTGATTCCATCATTCCAACGAACTCGTCTATTGGATGGGTCGAGTGCCCAACCGTACATACGATAAGTTCCTCGGTGCCAGTTGCACGCAGCATGCTTTACCCCTGTCGTCTCGGTTCACCGACCAGACGACGTGGACGTGAGACAGTGAAGCACCTATATGCGAAGGACGAGCATGTAGATGGCTTCAGGCGTTGAGATGTCCACGCCCGCAATCCCGACATCGCTTTTCTTAAGAACCAGTTCCTACATTGATGCGCGTCACGCTAACAGCGACTGGGTCACTTGCGGGGAAAGATTCGATCAAAGCCTCGTCCAGGGCATCGCTATCGTGCATTGATTTCTTGAGATCAGCAATTACCGGCTCGGTCTGCATCGGTAGATGTACGCTTTCAATGGGATGCGGCGTCATAACGTTCTTTAGCAAGTGTTAAGGTGGTTACGTTACACCATGCGCGCTAGCCTGATCCCATCCTTTTCTCATAACTCTCACCTTGTGCTATTTCGCGCCAGCGGCATTTCCACCATGAACGCGAACCTTTACTGCTATATCGCAATCCTTTAAGTAGCCTCTGCATTTTGATTCATCCATTTAGAAGGCTTCCCATGTTGATCGATTCGCAGGTCACCGCTCTTGCACCTCACTTCTTTGCACAAGGATGCCTCCGATGAAAGCGCTCGTTTACAAGTCCCCGGGGAAAAAGGCCCTGGAGCAGCGGCCAAAGCCAACGCTGCAGGCGCCAGACGACGCGATCGTTCGGATACTCAAGACCACAATCTGCGGCACCGACCTGCACATCCTGCGCGGCGACGTGCCCACCTGCGCGCCTGGCCGCATTCTTGGCCACGAAGGCGTGGGAGTTATCGAAGAAGTCGGTGTGGCTGTGACTTCATTGCGTGTTGGAGATCGAGTTCTGATCTCCTGCATTTCCTCCTGCGGCAAGTGTGACTACTGCCGGCAAGGCATGTTTTCACATTGCGCTACTGGCGGCTGGATACTGGGGAATACGATTGACGGCACGCAGGCTGAATACGTGCGCACACCACACGCCGAGACAAGTTTGTACCCGCTACCGGAAGGGGTCGATGAAGAAGCAATGGTAATGCTGAGCGATGTCCTGCCGACCGGTTTCGAATGCGGCGTCCTGAACGGGAAAGTCAGCCCGGGGTCGACGCTTGCAATCGTTGGGGCAGGTCCGATCGGTCTGGCCGCCCTGTTGACGGCGCAGCTCTATTCTCCGGCCCAGATCATCGTGATTGATATTGATGATGGACGCCTTGAAGTGGCCCGACAGTTTGGCGCGACGCGCGTGCTGAACAGTGCCAGAGAAGACATCGCTGCCGTAGTCCTCTCACTTACCGAGAAAAAAGGCGTAGATACCGCGGTCGAAGCAGTCGGCGTCCCGGCAACTTATACCCTGTGCGAGAAGATCATTGGCCCGGGCGGAATCATTGCCAACGTGGGCGTGCATGGCCAGGCGGTTGAGTTGCATCTGGAACGCTTGTGGTCGCAAAACATTTCGATCACGACGCGCCTGGTGGATACCGTGTCGACGCCAATGCTACTGAAAACCGTGCGATCCGGGAAAATAGATCCTATCCGATTGATTACGCACCGCTTCGATCTGGACAACATTCTCGAAGCCTACGACACCTTTGAAAAGGCAATTGATACCGGTGCCCTGAAGGTCATCATCTCGCCCTGATGGGCCAGTGATCTACTGGCACATGCCTGTTTCGATTCGCTGCGCGCCGGCTATTTCGGGCGCAGCGTTTCGAATCCCGCGACGAGATCGAACAGCTCTGCGTCGATCCTCCCTGGCGCAAACGGTTTTTCCAAGTTCTTGCGCCAGAGTCGCCAACGCCATCGCAACGCGTTCCCCGACCGGCCAGACAACGGCCAGGCCGCATGAACGGCTCGTGGCCTGCTATAGTCAACCAGCGTTTTAATTGGCAACCGCACTGCTACTGCTACTGCTACAAGGAGGCTACCGTTGGAGAACCTGAACCAGAAATTAGAAGAGCTGCGCCGTGAGCTGGAAAAGAATCCGGCTCGCGATCCGGAACTTGCGAAACTTGTTTCATCGCTCAATGATGATATTGGGCATGCGCTCGCCTCTGAAGGCAACAAACCCGAGAAAATCAAGGGACTGAGCTCGCAAGCGCAGGCACTTTCCGCTCGCTTCGCAGCGCAGCATCCCGACCTGGAGTTCGCTCTGCGGAATCTCGCCAACGCCCTGGAGAACATCGGGATATAGACTTCAGCGGGCCTGGTTGGCCGTTGACCTGCATTCGCTTCGCGACTCACTACTGGCGCCTCTGCCGAATGAAGCGCCGGAAGGTTACGCAATCTGCGGCGCTTTCCTGGCGATCTCCACAATGAAGGCCGTACCGGACCCTTCACTGGAGGGCGCTGTTATTTTACCGCCGTGCGCTTCCGTGATTTCCCGCGCGATAAACAATCCCAGACCAACGCCGGTGGAAGGGAGATTCAACGTGGAAACAGCCTCGCGATGGCTGAACAAGCCCATAAATCATTGAGAGTCCGAGACCGGTTCCTTGCCCCAGCGGCTTTGTCGTGTAGAACGGGTCTACCGCCCGACCCAGGACCTTGGGACGACATGCCCACGACCGTATCATTGATGTCGACTGTGCGAGTCGTAACCTCGGATTGCCGGGCAGGCTTGCGATACCGTTTTATCGGTCGCCTCCCGACCAAATAAAAGTATCTCTTGAAAAAGGACCACCCCGTCCCTATACTTAGCACTCGTTGCTGGAGAGTGCTAACAACAGCTTAGCTGAGCTCGCCGGCCAATGTCGAATCCTTCCGGCGGCGGATTCGCCAGGAGCGCAGGCTTGTTCCGGGCGCCGCCGCAAAACAACCATAATGTATTGAAACTAAAGGAGTTTGTATGGAGCTTCAGCCTCTGCACGATCGCGTCATCGTCAAGCGTCTTGACCAGGAAACCAAAACCGCATCCGGACTGATCATCCCTGATGCCGCAGCCGAAAAGCCGGACCAGGGCGAAATCCTCGCCGTTGGCAAGGGCAAGACCAATGATGAAGGCAAACTGCGTCCGCTGGAAGTCAAAGTTGGCGACCGCGTACTGTTCGGCAAATACTCCGGCCAGGCCGTCAAGGTAGACGGCGAAGAACTGCTGGTGATGCGCGAAGAAGACATCATGGCGATCGTCAAGAAATAAGACTGAATAAACCACCCGAACATTCAAGGAGTTTTCAACATGGCAGCTAAAGAAGTCATATTCGGCGACCTCGCCCGTTCCAAGATGGTCGAAGGCGTGAATATCCTGGCCAACGCGGTCAAGGTTACGCTCGGACCTAAAGGCCGCAACGTCGTGCTCGAGCGCTCGTTCGGCGCACCGACTGTCACCAAGGATGGTGTCTCAGTCGCAAAAGAAATCGAACTCAAAGACAAGCTCATGAACATGGGCGCGCAGATGGTCAAGGAAGTCGCTTCCAAGACCTCTGACAATGCTGGCGACGGCACCACCACGGCAACCGTGCTGGCTCAGGCGATTGTGCGCGAAGGCATGAAGTTCGTAGCCGCCGGCATGAACCCGATGGACTTGAAGCGCGGCATCGACAAGGCTGTTTCAGCCACCGTCGAAGAACTGGCCAAGCTCTCCAAGCCATGCAGCACCACCAAGGAAATCGCTCAAGTCGGCGCTATCTCCGCAAACAGTGATTACTCCATTGGCGAGCGTATTGCTGAAGCAATGGAAAAAGTCGGCAAGGAAGGCGTTATCACCGTTGAAGACGGCAAGTCGCTCAACGACGAACTCGATATCGTTGAAGGCATGCAGTTCGATCGCGGCTATCTGTCCCCTTACTTCATCAACAATCCGGACAAGCAAGTTGCATTGCTGGAAAATCCATTCATCCTGCTCTGCGACAAGAAGATTTCGAACATTCGCGATCTGCTGCCGGTGCTGGAACAAGTCGCCAAGGCTGGCCGTCCGCTGCTGATCATCGCGGAAGACCTGGAAGGCGAAGCACTCGCGACCCTCGTCGTCAACAACATCCGTGGCATCCTGAAAACCTGTGCCGTCAAGGCGCCTGGTTTTGGCGACCGTCGCAAGGCAATGCTGGAAGACATCGCCATCCTGACCGGTGGACAAGTGATTGCTGAAGAAGTTGGCCTGACGCTGGAAAAAGTCACGTTGACCGATTTGGGCCAGGCTGCCCGCGTTGAAGTCGGCAAGGAAAACACCACGCTGATCGACGGCGCTGGCGAAGCTACCGGCATCGAAGCACGCGTCAAGCAGATCCGTACGCAGATCGAAGAAGCAACCTCCGACTACGACCGCGAGAAGCTGCAGGAACGTGTTGCCAAGCTGGCTGGCGGCGTTGCCGTCATCAAGGTTGGCGCTGCGACTGAAGTTGAAATGAAAGAGAAGAAGGCCCGTGTCGAAGACGCGCTGCACGCAACCCGTGCCGCCGTCGAAGAAGGCATCGTTCCTGGCGGCGGCGTTGCGCTGCTGCGCGCTCGCGCCAACATCTCGGTCAAGGGCGACAACCCAGACCAGGAAGCCGGTATCAAGATCGTCCTGCGCGCCCTTGAAGAGCCACTGCGCATGATCGTCATGAACGCCGGCGAAGAAGCTTCGGTCGTGGTCAACAAGGTGTTGGAAGGCAAGGGCAACTTTGGCTACAACGCTGCGACCGGCGTCTATGGCGACATGGTTGAAATGGGCGTTCTCGATCCAGCCAAGGTAACTCGCTCTGCCCTGCAGAACGCGGCGTCGATCGCTTCCCTGATGCTGACCACCGATTGCATGGTGGCTGAACTGGTGGAAGAGAAATCTTCCGGCGGCGCTGGCATGGGCGGCATGGGTGGAATGGGCGGCATGGGTGGCATGGACGGCATGATGTAATTGTCGTCCGCCCGCCGGTTCGTCCTGGGCCTTGGCTCACGACGGACCGGCAGCCGCGAATGAAAGGGATGCGCTCGCAAAGCACTGCGGCGAGTGCATCAGCAGTACTGGCCCGCGCTAATCACGCGGGCTTTTTTGCGTGTGGCGGGTCGCGGGTCGCTCATGGCCGCATTAGGGCTCACGCTCCGGAAGGGTAAGAGGTGTCTCCACATCCGCCCAGTGCCCGCGTCGGCCTTTTTAGCGCGCGATCATGAACTGCTTCAGAACCACCAGACGCAAGTTGATATAAGGACTGCGAAATGTTTAGCAACGGGAGGTTGCCGAGCGTGAACCGCTGCGTCAGGCCGCGTTAAGCCGATTCACAAAAGCACTCATGGCCGCGCCCATGTCCCGGTCTCCGAGTTCCAGTTGGTCCTTCCCGTCTTTTACCCGCTTGGCCGCCGCCAGAAACTCTACGCGACTAACGGTGCTGAAGAGCTCTGTTGCAGTCCGTCGGAAAAGCTCATCCTCCGACATCTTTGGACTTGACTGGCCAGTTGCCGACACGGCGCCGTTCCCATTCCTTTTCGCAGCGCGCTGGGCCGCATTTACCGCAGCATCGCGGCTCTGTACAAAAGCGTCCTTGTAGACACACGCGGGCACCGGATTCGGCTTGCCGCCGGCAGCAGACCGCAGCTTCAATCCTAGTGAAGGCGCAATGCTTGCCTTGATAAACCAGATATCCGCCTTTTCCTGGTCCAGAAAGAACTGCCGCTTGTTCAGCAAGCTCTTGGGTGTGTGCCTGTCCCAGGCGCTTTCGGCAGCGTCACGTCGTTGTCGCAGCACGTTTATGATCTGCGTGAATTCGATCTCTGTCATCGCCTCAGCCGCGATCGGCTGGCGGACTACTGATGTGAGGCGAGTCGGCTCCGATGCAATGGCATTCCCATCGCTCGCGAGCAATGGGGCCGTGACATCCTGTGGCGTGTTAACCGGCCCCGCCCGTGACTGGTCGAGGATGAAACCGGCAAGCACCTCCAGCGCGAGATACTCGTTGCTGACGATGTCCATCCGCTTCAACCGGATCACCTTGTCCTGTACGCCGGTCTGCCGGTCGCCGGTATGGACGACACGCATATTTTTTTCACGGCGATCACCACCTGCGAGGTAGGCGCTCTCGAAGATCTGCGCCAGTTCTTTTCGGTCCATGGTCGCCGCTATCTGTTCCGCGAAACGCTGGCGTTGCTTCGAGGTGTGCTCGCTCTTCCATGCATACCCGGCCTTGACCGCGCAGCTCGCAACAAAGCAGACGGAAAGGGCAGCGCCAGCTACGGCAAGCGCAATGCCAGCGGTGCCCACGCCCACGCCGACGACAAGAGCGATACCGCAGCCGGTGCCTACCGCGCCAATGACGCTTTCCATCGATCCCTTGACGATGCGGGATATGGCAAAGCCGCGCTCGCGCTTTGCCTGGCGATGTAGCCGTTCGATGTTGTCGTCGAACGGCTTGCTCAGTGCCCGAAGCACACTGGCGGAATCCGGCACATTGACGCGCGTCTGTGCTGCCACCTTCAGTTCACGCATGCGGCCGCTTTGCTGAGTAGCGACGCTCGCGCCGTCGGCCACGTACAACGCTCCGGTCAGAACGCCCAGAAAGCCGCTGATGCTGCCCAGTACCTGCGCACCAGCACCGACGATGGTTCCGGCGGTCGCGCCGATCAGTTTGGTATTAGAGACAATGGCCTGCGGCACGTAGCCCGCATCGTCACGCAGCATGGCAAGCTGCGCCCGCTCGGCATTCCTGCGTACATGCTCGTTGAAACGACCCAATCGCCGGCTTGCCGCCATGAACGTGCAATAAGCCGCGGACTGCTCCGCGGTGGGCGTTTCATTGCGCAGCAGGCAGGCCATGCACTCCCGAGCGCCGACGTGGTTGGCGAAGCCGACGCGTTCGGCTTCCCGCTTGCTGGCGCATATGTCGATCGCATCGCTGGTCGAGAGGGCCGCGTAGATACCCGCCGTGACGCCAGCCGCAACGCCGGCAACGCTATCAGCGACCGACAGCGCGCTGCCTTGCTCTGTTGCCGCCAAACCGGCAGTGAACACTTTGCCCTCGCGCGCGCTTGCAATAGCAGCATGGATGCCAATTTTCGCCGCAGGACTCGCAAGCGGGTCACTGCGCCGCTTGCGCGGATCAAGTGCACGGACCGCTGCAGAGAAGGCATTTATTTTTTCCTTCGCGTATTCCGTTTGATTGCGCTTCAACCTCGGTGCCATGTTTGTGAGGCGGCCCGTCGCTGCACCAGGCAGGTGGGCCGAATAGAGATTTGAACCAGCCGACTTCCCGAATTGACCTTTTCTCTCGAGTTCGCAACCGCGCGCAAAGAAGAAATTGTCGGCGCTGACAAAGGCCTTGTAACCGTCCTGGTCACCCAGCGCATTGCCGTCCCTCTCCAGCTTTGCCACGCCCTCTTCCCACATCGTTGCCAGGGCCGACCGCTGTGTGCGCGGAATCGGCACCGGGTGACGCGCGCTGTCCTGATTCGACGAAATATGGATCGGTGACGCGCTCGCCGCCACCGTTACCTTCACGGGACGCCGTGTTCCCGTGCGGTCGTTGGCCGTGCCCGTGGGCAGATTGGCAGGCGTGTGCTTGGGACCGTGAACAAACATGATTTCTTCCTAAGGCAGGTTGGCCGGAACAGAATCGACATAAACGGTGGAAAGCATTCCGTCTTCGCGAAAAACATTGGACCAGGCTTCGGTGACGTGCTCGAGGTCGTGCGTCATCAACTCAAACAGGTTCACGTCGGCCTGCAATCTGGCGAGCGGAATTTGAAGGGTGAGAATTGCATGGCCGGATTCGGGGTGAACCGCATGCACTGGCTGAAAATCGGGTGCGACGTCGAAATTCGATTCCAGCAGCTGGCGATACAGAATCGCCAGGTCTTCGCCTTGTGGCAGGCCGAGATCAAGTGTGACGCGACACTGGTCGACCTTTTCGAGATACTCCAGCAAAACGGCATTCTGGCCGATGCAGAGCGCCCCTCGATGCAGGATGTCACTTACGTTATCGACGTCAGCCTCGTCGCAAAACTTCTCGATGACGTCTCTGTATTCCGCCAGTCCCATTCGCCACTCCATATGAGCGATGAGCGCCCTTTTGCTGCGCTATGCGGTTTTAGTGACCGCCTAAAGAACTTTGTTCCAAGTTAAAGCGACGCAGGCGAGAGGCGCGGTGCGATTTACGATGCTTGACCGATAGTTGTAGTGGACGTGCGCGTGCGGAAGCCACACCGGAGAACAATGGGGCTCTCTCTTGCGGTAGAAGCGATGATAATTGCGGAGAGTCGCCTACCGACCGCAGGTGCGTCAGCAGCAACAGGCTCAGGACCGTTCCAGTTAAGGGTCGCCGGGCTCGGCGCGGGGCGCGCAGCAGTGCTCAAGCGGACCGAGCGCGGACCGAGGCTCCGGCCGGACTGCGACTTTTGACCCGCCATGCGGAACCGTCAGTTTGCCGTTAGCCTCTGGTCGTGCGAGATTGCTGGCCTGCGCCGAGCAGTGTGCCGAGCTCAGCCTTCGTCATCCTCGGTGTCAACCGACTCCTCCTGCGGCAAGCCGAGCGAGGCCGGTGGCTGGAACGACGCCAACAGTGCAACTCGGCTTTGCGGGGATTCCAGGCTGATGCGACCCAGTGCGCCACTGCGGTAATCCTGCAACAGCGTATGGGCCGCCTTTTCAAGGTCGAGGTCGCCACCGCGCAAACGGTAACCGCGACGCAGCGCTACGCCTTCCACCACCGCGACACCGTCCATGCCGGGCGCGGCAAAGCCATAGCGTTGTTCAAGGAGTTGGGGATAACGGGCCAGCAACTGGTCGGCGAGGAAAGTTGCAACCTCCTCTTCGATCAGCGCATTGCTGCCGATCGCATGGCTAGCGGCCAGCATCAGCCCGTCACTCGGATACTGAATCTTCGGCCACATCATCCCCGGCGTGTCGATCAGGACGACGTTATTGCCGAGGTAAAGCCGCTGCTGGGTCTTGGTGACCGCCGGTTCATCGCCGACCTTGGCTACGCGCTTTTTCAGCAGCGCGTTCATCAGCGTCGACTTCCCGACATTGGGGATGCCCATGATCATGATGCGCAATGGCTTCAGCGCGGTACCGCGGTTTGGGACGATCTTGAGCGCGGTCGGGACCACGCGAGCAACGTCGGCCGGCTTCTTGCAGGACAGCGCAACTGCATGAACGTTTTTTTCGCGATTGAATTCGGCCAGCCATTCGGCGGTGGCAACTGGATCGGCCAGGTCGCTTTTGTTGAGGATCTTGAGGCAGGGCCGCTGCCGGAACACCCGCAGCGTTTCGATCATGGGGTTGCTGCTGGCGCGCGGCAATCTGGCGTCGAGCACCTCGATCACCATGTCGACCTTTTCCATGGCTTCCGCCGCCCTCTTGCGGGCGGCATTCATGTGACCGGGGAACCATTGGATTGCCATGAGCGCTTTTCAGTAGAACAAGGGGTTTTTCAGGAGAGGCGGTATTGTACCCACCTGAGCGGGCGCCGCTGTAGCAATTCGGAATTGAACGGTCATGAATGGCAACGCGCCGCCAAGAGCGGCGGCATGGCACTTGCCGAGGACCTTCCCACTTCGCAGGCAGCCGTGGCCGCGACCAGCGCCCTAATCGATGCCGGCCAGCACCTTCACATGCGCCGCTACGCTACGGCCAAGCGCCGACAGGTTGTAGCCGCCTTCCAAGCAGCTCACAATGCGGCCTTCGGCATACTGATCCGCCACCTTCATGATTTCCCGGGTCATCCAGGCATAGTCGTCCTCGACCAGTCCCATCTGCCCCAAGTCGTCCTCCCGGTGCGCGTCGAACCCGGCGGAGATGAAAATCATTTGCGGCTTGTGGGCATGCAAGGCTGGCAGCCAGTGCTCGACCACAAGCTTGCGCACCACGTCACCTTTCGTATAGGCGGGGACTGGTATGTTCACGGCGTTGTTGTAACGGCGCGTGCTGCGATCCGCGCCGGAGTACGGGTAGAACGGATGCTGGAAAAAACTCACCATGAGCACGCGAGGTTCGTCCTCGAACGCTTCGTCTGTGCCGTTGCCGTGGTGTACGTCGAAGTCGACGATGGCTACCCGTTCCAGTCCATGCACTTCCAGCGCATGGCGTGCTGCAATCGCAACGTTATTGAAAAGGCAAAAGCCCATCGGTGCCGAGGGCCGGGCGTGGTGGCCGGGCGGGCGCGTCGCACAGAACGCGTTGTCGATTTCGCCGGCCATCACTGCGTCCGTAGCGGCGACTGCTGCACCGGCCGCCCGCATGGCGGCCTTCCAGCTGTAGGCGTTCAGCGCAGTGTCAGGATCAAGCGGGTAGTAGCCAGCGTGAGGGCTGTCGCCGTCCGGTTCCCCATCGGCATAAACCGTATCACCGCTGGGCACGTTATCGCGCACCAACTCGATTGCGCCGTGGGTATGCACGCGTGCCACCGACTCGACTGTGGCCATGGGCGCGTCGCGTTGTTCGATGAACTGGTCAACCCGGCTTGCAATCAGCTGGTCTTCGATCGCTTGCAGCCTGCCGGGGCATTCCGGGTGCCATGAGCCCATCTCATGTCGTTTGCAATCTGCGTGGCTGAAAATGGCTGTCGTCATGATGGCTGGCCGAAGCGGCATTGATGTGGGAAGACTGGATTCAGCAGAATGGATTCTGTGGGCGATGAATTCTCGAGACTGCCTGACAGTTTATCCAAAAAGCAGCGGTTCCATGAACATTCTGCCTGAGCCACACTGGCCGCTTCGCCAAGGGGATTATCCGCTTTGCGATGGCGCAAGACTGGGTCACAATATGCGGCGCTGCCCCTCCAGGCGGTGCCCGACTCCGACGCAATACAAACCCGTGAGGTTGCATGTTTTCAAAGATCCACGCAGCGGCAAGACAGGTCAGTAAAATCGTGGTCGGCAAGGACATCCAGATTCGCCAATCCCTGGTCTGCCTGCTGGCGGGCGGCCATCTTCTGATCGAAGACGTGCCCGGCGTCGGCAAAACCACCTTGGCGCATGCACTGGCCATTGCGCTCGGGTTGCGCTTTAGCCGGGTGCAGTTCACCAGCGACCTCTTGCCGGCCGACGTGATTGGCATTTCCATCTTCGACCGCGAAAAAAACGGCTTTGCCTTTCACCCGGGGCCCATATTTAGCCAGGTCCTGCTTGCCGACGAAATCAACCGCGCCACGCCCAAGACGCAGTCGGCGCTGCTGGAAGCCATGGAAGAAAGACAGGTGTCGGCGGACGGCGCCACGCGCGACCTGCCGCAACCTTTCTTCGTTATCGCCACGCAGAATCCGGCGCACCAGATCGGTACCTTTCCGTTGCCGGAATCCCAGCTCGACCGCTTCCTGATGTGCCTGTCGCTAGGGTATCCAGACTCCGCCGCCGAGCGCGCGCTGCTGCTCGGTGAAGATCGCCGGGCGATGCTGAAAACGCTCGAGCCGTCGATGCAGCCAGCCGAGTTGATCGCAACGCAGGCCGCACTGCGAGAAGTGCACACTTCCGACGCCCTGATCGACTACGTCCAGGCGCTGGTGCAGGCCTCACGCCAGAGTGGCCTCTTTGCGGAGGGCCTGAGCCCGCGCGCCGCCATTGCGCTGCTACAGGCCGCGCGGGCATGGGCGGCGCTGGAAGGGCGCAACCATGTCATACCGGAAGACATCCAGGCCGTCATGGTTCCCGTTACCGCCCACCGCCTGCGCCCACTCAAGGTAACCGGCAGCGCGGCCGCCAGCCGCGACCTCGTGCTGCAATTGATGAAGTCAGTAAGCGTATAAGGTGCGTCCGTCCCCAACTACTGCGCCCGCGTTGCCGGCAGCTGGACGGATCGCCATGCTGACGACCCTGCGCGCCCGCGTGCAACGGACGCTGGATCGCTGGCTGTTCAAGTTTGGCGGTGCCGAAAGCGGCGAGGTGTTCCTCGGGCAGCGGCGTGTGTTCATCGTCCCGACCGGCGCCGGTTTCGGCTACGGCGCGATGCTGGTGGTGCTCTTCATTGGCGCCATCAACTACAACCTCGGCATGGGTTTCGCCCTGACATTTCTGCTGGCCGCCTGCGGCGTAGTCGACCTGCACCTCACCTTCCGCAACCTGGCGTATCTCTACCTCGCCTCCGGCCGTGCGCCGACCGTGCATGCCGGCGAAGCGGCCCGCTTTGAAATGCATGTGGCCAACCGCAGCCGGTACGACCGTTACGCGCTTCAAGTGAGGTTCATAAACAGCGAATCGGCCGGACCGGGCAGGCAGGCATTGCCGGTTGATGTGCCGGCCAACAGCGTTGCGAGCATGACTCTCAGCACGCCGGCTCGGCAGCGCGGCTGGCTCCCGGCGCCAAGGGTTCGTCTCGAAACGCGCTTCCCGCTTGGACTGTTGCGGGCGTGGAGTATCTGGCAGCCAGATGCGAAAGTACTGGTTTACCCACAGCCTGAAAAAGACGCGCCGCCGCTGCCGATGGCGGATGCTGTCGGTCGGGATGGTGACGGCCCGGCCGGCGCCGAGGACTTCGCCGGCATCCGTTCCTACCAGGCAGGCGATTCGCTCAAACGACTGGCATGGCGTCAGATTGCGCGGCTCGACGCATCTACCGACGGCGGCCTCTTAACCAAGCACTTCGAAGGCGGCGCCGCAAGCGAGTTGGTCTTCGATTTCGACCGGCTGCCCCCAGCGCTCAATATCGAACAGCGGCTGTCGCGCCTGACGCGATGGGTGATCGAGGCGGAAGCACGGGGGCTGCCCTATGCCTTCCGACTTGGGGAAACAAGCTTCGCAGCAGCCCTTGGACCGGCTCACCAGGGCGCCTGCCTGCGTGCGCTGGCCTTGCATGGATCGGAAACGATGACTGCATGATGACACGCGCAAAATTCCACATCATTGGCGAACGTCGCGTTAGCGTTGTCCCAACCTGCAAGCAGCGGAGATGAGCACGGGAATCGTCGCATCGCTGCTGCGAGCACATGGGGTGCTCCCGCGCGACAAGGCAGATACCTTGCTGCTGATGCTGGCTTGCGTGCTGGTCATGGCGCCCCATGTCACGCACCTGCCGTGGTGGGCAACCGTGCTCTGCTGCGCCCTGCTGGCGTGGCGCGCATGGATCACCGCACGCGGCCGGCGCATGCCGCCCCGCTGGGTGCTGGCGCCGATTTCCTGTGTCGCGATGGTCGGCGTATTTCTCAGCTATGGCACCTTCCTCGGACGCGAGGCGGGCGTAACCATGCTGGTGCTTCTGATGGCATTCAAGCTTCTTGAAATGCGGGCCCGCCGCGATCTGTTCGTCGTCGTATTCCTCGGGTTCTTCCTGCTCCTTACCAGCTTTTTTTATTCGCAAACAATCTTGAGCGCGCTGCTGGTGCTGTGCGCGGTAGCGGCGATGTTGACGGCGCAACTGTCCTTTCAATTCACGGGGAACGTACCCGGACTGCGAAAACGCGCCGCCCTGGCCGCGCGCATCCTCGGCCTGGCGCTACCGCTGACTCTTGTGCTATTCGTGCTGTTTCCGCGGATCCAGGGGCCGCTATGGGGCATGCCGGGGGCGGCATCCAGACCCCATACCGGTCTCTCGGACAGTATGTCGCTCGACAATATTTCAACGCTCGCGCTCTCTGGAGAGGTTGCGTTTCGCGTCAAGTTTGCAGGCGACGTTCCGCCAAAGTCCAAGCTGTATTGGCGTGGCCCGGTGCTCGGCGATTTCAATGGCAAGACCTGGCGCGGATTGCAGATGCGACGAGGTGGCGGCACCCTGAAGGTTGCCATGCGCCGCCGCAGCGCGCCTATCCGGTATCAGGTCACTCTGGAGCCGACCGGCCGGACGTCGCTGTTTGCGCTCGACTTGCCGCTGCTGGCAACTGAACTGGAGAATAATCCAACGCGCCTCGCGGCCGACTTGCAGATTGTGGCGCGAGACGCGATCAGTGAGCGTGTGCGCTACGAAGCAGTGTCGTCGGTCGACTATGACCTCGAAGCCGACCAGTCGCTCGAAGCCATGCGGCAATGGATGGCCTTGCCAGCCGGGCAAAACCCGCAGACCCGCGCGCTTACAGCCGACTTGCGCCAACGCGAGCGCAGCCCCGAGCGGATGGTGAGCGCCGTCCTGCGCATGTTCAGGGCGCAAAACTTTCGCTATACCCTGTCGCCGCCCGCACTTGGCGCCAATCCAATCGATGACTTCCTGCTCTCCACCCGGGCCGGCTTCTGCGAGCACTATGCCAGTGCCTTTGTGGTCATGATGCGCATGATGGAAATCCCGGCGCGCGTGGTGACGGGTTACCAGGGCGGTGAAATCAACCCGGTCGATGGCTACATGACGGTACGGCAGTCCGACGCGCATGCCTGGGCTGAAGTCTGGCTGGCGGGCCGCGGTTGGGTCCGCATCGATCCCACCGCGGCAATTGCGCCCGACCGGGTGGAACAAAACCTGGAGAGCGTCATTCCGCCGCAACTACTTGGCGGCCTGTTCACGCTTGACCAGCAGCATGGCGCCCTGTCCTCTGTACTGGATCAGGTGCGGCAGAATTGGGAAGCCGTCAACAACGACTGGAATCAGTGGGTACTGGACTACACGCCAACCCGTCAGCGAAACTTCATTCAATCGCTGGGCTTTCGCAACGGCGACTGGCAAACCCTTACTCTGCTGATGGTCACGATCGGCATCGCAGTCATGACGATCGTCGCCCTGCCTCTAGTGCGGCATTGGCAACAGCGCGATCGCGTGGAGGCGCTCTATGCAGCCTTCTGCAACAATCTGGCGCAACGCGGTTTCCCGCGCGCCGTCCACGAAGGCCCGCGCGCCTTCCGCGAACGCCTGCTAGCGAGCGAGCTTCCTCTTCAGCCAGCGAAACTTGCGGCAATGCGTTCCTTCCTTGAGTTATATGAGGAAGCGCGCTATGCACCGGCCCGACCAGGCTTGAGCGATCGCTCCAGGCGATCCACGATCCTATTCACCGAACTTAAAATACTCTTCGCCCACTCCCGATGAAACTGACCCTGTCCCGTCCATCCGCCACGCGCCTGGCATTGTTTGCCGTCGCCTCTGCCCTTGCCATTTGCGCAGGCGCCGCCGTCGCTGCGAACAAGACGCAAGTTTTGAAGCGTGTTGCGCTCACTGAACCCGATGCCGGTGAATTCGCGAACTTCGGCCAATGGCGCGAGGTAGGCGAATTCATCGATCATATGGTCAATGACAATGGCTTTGATCGCGCCGCCCTCGAATCAACCTTGCGGCAGGTACGCTATGTCGAAA
Organism: Herminiimonas sp.; assembly: GCA_028292265.1. Lineage (GTDB taxonomy): Bacteria > Pseudomonadota > Gammaproteobacteria > Burkholderiales > Burkholderiaceae_D > JAQGMR01. Next base: position 35,963 of record JAQGMR010000032.1, read on the forward strand.
CCGCGATCCAGTTGATGAAGCCGGCCCCGCCGGGGCGCCCGAAAAACTGGCAGGCATATCGGGCGCGCTTTGTGGAACCGGTTCGAATCAACGCCGGTGTCGCATTCTGGGACCGCAACGCGGACGCACTGGCCCGCGCCCAGGAACAGTTTGGCGTGCCGGCGGAAATCATCGTTGGCATCATCGGCGTTGAAACCGTTTACGGCCGCAACACCGGCAATTTTCGCGTGATGGACGCGATCACCACGCTGGCGTTCTCCTATCCGGACACGCCCACGCGCGACGCGCGCATGGCTTACTTCCGCAAGGAGTTGGAAAACACGTTGCTGTATGCACGGGAGGCTGGCATTGATCCCTTCTCGCTACTCGGCTCCTATGCGGGCGCAATTGGCTGGCCGCAGTTCATGCCAGGCAGCATCCGAAAATTCGCGGTGGACTTTGATGGCGACGGCCGCATCGATTTGCGCAACTCGCAAGTGGATGCCATCGGGAGCGTCGCCAACTTCTTGCGAGAGCACGGCTGGACGGCTGGTGAGCCGACAGCGTTCCCTGTATCAGTCACGCAGGAAAACAAGGACTGGACCAGCTTCCTTGGGCAAGGCCTCGAAGCGAAATTCAACCTCACCGAGCTGAAGGCGGCCGGAGTCCTTCCGGCTGTCGACCTGCCTTCGGATCTCAAGTATGGATTGGTTGATTTGCAGAACGGGACAGAGGTAACGGAATACTGGCTCGGGACGAACAACTTCTTCGCCATTACGCAATACAACCGCAGCTTCTTTTACGCGATGTCGGTCATCGATCTCGGTCGCGCGGTGCGCAGCGCGAGGCCGCGATAAGTCGCGGGCTGCAGATCGACACACAACATGCCGCTGAATAACGCGTAAGCAGATGTTCTGCCGCGTGAGACGAGGACTTTGTCCCTCGCTGTCCTCAGTCTCCGCGGCCCGGCCAAAACAGGCGGCTTATTTAGCTCCAATCAAGACAATCCCGTTGGCCCGGGTTGCATCGGCGCCGACGATCAAAAGCTGCCGTTTGCCGCCTGAGATCAGGTAATCCAGCGCGATACCGGTCGCCGCCTGATTCGGCGAGGCGCATGGGGCGCCTCCGAAAGCCATAGTGACGTTGTATATATTTTTACCGGAAGGACGGGGTGTGATAGTCCCGGTGAAAGTGCAACCGGCCGAGTTTCCGGAGAACGTGTTATCCGCGGCAACCGTCACAGTCGTCGCAACTCCGGCAATCGAGGTCAGTGGCCATGTGCCCACTATGTTCGAGAATACCGGTGCGGACGCATACACATAATTGGTTGCCGAGAGCGCTGCGCCGGTAAATGTCACCGTTGGCTGTGACCCCTCCGACACATAACCATTGAAGGTCGGTTGCGCCGTATAAGTCGCGCCCAACGATCCCGAAGCGGTGGTGCCGTCCGCCATGTAGTCACGGAGATTGGTGGAAGCAAAAACGCCGTTCAACCCGGTTCCAGTGCCTTGGAGCGATCCTTTAACCACGAATGCGTTGGTCGCGCCAGTGCCATAGAACGAGTAGTACGAACCGTCTTCCAGCACGATGGTGTCATGCACCATGCCATTGGAAAGGGCCCCCTCGTACACACCTTCGCCGTTCCTCAGGGAATCGGTCGTGACGGTCGTAGAGCCGCCGGCCAAGGGAGCGCTCGCTGTACCCGCATCTCCGCCTCCACCTCCGCCGCATCCGGCAAGCGCCGCTGACATGACGAGCATGCCCATTTCTTTCGTTAATCTCATGACGTTTCCTTTTTCTGAGTAAGCGCAGACTCTTCGCGACTGCAAAGCGATGAGTCGATGTGAGTCGGGTATGTGATCTAGGGCGAGGCCCAATGACACGGTCAATATCACCCTCTGGATCAAGACGGTCTGTCCGTTACCGCACGTTGGTCTCCGAACTATTTCTAAGCGGGAAGCCGGCCGCGAATAAGAAATTGTCTTCAGCTTTAACGTGCTATAAAGACTTTCCCCGCGACGTGTTATTTCAGGTTTGGCTGACCATTCAGTCGAACATTGCAGCATTCGACAGGGAAGTCCATGTTCGCCGACGTCGTCGCACCAAAGTGTCGCCCGTCTCCTGTCATTCAGGGAAACGTGCGGCCACCACCGCCACCCATCTCCCGCATCAAACGCAATCCCCCGGCGAACATCTCGTCGAAGCCGCACGACTCGCCGATTATACGCAGCGCCACGCGGGCCCAGCGCAGGTTCGCCACGGCGGTCTGCGTCGCCATGGTCGCGGTTACGGTCCTTCTTCTGCCGTTTGCGCAAACACCGTGGCCGACCATTCAAGCGTTCCTGCCGATGTACCAAACAGCGATCATCGGCGCCTGCCTGATCACAGCGTTCCTAATGTATGCGCATTACGAAGGCACCCGATCGCTCGCGCTCTTGCACTTGAGTGCCAGTTATCTCTACACGGCAGGCGTCCTGGTAATGCAGTTGTTGTCGTTTCCCGGTGCGTTCATCAAAGGCGAGCAGATCTTCGGAGGTCCGCAAACGACCATTTGGCTGTGGGTTTTTTGGCATGTCGGCCCCGCGCTTGGCGTCCTGTCCTATGCATGGACCGAATACCGCCATCCGGCCTTGACGGTTGCAAATTACAACGCCGCCCTGCTGCGCACTGCAATCGGCTTGTTTTGCGCTTTGGGCGCGACGGCACTGTTGGTGGCGGTATTTCACGACCAGTTGCCGGTGCTGGATATCGATGGAGACTACAGCGCAATCACGTCGACCGGAATTGCTCCAGTACTTCAGGTTGTTCTCGCCGCCGCTTTGCTCTGCCTGTGGCGTGCCAGCCGCTTTCGTAATGTCGTGCACGTTTGGCTGGGCATCGTGTTGGTCGCTCTACTATGCGACAACGCCATTACGATGGTGGCCGGAAACCGCCTGAGCTTGGGCTGGTATGTCGGTCGGTTTGGCGCTTTGATCGCGTCCACAGTCATGATGCTGGTGTACCTGTATGAAATATTGGCGTCCTATCAGCGCAGTATGGAAAAGTCGGAGCGCCTGGCGCACTCCAACGCGCAACTGGATTCCGATATTGTTCGACGCAAGCACTACGAGGAAATGCTCAGGAAGACGGATCGCCGCAAAGACGAGTTTTTGGCGATGCTCGCGCACGAACTCCGCAATCCCTTGGCACCAATCAGCGCAGCTGCAGAACTATTAAGCCGGGTCAGCATGGATGAAGTGCAGATCAAGCAAACCAGTGAAATTATCGCGCGCCAGGTAAAGCACATTACCGACATGGTGGATGATTTGCTGGACGTCTCACGCATCACAAAGGGCTTGGCCGAGCTTGAAAGTGCTCCGTTGGATATCCGATCCGTTGTCAGCGACGCAGTGGAGCAGGTAAGCCCGCTGATCCAGTCACGACGACATCACCTGATATTGCATTTATCACCGGACGCATCCACGCTTCTGGGTGACAGGAAGCGACTGCTGCAAGTCATCGCCAACTTGCTCATCAACGCCGCAAAGTACACCAACGAAGGCGGCAACATCCATTTAAAGACCAGAGTGGAGCAAGACCGCGTCGTGCTCAGGGTAGAAGACGACGGTATCGGCATGGCCCCGGCCATGGTTGCGCGTGTATTTGACATGTTCGCTCAGGCCGAACGCAAATCGGACCGTTCGACCGGAGGGCTCGGATTAGGATTGGCACTGGTTAAAAGCCTGGTCGAACTTCATGGCGGGAACGTCAGCTGCGCCAGTCAAGGCCTGGGAAAAGGAAGCCAGTTCACCGTTAGCCTCCCACGGGTGGCGGACCCAATTGATAATAGCCATCAGATCAAAAAAGAGCCCGGCGTGCTTGCATCAAGCAAGCCTTTGCACATCATGGTGGTGGACGACAACGTTGACGCGGCACAGCTGCTTGGCATGTTTCTCGAGGCGTCCGGCCATGAGGTCATCATCGCGCATGGACCGCGGCAAGCGCTTGAGCGGGCGACACTCGAATCGCCCGACGTCTTCCTGGTGGACGTTGGCCTGCCGGAGATGGACGGGAACGAACTGGCTTATCGACTTCGCCTGCAGTCTGAATCGACAAAGGCAGTCCTGATCGCTGTCAGCGGATATGACCAGGATGCGGATCGAAAAAGGTCATTGGATGCGGGATTCAATCACTACATGGTGAAACCAATAGACATGGCCAAACTGGCCACTTTGCTCGGGGCCGTGCACGGGTCTTGACCCAATGGTCGGTTCTGGCCAATGGCATTTCCATCGATGACGAAGTGCGGATTGCTGCAAATGGGCGCCACAGCGGCGTAGAAGCGCTGAGCGCGCAGGGAGGTATAGAAGTGGCTCCTGCTCTTTTGTGCTTTTGCATTCGTTCTGGGCCGTCTGAGCTTATCAACGTTGCCCTGGAATCCACGCCCAAGTGGGGGTCCGCTTACATGACTTGGCTGTTTGACACAGCCCAACGTCGTAGCGCCGTCGATTAACGACCTCTTGGTCCGGATAGCCGTCGTCTCTCCTTTCAAAGGGTGTATAACAACCGCTAGTCCCGAATACGATCACCTCGTCCTGCGCCCCGGAAAACGACGCGCGCTCGACGCACCGTAACAATCCATACCAAGCAAGCCTTACCGCGAGAGTTTATGCAACGCATGTCAATGAAGCACCTTCCTAAAACGCCTACCGGCATCGACGGCTTCGACGAACTCACCGGTGGCGGTGTGCCGACCGGACGGCCAACATTGCTTTGCGGTGCGGCGGGTTGCGGTAAAACCTTGTTTGCGATGACGTTCCTGGTCTCTGGCGCGCAGAAATACGATGAGCCCGGTGTGTTCATGTCCTTCGAAGAGCACGCCGATGACCTGACCGCGAACGTGGCGTCGCTCGGCTACGACCTCGACGCTCTCGTGGAGCAAAAGCGCCTGGTGATTGACCATGTCGTACTCGCCAGGAACGATATTGAAGAGACCGGCGACTATGACCTTGAAGGCCTCTTCGTGCGCCTCGATTACGCCATCACTTCAGTCGGCGCAAAAAGGGTCGTCCTCGACACGATTGAAACCCTGTTCTCGAGCTTTTCGGATGTTGGACTTTTGCGCGCGGAATTGCGCCGACTGTTTGAGTGGTTGAAGACGCGCGGCGTGACCGCCATCATTACGGGCGAACGCGGTGATGGCCATCTGACTCGTTTCGGGATTGAAGAATACATCTCCGATTGCGTCGTGTTGCTGGACAACCGCATCGTTGACCAAGTCGCGACGCGCCGATTAAGGGTCGTGAAATATCGCGGCTCTTCGCACGGCACCAATGAGTATCCATTCTTGATCGATGGACAAGGCATTAGCGTATTTCCAGTGACCTCCGCGGGACTTGATCATCACACATCCGATGAGATCGTTTCCTCCGGAATAGCGCAGTTGGACAACATGTTTGACCGCCGCGGGTATTTTCGCTCTTCGAGCATCTTGATTTCTGGCCTCGCCGGCACCGGCAAAACGACTTTTGCCGCGAGTTTCATTGACGCGTGCTGCCGCAAGAACGAGAAATGTCTGTATTTCGCATTTGAAGAGTCGCCGAAGCAGATCGTGCGAAACATGGAGTCGATCGGCATCAATTTGAACGAGCATATCGAGGCAGGGCTTCTGCAGTTTGAAGCCGCGCGACCAAGCCTGTATGGCGTCGAAATGCATCTGGCGAAAATGCATCGAGACATCCGGATGTTTAATCCTTCCATTGTTGTGATTGACCCAATCTCCGCATTCCGTGGTCCGACGACCGAGGTCAATTCGATATTGCTGCGATTGATCGATCTTTTGAAGTCGCACGCTATTACTGCGCTGTTCACCAGCCTTTCGAGCGTCGACGAGACCATGAACGAGTCGGACCATTGCATCTCGTCTCTGATGGACAGCTGGATTTCACTTTCCAACATTTCGTCTAACGGCGAGTTGAACCGTATCCTCTACGTTCTGAAGGCCCGTGGCATGGGCCACTCCAACCAGTTGCGCGAGTACCAGATCACCTCCAACGGCATCAGCGTCATTCCCGCGTACATCGGCGCGGCAGGCGTGCTGACGGGGTCCGCGCGGGTCACGCAGGAAGCAAGCGAGCGCGAGCATCTGGCAATCGCCCAGCAAGAAAGCGACGGCCATGTTCGCTTGCTAGCGCGCAGGCGGCAGGTTGTGGAGCGCCAGATCGAAGACATGCTGGCGGAACTCGCGTCGACGGAAAAAGAGGCGACAGGGTTGTCCCGGGAACGGGCGCTTCAGCAGAACATGATTGCATCGGACCGTTCCATAATGGACAAGCGGCGCAACTGATGACCGTAGAAGACATCACTGTCGGTACCGCGGACGCAGCGCCACCCGAGACCGGTCTGCCGAGCCATTACTCGTTGCGGTTGTATATTGCAGGCCAGACGCCAAGGTCCCTTGCCGCCATCCGCAACCTGCACTGGATATGCGAAACGCATCTCGCTGGCCGCTACACGATCGAGGTAATTGACCTGCGCATGAACCCGCAGCTCGCGGCGGGCGACCAGATCCTTGCCCTGCCAACGCTGGTCCGTCATCTTCCGTCGCCGCTTACAAAAATCATCGGCGACTTGTCGAATACCGAAAGAGTGTTGGTCGGTCTGGACATCCGGCCATCCACTGCACCGGACACGCCATGACAAGAACTACGAACAGTAAACCCGGCTCCCATACCGACAAGGCTGAGCGCTACGTATTGCGGTTGTACGTCGCCGGGACGACTGCAAGGTCGATGGTCGCGATAGATAATCTTCGCAAGATTTGCGACAAGCATTTGCATGACCCCTATGACCTGGAAGTAATCGACATTTATCAGCACCCCGAGATCGCTGGCAAGGCGCAGATTATTGCAGCGCCTACCCTGGTGAAGCTTGCCCCGGGCCCGGTCAGCCGTGTAATTGGCGACTTGTCCAACGAAGAGAAGGTTCTGTTCGTCCTGAACATAGCAAGCCAGGTCGCCTATGGATCTTGACTCCGCCGGCCGCGCGGGGTCAGCCGACGCAGTGCTTATTGCAGAGCTGCGCGCAAAGCTGCGCGAAGCGGAGGAAACGCTCGATGCAATTCGCTACGGAACGGTGGACGCGGTGTTGGTCAAGCAGTCCGGCTCGAGCAAGATATTCACACTGGTCAATGCTGATCGTCCCTACCGTTTTCTGATAGAGCAGATGAAAGAAGGTGCCGTTACGCTTTCCGGCGACGGCGTTATCCTTTACGGTAACCGGCGTCTCGGAGAACTTTTTGAGACACCCCTGGAAAAGGTGGTGGGCAGTAACATCAAGCGTTTTTTTGCCGGCGATGGATCTGCGCGCTTTGAGAAGCTGTTGGCGACAACAAGTACCGAACCGTCGCGTGCCGAATTCTCGATAAAGCGACGGACGGGAGCGCCTCTCCCGATCTACATCTCCATTAATGACATCGTTTCCGAGGAAGGCGCCCCCCGCCTGATCGGAGCGGTGATTACGGACCTCACTGAGCAACATGCGATGGAAGCGCGCCTTAGTCAGGCGCAAAAAATGGAGGCGGTTGGACAGCTTACCGGTGGCCTGGCCCACAATTTCAACAACCTGTTGCAGGCGGTTTGCGGCAATCTCCATCTAATCAATATGCGACCTGATTACGCTATCGGCGTGCGGAAATGGTCGGAGAATGGATTGAAAGCCGCGGATCGCGGCACCCGACTCACTGCGCAGTTGCTGGCATTCTCCAGATCGCAGGCCGTTGATCTGCAGCCGGTCGATGTAGCGGAACTCATCAGCGGCATGTCTGACCTTCTCTTCAGTACGCTCGGCGTCGACATCGAAATCGGGTATGCGCTGGAGACTTCGGGAGTAACCGTCCTGGCGGACAAGACCCAGCTTGAGATGGCGCTGCTCAATCTGGCCATCAATGCGAGCGATGCCATGTGCGACGGCGGGCGGCTGCACATAGCCACGATACTGCGCGAGATCAGTGACGATCCCGAATTGGCAACTGGGCAGTACCTCGATATAAGCGTATCCGATACTGGTACCGGCATGACGGAAAGCGTGCGTGCTCGTGCCTTCGAGCCGTTCTACACTACCAAGGCAGTCGGAGCCGGAACGGGTCTGGGCTTGGCACAGGTGTACGGCATTGCACGGCAAGCGGGTGGCGCGGCGCGCATCCTAAGCATTGAGGGGTCTGGCACGACAGTAACGCTTCTACTGCGTGCATCGGCGATTGCAACCTCTGTCGAGCCGCGTGAGCTTGGGGTCGATAGCGTTGCCGTCCAGACCAAGGTGCCTGCGAAGGTTCTGGTGATTGATGACGACGACGACGTTCGAAGCCTTTATGTCGAGTGCCTTAGCCTGCTGGGTTACGACGTTTCGCAAGCGGCTGACGGCTTGACTGGGCTCGAACTCATGGCCGAAAATTTGCCCGACGTGGTGGTCACGGATTTTGCGATGCCGCGACTTAACGGCGCTGAGTTGGTCAAGATTGCTCGCAGCAAGGGCTACGACATGCCGGTAATTTTCGCTAGCGGATACTCCAATACCGAAGAACTGAACGAGGCAGTCGGCTTCAAGGCACACGTGCTGCTTAAGCCATTTTCTGTTCAAACCTTGGTGCAGGCGCTCGAGAAAGCGCTGGCAAATCCACTGAATCGTGAAGCCGCATAAGCCGGAACCAGACGCTTCAGGTATTCGGTCAAAAAGCCTCTTGGCAGGCCAGATCTGCTTTCATGATTCGTTCAGGTCCCGATAGCCGAAAGCCCCCGAGAGGGCTTTGCATTCCGGAGGACTTAATCAAGATGGATTGAAAATCACGGCTTGCAAGGGTCCATGGACCAGTCAAGCAGCCGTGAAACCGCGTCTGCGGCCACCCGATTTCACGATGCAAACGGAACAGGCGCCGCTCCCTGTCGAGCACGACAACCGTTGTCTGTTCCGTCCCATCCGATTTACTTCACCAACCCCTCGGCCCGCAAGGTGTCCTGCACTTTCGGGCGCGCCCCGACTCGTCCGACGTACGCCTGGATGTTCGGCCATTTTGCCAAGTCGATCTGGAGCTTTCCGGTCCAGTTGAGGACTGTGAACAGGTAAGCGTCCGCGGCGGTGAACGCGTCACCGGTGACGTAGGGTTTGTCGCTCAGCATCTGCTCAAGCGCGTTCAGGCGTCGCTCGATAGTACCTAGCTGGACCTGCTTCATTTCGGGCGTCAGCTTCGGATTAAACAGCGCACCGATCTGTTTGTGCACTTCCGAAGAGGCGAAGTTCAGCGCCGCCATTTGTTCGTAGCGCTCCATGCCACCGAACGGTGGAACCAGTGCTGATTGTGGCGCCTGGTCTGCAAGGTACTGGCAAATCACGCCGACCTCGGTCAGCACATGGCCGTTGTCAAGCTGCAGCGCCGGCACGTAGCCCTTCGGATTGATCTGCCAGTAGTCTCCGCCATCCTCGGTTTTCTTGTTTGGTATGTCGACTTTAACCAGTTCAACTGCAATGCCAGCTTCGCGGGCTACAATGTGTGGGGCCATCGAACAGGCGCCTGGAGAGTAATAGAGTTTCATAGTGTCCCAATGAGTTAAGTCGATTGATCAAGCGCCTGTCAGTCTAGCGGAAATTGGATTCGCGACGTGGGCGGAGCGGTCGGGTAGTTGCCCAACCGGGTGCTAATGGGGTTGACCCAGGGTGGGAGCGTTCTCGAAAGGTCGTGCGTCGATGGGGACGTCTATAGTGAACGTCGTTCCGAGTTCTTTTGAACTGTCCACCCCGATGCTGCCGCCATGGCTTTCGGCGACACTGCGGACATATGGCAGGCCGATTCCCCATCCAGGCTTGTCTCCCGCTTTCGCGGCTTCTGCCCTGCGGAAGACCTGAAACACAATTTCAAGGTTATCGGGCGGTATGGGGTCACCTTCGTTATGCACGGTCAGGATTACCCGCCCATGTGCCATAACCACCTGGACTTTAATCGGACGCTCGGTCGCGCCATATTTGACCGCATTCTCTAACAGGTTCTCCAGTGCTCGGCTGATCAAGTCTCGATCCCACCACCCTCTCACGGGCTCTCCCGCAACCTCGAAGCGTTCTCCATGGGCAGCCCTGGATCGTTCGCAGACCTCCTTGGCCAGATCCATCATGTCGAACTCGGATGGATGGAGACGCAACCGTTCGCCACTCTGAAATATCATTGCATCGAGCACATCCTGAATCATTCGGCCCATACGATCCGCGTTCTCAAGGATTTTGTTTGCGATGCCGTGGATTCTTGGCAGATCGTCGGTTCGCAGGATTATTTCAGCCGCGGTGTTCACATATGCCAACGGATTTCTCAGGTCGTGCGCAAGCGCAGCGACGAATCGTTCGCGAAAGGCCGATTGAACGAGGACGAACGCGGTGACCGACTCCTTTACTACGGCGTCGAACGATGTGTTCACAGTGCGGATTTCAGCTTCGCTTAGTTGAACGCTGTTTTGCTGCAATACATCGAAGATGGTCTGGCGGAGTATCTGGTATTCGCTGATGACTGCGTGGCAGTTGTAATCGGTCAAACGCGCCCGTTCGCCGCCGTGCTCTGAGGCTACTGTGGGCACTGCTACGCCGGCGCTGGTTCTTGGATAGCCGGACGACAGGGCTTCTGCAACGTTGTCTACCAACGCGGGCATTGTATTGACCAAGACCGGGTGCGCCAGCGGACTGGCTTCCGTGACGGACGCACGAACCCGCTCTTCCCATTCTGCAAGCACAGCGTCGCGCAGTTCGAGCAGTTTGCGGGAAGTGTCCGACAAACTTCCACCGTCAGGGGTTTGGTCTGTGCTTAGAGTCATGTCGGCTTATAGAAAATTATTTGTTTGGAAACGCTGAAACGTAGACAGGGTGATCGGACGAGCGTTCGGGTTAAGCCGGCGGCGATATCGCCGCTATGGGGTTTGAGGAAACGCCCTTGATCCCGTTGCCGATCCATGACTATCGTTCTTGTGCGATCGCAAATCTTCACCGCAAGATATGGCCAGTGGCTTGGCACAGTTCTTTCTTGAACGCTGGTCTGCAACCGGCACATTGCCAGTCCACAGAGTAAGCGTGTCGTTAGTTCCACCGACCGGCGTGTACCTTTGCGCCGGATATCGTTCCGGATGCGAAAAATTTGAGGCCACAGACAACTGAGTCAACATACTAGGTGACGAAATGAAGAACAACCGCCTGCTCTTATGTGCACTGGTTGCGATAGCCCTCTGCGGCTGCGTAACCAGGACTTCGTATATTGATCTGTACGGGTCTGCTGCGCCACCAGCGGACTATCAGCGCACCATCACGATTACGCCCACAACGCGGTACGTTAATGTGGTGGGAGGAGACACCATTCGCTTTATATCGAATGGCGCACAGTTCGCCTGGACGTTTAATGTAGCCCGGACCGTGGACAGCTTCTCGCTGAATGACGTGGCCCCGGCCGGCGTGCTCGATCACAATGTGATGGCGTACGTGTTGCCTGATCCGAAATACAGGGATGCCATGTAGCAGGAATGTCGGGAGTACGTCCGTGCTGCCGCAGCGGTAAGCCGCCCGGGAGTCTCCGTTCTTGCTGCTCGCGGCCCGGCAATTTCCCGGTGCTCGGTTGGCACCTCTATCCCTCGACGAAGCAATGACGGCCACCGGCAGCACGACAACACGCCGTCCTGCCTCGCCAGCTTCGGCGGGCTGCGTCGGGTCTGCGTCCCACTCTTGGGACGCAGGAAGATCCGTTTCGCTCAGCCAGCCCGGACCTCAATCTTCCGGGGCTGAAGATGCGGCGCCTTCGGTATATGCAGCCGCAGAACCCCGTTCTTGAACTCGGCCGATGTGTTTTCGGTATCCAGTTCCCTAGACAAACTGAAGACCCGACGATAGCGGGCCAATCGCACTTCGGCGTGCGACGACTCCATTCCTTCTGGCATCGCCAGCGATACCTCACCTTCGATCGTCAGGCTCTCCGGTTCAAGCTGTATGTTTAACTTATCGCGGGGAACGCCCGGCAGATCGGCCAGGAGAGTAATGGCCGTAGCAGACTCAATCACGTCGACAGGCGGCACCATCACCATTTCCCGTTTCTCTTCCGGGTTGCCTTGCTGATTTTGTGGGTTGTTCGTGGCCTGCATGTCTTGCCTGGTCATGCTGGTTTGTTCGCTCATGATTGTCCTCCTTGGATTAATGGACGGTAATCCGGCGTGGTTGTGCCGATTCGCGTCGCTTGAGTTGAATGTGGAGTACGCCGTCCCGATAGTCAGCCGACACATTGCCGGAGTCGATGTCATCCGGCAGGCTCAATACGCGGTGGAAGCGCCCCGCGAAACGCTCATTAATACGAACGCTGGAATTGGCATCGCGGTCAGGCAAGTCGCTACCGCGTTCGGCCGCGATGGTCAGTACGCCGCGCTCCAGGTTGACATCAATGCTGGCCGGGTCTAGCCCGGGTGCAAAAGCATACAGTTCAACAGTCTGCGGTGTCCTGCCCACATTGAGCAGCGGATAAGCCCCCATATCACTGCCACGGATGCCGGTTCCGGCCCCAAATGCCCGCTGCATCTGCTGGTGCAGTCGGTCCAACTCTGAAAACAAGTCGCCTGGATACATTGACTGGAACATTTTTCAATCCTCCTTTCATTAGGAACGACGCTTGAGCACATCCATGCGTCTGCAGACCGAAAGTAAGGGTTCCGATTTGGTTTTCAAGAAGGGATGCGCGCGAAATATTTGAGCGGGATCGGGATACGCCGCCCGATTCCTTCTGAGCCTCGCCGGCGGTGCGCCAGCCAATTACGGCTTCGCGCAGGTCCGGTTGATATCCCACAATCGGCGCTCGAAGCATGCGCCTATCGTTGGTGCGGGAGGCCAAGGGGAACACGGGTAAATCAAGGAGCTCACCATGAACGCGGAAGAGAACAAGAAACTGGTCATGAACGGGTATGGGATGTTTGCAAGCAAGGATATTCAGGGAATCGTGAACATGTGTGCTGACGACGTTGAGTGAAGCAGCGGCGAAATAGAGCACGTCCCTTTCAGCGGCACCTTCCGCGGGAAGGCAGGCGTCGCGGATTTTTTCACCAAGCTGGCCCAGTCAGTCGATATTCAACTGTTTCGGCCGGACACGGTAGTCGCTGAAAACGACACGGTCATCGTCTGCGGGTCTTCACGAGCCGAGGTACGGGCAAACGGCAGAACCTATGACGACAGGTGGGTGCACGTCTTTACGGTAAAGGACGGGAAAACGGCGCGCATGGAACAACACCACGATTCAGCCACGATCCAGGCTGCATTCAAGCCGACGATCACACCGTCGTCGATGCAAGCTGACGTGCCGCTTCGCCACTAAGAGCGGCGAAGTCGTCGGCGATACATGGTAGTGCTGGGGGCGCAGCCTTACCCCCAGAGACACCGCTGCCGAGAGACGCCAATGGCTTCTGGTGCAGTTCGCCGCCCTACCCTCCACTATCCGCGCGCTGACATTCGTTGATCCCTTGTAGTCTGTCGGATGGATTGCGATTACGGAACCGTCAACCTCGAACCGTCGAACTGGCATTCATGCGTTCCAGGAGCGCAATAAGGGCGTGCGGATCTACCGGTTTCACCAGGTAATGATGGAAGCCGGCTCCGATGGCGAGTGCCCGCTCTTCCACCTGACCATAGCCAGTTACGGCAATCAAGACCGTGTCCGCGGTTTCCGGCCGGGATCGCATCAGCCGCGACAATTCACGACCGTCCATGCCTGGCAAGCCTATATCAAGGATCGCGACGTCCGGGGCGTCACGGATCGCTTCTTCCAGCGCTTCCCCTGGCTGATGCTCAACCCGAACGGCATATCCGGCCGACTCCAGGAACATCTGCAGCATTCGGGCGGCATCGACGTTGTCTTCTACAACAAGGATGCGCAGGCTCTTTTTTAGAGAGAGCAAGTGGCTACTGGCCGAGGGGATTTCGGCAGCCCCGTCCTTCTCCACAGCACGCGGCAAACATACGGTAAATCGGCTTCCCTTGCCCCGTCCTTCGCTATGGCAGGTCACTCTGCCCCCGTGCAACTCGGTCAGGCTTTTTACCAGTGCGAGACCGAGGCCAAGGCCGCCCTGTGAGCGGTCAGATGTTCTATCGCCTTGCGTAAATATTTCGAACAGATGCGGCATCAGCCCGGCGTCAATGCCGATCCCCGTATCCTGCACTGTAAGGCTTACCATTTCGGCGTCGACGTCGGCTTGCACCAGGATATCGCCACCGTCAGGGGTGTACTTCGCAGCGTTGTGCAAAAGATTCGTGATGACCTGAACCAGGCGAGTGCGGTCACCGAGGACGGTTGCAGGCGCTTCTGCGTGACCCACATTAAGCCGATGACGCCGCGCTTCGATAACTGGCCGCACCTGTTCCACTGCATCGGCGATGAGGCTTTGTAAAGTGTGAGGGCGCTTCTCAAGGACAATCAGGCCGCGCGTGACTCTCGACACGTCGAGAAGATCGTCGAGCAGATTCGTCATATGCCCGATTTGCCGTTCGATGATTTCCCTCGCCTGCTTCGTCTGCGCTGGGCCTATGTTCGGAAAGGAAAGGATTTGCGCGGCCATACTGATTGGGGCGAGCGGATTACGCAGTTCATGCGCGAGCATCGCGAGAAAGTCGTCCTTGCGGCGGTCGGCTTCTCTGAGGCGGCGTTCTGCTTCGCGGCGAGACTCGAGTTCACGTTCTCCCCGTTCGAAGGCCTTTTGCAGTTCCCGTCGGTTGGCATCAAGCGCCGCATTCAGTGCGTTGGCACGCCGACTGGCTTCTTGGGCCACTACCGCGTGGCCGGCTGCGGCCAGCGCTGCCCGCTCCATGGAAAGTGTTGAACCGAGCATCGGCATGAGAGCCGCCATGCCTTTGATTGCCTCGTCGGATGGTCGCTCGCCCAGCAAGACCATGGCCGACAGGCCAGTCCCGTCGCCGATACCAAAGGCAACACAATCCGATCCATCGACTGGCGACGGAGCAGTGCCTGCATGGGTTCCCGTGCCGATGCACTGATCAAGAAAGGCCTGCCATTTTCTCGCATGGGGGAGCGTTTGTTGACAGCCCTGCGCCGGCAAGAATTTCCCTATCTCGACGTCCTTTCCAAAGACAAGGACTTGATGGGCGCCTGCGTATTCGGCCATGTCCGCCAGTGCCGCTTGCCGAGTGCCAGGGGCCTGTAGTCGCGCGAAGATGTGTACCAATTTCAGGGGAATCATCGCTGCTACTTCGGAATGGCGCACACCACCGCGGTGCAGTTGTGGAACCCGTTGAATTGTCCTTCGCCGCGCGCAATCTGCCCATATGTGTTGCAGCCTGCGAAGTTCTCCGATCCCAAGGCTTCCGCCACGGCGACAAGCTCGTCGGAAAAAGAGCGGCCGAGTCGCAGTCGCGTGGCGGCGCAGTCAAACACGAGGGAACCAGCGTGCGCTTCGCCCCGAAGACCTGCAATGGCAGCCAGCGAGGCTTGGCGCGCCGCATCGCACGCCGATTCTATTGAAGCCACCATGATATGCACTGTGGCGCCGACCGGTACCTCCGCCGCGCAGGAAACGGACCCGTCTTCGTTCAGGGAGAGCGGCACCCGTAGTTTGTGATCGTCGCCAGTGTCGATGCCAATTACATTGTGCAAGAAAAACGGCAACGGATCCGCCGGGTTGAACGTTTGCCCTGTTCGCTCGGCGTGCTCCCGAAATATCTCCACAACCGAAGTCGCGTCCAGGCTGATGAGTCGATTCCCATCCGCTTCTGTCACCCGCAGCGGGGCGCCACTCGGCTTCCATCCGTGTTCAACGCCAAGCCCGATCGGTTTCCTGGAAAGCATTTCGAGTACGACAACCGCATCCGCGTACGACCGGCGACCGTGGAAGACATGCGTCTCGTGGAACCTCGCATCGTCAGCCGCGCCGCCGCCGAACAACTGATAACTGCCGCCGGTTTCCACCGTCATTACATGGATCATTTCGTCTGCATATCCCGCGAGTGCATCTGTCAGCACGAGTGCGCTGCGGTAGGGGAATTCGGGATGCTCCGAGCCTGTAAACACAGGCAGGATTCCCTGTATTGCCGAAGACCTGTCGGTCCTCAGTCCCGTCGCACAGCGAGCATTAAACCGGATGCTGTCTGACCGAATCGCCATCACCGATATGGAAGCATTTTTGGTTGAACGCCCAGAAAACTCGCCGGCTGACGAACACCCGACCAGAATGCCGGGCTTGCAGTAGTCGTTGAGGGCGCTGAGCAAGTCGTCATAAGGATATTCTGGGGAGACGAACACGATCAACGCGTCCGGCGACGATTCGCCCAGTTTTTCGCGTATAGACGCTGAGACGAAGCGAGCTGCATCGTCGGCGGCGATCAAGGAGGTGTGGGTGACGATTACTTCGGTTTGCGCCATTTGATGCTCTTTGTAAATGTTTGCTGCATGGTGGCCCGCTGCGCAGCGAGCCGGATCTCGGTGGCCGACTCGCGGGCCACGTTGGCGGGCGGGATTGGCGGCCCAGATCCGCAGACGATATCGGCGCTCAATTACGCGAAGAAAGGCGGCTCAAGGTCATGCTCGGACTACCCTACCGCCAATACGGCATGCAACTTGCCATCAACAGTGTTGACAAGAAAACAGACGGACCGTTCTGACTATCCCCTCTATCGAACCTCCATCTCCTTCTGTGTCGTCAGGTCGACTTGGACCGTGTCGGTGCTGCTTGCAATCCACATGAGGCCGTCCTGGATCGTGCATTGCAATTGCATATTGCGATTGGCAAGGGCCGCAAGGCCACTGCCGACAGCGGCCGAAAGGTGGAACACGCCAAGGTTGCTTGCGCGCTCGACGCGATTCCCGATCTGGCTCCACCACACCTGCCCCGTGTTGCCATAGCTATAAACCAGTACCTTGCGCGCTCGTCCGCATGCCTTGCGGATACGGCGTTCATCGGGCTGGCCGACCTCAATCCAAAGGTCGATAGCACCCGTCAAATCTCTTTGCCACAAGTCGGGCTCCTCGGCGTCGCTCAAACCCTTGCCGAATGCGAGCGCCGGGCCGGCATGGCGCAAGAACGCAGCGAGCCGAACCATCAGCCGCTCCTCGGTCTCGGACGGGTGACGTGCCAGCGTCAAGGCATGGTCCTGATAATAGTGACGATCCATGTCTGCAACCTGCACGTCCGCCTTGTATATTGTCGCCTTCAGCGCCATCTGATCAGCCTCATTCCTTTAGCCCTATGCCACAACCATCCATTATCGATACGGACCAGGTCATTCTCGACACGCGAGCGTGGCTGGAGCGGGCCGTTATCGGTCTTAACCTCTGTCCATTTGCCAAGGCGGTATACGTCAAGCAACAAGTGCGCTTTGCGGTGAGCAGCGCCACGACCCGCAATGAACTGCGTGACGCGCTTGCCACTGAACTTCGCCTGCTTGAGGCCGCCGCGCCCGATGAAATCGACACAACCCTGCTTATCCACCCGGCGGTTCTAACGGACTTCGTTGACTACAATGATTTTCTGCGGGAGGCCGATCATACGCTGGCACTGTTGGGACTGGAAGGCCAAGTCCAGATCGCGAGCTTCCATCCCGACTACCAGTTTGCAGACTGCGGCCCTGAGGACATCGAAAACTATACCAATCGGTCGCCTTACCCCACGCTGCATCTGCTCCGCGAAGCCAGCATCGACACGGCAGTGCGCGCTTTTCCGGATCCTTCTACTATCTACGAGGCCAACAAGGTGACGCTGGGCCGGCTTGGCATGGAGGGCTGGAACGCGCTGGGACTTCCTCACCCGAACAAGGCTGGCGGGTCGGACTTGTAGCGCCAGGACTGCTGTGCACTCTGTCGGCCCAAACCAGAACCAGCGCTACCGGCCCAAGCGCTTGCAACCGCAAAGTTGCTATTTTGTCTAATATTTGTCTTTTTTATAACTATTAGTTGCAAGAAATAAATGCTTCAGTAGAATGCCATGTTACGCAGGCAACTTTTCGAGGGCTTGCGGGAACGCAAGCAAAGCTCGGCCACGACTCACTTGGTCTCTTGTCAAGGCGTCGCCTGGTGTGGTTTCGGAATTTGCGGAACGGTTTTGTCCGTTCTCAAGTTAATACCGCATCGCACCTTTATGTGTTTGAACAGCTCCAAGTGGTCGCGATCAATCAGACAAGCGGCTAAACGACCGAGCCTAAACCTGGGAAACAGCAGCCATGACCAACCAGCCAGATAGCAGCACCAAAAGCAGTCGACTTGCCGACCAGGTCGCTTACGATCCGAATAATCTGCTTGATTCGCTCATCGAGAAACTCCATCTCAAGAATGATGCGGCGTTGTCACGGGCACTTGAAGTGGCCCCGCCGGTCATCAGCAAGATTCGGCACCGTCGCTTGCCGGTCGGCGCCTCCCTTCTGATACGGATGCACGAAGTGAGCGATCTGAGTATCCGGGATCTGCGTATTCTTATGGGCGACCGGCGCGACAAATTCCGTATCAGCGACAAGCAGTTCAAGCCAAAAGAAGCCGGCTCAAACGATACGCAAGACTGATTGTTCGCGCCCTTAAGCCGGGAAAACGCCGGTGGAAAGATAGCGATCGCCGCGATCGCATACGATAAACACGATCGTCGCATTCTCGGTGGACTGAGAAATGCGCAGAGCGACTTCGCAGGCGCCGGCGGCCGAAATCCCGCCGAAGATCCCCTCCTCAGTCGCAAGTCGCCGCGCCATTTCCTCTGAGGCGGCCTGGCTAACGTTCTCGACCTGGTCCACGCGCGACCGGTCGAATATCTTTGGCAGATAGGCTTCGGGCCATTTGCGGATTCCCGGTATTTGCGAACCTTCTTCGGGCTGCGCGCCTATGATACGAACCGCCGGATTCTTTTCCTTAAGATAGCGCGAGACACCCATGATGGTTCCGGTGGTCCCCATCGCGCTGACGAAATGGGTAATCCGTCCGTCGGTGTCACGCCAGATCTCAGGCCCGGTCCCCTCGTAATGCGACTTTGAATTGTCGGGGTTGGCGAACTGGTCAAGGATAATTCCCTTGCCTTCGCGCTGCATCTGTTCCGCGAGGTCGCGCGCATATTCCATGCCGCCCGACTTCGGGGTAAGTATGATTTCCGCGCCGTAGGCCGCCATGCTTTGGCGCCGCTCCAGACTCAGGTTCTCTGGCATCAGCAACACCATCTTGTAGCCCCGGATACAGGCGGCCATGGCAAGTGCAATACCGGTGTTGCCGCTGGTCGCTTCGATCAGCGTATCGCCCGGCTTGATTTGGCCACGTTCCTCCGCACCTTTCACCATCGCGACCGCGGGGCGGTCTTTCACGGAGCCCGCCGGATTGTTCCCTTCCAGCTTCCCGAGGATGATGTTGTTGCGCTGCTCGGCATCGGCGCCCGGGATGCGGCGCAGTTGCACCAGGGGCGTGTTTCCTATTGTGTCTTCAATCGTTTTGTACGGCATGACGATCCTTCAAATGGCGGTGTGCTGCAATTGGCTATTTTAATCGCAGACGTGAAACGTCGTGTCTTGTACTCAAGAAGCGAAACATGCCAGCGCGCGATTTCTGCCCCAGCGCAGATACAAAAAAGCCCGCGACAAACTCGTCGCGGGCTCCTCGGGCTCGGCCGCAGGGTCCCTCAGGCCGCCCTTACAGCTTACTTCGTGCTGCTCGCCGCATCAGCGGCCTTGTGCGGGAAAGGACGCCCGCGCACCTTTGTCGGCTTCGAGCCGTTCTCAGGATCCGCACCTGAAACCATCTGCAGTCCCTTGGACTTGTCCGCTCCCTTCGCATGTGCGCCTTGCTTGGCTGGCGACCCGGGACGCGACTGGCCATTTACGGTAAGTCCGTGTTCGGACAGCTTGCGGGCGCTCTTTTCCTTGATGCCTTTCACGCGCTTTTCAAAGTCCGCCCAGTCCTTGAACTCGCCGCCCTTTTTTCGTTCCGCAAGAATCGCCTTGGACATCTTTGGCCCCACTCCCTTGATACCGTCAAGCGCCGCCTGGTCAGCTTTGCTCGCGTCAGCCTGCGCGAAAGCGAAGCCGGTGCTCATCACAAACACGGCAACTAAAAACAGAAATTTCTTGATCATTTTTTTCTCCGGTTGGTCGGCTGAAACTGATCGCCGCAACAGGCGGTTGCCTGCCACAGCGTCACGCGACTAACGCGGGACTGTCCCAATGGCGTTGACAGTAATTGAGGGTATTGAGAGGAGGCTGTGTCGAAAGTGGGCGTTGTCCGACACTATGCCGGAAAGAGCTCATCCCGAGTGACGGTAGCCGTACCAAGCTTACCAACTACGATGCCGCCAGCCCGATTGGCCAGTGCAGCAGCATCCTTCAATGGCATGCCGGCTGCGAGCATCGTAGCGAGCGTCGCAATGACCGTATCGCCTGCACCGGACACGTCGTACACCTCGCGCGCCATCGCAGGGAAGTGCACGACTTCATCAGCCGTGTATAGCGACATGCCTTCTTCGGATCGCGTCAGAAGCAAGGCGTCCAATGAGAGGCTCTCGCGCAGCTTCTGTACCTTGGCGGTCAGCGCGTCTTCATCCTTCCATGAGCCAACGACGAGCCGCAACTCTGCCTTGTTCGGTGTCAGGATCGACGCTCCGGCATACCGGGAAAAGTCTTCCCCCTTCGGGTCGACCAGAACGATCTTGCCTTCCTTGCGGGCCGTCGCAATCATTTCGGTAACGTCTACCAGGCTGCCCTTTGCATAGTCGGACAGGATCACCAGGTCGTAGTCAGGAAGTAACGTGCGAAAACGGGTCAGTTTGTCGCGCAAAACCGTTTGTGTGGGCGCCTCTTCGAAATCGATTCGCAGCAGCTGCTGCTGGCGCCCGATAACCCGGAGCTTGACGATGGTCGAGATCGTCGCGTCGCGCGCGAGATGGCTGTCGATGCCTATTTCGCGGACCATTTTTTCTACCATATCGCCGGCCTCGTCCTGGCCTACAACACCAAGCAAGCCGGTGTGCGCACCAAGCGCTGCAGCATTGCGAGCCACGTTGGCAGCGCCGCCGAGACGTTCCTCGCAGCGAACCACGCGAACCACCGGCACCGGTGCCTCCGGCGAGATGCGACTGACGTCGCCAAACCAGTAGCGATCCAGCATGACGTCGCCAACTACCAGCAGACGACTGGTGCTGAGTTCGAGGCTGGGCGCGGTGTTCATGTCCGGGTGCGCACCGAACGCCCGATACCGTGGTATTCGAAGCCGGCAAGCGCCATCACTTCCGGTTCAAACAGGTTGCGTCCGTCGAAGATAACCGGCGTCTTGAGTCGTGACTTGAGTCGCTCGAAATCCGGGCTGCGGAAGGTCTTCCATTCGGTGACGATCGCAAGCGCGTCCGCGTCCTGCACTGCATCGTTCTGGCTGGTGCAGAACCGGATTCTGGCGCGGGCCTCGGGATCGTCGGCGAAATCAAGATTGATGGCACGCTCCGCTTCCTTCATCGCGACCGGATCGTACACCGCTGCGGACGCGCCGCGCTCGATCAGTTGGCGCAGCAGCACGCGCGATGGCGCTTCACGCATGTCGTCGGTATTAGGTTTGAATGCCAGGCCCCAAACGGCGAAATGCCTGCCGCGCAGGTCATTGCCGAAGCGCGCGAAAATTTTCTCGCCAAGTACGTGCTTTTGGCGGTTGTTGACCGCTTCAACCGCGTGCAGAATCAACAGTTGCTGGTCGTTGTCGCGCGCAGTGCGTTCGAGGGCCTGTACGTCCTTGGGGAAGCACGATCCGCCGTAGCCACAGCCGGCATAAAGGAAGCTGTAGCCAATGCGCGGATCCGACCCTATGCCGTGTCGCACAGCTTCAATGTCGGCGCCCACACGGTCCGCGAGGTTCGCCATTTCGTTCATGAACGAAATGCGGGTGGCCAGCATGGCGTTCGCGGCATATTTCGTAAACTCCGCGGAGCGTACGTCCATCCAGAAAGTGCGCTCGTGGTTGCGGTTGAACGGCGCGTAAAGCGCACGCATGGTGCGGCGCGCACGCTCTCCATCTTCTGTTTCGTCGCAACCTATGACGATGCGATCCGGCCGCATGAAGTCTTCGACGGCGGCGCCTTCTTTGAGAAATTCCGGGTTGGAGACAACGGAGAAACCGGCGACTGACTTGCGCGCGTCGAGTTCGGCGCAGATCGCGTCCTTGACTCGATCTGCTGTTCCGACTGGCACAGTCGACTTGTCGACGATGACCTTGAAACCGTTCATGTGCTTGCCAATGTTGCGCGCGGCGGCGAGCACGTACTGCAGGTCGGCGGAGCCGTCTTCGTCGGGCGGCGTGCCGACCGCGATGAACTGTACTTCGCCATGTGCCACGCTGGCAGCAATATCGGTAGAAAAGGTCAACCGCCCGGCCGCGCGGTTGCGGGTTACGACATCGTGGAGCCCCGGTTCATGGATCGGTATGCCGCCGTTGTTAAGGATGTCGACCTTGGACTGATCAAGGTCGAGGCAAAATACCTCATTTCCCAACTCGGCCAGGCAGGCGCCGGTAACGAGGCCAACATAACCTGTGCCAATGATCGTAACTCTCATGCTAGTCCTGTTGAAGTGGTGTGCATTGCGTTGTTGTTCCTTGTCCGCCGTTCACAGTACACGGTTCACTGTGCAAGGTAGCGGTAACGGTTCAGGGGTCACCGGTCACCGTGGCGGTCGGGTCAGTTCATGACGTTCAGTTCCTCGCTGCGGCGAGGTGGGTAAGTCTCCCATTGGCTGCAGCCTGGACAATGCCAATAGAATTGGCGCGCCTTGAAACCGCAGTGGCTGCACTGATAACGGGCCAGCTTCTGCGCATAGCCGTGCACCAGGGTTTTGACCGTCGATAGCTCGGTTCTGTACTCGGGTTGAGCGTACATCAGGCGCGCCTCCAACAACTTGTCCAATCCCAACAATGTTGGCGTGCGGCGCAATTCGTCGCTGACAAGATGATTGGCAGCGTCTACGCCGTCCAGTTCAAGCACAGCCTTGAAGACGACCTCAAGCAGGTCGATTGAGGACGCCTCAGCGAGGTAAGCCTTCAGCAGGTTGACGCCCTCCTGAGGACGCCCCACCGCGCGATACCCATCCATCAGCCGTTGGGCTACCAGGGCCACATGCGGCACGCTCTGCTGTTCGACCCTCCGCCAAAGAAGCAGCGCGCCTTCCGTGTCGCCCTGCGCGAGGCATGCATCGCCGCTCAGGATTGTGGCGCGCACGCTGTTGCGGTCCTCAGCCAGTGCCCGGTCGAGCATTTCGCGCGCGGCCTCTGGATGGGTATGAACCAATGCGTCCTGCGCGAGTTCGCAATAGAACTGGGCGATTTCCTTCTGGCGGCTGCCGGCGCCTGCTTCCTGCAGCGCGCGCGCCGCGTCGATGGCGCGTGTCCATTCTTTTTCACGTTGATAGATTTCCAGGACGGCGCGGCGCGCCTGGGTGCCGTATTGCGTGTCGGCGAGCTGGTTGAAGGTTTCTTCGGCCCGGTCCAGCAGGCCAGCCTTCAAGTAGTCCTGGCCCAGTTCATAGCGGGCATGCACCGCATGCTCCTGTGCCAGATCGGGTCGCGCCAACAAATTCTGGTGCACGCGAATGGCGCGCTCGGTCTCACCACGACGACGGAACAGGTTCCCCAATGCGAAGTGCATCTCGACCGTCTCGGGGTCAAGCTTGACAATTTCGATGAATGCGTCAATCGCCTTGTCGGGCTGCTCATTCAACAGGAAATTGAGGCCCTTGAAATAGCCAAGCGGAAGGCTGCGCGACTCCGATACCAGCTGGCGAATATCCACGCGCGCGGCGATCCAGCCGAGTGCGAACAGCACCGGTATTCCCAGCAGCCACCAAGTTTCAAATTCCATGCGGTGCCAATTCTTCAGTCATGTGAGTGGGCCCGTCCCGCGGGCTGCCGCAAGGCTCGCATCAAGCCCTAACGATTGTCAACGCTGTCGGGCTGCGGCGGCGTCTTGCGCGCCAGTTGTTGGGCCTCGCTCTCTTTCTGCAGCGTGATGACAGTCTTCCTGTGCCGCGAGAGTTCACGGCGGTTTCGGAACACTGTGGGCGTCATGGCGAGAACCCCCAATGCCGCGCCCATGGCGAAAAAGGCGAGGAGCATCAGCGCCAACGGCTGCCGGATGTCATAGCCAAAGAAATGCAGCGTCACTTCATCAGTGTTTTTAAGGGCGAACCCGAAAAACGCGATGAAGATGATGACGCCGATGATGCGCGAGAGGATTTTCATGGAAGGCTTCCTTTGACGACTCTGAGGCGGAAGACGTTAACTGCCGAAATTGTACGCGAAATGAAAATGTGGCTGATGCATATGGGAAGGGGTGGGGGAATAGTGGTGTTGGGGCGCCCTGTCCGGCGGCCAAGCCGGGGTACATTGGTCTGTTCTGAATTCTCCGATCCCCTAACGTCAAGTGCGGCTTTGTAGTTTGGCTTTACCTTCGGTGCTCGATAGGGGCGCCCTGTCGGGTGACCATGCCGGGTTCCGGCCCGGCGACCGGGTTCATTCTTTTGCTCCGCCAAAAGAACGGAACCAAGAAAAGGCGGCCCGGGTCTGCCGCCCCGCTGCGCGGGGTTCCCACGCCGT